>NZ_JADEWO010000004.1 GCF_015207605.1 Oculatella sp. LEGE 06141
TGACAACCTTGCGATCTCAAAATCGCCCAGTGTTAGATTACTTGGTTGAGGCATGTCGGGCTGCTCGCCAGGGAGAACCTGTTCCATCCTTGCTGCCTACTGATACCCCCACCCCGTGAACGATTACGTGAGATCTAAGACAAAACCCATCAACTCCCACTTCAGAAAAAAGTATCTTGATCCACTGATCAGCAAAGGAGGAGAGTTTGTTGAACTGAAAGAAGAAGAAATTAAACCTCTGCTTGCTATACGTTCTATTTATCAGAAGCGTGAATCAGACTACAAGGTAACAGAGGAACAAATTTCCAAGTTCATTCAGGAAAAGGGGGCTGACCATGCTTTAGGAGTTTACAACAAGCTACTTCTAGACATTTTGAGCGATCCGTCTTATCAGATGCCTCAAAATATCGCAGATGAGCCTGAGTCTTCAGTAGGTTCTGACAACAATCCTATCAACGATCCTGTCAACGATCCTGATGTAACTGAAGCTAATGATTTGAAAGAACTGTGGACTGAGAGTGATAACTCCTGATGATTGAACCAGTTTTGCTCGATCGGGCATTGTGTCTACCTGCTCCTGATATTACTGCGCTGCTTGAAGGGCAAAACATTGTGGCTATTCCAAAAGTAGCGGTGCAGCGAGGGTGGACATTCGCTCTTTATCCTTGTGATCTGTTAATAGATCATTTGTCTGTTCAGCAGCAATATCATTCTTATACTCACACATCGGCTCAAGCCGCTTTGGCTAGTTTAAACACTTCCACTGTCAAAATTGAAGCTTGGGCAAGGTGTGAGCTTAGTACGATGATTCATACCGCAGAGCCGTTAGAAGTTCTTTCCTGTTCCACTGTTTGGACAAAAGCAGCTCTACAAGAAGCCCTAAATCAGAGGCAACATATCTTTTTGGCGTATCTGAAAGTTTATAGGTTAGCCGAACCTGTTTCGGTTTCGGCTAATTTTGTTGCTTCTGATAAACGTGGAAAATTTGTTAGTTTGACGAGCTTAGTTTTAGAAAATAAGCTTTTGACTTCTGTTAAGGTTACTGAGTTTCTCCCCGTATTAGCTGAAGCTATTTTTTCACAGCGAAAGCAACAGTTAGAGGAAAGAAAAAAGCCTCCTTGTTTTGAATTAAGTAAACTAGTAGAAGTCATTTCTCTTAATACAAGTACTGCTGCTAAAGAAATCAGCCAGGAGGCTAGAGCTTTACTGGGTTGGCAAGCTAGTAGTAAAATTAGTCACCAACCTGATCCGGACTTAATTTGGATTGGTCGAATTGCTGAAGTTGGAAACTCAAGCGAAGGCAATGAATTTGAAAAGCTGGTTCGTAAAAGCCTTATCAGGCTTGGCTTCAGCAATTCTATTCCGAATCCTAAAGCGAGTCTTGATCCGGAAGCTACGGGCGGTGCTGGTGGTATTGACGTTTGTTGTAGAGAACCTTATCCCTTAATTGGTGAGTGTAAAGCCAGCAAGAATCAAAATGTACCTACTGATGTTTGCTCACAGCTGACCTATCTAGGTCAAACTCATTTTGCAGATGAATACGACAATTCAATTAAGGTCATTTTTGCTGCCGGATCTCTAACATCTCCAGCCAATAGAGTTGCAGTTGGAAACAAAATGAATGTTATGCGTCCAGAAACCTTACAAAGACTGCTTGAAGTTAAGGCAAAACATGCGGGAGCGATCGATTTATTAGTGCTGGAGCCTTGTTTAAGGGAAGCTCCGTTTGGAGAAGAGGCAGACACCAAAATCAATCGCTATATTGATAAAGTCTTGCAGGATATCAAACTGCGGTCGCAACTTGTTCATATTGTTAAGCAGCTCACCCAACCTGATAAAAAGCAACTAGAAACGGCACAAATTTGCAGTGCCTACAATTTCACTGTTTTTGGATTAGCCCATCAAAGTGATTGGCTCGACAATCAAACCGTTTATGAACTGCTAATCGAACTCTCCTCACCGCTAACTGGTTATCTGGGACGGCTTCAAACTGGTAATTTGAGTAGCGATCGCTTTTACTATCTGCGTGATTTGCTTATAGAGTAGGGCTAAGTTGTACGTTTTCGTAAAAAATGGCGCGGCTTGAAATTCGTGGCGCAACTCCAGAAAGAAGCCCCCTTGTGGAACAAGGCTTTTATGAAAGTTGGGATATCCGTAGAGCCGACACTCCATAGTCTTGCTTGACCGAAGACATTTCTCCATTGTGTTTAACCTACTGTTGTTCGAGGCACTACCGTGATTTAGCTGCTTTGTCAGGTCTGCCTCCTTCGCCTATGCACCAGCGATCGCCGTTTTGATGGCAACTTTGGCATGGTGATCGCCCGACTATAGAGGTTCTCACCTGAACGGAGACTAGGGAATCTGGCGATCGCGTCTGTGATGGGTTCATACGGTTCTGTTGAACGATCGCAACGTGTTCAATGACTTGGGCAACGGCCTCTGGATGGAAAACCATCACTACATCTGAAGCCCCATTCACCACGATCGTCTGATTTGCGTTAGCACGCTCTGCCGTAAAAGATGGCGCTGTCGCCGGAATGTTTACAGCCATTTTCATTTGCATTCACCACACTTCAACCCCTACATCCCACACCCATCTTGGCGAGACTGTGGCTGACTCGATTGAGAACTGCTGTAAGTCGCGATCGCCGGAGGAGGTTCAAGAGCAAGAGGCCACCAGATGCCAAAGCCCGCTGGGGATGTAGGGATAGATCACCATCCAGAAAAGAATGACCTGGCTCACATGACCGGCTACAATTTGCCAACGGTTCTGCCGCTGTACCCAGACGCGAGTAAAACGATAGGCTGCTGAAAACGCTTCACCGCTGCTGGTTCCAGCCAGTTCTGCTTTGAGAGTAACCACGATGCAATTGCTGTCATATTGATGAATTTGGCGATCGCTCGTCTCCACTTTTGTGAACTGAAAGAGTCCAGAGCGGTGTGCATCCAGATCAAATTGCTTATTGACGACCTGCCCTGTATGCATCGTCCAAACCAGGTCGTCGGCAATCAGTTCATCCAGCACAGGAACATCACTGGTGAGCATAGCCTGTCGCAACTTTTCTTCCAGATTTTCAATCGTTGTTTCCATTGACATAGTATGGTTGGGTAGATCGTTATCTGAAATCGAGCGCTTCATCCCCTCACTGGGTCAGCAATGACAACCCCTTTTTTGCTTCATTTACCAACGACTCAACCCATTCCAATCATTGCCAGTTTGCCGCACAGTGGGTTGCTCGTACCGCAAGACATTGCTGATCAACTAGAGCCATCTTATCAGCATTATCTGCCCAATCAAGATTGGCATTTGGATAAGCTCTATGACTTCCTGCCCGGTTTGGGAATTACGGTGCTGCAAGCCATCTATAGCCGTTATGTGGTGGATTTGAATCGATCGCCCAATGAACCATTGTTTGGGAATTTTTGGCAATCGATTATTGCAGAAAAGACGGCCTTCAATGTGCCTCTATATCAAACTCTTCCGTCTCAACAGGAGATTCAGCAGCGCGTTGAGCACTATTACCATCCCTATCATGATCGGCTTCAGAGCTTGCTGAATCAATTCATGGAGCAGTTTGGCAGGGTGTATTTGCTGGATTTACATAGTTTCTTTGGTTTGATTGAGGATGAAATTTGCTTGGGCAACGGTAATGGCAAGTCCTGTGGCGATCGCTTCATTTCCTCAGCGGAGGCTGCATTTTGCTCGAAAGGCTATCAGGTGGTTCGTAACAAGGTGTTTAGTGGCGGATACATTACCCAACACTACGGGCAGCTACCGCAAGTGGAGGCGCTACAAGTGGAAGTTCGCTATCCGGTTTACCTGAATGCAAACCAACTGGATCGGGCTGCTGTACCGGATTGGAAGGTTCCAGAGTTCGATCGAGCGAAGCACTTATTTGAAGCTGTTGTCTGCCAAATGCTTGATGTATTTTTTCACGACTAATCCTTCCCTTATTTGATAAGTTGGGAGGTACAGCCCAGTGGTAAAGGGATAAACTTTCTGTGATACTTCTATTGGACTAAAAGCAGCGATCGCTTCTCCATTATCGCAGTTCTGATGGCTGAATCTATTTCACCAGAGCATTTTCAAGACAGCAAGATTGTGGCGAATCTTTCAGAATCCTACGCAAAGGTTAGATTAGTAGTGGATGGAAAGAAAAACACCTGAAAAGAGAGCTATCAAGCTTGAATTTACTAGAACGGATAAGAAGTAGATGGCAAATAATTGGGCAATCGTCATTGGCATAAATGATTACATACATCACCCAGAACGAAAACTCAAATATGCGGTCAACGATGCTCAACGAATTGGCGACTTCTTGGCTCAGCAAGCAGGTTTTGGTGAAGCTAACGTTATCCGCTTCTTAGGAGATGAGACTCACCAGAGTAGCCCAACTTATCCTACTTGTTCTAATCTGCTACGAGCACTCAAACGGGATTTTCGACCTGAGCGTCTGAGTGAAATTGATCGTCTTTGGTTTTACTTTAGTGGTCACGGGGTAAGTTGCAATGGTCGCGATTACCTGATCACCTCGGACTGTTTAGAAGATGAGCTTGAGCGGTTTGCCTTGCCGATCGATGAGGTGATTGCTACATTACGACTCCATCAGAACGCGGACATTGTTTTGGTTTTGGATGCCTGTCGTCAAGTGATGGGCAAGAAAAGCTTTGATGACTCAATTGGAGAACAGACAATTGCATCTGCCCAAGAGCGCGGAATCACAACCATTTTTTCTTGCGATTATGGGCAATATTCCTACGAGCTAGAAGGGCTGCGGCAAGGAGCGTTCACCTCTGCTTTGGTTGAAGGATTAACTCAATACACACTGCCTAACTCTTTAGAGAGCTATTTACGACAGCGTGTTCTAGCCCTTAATTCCCAGCATCGGCAAGATCACGTCGAACAAACACCCCGAATCCGAGTTGAACCTACCTCAAAAGCTTTTCAACCGTTACTACCTTATGCTGTGACATCAGCGGATATTGAAGTGCTTGTCAATCGAGCGAAAGAAGGCGAAATAGAGGAAGACTTTGAAGCTGCAAAAAAACTTTGGTGGCAAGTGATTGATGTGTCTCAACACTCTACTCAAAGACGAGAAGCCCAAACTGCGATTGAGCGAATTAATGGGAAAATAGCTCGATTAGGTCACAATGGCACTACAAGAACTACGCCATCTCAACCAAAACCTTACCAAATATCTGAGGCATCTAAAGTCTCCCTTCAATCAAATATTCAAAAAAACCAAGCCACTTTAAATCGATCGACTTCAATAACGCCCATTGTTCCAGGTCAAATCCCTGAATTAGTTGCTTCAAATCTTCAAGAGTTTATCTTTGATGTTTTAGAAATTGATTCTTATGGAAAAGTCATCTCCCAGTATGCCGATAAAAATTGGTGTCTCATCGAGAAAATTGATAAAGTAAATATTGAAATGGTATTTATCCCTGGTGGAACTTTTCAAATGGGTTTGTCTGAATCAGAAGATACAGGCTATAGGCATGCTAGCCCTCAACATACAGTAGAAATCAAACCATTTTTGATGAGCAAAGTCCCCATCACATTTGCTCAGTGGAGAGAAATTGCTCAATTGCAACCTAATCCTAGAAAATTAAAGCTACGTCCTTCACGTTTCTGGGGAGCAAATCGACCTGTCGTAGAAACCTCTTGGCATGATGCAGTAGAATTTTGTGGTATTCTATCTCAAAAAACAGGACATACATATCGTTTGCCAACAGAAGCTGAGTGGGAATATGCTTGTCGGGCTGGTACCACAACGCCATTTCATTTTGGACAAACTATCACTTCGGATTTGGCAAACTATGATGGTACTCATACATTTTGCTTAGAACAAAAGGGAATCAATCGAGCAAAAACATTACAGGTTGGAGAACTAAGATTTGCTAATCCCTTTGGTTTATTTGATATGCACGGTAACGTTTGGGAATGGTGCCAAGATCATTGGCATGAAAACTATTATGGCACTCCAACCAATGGGGAGGCTTGGATTGACAGCACTGACAATCAAAATCGTATAATTCGAGGCGGTTCATGGCTCAATGAGCCTTCTAATTGCTCTTCCTCTTATCGATTGTGGAAAAATTCAAACCAAGTTTCTCGACATATCGGTTTCCGAATTGTACAGAGCTTTTAAGTCAAGAAAAGTCTAAGCTGTTGCATTGTTGCTACCGGCATCAGTTCTGTTTGAACCTAACGTTTTGTTCTGTTCGAAGACAGTTCTACGATATTCATACGCCTGAGCCACCCGCTCAGATTTGAGGATATTCAACACCCCTGTTTGTTGATTAATTTCATCGATGGCTTGAGCAATTTCACTTATTGAGACTTTAAAGAATTCTCTCCTGTCATTGAGCAAATTCACTCTCCTATCCTGAAATCGACTATGCAGGCGTTTTAGCGTATCTGAGGAATCCTCCGAGAAAATTTTGAAGTGAATGTCAAATGGGAAAGGAAGAGCAGGGTTCATTTCACTGATGTAGTCATCTTGCCGGACACTTTTACATATTCTATAGATGTCTTGTCCCAAAGAACCTATATTTGAGATCACATAGATGTAACCTGCTTTTCGCGCCCTATAACGCGATGTAGCCTGCTCTGTTTCGGTTTGAGCCTTCTCTAACTCTTGCTGAAGCCGATTATTTTCCAACTCTAACTGCCTACGTTTCTCACCCTCAACCTGCTCTATAGCTTGACGAACTTCTTCAATTCTCTGTCGATAAATCTCCTCTTTCTGCTCTGACTTCCTAATCTCTTCCTCAGCTTTTGCAAGCACTTTACGTTCGTTATCGTCTTTCCTTCTTTCTTGCTCCTGCTCTTTTTCCTGCTGCTTTTTACAAGCCATTTCATACTGAAGATATAGCTCTGTCAGTTTTAGATCGAGGTATTGCTGTGTGATTTCACAAGTAGTTGTCTCTGCAAGTTTATTCAGTCTCTTATAACTTCTAACTATTCGTTCTTTTGAAGCTTGAATATTACTATGCTTAACTTTGAAAATTACGTCATCAGTTTCAGTATTGAAAGCTATTAGTATAAATTTTCGAAGGTTGTCGGTTAACTTCTGCCCTTTTTTTTCGCTGTCGTTGAAAACTAATTTAGTTTGGCTCACTACGGCAGTTCCTTTCTTTATCATGCTTTTCTGTTCAGACTTCACCTTTTTCAGGCTTGCTGCATAACCCTCAGAATTGATAAAGTCATATTTTGGTTCATAGAACCCGAATGACTGAACGTATGCTTCCTCCTCAAGGCCAGATAGCTTCTGCCGCAGGTTATTAACTTGTTTAGTAATCTCCTCTTTAGTCCGAATCAGTTCGTCAAGTTCTCCTTTAGAAGCCGATCTTTTGTATTGATCTAATTCTCTACTAAGCCGATCTTGTTTATTTTGCATGAGCATTAGCTGCACACCTGCTCCAATTAGGCCCAGAGTGGCTAGTAAGAGTGGTACATCCATAAACTGAGTCCAGACAATTCTTCTAAGTCTCTGTCCATCAGTGCTAATTAATAGCAACTCAAGGAGAACGATTGTACTGCTGAGGGTGCATCCCAGTTATACTTTAAGTACAACTACTTAAAGTATGCAACCCTTTGCTAAACAGTCTTTCCTGAAGGAGTATACATAATTCACAGCATTTGAAGGATTCTAATCGCTTCTCTGCATTTACATTTTCAAATATTCATGTATACGCATTTCAATCATATCTGTATTCCAATCCTCATTAGTTTTGCTAAAGTAACTCAACCTGCTATCAAACTCGAGAAACTAAGCAGCCGATCGCTCCAGTCTTGAGAGAGTTGGGCAACGTGCAGCCGATCGCCAGAATTCGACCATAACGTTGAAAAATGGAGTTTCCAGCGGCTCAATTGGCGTTGCAGTGCCACTAATTCGGTGGCTAAATCTGGCTCTGTTTCCAGGTTGAGGCTAGGCACGACCCACTCAATAAAAAACTGGCTCTCTCGAATCAGGTCTTGGGCACGCTGCTCCTCTGCACCCACCTGAGCGAATGCTTTGATTTGAGCCAGGTTTGCAGCCAACCTGTTAATCTGAGTCGCAGTGTCATTTTGCAGATATTGGGTTTTAAGGATAGCCAAATCTACTGCCATTGCACATTTCCTAACAACTCTTGAACAATGCGGTTGACCTGTTCTCGAATTACCGAGTCTTGGATTTCCATCGAGCGATTGCCAACACCAGGACGAATGTTAATCAACGATTCGTAGCCTACTCTTTGTTGGAAAGGATACCAATCTGCGCCCCAAATATAGGCTTGCTCACTGCCCGTTTCCAGCAACACTTGTTCACAGTCAACATGCAGTTCTCCTCCTCCCGCTAAAATGCCTCGTTGTATATCTACTGCCAGTTTAATGTAGATACCCAAAGTTTTCAGCATTTGTTGCATTTGCTCTGGAGTTGCTCGATCGCGAATGATTTGGATCATTAGAGAAGTAACGGTAGAAGCTTAGTTCTCTTCGATTTCATCAATTTTGTGGCGATCGATTAAATCTTGGTTGTCAGGTTTGGCAAAATGTTCTTCCAATGCAATCTGCACAGTTTCACTAATACTTTGATTTTTGATAGCACTTAGAACCCTCAGAATCCTCTCAATGTCTGAAGTCAGATATACTCTAAGGCTTTTCTTGTCAGCGGACATAAGCAGTACATAGATATACTTACCTATGCTCCCACAGAGCTTTAGTCACTTGTGCTTAAGTGACTAAAAGCATATAGTAAATAAAATACTGCTTTGGAGCTTTTCCGATGATTACACTCTCCGATGATGAGGTTGCATTGTTGCGATCGCTCCTGATTGCCTTGCGCGGCATCAAAGTTCGCGATATTGATAAAGCTCTGGTTGTGCTGGCAAAGGCAGACAGGGGCGCAAAGCCATGATTGTGCTAACCGACGAACAGGCTATGACTGTGCATCGCTTGCTCACCTGCGTCCTGCTGAACGAAACCTACCAACTAGCCGACGTAGAAGACGCACTGATTTGGCTATCTCCCGAAAACCGCCAAATCCTTTGTCCCTTCGATTCCCTCTGGTCTAGAAATTTGGCTCAAGAAATTGTGCGCGAATTGAAGCAGGGTTAAATTGCTCAAACGTTGGTGATTGCTGAACCAACATGCTCTTTTCTGTCACAGAACCCACATTCCGCCCGTTGACTGGCACACTCACAATATTCAAACTGAAGCCCTCTCCCTGAAAGGATTTCAGAAATTATTGGTTCACTTGAACTAACGAACAGTAGTTCTCAATCGAATCGCCTCATTCTCAATAAACTGAGGGGCGATCGCTATGAAACTGATTGCTTCGTCATCAATAGTCGATCTGCCAGTGAAGGACGGAACGTCAGGTATAGCTTCGGCTCTAGCCACCTCATTTAAAGAAAAAGAGTGCGGCGCAAAGTGCCGCACTCTTTTCTTGAAGTGGAGTTTTACATCATCTCTCTAAACTGCGTAACGGCCTCGGTGTAGCGAATGGGCAGTACATACTCCAGGTTCTCATTGGGACGCGCAATGATGTGAGTTGACAGCACAGCGCCGCCATTAACCCGCTTGACCGACTCAATACCCGCAGCGATCGAGGCTTGAACTTCGGAAACATTGCCCCGGACGATGACGGTGACTCGACCACTGCCGATTTTTTCATAGCCGACTAAGGTAACCTGAGCCGCTTTCACCATGGCATCCGCCGCTTCGACAACCGCCGGGAAACCCAGGGTCTCAATCATTCCAACAGCAATTGACATAAAGATACGTCTAACCTTTTTGATGTTTTGAGGGTTGATAGACACCCAGATGTCAGTCACTGATTCCATTTGAACAAATCTGCCTGATGGGTTGATACGGTGCCCAACTCATATTCATCAGGTGTCCTTTGTTGCCTGTTTTATGGAATGCTGTGCGTGTTAGCTAAGTACGGTGGTAGTAGTTCTAAGAACCACACACCAAAGCCTTCACACCCAATAGCGTTACGCAACACTATCCATAAAATTCAGGATACGGTATCAAATAAAATCTTGATTTCTCAAAAGTGTATCTAACCATTAAGTGTACCGTTGTTCGGTCACGATATGGAATCGAGAGCGGAAGTTTCTAAGCTTCACATTTCTCTCTACCTACAAAAAATCTGAGCCTGCGGTTGAGCACGATCGTTACAAAATTAAGACCTATAACTGAATGGCACTGAAATAAGTGCGTTCATTCCGGGCTTCGACTACGCTCAGCCCTCACCAACGAGGGCTGAGCGTAGTCGAAGCCCAGTCTATACTAATGGCGCAACTTTATTTCAGTGCCATTCACCTATAAATTTCCTTGAAAGAGTGCTGCTAAACGGTACTCTCTCAAGGAGAGTTATTTTTGTCAGAACCCCAGGGACTGCAAATAGAATAGAACCCGGAGTTTTGTATCCAACATTCCGCCTTTGACTGGCACACTGGGTATAAACGATACAGCAATCAGCTTTATAGCGATCGCCCCCAATCTTGTTGAGGAGACGGCACAATTGAGAATCGACCTTCTTTAGTTCAAGAGAACTAACAATTTCTAAACCCGTTACCAGAAACGGGCTTCGGCTTTAATAGTTTGAGTGTGCCTTAGAGTTTTTCCGATGATACCCCTCTTTGAGGATGAGGTTGTATTGCTGCGATCGCTCCCAATTGTCCTGCGTGGCATTAAAGTTCGAGCTATTGATAAAGCTCTGGTTGTGCTGGCAAAAGCAGATTTAGAGGATGTCTTAAAAGTGCTAAGCTCCAACTCGAACCGCCCCCTAATCTCCCAACGTTAGGGGACTTCCGAATTAATTCTGTTTCAAAGTCCCCCAATTTTGGGGGATTTAGGGGGCTAGTTTAGAATGTTGAGCCATTCTCAGACACCCTCTTAAATTGTTCAAACAAATGATGTCGCATTGACCACAGAATCGTTGAGAGATGTCCTTGCTTTGAGCCAAGTCACTCGTCAGGAAACTAGAGAAATTAAGGAGTCGATCGCGCCATTTCTGCGAGTTGCTGGTGATGAACAGGCGATCGCAAAAGCTTGCTCCATCCCTCTTTCAACCAACGCATACGAGCTGTAACACACCAAAATGATGAGGCAACAACAACGGGGTTGATGCTACCGTTGAGAAGGTATCCCCCTTTACACTGACGAAACCAATAAGACCCTGAGAATGAGACATGGCAACGACAAAAATTAGAAAGACCCCCGGAATCTGCAACGGAGCCGCTTGTATTGGTCGAACGCAAATTGCAGTGTGGCAATTAATCGCTTTGCGCTCACAGGGATGTTCAGATGCTAACTTGCTCAGCGACTATCCCCAGTTGACCCGCGATGATTTGAAAGCGGCTCAGACCTACTACGCTCAACATCCAGAAGAAATTGATGACGCGATCGCAGCCGCCGAGAACTTAGAAAGCTAGCACAGCCGCAGCCCTGGATAGTGTCAGAGCGTTGCGACTCGATGCACCATGCACGATCAAACGTTCAAATTTGACAGGATCTGGTCGTACTTTTTGCTCAAAAATGACTTGATGGCGATCGGTTCTTCTGCCCTGATGTTCGCTTCCCTTAACAGCGACCCCGGATGCACAACACAGTCATGATTCGTTTCACAGAAAAATGCGATCGAGTACCGTGTTTTTTGAAGTTGTTGAGGGTTGGTTACACGAACCCGATGAGGCGCAGCGTGTAATGTATCTCCACTCCACCGTTGCATGACCTCACTGGCAATGATGCCAATGCAACCGGGCGGAATGTCAATGGATATCCATTCCCGATTGGGCGTTAAAATCTCTAAGCCACCCGTAGCGTCTTGCCAGAGTAGGGTAATGCCTGAGTAGTCTTGGTGTGCCCCCAGCCGGATAGAGCCAACATTGAAGTGGGGAGCCGGAGGATAATGCAGTAGCCGCAAGGTGCTGTTCTTGCCGTGCCGCTCAACAAGACTGCCTCCAGGCTGCTCATATGCTGTCTCGATCGCCGTTAATACCTCATTGGCTTGTTTCTGAAAGGCATAAAAGACCTGACAGAGTAACTCAGATACCCTGGTTAACTCTTTCTGATCAACGAGGCTCTCCGGCGAAATAGAGTTACCTCTCTCCTGATTCGATCGCCGGTCTTTTAAGGTTTTGACCCACTGAGCATAGGTGCCATTCTCCAGGTTGAGGTCTAGCACTTCTTTATAGTCTTCCTGGTCATCGCTCAGTTGCTCTTCCCCTAACGCGATGTACACGCCTTGCCAGGGAGATGCTAGCCGTTGAGCCAGCGATCGCTTTTGCCACTCGTTTAGCCCAAAGAAGCTACGCAAACTGCCGAGCAAAGCACCGTCGTCGATCGACGGCGACACCGGAACGTAGGCCGCCCCTACCTGAGCCAGCGAATGCTGGAGATGCTGAGCAAAGTCTGCCTGGTAGACAGTGGGGTCAGGGAGGGTAGGAATATGGGTTGTGGTTTTCATGCGTCTTCGAGGAATTTGCGGGGTTGACGAGAAGGACTGGTTAAGGCTATTGAGAACGATTGGACTAAACTTACCCCATACAGAGAGCGGCTGCGATCGCAATTGGACTGGACACGGCAACCTGGAGCGATTGTATGGGTGTGAAGAAACCAAAGCCCCTATATCCACCTATGGCATCCAATAGAATAGCGCAGGGGCTTGGGGGCTGAAAGTGCTTCTACCCTTTTGCATTTCTCAGCAGCAATTGACAGCCACACGAGAATGGGTTCTGGCTCTCAATCCGAACGTCCTGAAGCACTTCGATCGGCAGGTTACTGTGATAAATTAACGAGTCGTAATCCATCAATGCGTTCCACTTAATCTTGTTGGTTGGAAAGCCAACCTGTGATGCGGCATCAGCGATCAACTCTTGCCATTTCTGAATTTCTGGATCTCGGGATTTACAGTAATCTAAAATGGCGATTAGGGCACCCGCTTTCGTTACCCGCAACATCTCTTGCAGCGATCGAACTGGATCATTAACCACACAGAAGGTAAATCCTGATGCTGCTGCATCAAAGCTATCATCTGAAAGATCAAGCTGTTGCAGATCGGCTAGCTTTAGAGTGACCTGAGCAGACACGGGCTTGGCACGCGCCTGATTCAGCATTTCATGGGAGAGATCAATCCCTGTAACAGACACTCCCTCAGGATACGCTGGAAGGTTAAGCCCGGTTCCTACGGCGGCATCTAATACGGTCTGCCCTGGACTCAGTTCTAAAGACGCAATCAATGGTTCGCGCTCAACATGCCAGTAGCGCAACATGATTGCTTCATAGTCTGCTGCACCATGATTGTAGGTTTCAATGACCTTTTCTGTTTGCATATGCCCTGTTCGTCAAATGCTTGCAGTCTACCATTCTGCATGGGATGTAGAGGATGTTTTGCAGGGCTAATTTATAGCCCAACAGTATACCCTGCGAGAAGCACGCTACGGGCAATAACGTCTGGGTCTATTGCAAGGGTTATCTGCCGAATGCTACGCCCTTACAGGAGACATTTTTCTTTGGCAACCGGATCAATGATGCTAAACAACCACATCCGCCCGTAGAGGCGCAGAGCAGTGCGCCGACGGACGGATGTGGTAAATAGAGAAGCAATGTGCGGGGCGATCGCCCCATTAAACGGTTCTAGACAAAATCTGAGGCTGTAATCGTATTGGCTCGCACACCAATTAAACGGGCTAACTGGTCTTGTCCATCTCTAATCAAAGTATTGCGACCTTGTTGAGAAATCGTGAGGCTGCCAAACTGCAACCCATTGGTTAGAGCCATGCGATCGTTGCCTTTAAAGTCTGTAACGATGTTGAGTCCGTTTCCTTTTCTCAACACAAATACATCGGCACCCCCTTTGCCCGTTAGGGTATTCCTGCCTAGACCACCATCGATCCTGTCTTTGCCAATACCGCCATCAATGACATCGTTGCCACCTAGCCCTCGAATGACATCATTTCCGGCTAACCCCTTCATGACATCCCTGCCGCCTGTTCCCACCAGTCGGTCATTCCCTTTGGTGCCCGTAATGGCATCCTTTGCGCCACCTTGTTGCTGCGATATCTGAAGTTGTCCTCGAACTTCACCTCCCGGGTTGCGGGTGGTATGGACGTTCCAATAAAGCCCAACATCCTGGTTTGGTGTTGCGCTTTGGATTTCTCCCACGAAGTTGCTGAGCGGCAGGGTCGAAGCATCCGTTTGCTCCCAAATGCCGGATAGGGTCACAGAGTTGTCGGCATTTCGGACAATCTTGAAGTCATCGGCATCCTGGTTGGCCGCTCCCGCCTGAAACAGACTGAGCGCAACAGGACCATTGACACCGCGATCGCCATCATGAATATGAATTAGCGTCACATCATCACTGGTATCGGGAGTGAACGGTGTTGTTCCCAGAACTCGACCAAAATCAACGCCAGATACCGTCAGGCTGTATCTCAGCGCATCGCCTGCTGCATTCAGTGCCAGAGAAGAAGAACCCGTTGCCCTGGAAGTATTGGGCGGAACCTCCTGAGTGCCGGTCAGCGAAGCAGACAGGTTAACTGGCTTCGAAGGCTGAAGCTGTCCTCGAACTTCACCCCCTGGGTTGCGGGTGGTATGGACGTTCCAATAAAGCCCAACATCTTGCTTGGCTCCACGAATCTCGTTTGCGAAGTTGCTGAGCGGCAGGGTTGAAGCATCCGTTTGCTCCCAAATGCCGGATAGGGTCACAGAGTTGTCGGCATTTCGGACAATCTTGAAGTCATCGGCATCCTGGTTGGCCGCTCCCGCTTGAAACAGACTGAGCGCAACAGGACCATTGACACCGCGATCGCCATCATGAATATGAATCAGCGTCACATCATCGCTGGTATCGGAAGTGAACGGTGTTGTTCCCAGAACTCGACCAAAATCAAGACCAGATACCGTCAGGCTGTAGCTGAGCGCATCGCCTGCTGTATTCAGTGCCAGGGAAGAAAAACCCCTCGCCGTAGAAGTATTGGATGGAACTTCCTGAGTACCTGTCAGCGAAGCAAACAGCGGAACAAAGCTGGTTCCAAGAGCAACAGGAAAGGGAGTGGTACCCTGACCGGGCGCGTCGTGAGTGTGGTTTGGATCTGTGCTGGGTGACATGGAAACTTCCTACCTTTTCAAGCTGTACGTTAGAAGGTAAACAGACGAAATTGTCAGAAATTGCTATTCAAGTCTCAGTTGTTTGCAGCAGAAAATTTCTACCCAACAACCATTGAAATGACAACTGTTCGATTCAATGAAGACACCTCAAAGCGATCGCTCAAGATGATCACTGTGAAACACCCATCAATTGCTCGATGCAGATTCAGGTTAGAAACGAAAACACTTTCGGCTCAAGCAGGTAGAGACGCTACATTCTTACGGTGATGAGAGCTAAATGCATAGAACAGCTATATCAGCAGTGCAATAGTTGCGTGAACAATGAAGGCGGTAAATGCAGAACTGTAGACTAACGCTTAGGCTGTTTTGCTCAACTTTCTTGCTCAACATTGTTCCTATTCGCCCCACAGTCTAACAGATCCAACAAGATTGGCAACAGTTACGCCCATTTGATGCTCAAACCGCTCAGCAATGCCCAAGATTCAATACGTTGCGGTGCCGTTCTGCGGTAGTTGGAACACGAAAGCTACATTGGTTCCAGTTAGCTTTATCGCCTCTCCAACTCTCTCCACTACCGACTGGAACCTGTGGGCAAAGTATACGTCAGCATTGCTGGGTGTGGCTGAATAGACATTGCTGGACGTATGAATATGGAGCGGTTATGGCTTTGAGCGTTCCCAAATTTCCTAAAATCAAAACTTTTCAGAATTGAGTATTCAAAGCTCGTCTCTTTTTCATAAATTACAGCCATTTTCGTTTGCATTCACCACATCTCAAACCCTATACCCCGCACACCCATCTTGGCGAGACTGTGGCTTACTCGATTGAGAACTGCTGTATCTTCTCTCCCGTTTGTTAAGCAGCTTCAAATCTCGCTTGTAGTTCATCAACTCCGTTCTCTTCTCTCAAATCAAGAGACTACGTCTGACCGCTTTGACCATGCGATGCACCTGAACGTCATACTATTATTGGTTGAACCACAAAGATGTATACGGCTCACTCTTTAGTAAAGTCGGTACACTCCAGTGATTGATGAGATGCGATCGTTAAAAAAATCTGCGAAGTAATTCGTTGGAGAGCAGTAATGGAAAAGTGGTACAAGGAAGATCTTGCGTACATTCATGATGTTGGACATAGTGACTACGCTCTCAAATCTGCTCCTGGTATCCTCGAAATTCTAGATCAAAACAGTATTCGAGAAGGACTGGTAGTAGACTTGGGCTGTGGAAGCGGGGTGTCAGCGTTAGAACTTACCAAGGCTCATTATCATGTTCTCGGAATCGATATTTCTGAGTCCCTCATTACTATTGCTCGAACTAGAGTCCCAAACGCTGAGTTTCGAGTTGAGTCCCTCTTTAAAGCTCACATCCCGACTTGTAGTGTTGTTATTTCAATTGGTGAATGTTTTAATTACCTGTTTGACGCAGATAACAATTGGCAAACGTTAGTTCAACTCTTCAATCGCATCTACACCGCATTGATGCCGGGGGGCGTTTTTATCTTTGACATTGCAGAACCAGGTCAAGTGCCAGAGGGCTATAAGACCAAAAGCTTCACTGAAGGAGACGATTGGATGGTTCTTGTTGAGAAGGAGGAGGATCGAGAGCAGTCAACGTTGATGCGTCGCATTATTACCTTACGAAAAACGGGTATACATTACAGGCGAGATGATGAAGTACATTATTTACGTTTATATAGAGCAACAGATATTGCTGAAAGACTTGGTCAAGTGGGTTTCCAAACTCAAGTGATGAATAGTTATGGTCACTATGAACTGCCAAAAGCCCATACGGCCTTCATTGCACGCAAGCCAATGTGACAGTGTTTGACTAATGCGAGGCGGATTGCAACCCCTTTTGGGGATCTCAAGTGGTTCTATATATTGACCTGCTCTTGATGACCCAGGCATTGTTATCAGTTCTGATAATACTGAATAGACTTTGAGGTTAGATTATCAGCAACGCCGCTTTTTCGTTAGTAAGCTTGATTTCGTGAGAGGTGCTACCCCATATCTCCTCAACGCTAATTCTCCTGTGCTTCGGCTACGCTTCAGCCTGTGAGAGCGCGGTTTGAGCATAGTCGAACCGCCTTCACGGCTCACGTCCAGGCAAACCCTCGGCTCAAAACGCTGCTTGAGGGCGATCGCCAATCCTTCGTCTGCGCCATTAATCATCGTAAATTCTGGAGAAGCCCTTTGTGCGGTTGAAGCTAAAACTGTCTCAACCGAAACCATTGCCCTTGGTATTCAATTTCATCTATCCATTCGCAAAACGCTATTACCATAGAGTTTGTTTGTGAACGTAGCAAACGTGCTACAGTCACTCCTCGAAATCCCCGGAACTGGAGGGTTAGCGCCTGTGTCAATTCAGCAGAGAGCGGTTTGAGTGCCCTCAGCCCCTTGAGAACATCCTTATAGACCGTAAGTGTCCGTTTAAGCAGGGATGCGTATGAACAGCACACCAGCATCTGTTAATCAACAAAGTAGCCATGATGGTTCCAGGCTTCGCCTGGACAACGAAATTTTTATCTCGTATTCTCGCAAAGATCAATCGTTTGTTAAGACATTAGACGCGGCATTGCGGCAGTTGAATCGTAACCCCTGGGTAGATTGGGATGACATTCATAAAGGAGAAGAATGGTGGGCTGCGATTCAACGGGGCATAGAGGGAGCCAATACATTTATCTTTGTAGTGTCTCCCGATTCAGTTGCCTCATCGGTTTGTCGAGATGAAATTGAACATGCGGTCAAGCATAACAAGCGGCTGCTGCCAATCCTGCGACGAGAAGGGTTTGCTCCAGAGCAACTGCACCCTGCGATCGCCAGTCACAATTGGCTGTTCTTTCGGGAAATAGAGGCGTTCAATTCAGCTTTTAGCGAATTAATTCAGGCGATCGACACGGATCTGGATTACGTTCGTGCCCATACGCGATTGTTGGTACGGGCGATCGAATGGCAAACCAAAGCACAAAATCAAAGCCGGTTGCTGCGGGGTATTGATTTAGACGAAGCTAAGCAATGGCTGGTTCAGGGCAACGGTAAAGACCCACAACCAACGGCTCTGCATGTTCAATACATTGAAGCCAGTCTTCAGGCTGAAACTGCTCAGTTGCGGGCACGGCAAAAAGCTAAGTGGATCGTTAGTTTAACCACCGTTGCTGTCAATATGGTGCTGGTTATTGCAGGATGTTCGTGGTTTTACAACTATGTCACCGAGCAGTCGTGGCAACGAGTGCAGGAGAATTTAGAGAGTGCTTTTAAAGCCGGACTGATTGGTATTGACGGAGACGACTTTGAAGAACTGTCAGACCTCGATGATGACGGTTCTCCAATGGATAGCGAATATTATCAGGAACATCAAGATTGGCTGCATACAGTTCACGCCGCTTTTCCTCGTGCTGTCCTGCGAACCTACATCCAAGCAGAGGCGGCCAATGAAATTATTTGGATTGGGGATAGCTCCAGAGCAACGCAGACTGTGGGCATTCAAGCTCTCGGCAGTTATTCTACTCAATTTAATACAAGCTACTCTCCGAACTATGGCAAACCGCGAGAACTAGAAGATATGTCCTTATCTGCGCTTGGGACGCAGATCAGCGAAGCTGTCAACATTGTGATTACACAACCCTACACGGATGAATTTGGCACCTGGGTTTCAGCCTATGGCGGGCCAATTAGAGACTCGGATGGAGAAGCCGTCGGTGGATTAAGGGTTGACTTCAGAGAAGACTACGTGAGGCAAGTCCAGCAAGATGCCCGCCAGGGCTTGATGGTGATTTATGTTATTAGTTTTATTTGGCTACTGCTGCTGAGTTCCATTATCCTGCGGGTTACACGTCCCGCTGAGGATAGGTTAACACGATCCCAGCGGCAATAACTTTACTCGTTTGCTGTGGAACCTGGATAGAAAAGCGATCGCCTTTGCCAATACCATAGGACAACATGAGCACAAGGCCGTGTGCCTATCAGGTTAGTTGGTGGCGGGCGATCGCTTCAATGGCTGACTCAATCACTGACTAAACTCAGACGTTACTTTTGGCTGGCGGTTTTATTGCCCCAGGCGATTGTGGCTCGTACCAAAAATACACCGACGGTAAGGGTGCCAACAATTACCAGCGTGAGGATAAGCGTCAGGGGCGTTAGCGTTGTTAAACTGTCCATAATTATCGGTTTGATCCAAACATTGCCTTTTGAGATTAAAAGTTATGCTCCGACTTTCCCTCTTACATAAGTAGGATCAATGGCTAAGAGGGTGTCTGAGAATGGCTCAACATTCTAAACTAGCCCCCTAAATCCCCCAAAATTGGGGGACTTTGAAACAGAATTGATTCGGAAGTCCCCTAACGTTGGGAGATTAGGGGGCGGTTCGAGTTGGAGCTTAGCACTTTAAGACATCCTCTAAGGAGTATTCCTGCCATGCTACCGAAGGTAATATCTCCACCTAATCTCTAACTAAAGGCAGAAGCGAGGTTGGCAGTAAATTACCCGCAAAAGAATAAACGGCGTTGCTGAATCATTGACGGTTATGAATTCGTCCCACAGCGTTCAACTTTAGACGTTCCGAATCTTCAAAGCTCATCAGAATGATGAGGTGTAGAGAGCGATCAGAGCCATGACTGCATTAATCTGTGCGGATATGGTTGCCGATCGCCCCTTAACAAATAGCCCCACTCATCTGGCAGTGAGTGGGGGTTAGGAGGGAGACAAAGCGTATCGCTAGTGAATCATTGAGATGATCACCGTTTATTAGCGATTTAAGGTACTGTCGCGTTCGCTATCAAACCGCTCGGTCAATCGGTTCAAGCCTTCGTTGAACTCATCCTGGTGGCGATCGGTCAGCCGATAGAGTCCACCATTGAAGGCATCTTGGTGACGATCAGACAGGTTCGTTTCAGTGGTTAGCCCCTTGTTCAGGTTGTCGCGATAGGATTCACTAAAGCGATCGGTCAGCCGATAGAGTCCACCGTTGAAGGCATCTTGGTGCCGATCAGACAGATTCACATCTGTCGTTAAGCCTTTGTTTAAGTTATCGCGGTACGAATCGTTGAAGCGCTCGGTGAGGGCTGAAGCGGGAGCACTGGCGATCGCAGATAAAGCAACAACAGACAAACTAGCAAGAATAAGGCGTTTCATGGTTTTAGCTCCTTCGTTCCTTTTGTGAGATGCAGGGGTTTCCTGGCTTGATTACTAGAATGCGCCTGAAGCCTGAACCTCACTTGAACGGCAACTGAGAGCAAGCTAATCCTTGGCTGAGAAAGCTGAGAAGGGCGATTGCCTTCTGCAAGTATGCCGGGAGAATCGTGAACCAGTGACTATAATCTGGCTAGCCCTGAGGATTGAATAGCAACCAGACAGGGCAGTCGTTTGGCGACAGAATAGTACCGTTCAGCTTTAAAAGTCTGCTATACAAAAGCTGAGGTAAATTGATGCGCTTTGGTAAAACGGTCTATGGTCAGGTGGCTTGGATTCAATCGTAAGAGGGAGCGAGCGCAGGCCTATGCGAATGGGCTAAAGCAAGACTTCAACAACCTGATTGACGAATTGAAGCTGGAGCCGTTGCAAACGCGATTCCTCAAGTCTCGCTGGCTCGAACAGGTTTTGTGGATGGAAGGACGCGCCGCCTACTGCCGCGATCGCTACTATAACCTGCGTTTAATGACCATCATTGGTGGTGTCCTTGTTCCAATTTTGGTGACTCTACAGGCAGACAGTGCAACAAATATCAATTATTTTTTTCGAATTGGGGCGATCGGTTTAAGCGGTTTAGTCGCCGTTAGCTCAGCGGTCGAAGAGTTTTTTCACTATGGGGAACGCTGGTATCATTACCGCCGAACGGTGGAGTCACTCAAGGCAGAAGGATGGCAGTTTTTTCAATTGAGCGGTATCTATCGCCCTTACGCGGTACAGGGGCACAGTGCTGCTTTTCCTCTCTTTTCTGAGCAAATTGAGGACATCATACGCCAGGATGTAGACATTTATGTAAATCAAATGACACGAGAAAAGAAAAAGGAAAAGTCAGAATCATAGGTTGCTCAGTGGGACTGGGGCAGTGATGGCTGGCTCAATGCCCCAGTGACATCCAGCGATCGCTCAATCAATCGATTTAAAGCGGATAGGTTCGTGGAGAATGCTGAACGGTAATCCAATGATCGGTAGTAAACTCTGCGATCGCCCAGTCGCCCCCAAAACGACCAATTCCACTATTCTTCTCGCCACCGAAGGGAGCATTGGGGAGATCATTGACCGTCTGATCGTTAATGTGCGTCATGCCCGCATCCATGCGTTGGGCAAAGCGGAGTCCACGTCCCTCATCACGGGTAAAGACTGCGCTCGCCAACCCATATTCTGTGTCATTCGCAACCTGCAGCGCGTCTGCCTCATTGCGGACTTTGATGATAGGAGCGATCGGGCCAAATAACTCCTCCTGAGCAATGTTCATTCGATTTGTGACCTCTGCAAAGACATGAGGTGGTAGCATCAACCCATCTGGATCGCCACCCAGCAATTGACGCGCACCTTCCTGCCGCCCATTTTCAATGTGCTGGAGATGAGCATTCAACTGGGCTTCATTGATGATGGGGCCGATATCAGTATCGGGGTCGTTTGGGTCGCCTAGCTTCAACTGACGGACGCGATCGACAAAGCGATCGACAAATTCATCATAAACATGCTCATCAACAATAAGCCGATTGGTACTCATGCAGATCTGGCCGGAGTTCAAAAACTTACCAAACACAGCCGCATTGACTGCAAGCTCCAGATCAGCGTCGTCTAATACAACCAGTGGACTGTTGCCGCCCAATTCGAGCGAAGCCCGTTTCATGATCGGGCTGGAGACTGCCAACTCGCCAATGTGTCGCCCCGCTTTCGTCGATCCGGTGAAGGTAACGACGCGCGGAATTGGGTGGCTGACGAATGCATCTCCAATCTCGCGGGCTGGCCCCGCTACAACGCTAAGCACACCGGGTGGAAGTCCCGCTTCTTCAAAAATCTTGGCAAAGATTAGCCCTCCCGTAACAGGCGTATTTGAGGGGGGTTTTAGCACCACCGCGTTGCCCAGCGCCAAAGCAGGAGCAACCGATCGATTGGCAAGATTGAGGGCAAAGTCCCAGGGGCTAACCACTGCCACCACACCCACTGGACGGCGATAGACGCGGCTTTCTTTACCGGGGATATCAGACGGAAGAATGCGTCCCTCAACCGCATAGGGAGCAAAAACGGCCTGTTCCATCACATCCCGTGCCGCCTTCCATTCCAGCATGGCTTTTTTGCGTGGGCTACCGGCCTCCCGAATAGACCATGAGATAATCTCATCCTGACGGGCATCCATGATGTCGGTTGCACGACGCATGATGTGCGATCGCTGACTGGGTGGAGTGTCTGCCCACGCCACTTGAGCCTGTTTCGCCTCTTGATACGCGTCTTCGAGATCACGTTGATTCGCCGCTGCAAGTTCCATAATCACGGTTTGGTGATATGGATTAATTGGTTTCAGTTTGTGTTCAGAGCGGCCTGTAACCCATCGCCCACCAATGAATAAGCGATCGAATCCGGTATAAGGAGTGGGTGAGTTGGCCGTTGAATCAGTCGTTTTGTTTGGGGTCGTTGCTGTCATGGAAAGTCTCCTGAGCAGTTTTCGGGCGGATACCGTCGATCTAAGAAGGGGATCAATCGGCAAGTCGTACCGAAACCTGAATAGTCCTAAATAGCTATGGACTTTCGTTTTAGCGGCGATCGCGGTTCTGCTTCATCTACCTTATGGTTCGAATGAGGTTAAAGAGGACGGTTCATGAGCGGATGAGCCGTCGGATTGGAGCGATCGGCGTTGGAGAGGAGCGATCGCCCCAATCTGGCATCATTTCATAGAGTCCTCCTGTACAATCATTCCATCCCAGGAAGCAGAACCGTCCATTCTGGTTTGGTTCTCTGTGTCTCAGTTCCTCATCCCCTTTTCCCTATGGAGACCGATCCGTCTGTCTATCTCCAAAAACAAGGTACTCAATTTGTGCGCGTCCTCTGGTGCGACAACGCCAACGTCATTCGGGGTAAAGCGTTTCATACGAATTTTCTAGCAGACCATTACCAGCATGGAGTCGGCATTTCGATCGCTCAACAAGCCATTCCAGTGATGTATGATGCTGTCGCTCCTGGCAGTGGTTTGGGGCCTGTGGGTGAAGTATGGCTGGTACCCGATTGGTCTACCTTAAATGCCCTGCCCTATGTTCCCGGTCATGCACGAGTAATGAGTGATATGCACCTGGCAGGCGAGCCTTGGGCGTTGTGCCCACGCGGGTTCCTGCGGCGGATGATTGCTCAGGCCGCCGCCGAGGGGCTGCAAATCATGGCGGCCTTTGAAAATGAATTTTACTTATTGCAGTTCACCGCAGACGGCATGTTTCCTGCGGATGATACGGTGTTTGCTTCTACCCTGGCGATGGATCTGAATCATGCCGTGATTGGAGCGATCGCCAATGCGCTGTTAGCTCAAAACATTCCGGTCGAGCGCTACTATCCCGAATCTGGCCCCGGCCAGCACGAAATCGCAATTCGCTACACCCACGCAATGCAGGCGGCAGACTGGCAAATCGCTTTTCGAGAAACGGTGCGGGGCGTAGCGCTTCAGCATGGATTACGAGCTTCATTCTTACCCAAAATTTTTGCTGACAAAGCCGGAAGCGGCTGTCATTTGCATTTGAGCCTCTGGCGCGATGGTCAAAACCTTTTACCCGCTGCGTCTGGAACAGGAGACCTCTCGCCGATCGCCCGATCGTTTGTTGCCGGAATTTTAGCTCATCTTCCGGCATTGATGGCGCTTACGGCACCCAGCCCAAATTCCTATCGGCGGCTTCAGCCCCACTTTTGGAGCGGTGCCTATCGCTGTTGGGGCATCGATAACCGAGAGGCGGCGGTCCGGGTACCCAGCAATCCGCAACCGCCCAGCCCCACGCACATTGAGTTAAAAACGGTGGATGCTTCTGCCAATCCCTATCTGGCTCTGGGTGCGGCGATCGCCGCCGGATTAACAGGGATTCGGCAACAGCTTGATCCGGGCGACCCGGTGAGCATTGACCCAGGTTTCCTGCCTGACCTGGAGCGGCAGCGACGGCAGATTGACCGTTTGCCCGACTCGCTAGGGCAGGCGATCGCTCACCTGACCCAGGATGATCTGTTGCTGCAAGCGCTTGGCGCTGAACTGGCTCAAGCTTTTCTGGCGGTGCGTACGGCTGAATGGCAAGCGATGAAAGGTATGGTACTCGAAGAAGAAATTAAGCTATTGCTAGAGCGGTATTGATGGAGCTAACCCATATTCCAGCGATCGATCAACATGCCCACAACCTGGTGCGCTCGGAAGTGGCAACCACCACACCTTACAGCGCTGCGTTCACTGAGGGCTATGCGGCTGAAATTCGCGATCGCCATGCTCGCCACACTCTGTGCTACCGTCGCAGCGTACGGGATGTGGCGACTCTGCTAGACTGTGAGCCAACCGAAGCGGCTATTCTGGCCTGTCGAACCCGGCTTGGCTTAGATACCCTGACCGATCGCTGTTTTAATGCCGCCAACCTGAAGTCGATCGTGCTGGATGATGGCTTTCTGCCCGATCAGATCCTGCCGTTGGCATGGCATCAGCAGTTTGTGCCCACCCACAGACTGTTGCGGGTAGAGTGGTTAGCCGAACAACTGATTGCTCAGGTCAATCGGTTTGAGATTTTTCTGGAATGGTTTCGCAGTGAACTGAACCCACCGCCCGCCGGAGTGGTGGGTTTTAAGAGCGTGGCCGCTTACCGTACCGGACTCGACATTCAACCGATTCCATGGGAGGTGGCAGAAGATGCTTTTTATGACCTCAAATATCGGTTCCCAGATGCGCGTGTGCGGCTATCCAATAAAGCTCTAATCGATTTTCTGGTTCATCAAACGCTGGCGATCGCCGCCCAGTACCAGCTTCCGGTACAGTTTCACACGGGCTTTGGTGATCCAGACCTCGACTTGCGGCTCGCCAATCCGCTGCATTTGCGACCCGTACTGGAGGAGCCGCTCTATCGGTCGGCACCGATTGTTTTACTTCATGCGGCCTACCCCTTTACTCGCGAGGCGGGCTATTTGGCCTCGGTTTACCCTCAGGTCTATGTCGATTTTGGTCTGGCTGTGCCGTTGCTGAGCGTAGCAGGAATGCGGCAAACGGTGCAGATGCTAATGGAACTCAGCCCGACGAGCAAGTTGATGTATTCCTCGGATGCCCACTTCATTCCAGAACTCTATTACCTGGGAGCAAAATGGGGACGCGAAGCGCTGGGGCAGGTACTCGATCAGGCGATTTGCGATCGCGACCTTACGGTACAAGAGGCTGAGGCGGTGGCGATCGCTATTCTTCACCAAAATGCGACTGACCTCTATCCCATCGAGAGTTAGTCTGGTTTTAAGGCAGTCAATTATTCTCTTAGCTGTTGGCAAGCACCGATGTTGCCAGTACGGGAACTTCTATTTGGATATTGCGAGACTTCGAGAATTGAACCACAGAGAGTCCATCGGCTGACGCGGCGATAAAGGCGAAGGCAATGGTGATCGCCAGGGCATTCAAAAAGGCATTGATGGGGGAAGAGGAGTCAAGCTTCATAGGAGTGGCTGAGCAGTAGGGGGTGAACTGTCGCGATCGCCTGAGACAACCCCATCTTATTCAACTTTTTTAGGAACTCCAATGGTTCAACCGTAGGTTTACTGAAGTCTCATTAGAGATTTATATTTCTTGAAAGTTTAGTTAAGTGATACTACGTAAGTTTCTCAATTGAATGCTGTTTAGCTGGATGGCGGACTGCTGAAAGCCCTTGAGAGAAAAAATTTTCTAAACTATTTTAGGTAAATAAGGATCGTTCCTTGACTGGCTAACCCATCTCTGTGGCGGCAGGTTTTAGCAGATCATGCTCAGCTTAACCGCTAGCATCGTACTAAGAAGATGTTTGCAAAGGGTTGGTAGGTTACTCAAACAGATCTCTAAATCTCCAAGCTTAGGTGATTGCTAGGCCCGTTCTGCTTCAACGTCTCCAGCGTTGAGGGATTCAGGGAGCGAATTCATTGGCTACCGTTCAAACATGCCCACCTACACCTACTGTGAAACGGAGGTTTTAGCACTTTTTGTCAGTCAATCAGGTGTTGTTCGATCTACATGTTGTTGACGTTCTTCCTAAAATCTGTGGCAAACGAAAAAGATAAGGCTCAAGATCAGTTCCTCTATCCCATCGCTCGCTATCGAGGCGAGTTTTCGCCAGAAAATCTGGCGTTTAATGCCAATCTGCAAGAGTTTGCTCAGCGGGTATCGTTGATTTGTGGCTTAGAAACGGGGGGCAAAGTTTCATCCGATGAAGCGTACGAACAGATCAAGCAGTTGTGGCATCAGTTCAAAGTATCGAAGGGCAACTTACTAGACGAGGAAAAACCACCCCCGCCCGAACTGCCGCCCGAACAGTAGTGGTTTGATGTCCAAACTAATTCTGGAGTGCTTGCCTCTAAAGCCCAAAATAACGTTCAACGATGCTCAAAATCTGTTCGGAAGCGTGCCCGTCTCCAAACGGATTCACGGCAGTTGCCATAGTTTGGTAAGCTTGGCGATCGCTAAGCAGCTCAAATGCTGCCTTAAAGATGTGGTCTGGATGGGTGCCCACTAACTTGGCTGTACCCGCCTCGACCGCTTCTGGCCGTTCCGTTGTTTCGCGCAACACCAGAACGGGCTTTCCCAAACTGGGAGCTTCTTCTTGCAACCCACCGGAATCGGTGAGCAGTAAATAACACCGCTGAATGGCTCCCACCAGTTCGGCGTAGTCCAACGGCTCGGTCAAGAAGGCGCGGGGATGGTTGCCCAACATAGCGCTTAGCGGTTCTCGTACCGTTGGGTTACGGTGCAGCGGCAGCAGCAAGGCGGTATCAGGAAATGTTTCTAGAATCTGCAAAAAACCGTTCGCAATGTCTTGCAGCGGTTCTCCCCAGTTTTCGCGCCGATGAACAGTGGAAAGAATGACCCGATGTTGCTCCCAGTTCAGGTTGGGAATGTGGCAGGCGGGTTGTCTGGCGGCAACGGTTAGCAGTGCGTCAATTACGGTGTTGCCCGTTTGGTGAATATCCCCAACAACGCCCGATTGATGCAAGTGTTCAACTGATTTAGAGGTTGGTGCAAAGTGAAGCTGGGTTACTTGCGAGATCAGCCGTCGATTGGCTTCTTCCGGATACGGATTGTAGAGATCGTTGGTGCGAAGACCCGCTTCAACATGCCCCACCGGAATCTGTTGATAGAATGCAGCGATCGCCGCCGCAAAAGCCGTGGTGGTGTCTCCTTGGACTAGAACAATATGTGGCTGAATCTCGTGAAACAGTTTTTCTAACCCGCTCAAACTGCGGCATGTGATGTCGGTCAAGGTTTGCTTGTGCTGCATAATCGCCAGGTCGCGATCGGCAGTTAGCTCAAATAGTTGCATTACCTGTTCCACCATTTCGCGGTGTTGCCCGGTAAGAACGACATGGGTTTCAAACTGGGGCGATCGCTGAAATTGTTGGATCACTGGAGCCAGCTTAATCGCTTCTGGACGAGTCCCTAAAATGATACAAGCGCGAATTGGCATGATAAAAATGAGACGCTAAAGATCAACAATAGAGGTAAGTAAGAGGTTGTTTGAAACGTAGCAAATGGACAGCATTCGCTTTCTACATCTCCCGACTTGGGGAGCTTAGCACTTGCAGCAAGCCAGAAAAGGGGACGGTTCGAGTGGCCTCAGCCCCTTTGCACATCCTCTAAAACTTGTTTCTATTAGCCGTTGGCTAACGCTGCTCGACACGAGCAGATCAATCTGTTGCCTACACTACACTTCATTCCCCCTTTGCGTCATGGCCTCTTGCCGCCTCATCACTTAAAATTCATCACTTAATGAATCCTACGCAAACACAACTGTGCGGTTTCCATAGACCAGCACCCGATTTTGCAAGTGCAGCCTCACTGCCCTGGCCAGCACCACGCGCTCCAAATCCTTGCCTTTACGAATCAGGTCGGCCACTTCATCGCGATGGCTCACCTTCACTACATCCTGTTCAATGATTGGGCCTTCATCTAAATCTTCGGTGACATAGTGGGCAGTTGCACCAATCAGTTTGACTCCTCGTTCATAGGCGCGATGATAGGGATTAGCCCCCGCAAAGGCAGGTAAAAAGGAGTGGTGAATATTGATCACGTGCGGAAATTGAGCCATGAAAGTGGGACTAAGAATCTGCATATATTTAGCCAGCACCACCAGATCGATGTCATATTGCTGCAACAGCGCCAGTTGCTGAGCTTCCTGCTCTGCTTTGGTGTCAGCGGCGATCGGCAGATGGTGATAGTCGATATCAAACTGTTGAGCAATGCTTTCTAGCTGGGGATGGTTGCTAATAATTAGCGGAATCTCTGCGGCAAATTCCCCAGCACGCTGTCGCCAGATCAGGTCGTACAGGCAATGGTCTTGCCGACTGACCCAAACTGCAATTCGCGGCCTGGTATCGGAAAAGTGAAGCTGCCAGTTGGCCTGTAGCGGTTGGGCGATCGCATTAAAGGCAGGGCCAATTAGCTCACGTGGCAGGTTGAATCCGTCCAGTTGCCATTCAATGCGCGTTAAAAACAGTCCCGCCGTACAATCGGTATGTTGGTCAGCATGAATAATATTGCCGCCATTGGAGTAGATGAAACTCGCAATCTTGGCAACCAACCCCCGTTGATCGGGGCAGGAAACTAACAGTGTGGCGGTGGGGCTGGATGGCATACGGACGACGTTGCAAAGGACACGCCTGAATACAGCAGACATTAGGATGCATCTTAACAGCCCAGGGGAAGTCATTCCACTCGAACGGCGCGTTCGGTAACATAGCGCTGTAGCGGCGCAATACACTCGTCGCTACAGTGCTACTTGGCTGGTTTGGTTAGATGGGTTTGATGCCCGATGCCAGAAACGGTAGCGATAGGCGAAACTAAGCAGCAAACTCCCACATCACCGGATTGTCGTCCAGTTGATCGGTAACGCCGCGCCCGATCGCGTCAATTTCAGTTAAGTCATCCTTTGTTAACTGAATCTCCATTGCTTTGGCATTTTGGGTCGCCTGATCGGCGTTACGCGCACCCACAATTGCACTGGTTTGAGGTTGAGCAATCAGCCATGCCAGTGCCAGTTGTGCCAGCGTACACTGCTGGCGTTCGGCGATCGGGCGCAGTTTTGCCAGGGCATCCTGGGCACGTTGGTAGGTTTCCCCTTTGAACAGCTTGTTTTTGGCGCGAATATCACCCTCTTCAAACTGATGATCGGAGCCAAACCGTCCGGTTAATAATCCCTGGGCTAAGGCCGAATAGGCAATGATCGCAACGTTTTGCTCAACGCAATGGGGCATTGTTTCTTGTTCAACTCCACGCCAAAACAGGTTGTAAGGCGGTTGAAGGCTATCAATTCGCCCAAATTGCATGGCTTCTGCAAGTTGCTCGCGTGAGAAATTAGAAACGCCGATCGCTCGAATTTTCCCCTGCTGTTTTAATTCATTCAACGCCTTCATGGTTTCCTCGATCGGCACCACGTCGCTGTTGAATGTGCCAGCAGGCCAATGGATTTGATACAGGTCGATATAGTCCGTTTGCAACCGCTTCAATGAGTTTTCGCACGCCTCCAGCACCTGCTGATAGTGGAGGTGATTTGCAAACACCTTCGTCGCCAGAACGACTTTGTCTCGTACTCCAGATAATGCTTTGGCAACTAACTCTTCAGAATAGCCGTCCCCATACGCTTCAGCCGTGTCGAATGTGGTGATCCCGGCATCAAAGGCAGCTTTCATTGCGTCAATGACGGGTTGATCTTCAACGCCAACCCATCCAGATTTACCGGCTTGCCATGTCCCAAAAAGGATAGGAGTAATTTCAATCTCAGTGTTGCCGAGTCGTCGCGCCATGTTTACTTTCCTTTACAGCCTTACTGCATCCATGCTTAGAAATTTTGGTTGCAAATGTCCAGTGCCTCTAGAAAGATTCTGGGGCGATCGCGCCATGATGGCGGTTTGAGCGACACGGCACCACGGGCTGATCTGCCAGATGTCCTAAATTGACAGATTCTAATAACACCGTCCATGCCCTGGCAACATCAGCATCGTGCGGTTGAGATTGACGCAATGTCGCCAGGGTCATCAACGCATCCTGCCAAATTCCGGCTGCGGCGTAAAGAGCGGGGCGATCGCTGGCAGTTGCCGTCTCCAATTGCTGAGTTAGGGCAGTATCCGGTTCAATCCGCTGAATCCATCCCTCAGTTACCACATCAGCCGATCGATCCTGCTCATTGCAAATGACAGCAAAATACCAGTGATAGTCCAGACCGATTTCCAAAGCAGGCAGGTCTGTCGGATTGGGCAAACTCATAATGCCCCCCGTCTCGTCCGGTTGAAAAGTGGTCTTGTAAACCTCCTGGTCGTTGGCATCTAGCAGCGTGAATTCCAGTTGGGCTGCCGTGTTGGGCGGCAAATACCAGAAGAGATCTGGACGTTCCGACACCGTCAAACTCAAGTTGGACTCTGGCATCAGGGCCGTAAGCGCTGTTTGTCCCGCGATGCAACCGCCGCGCGTGCCGCCGCCGACCCGTCGTCCGGGGAGTCCTCGCTGTGGTGGCACAAACTCCTGGGCTAAGGCAGCCAGTGGCATTCCGTGAATTAAGCCCATCGCTAGGACGATCTGAACTAGCCTTAGCGCCAGTGGAAGGGAGTAAAATCGGTTGAGTTGAGGCATTTTCTAGGCTGTTGGGCTATTTCCTGCCATTACACTACATTCTATCCCTGTCTTTAACCGGATAAACGCTCTACTCGATTAGCCGAGATTGCCCTACCGCTAACCGTGATCGGCAGAGGCGGTCGCCCCTCGCACTAAAATTACCGTCTGGTTGCTGTGACGGGCGATCGCCTCTGGAATGTTGCCGCTGATCACCTGTTTCAGCAATCCTTCTCGGCTGGCTCCCAGCATGATGACGTCAGTCGCCTCTTGCTGGGCAAGTTGAGTCACCACTTCTGGTACCGAATTGCCCCAAACGGGCAGAGCCGCAACCGGGCAGTTGAGCCGATCGCTCAGGTCTGCCACAACTGCCGTTAACTGGGTGGTGTCGGGCTTTTGTTGATGAGCTTCGAAGATCTGACAAATCAGCACATCCGGCTGCTCTGCCAGAGCCGTTAGAGCCGGTAACAGTTGCAGCGCTTCCTGGGCATTTGGCCCCCCTGCAATCGGCACTAACCAGCGATTGAACTGTTTGAATTCCTCCAGTTTGACTAATATCACCTCACAGGCAGCCTGCCGGATCAATGTGTCCACCGCATTGCCAAAGACCCGTCCGGGGGTGCTGGTACTGCCCTTCCAACCCATCAACGTTAAATCAATATGCCGTTCTTTGATGCATTCCAACATGGCCTGAGCCGCATCATGAGCAACTCGCGCTTGGGTATGCACTGGAACTTGCCATTTTTGCCCAAAGTGTTCTGCCTGTCGCAATAAGCGGCGACTCATCGTCGTGCGAACTGTTGTTTCTGCGGGTGAATGGCTGCGAGGCACAATGATGACGTGCAAACACTCCAATTCATAGTCGCGATCGCGGGCAATTGCTGCCGCCAACTTCAGCAACAAAGGTGCTGTACGAGGATTACTCAACGGTACGAGAATCCGTCCAGCCCCAACGGCAGGCGATCGCGTTTGGTACACCACATACGAGGGTTCTGGCTGAGGCCCAAACTGCCTGGTTTCTCCGCTCAAATAATCAGACTCGGCTCGGATAATATCAGCCCGGGTAATAATGCCAACCAGTTTATGCCCCTCGGTCACTGGCAAACGGCTGAGCTTAAACCGATTGAGTAAGTAAAGCACCTGAGTCAGCGGGTCTTTTGGGCTAACGGTCACAGGTTGAGGTGTCATGATGTCCCGTAGGAACACCTCTGCGGTGCTGGACGAGCGGCGTGTCATATCCGCCAGATCCGATTGCGTCACAATGCCAACCAGTTTATCGCCGTCTACCACTGGAAATCCCCGATGGTGGGAACGCGAGAAAGCCTGCATCGCTTCAGATACAGGCAAGTGGCTAGAAAGCGTTTCAACTCGACGCTGCATCAAGGTGGCTGCTGTCAGAGTCGTCCATAAGTTGCCGTTTCCCGTCGCATCCTTTTCCAGGTCGATGCCGTTCCAGGCCAGTAAGCGGCTATAGATTGAGCCACTAGCAAAGCGATCGGCCACCAAATAAGCAATCACAGACCCAATCATCAGCGGCAAGACCATGTTGAAGTCGGTTGTCATTTCAAACACAATCACGATCGCTGTAATTGGGCCTCTGGTAACAGCACTGAAAAAGGCTCCCATCCCCGCTAAAGCATAGGTTGTGGTTGAGCCAATTCCTGGAAACGCCTCTGAAGGCAAGCCCAGTAAGGGTTCAATACTATGTGCCGAGAATCCAACCAAATAGCCAAGGGATGATCCCAAGATCAGCGCTGGAGCAAAAATTCCTCCTGGTGCCCCAGAGCCATAGGCAACCAGGGTCAGGCAAAACTTGACAACAAATGCCAGCAAAATGACCTGCCACTGAGCCTCGCCTCGGTTCACAAATTCCTGTAACCCAGTGCTGTCTCGAAAGGCGGCTGGCAGCATCACCACGATCGCTCCGGTAATCAGCCCTGCCAGCCCAATCTTCCACGGCAATCCCAGCTTTATAACGCGACGATAGAAAGCCAGACTGACAAAAATTCCATTACTAAACAACGCGCCGAGCAAGCCAGCCAGTAGCCCCAGCACAATAAAAAACGGCACATCCTCCAGTGAAAAACTGGCCTGAAGTTCAGTCATGCTGGGTGCAAGATTGAGTCCCTGATCGCCCAATAATCGGGAGACGACGGCTCCCACAAACGATGCCAAAATCGCCGTACCCAGGGTCAATCCAGAAAAGTCTTGCAGAAACTCTTCCACCACAAACAGTACGCCTGCGATCGGGGCATTAAATCCTGCTGCCAGCCCTGCCGCTGCTCCCGCTGCTAACAATTGACGACGATATTCGGGGGAGGTGGGAATCCACTGGCTGAGCTGTGCCGCCAGAGCCGCGCCTACCTGCACTGTTGGCCCCTGCCGCCCCAAGTTAAACCCCGATCCCATGATCAAGATGACGCTCATCATCTTGGCGATCGCCACCCGTAAATTGAGGGCGATCGGTACGTTTGCCAGAGCCGCTTTCACCTGCGGAATGCCGCTACCTGCCGCCTCTGGTGCCAACCGTTCCACGAGCCATCCGGCTAAAAAACCGCCAACCAACCCAATCAGCGGCAAGGTTATCCAGGCTGGAAACGCATAGGATGCATAAACTCGCCATCCTCCCAACCATCCCACCCCTTGCTTGAGCAAAACAGCGGCTAACCCTGAGACCACTCCAATCACACATGCTTCAAAAATGGCGAGGCGTTTTGATCCCAATAGCAAGTGACGTAACTGCCGAGGGATAGAAAGAGACCACATGGAGCTAGACGCAATGAAGGAAGAAAGGCTGATACCACCCCATCACCCCCGATCGCCAGGTCGGTTCACGGTGGTGAGCTATCTGCTACGAGCCAGATATCCTCTAAGCGTAGTGCAATAAAGCGCAAAAAAAGGTAGGGAGCTAACAGCTCCCTACCTGGTACTAGCACTTCGAATGGTTCAATAAGGTTCAATGCAGACCACAGCGCTGTTCGATTGGGACTATCCCTACCAGCGTGCGTCAGTTATGTCGGAGATGCGATGCTACTTCTTTCGCTTTTTAGGAAATGGAATATCCATCACCGAGTGAAAATCTTGTTGCACTTTGTGGGTCAGGCGATGAGACACCTGGCGTACAATTTGGTTGAGCAGGCGATCGCCCGTCGTTTGAATTAGAGACTTTGGCAGTGCTTGAATAAAGCGAGGAAATTGGATGGAGACGGTCAGATTCAGCTCCCATTCCACCTGAGTCAGGATAGAGGGGAGGGTTGATGTTGCCTCAGCCAGGTTAGTTTCTGCCTGAACAAGCTGTAAAGCGGCTTGAAAATCGACTTCATAGCCGGGAGGAACGTAGTCTGGAATTGGAATGGTTTTGATGCGGTAAACGCCTTGCTCTTGCGGCAGCAAGTCTAAACCAATTTTGGGTTCAACATCGTAGCCGAAGGAGCCAAACCGCCCAATGGTGAGGGCATAGCCGTTCTCGCCAACAGGTTCTGCTGTCATGGGGTGGGCACACCGCTGAAACCAACCCCGATGTGCATCTAGATATTGGGCGACAGTCTGTGCATCAGCATACATTTCCATGCAGCTTGAAAAGAACCCGTGGAAGTGAGACGGTTCACAACCGATGCGGGCTGCGTCTTCTACACCGGAAGAGTGGCTATCAATGAAGTCAGATGTTACACCCAGTATCGATTTAGAAGCATCTAAAGGCTGATGTTCTGCTGAATTTGCCTGCATAAACCTGCGTTCCTGCTATGTTGCCATCTATTCTTCAGGTTTGCTAAATCAGGTCAGCTTGCCCGTGAGTGAAAGATCTCAACGATAACGTTGCTGATACCCAAGGATGTAACCTGCATTCAATACAAGCTGATTAATCAACTCGATATCTGAATGAGAATCCTTAAACCTCTATCTTGCGGAAGTCTATCGGTCGAGCGATAACCCCTTAGTTCGTTCAGCATATCCTGTTACTTAAAAGCATGACCACCTTTTAATTACGGAGAGGTGTATGAGGGTTTGCCTGGTTTGCCAAGGGCAACCTGATTGATTTACGGAGAAATCGTTGACAGATTACCCTTGCCGACAGACCTAGATGACTACACGGATTGCTAATAGGTTTCCTCATCTTTCTTAGCAAATTTTGTGGAAAAATCAATAGAATTTGACCTATTTGCTTTGTCCTTTTCGTATGGTTCACCCCAATTAGTTCAACCCATTAATTAATAGAGTAGAGACTATGAAAGCATTTGTAGCAGGAGCTACTGGTGAAACGGGACGCCGGATTGTTCAGGAGTTAGTGCAGCGAAATATCCCGGTTCGGGCGCTTGTTCGTGATCTGGAAAAAGGGCGACAAATACTGCCTGCTGAAGCTGAACTGGTAGTGGGCGACGTGCTAAAGCCAGACAGCCTCCGGAGTGCGATCGCTGACTGTACAGTTCTTATTTCTGCCACTGGGGCGGCTCCCAGCTTTGACCCGACAGGCCCCTATAAGGTTGATTACGAGGGCAATAAGCACCTGGTGGACGTTGCCAGAGAAAAAGGAATTCAGCAGTTCGTGATGGTGTCTTCGCTGTGTGCTTCGCAGTTTTTCCACCCGCTCAACCTGTTCTGGTTGATTTTGTACTGGAAAAAGCAAGCAGAGGACTATCTTCAGAAGAGCGGCTTACCCTATACGATTGTGCGTCCCGGCGGGCTGAAAAACGAAGATAACTCTAACTCGATCGTCATGTCTGGGGCAGATACATTGTCGGAAGGCAGCATCCCGCGCACCAAAGTGGCTCAAGTTTGTGTGGAAGCTCTGTTTCAACCGGCATCCAAGAACAAAATTGTCGAAATTGTGGCCAAGCCAGAAGCGCCAGCTAAGCCATTTGAAGAACTATTTGTTGGGGTGGCGTAGCTGCCGACTAAAATGGGGGACAGTTGCGCTGGAGTTGTTCATTGCTGCCAGTTACTCCTGTTACCCCTGAGAAGTCTGTTGCCGATCGCCCCTGGTTGTGGCGTTGGCTTAGTCAGACTGGCCCATTCTTTGCAAAGTGCCTGATTGTGCTGGCAATGGTCAGCATTTTCTGGCAGATTCGGCAATCTCGGCTGGAGCGATCGCCCCTTGACCCCACCTGGGATGTTACCCCGACTCCGCTGGTGATGCAGGGTGGCGATCCGTACATTCGCGCCTTGATGCGAACCATTTCTGCCGCAGAATCGAACAACGCTCGCCCCTACTCCATTCTCTATGGGGGCGAGCATGTTGCCGATCTCAGCCAGCATCCAGACATTTGCATCCCCATTGTGGCAGGGCCAAACGTTGGTGACTGCACCACAGCAGCGGGGCGCTATCAGTTCATTACAACCACCTGGCTAGAAAAAGCAGACCAGTACCATCCGGTTCCCAGCGGCTTCTTATTCTGGGACTCTTACAGCTTTAAACCGGAGTATCAGGATCGCGTTGTCTATGCCTGGTTAACCGACGCTAATGCCTGGGGGGCTGATTTGCCCCAACTCCTCAGGGAGGGGAATTTGACAGAAGTGTTGTGGTTGTTGTCTCCTACCTGGACGAGCTTGGGGTATGGCATTGAACCCAACTCGATGACAGACCAGTTGCCAGAGATTTACCAGCAAATGCTGGATGAAGAGATGCAAGCGTCGGAGCGGTGATGGCAGAGGGGCGATCGCTCTCCAACTGCATACGGTTGCGATCGATGGTTCGCTAAACCGCGATCAGGTCAAAAAAGGCATCGTCCAACTCGTAGCCTAATATCTGAGTCATGAACTTGACTTTGGCACGGTTCGGCGTTCCCTGTTGCTGTAGCCAGTTCAGCACGACAAACACCTTACTCATCACAAAAATTTCGAGCGCTTCGGGGTTGAACTGAATGCCTTCGGTGGGGCTAAACTGATGCGGCACCAACATGGCGGCATACCGGGCAAGTTCACCCGATTCCCAATCCAGGAGAAAGGGCATCCAGGGGTAACGAGCGTCGAGCTGCACAAACCAAAGCCGAATTTCTGGGATTTCTGATAGCTCCCTTGGATCGGTTGGATCGCGTGGGTAGTTGACCTCAAACTGCACGAGTTGCCCTTGTGTGGCGATCGCCCCTGCCTGTTGCCACTCGTTCACCAGCGTTTGCACTGGAGTCAGATCCAGCGTATGAATCTGATCTGCGTTGAGGATGATTTTGGTCGCCATTCAACAATCTATCCTTTGCCACGTCCACCCCTCACTTTAGCTGAAGTTGTGAACTGTGCTGCGGGTTCTTGCAAGTTGTTGTATCTGTGGTGCGCTTCGCAACTACAACTAATGGTCATGGTTTAGTGAAAAGTGATTTAGCGAAAAGACGGGTCAGTAGGTTGCGATCGCCCAACTGATTTCGTTACCATAATGTGTCTGACTAGATTTTGCCTGCTTGTTCACTGCCCTGGACTGATTGGGGCTATTTTTGTGCAACAAGTTAAGGTTTTTGAAACTAGTCGTGTGTGGGCGAGTCACAAACGCTAAACTATAGTGCAGTGCTAGTAGTACAAGTGTTTTGATTTTCCGCTCAGCCTCTGGCAAATTGGCGCAGTTAGTAAGCAGTTAGTAACTAGGGAAGCTCATGGCAAAACGGATTCAATTAGTCTTAAACAAAGACGTTAGCAAGCTTGGTAAAAGCGGAGATCTGGTGGATGTTGCGCCTGGGTATGCTCGCAACTATTTGATTCCCCAGGGAATTGCCGTTCGCACCACTCCGGGCGTTCTTAGGCAGGTTGAGCGGCGACGTGAAGCCGAGCGTCAGAGATTATTGGCAGAAAAGCAGCAGGCTGAATCTCGCAAGGCGACTCTGGAAGTGGTTGGGCCAATGACGATCGCCAAGCAGGTTGGTGAAAAGGATGCTATCTTCGGTACCGTCACCGATCGAGAAGTGGCGGAGTTGATTCAAGCAAAAGCGGGAATTGAGATCGACCGTCGGGGAATTGAAGTCCCAGAAATTCATAAAACTGGCAGTTACAAGGTTGAGATTAAACTTCATCCCGAAGTGTCTGCGACAGTCGAAATCCAGGTCGTTCCGTCCTAAGCGATTTTTGGCTGCTTTTGTATTCCCCTTAGTGGCCTTCAGTTATGGTTCAAGAGCTTAACTTTCAGGCATACAGCGATCGCCTTCCGCCCCAGAACATTGATGCGGAGGAAGCGATCTTGGGGGGGATTTTACTCGACCCGGAAGCCATTGGTCGGGTTGCGGAACTGCTGCGTCCAGAGGCGTTCTACATCAGCGCTCATCAGGAAATCTATCGGACTGCTCTTAAGCTGCAAGCGCAAGGCAGCCCAACGGATCTGATGAGCGTTACTACCTGGCTGCATGACAATAATCTGCTGGAAAAGGTGGGTGGGCAAAGCCGCCTGGTTCAACTGATCGATCGCACCATTAGCGCTGTCAACATCGACCAGTATGCCCAACTGGTGATGGACAAGTATTTGCGCCGCAAGCTGATCCAGGTGGGAACTGAGGTTGCTCAACTGGGTTACGAAACAACGTCTTCGTTGGAGAAAATTCTCGACCAGTCTGAGCAGAAGATTTTTAGCATCACGCAGGATCGACCGCATCAAAGCCTGGTTGCCACGTCCGATATTCTGACCTCTACGTTTTCAGATATCGAGAGTCGCTCCCTGGGCATGGTTTTGCCTGGGATCTCCTGTGGCTTTTATGACCTGGACGCAATGACCCAGGGCTTTCAGCGCTCTGATTTAATTATTGCTGCGGCTCGTCCGGCGATGGGCAAGACGAGTTTTGTGTTGAATATTGCTCGCAACATTGCTGCATTTCACAAGCTGCCAGTGGCCGTGTTCAGCCTGGAGATGTCGAAAGAGCAGTTGGTCTATCGCTTGCTCTCTAGCGAAGTGCAGATTGAAAGCGGACGGTTGCGATCGGGTCGTATTGCCCAAAATGAATGGGAGCCGTTGGGGCACGCTATTAGCGTTCTGTCGCAGTTACCCGTCTTTATTGACGACACGCCCAATATTTCGGTGACGGAGATGCGATCGAAGGCTCGTCGTCTGCAAGCTGAACAAGGTGGAGCGTTGGGCTTAATTTTGATCGACTATCTGCAACTGATGGAAGGCAGCGGTAGCGAGAACCGGGTGCAGGAACTTTCCCGCGTGACGCGATCGCTCAAGGGATTAGCCCGTGAACTGAATGTGCCGGTGATTGCGCTGTCGCAGTTGAGCCGAGGGGTTGAAGCCCGCACAAATAAGCGACCAATGATGTCTGACTTGAGAGAGTCTGGCTCGATCGAGCAAGATGCTGACATCATTATCATGCTGTACCGGGACGAGTACTACAATCCAGATACGCCCGATCGGGGTATTACTGAGGTCATCATTAATAAACACCGAAATGGCCCGGTGGGTACGGTGAAACTGTTGTTTGAACCGCAGTTTACTCGATTCCGCAACCTGGCATCACCCAATCGGGGAACCGTGTAGGCGTGGTTTAGGCTTGGCGATCGCTCGTTTCTGCTAAAAATTGCAAAATAGCGGTATTAACGGCGGTTGGATTGCTTCCAGAAGCGTTGTGCCCGCAGTTTGGGATGATTTGCAGCCGCGAGTGTGGCAAACGGGCATGAAGCATTTCGCCATCTTTTTGGGGAAACCAGCGGTCTTGATCGGCCCAGAGAATTAGACTGGGACAGCTTACGTTAACCAAATCGTCCTGAATCTGGCGAATTAAGTTTGGCTGATTCTGCTGTAGGCGGTTAATTTCCTGTGCGGCCTGCTGTAGATCTACGGCAAACTGGGTCAGTGGTCCAGAACGGTAGATGTAGGGATAGGTTAACCAGTAAATTTCTTCGGACGTGATTTCAGCAGGATTCACGACGACCTCTTCGCGGGCGATGCGGGTAATTTCGCGAATGGCTGGCGCTAAGGGCTGCGCCAGCCGAAACTGCTCTACCAACTGCACCAGCTCCAGCGGTAAGTACGATAACCATCGCATTCCCCAACTGGGTAGCTGTTGCGGAAACACAGGGGCATTAATTAACACCAGGCGATCGATCAATTCGGGTTGGGTTTCAGCGACGGCTAAAGCGGTTAACGCTCCCATCGATTCCCCCACCACAATGGCAGGGCGATCGCTGAGTGTTGTAATGATTTGCGCCAGTTCAACAATTTGGTGACCCACTGTTTCATTCTCAGGAGCGGCCTGAGAAAATCCATGTCCTTTTGCATCTGGACAAATCACCCGAAAATAGCGCGACAGGGGAGCCACACTTTTGCGCCAACTGTAACTCCAACTGCCGATACCGTGCAGTAGCAGCAGGGGTTGCCCTTCGCCTGCTGTGCCGTAGGCGATCGCGACATTGCGACCGTTTGCATCTTGAATATGTAGCGTTTGCCGTCCCTGCGGAAACGTTGATTGCCACCAGCTATCCATTTGATTTTCGGGTGATAGGAGTTAGGTGTATGCGTCGATGGGCAAGCAGGAGCAAACCAGATGGCGATCGCCATAGGCATTGTCGATCCGGCCAACCGCTGCCCAAAATTTATTGTCGCGAGTCCAGGGAGTGGGGTAAGCCGCTTGCGATCGCGAATAGGGACGATCCCACTCGTCGCTTATGAGAACGGATGCCGGGTGCGGAGCATTTTTCAACACATTGTTTTGGCGATCGGCTTTGTCTTGCTCAATCTCACGAATTTCTGCACGTATTGCAATCATGGCATCACAGAATCGGTCTAGCTCTGGCTTCGCCTCGCTTTCGGTCGGTTCTACCATTACGGTACCCGCAACAGGCCAGGATACGGTGGGTGGATGAAAGCCATAATCGATCAGGCGTTTGGCGATATCATCCACTTCGATCGCCGCTGTTTTTTTGAACTGGCGCAAATCTAAGATGCATTCGTGTGCCACCAACCCGTGTTTGCCTTTATAGAGAACGGAGTACTGACCCTCTAGTCGTTTGGCAATATAGTTGGCGTTGAGAATGGCGACCTGGGTTGCCCTGGTTAAGCCAGCCGTCCCCATCAAAGCAATATACATCCACGAAATCGGCAGAATGCTGCTGCTACCCCAGGGCGCGGCTGATACGGCACCCATTCGGGTCGGTGCCTTGCCGTTCGCGGTTGCCGGTTGGCGGTTGCTGGCTCCATCGATGTTGATGACGGTATGACCGGGCAAAAACGGCACCAGATGAGCCTTGACACCGATAGGCCCCATTCCGGGGCCGCCGCCACCGTGGGGAATGCAGAAAGTTTTGTGCAGGTTGAGGTGGCAAACATCTGCCCCAAAATCTGCGGGACGGCACAACCCAACTTGCGCGTTGAGATTGGCTCCATCCATGTATACCTGCCCGCCGTTCGCGTGAATGATGTCACAGATATCTCGAATGCCTTCCTCAAACACACCATGGGTTGAAGGATAGGTGACCATCAGGGCTGCTAGCTGCTCCTGGTGCTGTTCGGCTTTAGCTTTGAGGTCAGTGATGTCAATGTTGCCATTGCTGTCGCAGGCCACCACCACCACTTTCATTCCGGCCATCACCGCACTGGCTGGGTTCGTGCCATGCGCCGATTCTGGAATCAGACAAATGTGGCGATCGCCCTCTCCACGGTGCTGATGATAACGACGAATCACCAGCAGCCCGGTATATTCTCCTTGCGAACCGGCATTAGGCTGAAGCGAGATGCCATCAAATCCCGTAATTTCGGCCAGCATTTGTTCGAGCTGCTGAAACAGAAGTTGATATCCCTGGGTTTGCTCCAGCGGCGCAAAGGGATGAATTTGAGCAAACTCTGGCCAGCTAACGGGCAGCATTTCAGCCGTGGCGTTAAGCTTCATTGTGCAAGAGCCGAGCGGAATCATCGCTGTTGTTAGCGATAAATCCTTGGACTGTAGCCGATGCATATAGCGCAGCAGTTCTGTCTCGGAGTGATAGGTATTGAAAACGGGATGGGTGAGATACGGTGAGGTTCGATAAAACGGCGAGGACGGCTCAAGCGGGGAGCGGGGTGAGAGGGTCTCCAGCGAGAACGGAAGCGATCGCTCCCCGGCAAACACCTGCCAGAGATCCTGTACGTCTTGCAACGTAGTCGATTCGTCTAGCGATATCCCTAATGTGTGGGCATCAATGATCCGCAAGTTAATCTGATGGGCGATCGCCCGTTCCACGATCGCCGCTTGCTGTTCCCCAACCTCTACCCGCAGCGTATCGAAGAAGGGTTCTGCCCCAAGCGAATAGCCCAACTCTGCCAAACCCGTCGCCAGAATCACTGTCAGTTGATGAATCTGTGCGGCAATCTGCTTGAGTCCGGCAGAGCCGTGATACACCGCATACATTCCTGCCATCACCGCGAGCAGCACTTGCGCCGTGCAAATGTTACTGGTGGCTTTTTCCCGCCGGATGTGTTGCTCGCGGGTTTGCAAGGCCAGTCGCAGGGCTGGCTGGCCTGCCACATCTCTAGAAACCCCGACTAAACGCCCGGGAATTTGCCGTTTGTAGGCATCTTTGGTAGCAAAATAGGCGGCATGAGGGCCACCATACCCCAACGGCACTCCAAAGCGTTGAGTGTTGCCGATCGCAATATCAGCCCCAAATTCGCCCGGTGGTTTGAGCAACGTCAGACTGAGTAAATCAGCCGCAACGGTAACCAGCGCCCCTGCCGCATGGGCGCGATCGACAAATCCCTGATAGTCATAAACAGCACCATCACTGGCCGGATATTGCAGCAACGCTCCAAAAATAGGCTGATCAAATTCAAACGTACGGTGATCGCCCACAATGACCTCAATTCCCTGTGGTTTTGCCCGCGTCTGGATCACATCGAGCGTTTGGGGATGGCACTCCTGCGATACCCAAAACGCCTGCGCCTTGCCTTTATACAATCCGTAACTCATGGTCATGGCTTCTGCTGCCGCCGTTCCCTCATCCAACAGGGACGCGTTAGCAATTTCCAGTCCTGTCAGGTCAATCACCATCGTCTGAAAATTGAGCAGGGCTTCCAACCGACCCTGAGCAATTTCGGGTTGGTAGGGCGTGTATTGGGTATACCACCCCGGATTTTCCAGAATGTTTCGCTGAATCACAGGCGGTGTGATGCAGTTGTGATATCCCATGCCGATGAAGGAGCGAAAGACCTGGTTTTTGCTGGCGATCGCCTTCAGTTCCTTGAGCAACTCATGCTCGCTGCGCCCTTTCCCAAGCTGGAGCGGTTGTTTCAGCCGAATTCCAGCCGGAATGGCCTGATCAATCAGCGCGTCTAAGCTAGGAAATCCCAGATATTCCAACATTTGCTGAATTTCTTCAGCATTCGGGCCAATGTGCCGTTGCTGAAAATCATGCTGCGATCGCTGCCAATGCGAGGCGATATGGGCTGCGCCTGACTCCTGCACCTGCTCTAAACGGGCAGACGATACAGTTTGCGCTGATGGAGAAGCGGTTTGCGTCTCATCAGTTATACGGTTCAGTTCGGGCATGTCTTGCAGGAAAGTAAAAGGCTCTGAGGACATAGAAGCTTTGGATTATTCAGGAACAATGGCGAAACAGCAGGCTTAACTCTTAACTATTCTGAAACAACTTGAAATAAATCGTAGGAGACAAGGCTGATCTCATCGAACTATTGCACCTGCTGATTGCATTCCTCAGATATTGTTTCAAGCCTGATTGATCTGTAAGTATCGAATGTGTCTAAACGACACTCTTTCACCATAGCAAGTCATCCAAAGCCGCTGAGGCAACCCCTAAAGTAACCCTACTCTCCCTCGACCTGCGCCTGATATTCTGCCGCTGAAAGCGTGTCGTCTAACTCGCTGGCATCTTCTAGCCGAACCCTGAGTAGCCAGCCGCCTTCATACGGATCGTTGGCTAACTGTTCTGGTGAGTCGATCAGGATATCGTTACGCTGGAGAATGGTTCCAGAAACGGGAGCGTTGAGGTCTTCCACGGCTTTTACAGATTCAATGGTGCCGAAGCTTTCCCCTTTTTCGATCGCATCTCCTTCTTCTGGCAATTCCAGAAAGACGATATCACCCAGTTGATCGACCGCAAAGGCTGTGATGCCAATCGTTGCGGTGTCTCCTTCTAGTCGCACCCATTCGTGCGAATCGAGGTACTTCAGGCTGTCAGGATATTCAAACGCCATAATGCTCCTTCGTTGCAGCAATAAACGCTAACTCACTACTCATAGCCTACATTGTGCGTTTGTAGAAGGGGCGTTTGGTTACTGTAGCCGGATAGGTTTTGCCGCGAATTTCAACCTCTAATGCCTGATCGACCCTGGCAAGGTGAGTGGGTACATAGGCTAGGGCGATCGCGTATCCCAGAGTTGGCGACAGGGTGCCGCTGGTGACTGTGCCGATCGCCTCCTGTTTGTAGAGAATGGGATACCCGTGTCGCGCAATGTTGCGCCCCTCCATCCGAATACCCACCAACCGACGGGCGACTCCAAATTGCTTCTGCTCTGCCAGCACCGCCCGACCCATAAAGTCGCTGTTGCGATCGAGATGCACTAGCCACCCCAACCCGGCTTCTAGAGGAGTCGTCGTTTCATCAATATCCTGCCCATACAGTGCCATTGCTGCTTCGAGCCGCAGCGTGTCTCGCGCACCCAGGCCGCACGGTGTAACCCCGGCAGCTAAGAGCGATCGCCACAGCTCAATCCCTGCGCCTGGATCAAGCATGACCTCAAACCCGTCTTCCCCGGTGTACCCGGTTCGAGCCACAAATGCAGGTTTCCCCAGCACATTGCTCTCAAAGTGACCAAAGCGACCAACGGTGGCCAAATCATGTTCAACAAAGGGCTGAAACGTTGGAGCCGCTTCTGGCCCTTGAATCGCAAGCAAAACTTGAGTAGGCGACCGATCTTCAAACACCAGGTTTGCCTGATCGAGATGAGACAGTAACCAGTCTCTATCCTTAGCAGTGGTGGCGGCGTTGGCGATAATCATCACGTCCTGAATGCCAGCCGTATCGGCACCCTGGTAGTAGATGATCAGGTCGTCAATAATCCCGGCCTGTTCATTCAGCAAAACGGTGTATTGCGCTTCACCCGGTTGCAGGTGCTCCAAATCGGACGGAACCAGATACTGAAGCTGTTCTAGAACGGTTGCCCCTTTCAGCTTGAATTTCCCCATGTGAGAAATATCAAACATCCCCACCTGCTGCCGTACCGCCTGATGCTCTTTGGTGATGCCCTCGTATTGTACGGGCATTTCCCAACCCGAAAATGGAGTGATCCGGGCTTTGGATTCAGCATACAGCTCATACAGCGGAGTGCGTTGCAGGGGCGAGATGGGCAATCCTGCTAGGTCGCTTGATTTAGCCACAGACAGTTCTATCCTTGCGGTCAACACTCCGATCCTAGATCCGAACGGAAGAGTGATGCTAACGATCCACCACTGATTCTCGAATTCGCTTTAGCAAGTCATAGAATGGCGACCAGTTATCTTCAAGGGCGATCGGCTCCCAAATCGCTTCAATTTCAGGCCGAATGATGATGGTGGCTGGGTTATGTTGGTTCAGCCGCTTTGCCACCTGCTCCATTTCGTCGAGGGGCAAACTCGCCAAAACTCGGTGATAGCATTGCCGCCAGCGATCGACGAGCGTATGCACATCATCGGCTTGAGCAGATGATTCTGTAGACTCAGGCTGAGCCAAAATAGTTGCTGCATCGTCTCGCCAACGGTGTGAAAACTGCTGCCGGAGTGCCAGAAAAAAGTCGTGATACCCCACCTGAGTAGTTTGCAGCAGTCGAATGGTGTGCCTGAGCAATTCCTCGGCTTGCTCTGCTGGAAGCTGGTCAAATCCCAGTTTGTGCATCATCCGCTGCCGATAGGTGAGGTCATAGCGCTGATCAAACTGCGCTAAACCGACGTTCATCTCGTCTGGTGAAATCACCGCCTTGAGGGGGGCTTGCAGCAGTTCCAAATTTAAGCGACAGATGATAGGTTGGTTGCCGTAGCTGTAGCGGCCAAAGTAGTCAAAATAGGCAGCAGTGAATTTAGGATCGTAGCGATCGACAAATGCATAGGGGCCATAATCAAAACTTTCGCCTGTAATCGACATGTTGTCGGTATTCAACACCGCATGGCAAAACCCCACCGACATCCACTGTGCCGTCAGGTCTGCTACTCGCTGCACCAGTTCTGCATAGAACCGGGCATATCGATCGGCCTGATGGATTAAATGCGGGTAATAGTGTTCGATCGCGTGATCCAGCAGCGGTTGAATTAAATCGGGGCGCTTGAGGTAATGCAGTCGTTCAAAGGTGCCAAACCGAATGTGCGATCGGCTAAAACGCACCATCACCGAAGCGCGAGTTGGAGACGGTTCATCGCCACGCCACAGCGATTCCCCTGTTTCAATCAGGCTCAGACAGCGAGACGTGCGTACCCCCAACCGATGCAGCATTTCAGCCGCTAGCACTTCCCGCACTCCGCCTTTAAGCGTTAGCCTGCCATCGCCCCCTCTAGAGTAGGGCGTTGTTCCAGAACCTTTGGTGCCGAAATCATATAGCTCACCATCAACCCCGCGTACCTGTCCGTAGAGGAAGCCCCTGCCGTCTCCTAACGATGGGTTGTATTCGCCAAACTGATAGCCGTGGTAGCGCAAGGCCAACAGCGGTTGACGTTCCAAAAAGTGGCCGAACGCCAGAACAAAATCGGCATCTGTGACCGTTTGCGGATCGAGTCCGATTGTCTGCAACACTTCATCGTTGCGAAAGCGCAAGATATGGTTGGGGAAGCTTGCCGCACTAACCACATCGTAGTAATCATCACCCAGGCTTTGTAGTGCAGGTTCGTAGCGGAGCGACAGGAATGGATTGGTAGACGTATCTAAGCTTGATAATGGCAACATCACAAACGCTTGGCTGAGTGTTTCCAACAAGGCTCTGTTGGACGGCCTGAATGGCAAGTCTGGCCAGACCCAATCTTGATGAATGAGTCTGTGGGTTCAGTCCATCTTCGATTGTGCCAGCTTTACAGCGACTCAACCATTGAAAAGCGCAATAGTTGAGCGATATCATGCTTTTGAAATACCAGTGAAATACCAGGGATAAGGATGAGCCAGCCTCAAAAGAGCAGAGAAGCGGCTGTTTGAATTTGGTTTAGGGGAGCGATCGCCCTCGGCAATTCGGGTAGTTTCACAATGGTTTGCTGACTAAAGGCGGTTGACTGCATCTCCTGCTCTGGCTGAAATCGATTTTGAACGATGTAACGCTGGCTAATTCCCATCTGCTCAAGGGATTGAGCCAATCTTTCGGCTTCTGACACGATCGCTGTCTGCGCTTGAAGCACTCCAATAAATTCCGTGTAGTTCGGGTCTTGAAGTTTCTTCTGCGCTTGCATCACCCGTTGACGCAGCGATCGCAGCCGTCCCATAAACTCCGTTCGCCCCACCACATCCTGGTATTTAATCCACAGTCTAAAAATCCAGGCAAGCCAGTCTCCCAATGCGGTAGGCATTTCCAGAAATCTAAGCAGGTGCCCGGTTGGAGCCGTATCCAGCACAATCAAATCCTGCGCTTTTTGCTCCAGCAGTTCCATCACGGTGATCAGTGACAGCATTTCATCAATTCCCGGAAGCGCCTGTGCCACAATCTGCCGCCACGCCTGCGGCCCATAGGCAATTTTCAGGGAGTCGTCTCCTGTCTCACCGCTCATCATTTCTGCCAGTTCCCACAGGTAATCTGCGCGAAACTGATCAAGAATGCGATCGGCATCTACTTCTTGAGCGCTGAGGTTGCTGGTCATCTGAATGGGTTCATGCCCCAGTAATGATCCAAACGCATCTCCCAACGAGTGAGCCGGATCGATGGAGATTACCCGAACGTTCCGCTCGGGGTGACGTTGCGCCATGCCATAGGCGATCGCCGCCGCTATCGTCGTTTTGCCGACCCCTCCCTTGCCGCCCACAATGATGAGTTGTCGCCCTTCTATCACAAAGTCATTGAAGCAAGGCAGCAGTTTTTGAGGGGTTTGGACGATTTGCGTCTTGTGAGTGATGTCTACGTCATGCACTCGCTGAGCCATCTGAATCTGTTCAACCAGTGCATCCAGAGCCGCAACGCCAACGGGTTCTTTAAGCTGCTGTGGAATCGCAAAAACCGATCGAGAGTCGGCTAGTTCCAGATATTGATTCAGTAGATGGTGCTGTTCTACGACCGCTCCTCGCTCGGTTTGCCAGTGCATAGAGTCTGTTGAGAGATGATTGACAAACAGGCCGCCCACTGGAATCTGGAGATTTTCCAAAGCGCTAAGAAAGCGTTGGGTTTCCAAATAGCTCATTGGTTCAGCGATCGCCACCACTAAACACGCCGTTTGTTGCTGGTCTTGGAGCAATTGCCGTCCTGCTGCCAAATCGGCCTTCATTTCCACCAAAAAAGCATCGGCCTCGTCCGCCACATATCGTCCGGCAAAGGTTTGACTGATAACGCGATGCTTCTCCTGAAATAAATCCAGCGCTTCAATGAAGTTGTCCAAAAAGTCCATTAGGCCGAACAGGTTAAGGGTGTGGCCACTGGGAGCCATGTCCACCACCACTCGATCAACGACGCGATCGCGCAACAGTCGCTGGATTTCCAGAATGCTCATCAACTCATCCAGGCCAGGAAAACTCAAATCCCATACTGGACTCAGATCGTTCCCCTGGACAAAACTTCCCCGCTCCACTAATAGCTCAAGTACTTCTCCGTAGCGGGTTTTGAACGCTTGCAGCAGGGCTTGAGCGTCTAAAGCTCTAACCGATAAATTGGGCAAATCTGCCATAGAGCGTGCTGTGTTCTCCACCGGAACCTGTAGCACATCGCCTAACGAATGAGCTGGATCGGTAGACAGCAACAGAATTTGCTCATCGGGAAATTGTCGTGCCCAATAGCGGGCAAAGCCACATGACAGCGTTGTTTTGCCAACACCTCCTTTCCCGCTAAACATGGCCAGATGAAGCGTGTTGAACTGGCTCAAGCGGTCTTGAGTGGTAGTGGGTAAAACGTGAAGCGATTTTGCATTTTGAAGCGGCATCATGTGGCAACGATCCTCTGAATTACATCAACAGAGCAGCACATCCAGAGCCAGGCTTGAGGAGTCCTACACCGTTAGAGTGCCCAACAAACGGGGATAACTATAGACTGAATAACTGTGCAGGGACGGTGGCATGAGCGATTTCTTCAAAGGATTTGAACAGCTCTTAGAACTTGCAAAAGCGCTAGAAGAAAAGGCGGAAAAAGGAGAGATTAAAACCGACATTCAATTTAACTCCCGCAGCTTAAGCAGCATTCCGCGCCAGGGCAACATTCCAACGGGTGGCATGGGTACGGGGCGTGTCCGGCCTAACCCTGATGCGTCTCCAGACCCGGTGATTGTAACGCCGCCCCCAGCCGATGCCCACACAGCATCTTTAAAGGACATTGGCGGCCTGGCCGACATTCTTCGGGAATTAAGAGAGCTGGTCGAACTGCCGCTAAAACGTCCAGAACTGCTAGCCAAACTGGGGTTGGAGCCAACGCGCGGTGTTCTGCTGGTTGGCCCTCCAGGCACCGGCAAAACCTTGACTGCACGAGTTTTAGCTGAAGAGTTAGGTGTAAACTACATTGCGATCGTGGGCCCTGAGGTAATGGGCAAGTACTACGGCGAAGCGGAAGGTAAATTACGCAGCATTTTTGAAAAAGCCAGCCGCTCTACCCCCTGCCTGGTGTTTATTGACGAAATTGATAGTCTCGCGCCCGATCGCAGCAAAGTAGAAGGCGAAGTTGAAAAGCGCTTAGTCGCGCAGCTTTTAGGTTTAATGGATGGGTTTGCTAAAACCAACGGCGTGATTGTTCTGGCGGCTACTAATCGTCCCGATCACATCGATCCGGCATTGCGTCGCCCCGGTCGTTTCGATCGCGAAGTGCAGTTTCGAGTTCCCGATCGCGACGGACGGTTGGAGATTTTGAAAATCCTCACCCGTACAATGCCGCTAGATGAGTCGGTGGATTTGGGGGCGATCGCAGATCTCTCTGTTGGGTTAGTAGGTGCTGATTTAAAGGCGGTTTGCCAGAAAGCGGCTTATACGGCTCTGCGTCGTCAGGTACCCTCCCTGGATCATCCCATTCCAGAGACCATGACCTTAACCCAGGTTGATTTTCTGCAAGCCATTCGAGAGGTCAAGCCCTCCGTTTTGCGCTCCGTTGAGGTTGAATCACCCGATGTGACATGGGAGCAAATCGGAGGATTAGAAACAGCTAAGCAAACCTTACAAGAATCGGTTGAAGGCGCGTTGCTTTATCCTGAACTTTATCAACAGACCGGAGCGAAAGCACCACGCGGCATCTTACTTTGGGGGCCACCGGGTACCGGGAAAACGCTACTGGCAAAGGCGATCGCTTCTCAAGCTAGAGCCAACTTCATTGCGGTTAATGGCCCTGAGTTGCTGAATCGCTGGGTGGGTGCGGCAGAGCAGGCCGTTCGAGAACTATTTACCAAAGCACGGCAGGCCGCGCCCTGTGTTGTGTTTGTTGACGAGATTGACACCCTGGCTCCGGCACGGGGCAGTTTTCAGGGTGACTCTGGTGTGAGCGATCGCGTCGTCGGGCAACTGCTGACCGAGCTGGATGGGCTGCAAGGCTGTGCCAACGTTTTGCTCGTTGGAGCAACAAATCGCCCTGAAGCGCTTGACCCGGCACTGCTAAGAGCTGGCCGCTTAGACCTCCAGCTCAAAATTGATTTGCCTGATTTGCAAAGTCGTCTGGCAATCTTGCAGGTTCATAACCACGATCGCCCCCTGTCACAGGTTGACTTAACCCAGTGGGCAAGCGAAACAGATGGCTGGAACGGTGCTGATTTAGCCCTCTTGAGCAATCAAGCTGCCCTGGAAGCAATTCGCCATTATCGCGCTCAAGGGTTCACCGATCCCAGCAGCATCCAAATTACGACTGAAAACTTCGCGTCTGCACATCAGCTACTGGCAGCCCAAAAGCAACGCTAGTGATGTCCATCGTAGAGGATGGTTTAAACGTACTGATTGCCACTCGAACCGCCCTAATTCGAGGGGTGGGGGGTGAAACAGAATCGACTCGGAAGTCCCACAAGGTTGGGGGATTTAGGGGGCGAATGCAGCATATTTGATACTTCTAAAACATCCTCTCAGACGGAAGAGGTTTGAGGCTAATGCAGAATATTACACCCTTCTCAGGCATCGGCTCAAACGTATCCTTTCTTCATCTCTATTCAAGGCGATAAATTTATGCTTTCCGGTCAATCTTCTGATGTCGTTCGTCAGCAGGCACTCACGCTATTAACAGCCAGTTTCATTGCTCAAGGCCATCCAGAGCAATATGCAAAACATATGGCGACAGCGGCTATATTTCAAACCGATCTAGAGCTACGAAATGCACAACTTTCTCGTTTGTTAAACTGGTTAAACCAAGAACATAAGGATGTGTATCAACAGGCTTCGGCTCTGGTTGAATCAACCCGCGAAGAGTTTGAGCGACGAGTTCAAGAATAACCAGTTGTCATCAGGTACTCTTGCGAAATGGTTGGTATTCCGTGGCTATACGGCAATCAAAGCATTCAAAAATAACCTTACTTTAACTTGTATGACTCAGGCAGAAAAGTGCCGTTGTAGCAGCATTTAAACTGCTCTACGTTTGGCGTACCTGCCATAACACTTCTGGAGTGCAGATGAAAACCTGCATTTCAGAAGTGTTTGTCTGTCAAAAAATAAGAGTGATCGCCAGTAGCCAGTTTGCCAGGCCAGTTGTGGGTTTTGCTCAATACACAAAAATGTTTGATTTTATGTATTGATTGTTTCGTTTTGTAATTAAAGTTAGTGATTTATATAAACCGGGCAGGATTTGAATAGCTCCATTTTTAGGGTTTGTTCGCAAACTTACTTAGTGTCGTCGTATACGACGAGCCGGGGGATGGAGTGATGTCAATCAGCAGATTCTTGGGCGACTGTTAGGCATATTCAGTACTTCACCGTAGGTCAATTATTTTAATTAGTTGAAGTTCAGCAATTTCGCTGTCATTCCTAACAGGATTAAGTACTTAAATTGTACGAGAGAACCCAATCTTCTGTTTGTCCCTAAAAAGAACGATTGGCACGTTAAATTTGCATCAAAGTAGTTAGTTAGGTAATTAATCATGGCTGTTGAAAAAGTAAACTCTTCCTCTAGCTTGGCTGAAGTGGTCGATCGCATCCTCGACAAAGGAATCGTGGTTGACGCTTGGGTTCGTGTTTCTCTCGTTGGTATTGAACTGCTTGCTGTAGAAGCTCGTATTGTTATCGCTTCAGTTGAAACCTATTTGAAGTATGCCGAAGCGGTTGGTCTAACCTCTCAAGCTGCTGTCCCCTCTGCATAGTTTTCGAAGAATTGGGGAGCCTGCAAGCTCCCCAACTAGTTCATCTACCTGGTATCCCTGACCTCGCAGGAGGAGGTTTCCATGATGTCTCTTAAAGATGCATGGCGAGAGCAACAGCAGCAACGGCAGCAAGAAGCGGCTCAGCGCCATCAGCAAGTCTGTGAAACTCTAGCTGCATTCCAACGCGATCGCCACACCAAAGCCATTCAACTTCGTGATGACCTCAGCCTATTTCAGCTAGAGCTACAAGAAAACACGCGCAATCTTTTGGTTCACATTAGCCAACAGCGACAGGCGCAAGCGCAAGAGGTCACTCGGCAATTACAAGATTTTTCCCAACAGCTTCAGGCGCAAACCGCGCAGTTCTTGAATCTAGTTGCAGCGAACCGTGTGCTGATGTCGCAACAGCTCACCCAAGAATTGAATCACTTTCATACTGATCTGCACCAATCTGTTGCAGTGCTGCGGCAAGACTTACAGGCAAACGTGCAGCAGATTCAACATTATGTTCAAACTCTGTTGCAAACCAGCCATGAGCAGCGAGTGCAGCGACATTCTCTGCTCTTTCAAGAACTGACCCGCTATGTAGAGACATTGCGTTCAGAGGTGGAAACCTACCTGGCTGAACTGGAACTGATGCGACAAGACCGGGCACAGCAGTTACAGCAGACTCTTCAGCACGATCGCGATCGCCGTACCGCAGAAGTCAATGCTCTGTTCCAACAGTTATCGATCTTTCGAGATGAGCTTCGCCAATACTGCGCCAGTTTGCGTCAAGCGGTTTGGGGAGATTCTCCGACGACGGGTCTAACTGCCGCAGCACCATCGTTGGCAGCAACGCTTCAGTCTCTACCCACTGTGCCCGTGGCAAAAGGCCGAGAACAACCTGTTGCTTTAGTTGAATTGGTTGAACCAACCCAGGCCGTTGTCAAGGCAACCCCTGCAACGAAGCCGACTGCTACGGCCACGGAACCTCTAGAAGAATCTATTTATAACTACATTCATCAAATTCAAGGGGCACGGCTCACAGAAATTGAAACTTCATTGAAGATTAATCGATTTCAAGTGGTAGATGCCCTGCGTGCCCTGATCAAAAAAGGACTGATTACTCAGCGCGATCGCGTTTATTTAGTTCAAGAGGAAGCGATGTGACTACTGTTTTCCATGCCCGCCCCCGGCGCTTTGTTAGCACTCCATCCGTTGATCGAGTAGCAGCTAGAGCCTTACGTTATCTGCAATCTGGCTATTCCATCCATCTACGAGGTCCTGCTGGAACGGGTAAAACGACCCTGGCACTTCACCTTGCCGATCTGCTCAGCCGCCCCATGATGTTGCTGTTTGGGGACGATGAATTCAAAACCTCGGACTTGATCGGCAATCAGTCGGGCTATACCCGCAAGAAGGTTGTCGATAACTATATTCATAGTGTTGTCAAGGTTGAGGATGAACTCCGGCAAAATTGGGTCGATTCTCGGCTAACCCTGGCCTGTCGAGAAGGGTTTACCCTGGTGTACGACGAATTTAATCGCTCGCGTCCCGAAGTAAACAACGTTTTGCTGTCGGCACTAGAGGAAAAATTGCTGGTGTTGCCACCCAGCAACAACCGCACTGAGTATGTCCGGGTTAACCCAAACTTTCGGGCGATTTTTACCTCTAATCCAGAGGAATATTGTGGAGTACACAGCACCCAGGATGCGTTGCTCGATCGGCTCATCACCATTCATATGCCTGAGCCGGATGAACTGACTCAGCAAGAAATTGTTGTTCAAAAAACAGAGATCGACCGAGAAAGTGCTCTAATTATCGTGCGCTTAGTCGCAGAGTTTCGACACCGAACCAATACTGATAATGCGTCAGGGCTGCGATCGTGCTTGATGTTGGCAAAAATCTGCCACGAACACGAAATCCTGGTCATGCCAGAAAACTCCGAATTTCGGGATGTTTGCCAGGACATACTGCTCTCTCGTGCCAGCGTCCCAATGAACAAAGCGACTCAGATGCTGTGGGAGTTGTTCAACGATTTGATTTGCAACGATATCAGCGCTGACAAACCGTCTGATTTGGAAGTGGATAGCCATACGCTAGCAGCCATTGACTTTGACCTTGAGCCTGAACCTGCTATGACGGTTGCTGCTGAACAGGTACCCCATGAGCAGGAGGTGTATAACTACTTGCAGCAGGCGCAAAATGCTCGACCTTCTGAAATTGAATCTGCCTTAGGAATTAGCCGCTTTCAAGCTGTCAATGCGCTCCATGCTTTAACTGAAAAGGGGTTATTGACGGCTCAAAATAGTGTAGAGCAGCCTTCTGTTTATCAGGTTCACAGTAGCCCACTTCAGCAGGTTGAATCATTATGACGATTGCTCCCCAAACCTATCCTGCCAACAACACTAACCGCACTATCACGACCTCAACCCAGGGCTCTACATTGGCCGATGTGCTTGAGCGGGTGCTTGATAAAGGCATTGTGATTGCAGGGGATATCTCGGTGTCGGTTGGATCAACAGAGCTACTCAGTATTCGCATTCGGTTACTGGTGTCTTCTGTAGATAAGGCCAGGGAAATTGGTATCAATTGGTGGGAGAGCGACCCCTATCTCAGCAGCCAGGCTCGGCAACTGACGGATTCTAACCATCAGCTTCAAGCCCGAGTTGAGAGTTTAGAAAATGAGCTGCGATCGCTCCGAAGCGCTCAGGGATAACAAACGAGTGCAGCGACGCATTGAAATTCGGCTCTAAAGTCCAACCCGGTGTTGCTCTACACTTCAGACGCTTTAACCTCTACCTCGCTGAAGGATGAACCATGATCACCATCAAAACAATGAAGCAGATCGCCACCTGTAAAACTATTCCGAGTTTTCGCTCTAGCGGCGCTAGAGGGCGATCGCTTTCCCTTCCTGCCGATCGCGCACGCATGGCCGCAGGCTACCAGCACCTGCTAACCCAAGAATCTCAGCGGCAATGGCGCTCTCGTGTTTGGCAAGAGCGTAACCTGGGCACTCTGTGAGCGTGAGCCAAGCTAATCCATACTCTTGACTCCAAACGATACTGGCAACGGTTGATTACCAGTTGGCGATCGACGCTTTGTAGCGTGGTGTATCGCTTGCCTCTACCACCAGTCATCGTTTCTCTTCATTGAGTTCTAAACGAACAAACTAAGGCGCATCAAGCCTTTAGCCCAACCATGCCCCTCGATCCCTCTATTCAAATCTTTCCTGATAGCGCTCTTCAGCCTGAGCCTCTTCCGGCCAAGAAAATGGAAGCAGGATTAGCCCCACTTCTGCTAACCGTTGTTGAGTTAATTCGGCAGTTAATGGAAGCTCAGGTCATCCGCCGCATGGAAACTGGAGACCTGGGTGATAACGATCTGGAGCGTGCTTCCGATAGCTTGAGAAAACTGGAAGAGCAGGTTGTACATCTATGTGATGTGTTTGAGATCGATCCAGCAGACCTCAACATTGACCTGGGCGATCTGGGTTCGCTATTTCCCCAAACAGGAGGATACTATCCTGGCGAAACATCTGCTAACCCGTCGATTTTAGAATTGCTCGATCGCCTCCTAAATACCGGAGTGGTATTACAGGGAGAGCTAGATCTGGGTTTGGCTCAACTTAATTTAGTTCACGCTAAGCTGCAACTCGTTTTAACATCAAAACCTATTTAATTGGCTGTCGATTGTCATGATTGACCTGTAACAGGTAGCTCGAATCAGGCCAGCCTTTAACCATCATTCAGGTTCAATTACTCCACTTAATCGTCTGAGAAATAGCAATGGGATGCGGTCTTTATCTATACGGAATCTTTCCAGCTCCTGGCCCTCAAAATCTTGATTTGCAAGGACTGGATCAGCAATCGGTACATACTCATCAAACGAATGAATTTGTCTTCCTGTTCTCTGAGGCTCAGCAAGAAAGGTACTTAGCGAGCCGCCGTAACTTGTTGGGGCATGAGCGAGTCTTGGAACAGGCAATGCAGCAAGGTTATCGCACCTTGTTGCCTCTACAGTTTGGATTGATTATTGATGATTGGCAATCCGTTGAGCAACTGTTGATTGTTCCCCAGGGTGAGCGGTTGCAGCAGTTGTTTGGCAAGCTAGAAGGCCGACGAGAAGTGGGTGTTAAGGTTGTGTGGGAGCCGGATGCCGAGCTGGAATCGCTGATGGCTGAAGACGCAGCGCTACGGCACGAGCGCGATCGCCTTGAAGGGAAATCGTTGAGTATGGATCAAATTGTGCAAATTGGTCAGGCGATCGAGCAAGGTTTGACAGTCCGGAAACAAGAGATTGTGACGACGTTTCAGCAGGCGTTAAATCCGCTAGCTATTGACGTGGTAGAAAATGATTTGCTGACCAGCGCCATGATTTACAACGCAGCGTATTTAATTCCGTGGGAGGCCGAATCTGAGTTTGGCGATCGCGTTGAAGCGCTCGATCAACAGTTCAATAATCGTCTCCGAATTCGCTACAACAACTTCACGGCTCCATTCAACTTTGCTCAACTAAACTGATGGCTGCTTCAGCCAAATTTAGCTGATCAATATATAGTTGCTGCCCTCCCTTTTTTTCCTTTGGGAGTATGTTTAATTCAAACGATTTCTCAACCTTAGTTGTTACTCTTATTTCCCAACTGCCCCATCGGAGCTGACGATCATGTTTTTAGATCTTCTCATCGCCCCATTGACTGCGCCGCTTTCTGGAATTGCCTGGATTGGTGAAAAAATTATGGAGCAAGCCGATACAGAGCTTGACGAAACCGAAAACCTGGGCAAGCGGCTGTTAGCATTACAGCTCTCGTTTGATATGGGTGAAATGTCGGAAGCAGAATTTGAACTGCAAGAAGAGGAATTATTGTTGGCTATTCAGGCTGCCAACGACCAGGCTAAAGCCGAGGCTACCCAGATCGTAGATGAATAAACGAACAACCCCGAACCACGCGCCGTTTCACTGCTGGTTCGGGGACTGTTGCTTCAACTAGGCTTCAATGACCACTCTCAGGTTGCCTCGCTTTCTGACAACCTGACATGAAGCAGGGCTGCTGAAGTTACCCTCAGTGGACTGACCTCGCACGAATTCTAAATCCAGTAGGGTTGTGCCTACTCTCAAGTTTTGAATCGAGAGACGGTTGATTGACTCTGGTAAGGCTGGATCAATCACCCGCAAGTGGTTGTTGGGCGCATCGGGTACAAGATTAATCATCATCCGCAAAAGCTGGAAAATGGTTCCTGTTGCCCATGCCTGGGGAGAACACGCCACTGGATATTGAATGGGTTTGCCTTCACTGTTGCGCTCGTAGCCACAAAATAGCTCTGGTGGGCGCTGATAAGGTTGCTGTAAGGTCATGTCAATCAACCCTTGTGCTACTTCTAGCGCTTGTTCAACCAAACCGATCGATCGCAATCCCAGCACAATCAAGCCGTTGTCGTGGGGCCACACCGAACCCGTATGGTAGCCCATGGGGTTGTAAGCCGGAGAAAGGCTGCTCAGGGTTCGAATGCCCCAACCGTTAAACATATCGGGTGCATGTAATCGCTCGGCAACACTTTGAGCTTTTTCGGGCGAGAGAATTCCTAACTGTAAACAGTGTCCAGGGTTAGAGGAAATGCCGTCTACTTGCTTTCCGTCTCCATCAAGCGCCAGAGCACAATAGTCTTGCTCTGGGAGCCAAAAGTCTCGGTTGAAGCGAAGTTTCAACTCTCTAGCTTCTTCTTGCCACCGATCGGCTAAGTCGAGACGCTTCTTCATACGGGCGATTTCGCTGAGCCGCACCTTGGCAGCATAGACATAGGCTTGGACTTCACACAAAGCGATCGAGCCAGTTGCTAATTTGCCAAAGCGATCAACAATGCAGTCGTCGGAATCCTTCCACCCCTGATTCGCTAACCCGCCACTGGAGAGGCGATAGTAGCTGAGATATCCGGTCTGCTGGCAGTTGCGATCGACCCACTCCATCGCAGCCAGAGCATTGTCCCACAGCTTTTCCAAGGTTTCGTAGTCGTGCGTCCAGGCATAATATTCGGCATAGAGCATTAACCACAGCGGCGTGGCATCAATGGTGCCGTAATAGGGGGTATGCGGTACCTCCTGGCAACGTGCCATTTCACCCAAGCGCAGTTCGTGTAAGATTTTGCCTGGTTCCTCCTCGCGCCATTCATCGTAGGTTTTGCCCTGATAGTGAGCCAGGATGATCAGCGTTTGACGGGCAATCGATGGGTCTAAAATCAGCGTTTGCGCTGCTGCAATGATAGAGTCGCGCCCAAACAAAGCTGAAAACCACGGTACCCCGGCAGAAAGAGCTTTATCTTTGCCGAACGTTTGGCGCAGCAAGTAAACATCCTGCTCGGCTCGCTCAAGTACTTCGTTGATGGCTTTGTTGTCTGTGCGAATCTTGGTGGCGGTTGATTGCCATGCCTGCTCCTCCATCAGTTCCGCTGCTTTCGCCTGCATCAATGTGGTTGGAGCGCTGACGGTAGAGGCAGGACGGTTATTGCTCAACGGCTGCAACCGATATCCAACACGCTGCGTCTCGTGAGAACCCAACTCTATCTGCCAAATGGCGGTATGGCCCTTCAAAAAGTCAGGCAATTGATGCAGAAATTGGATGTGGGATTCCATCAACACATTGTCCACCCCTAAATAGGCCATGAGTAGCTCAGTTGGGGCGGATAAGGTGTCCACTTCTGGTGCTTCTAAGACCGTGGCTCCTTCTGAACCTTCCGTCTCTGTTTCTCCGGTAGCTTCGGTCTGCTTGTTCGGCAGTGGGCGAAGCAGCTTACCTCGTCGCGATCGCTTAGCTCCCCTGACTTCAAACAGATCGATAAAGTCAGCATCGAAACTAAGCGTCATTTCAAAGCGGATCGGGCTGGTGCTGTAATTGGTAATGGTCAGCTCTTCAAACAGACCGCCGTTGATGACAATCTCTCGTTCAATGCCGATCGTATCCGCAGCAATATGGTCAATACGAGGATTGGTACACAAAACGGACAGGACAAATCCTCTACGAGCATCACTGCTTAGCAAGACAGGCGATCGCCCTTCGAGTTGTAATTCCAGTCGGCTCAAGAATCGGGTATCCCGGCAAAATAGACCCAAGCTGGCTGCCGTATCTCCATCGGAACAAGAAATATTGCCGAGCGTATCAGCAATAAAAAACAGGTCGTCGTCTTTGAGGGTAAGCGTCGGTAGAGGACGTTCTGCGTTAACACAGGGCCACTCTGGTATTGGAAGTTGCTCTGCCGGAGCAAACGTTTTACCGTCCAGTTCAATCGTCTCTGGCATGGTTAAATAAGATCCGTCATGGTCTTCAAAACAGTTGAGCCGCTTGCATTATGAACAACAAGCCTTGAATGAGTCTAGCTACCCGATCGCCCCTACGAATTGTATTTAAGGTTTAACCCTGTTTTGGAAGGGCGATTGCTAGAAGAGCGCTCAGTATCTAGCCACCAAGAACCGAATGTTCGGCGATGAGCGGTGCTAAGCGGAGCAAAATATCAGTTAGATATTTCTCACATTATCTGATTTTATAAACCCTGACATCCACCACTGACTAGGGCTGTTCACCCTGATTCTCTGAGTTGTCCCAGGGCGAGAGTAAGGAGTTCTCACTCTTTGCTTGCCGCTATCGTTACGGCCACCCTCAGTACAATTTTGCAGGAATAACCCGCCCCCAGCCTTCTCAGGAAACCCTGGTAAAGCCCTTCGCTGTAACTGGTTGCCGATGTGGCTCAATCAGGGTGATTGCCTCTCGTGAGCGGGATGGGCGATCGCCCCACAACGATTCCTGGCTCAGGGATTGCGCTAACAAATACCGATATAAGTCGCTGAGCTGTGCGGCTACACCCATCCAGCTAAAGTTTTGTTGCACTCTCACCGATGCCTGTCGTCTCAGTTTTCTAGCCCATAGCTCATCAGCCAGAATGCGGTTAATAGCATTAGCGAAGGCATTAACATCCTGGGGTGGTGCCAGTAACCCAGTTTCTTCAGGGACGACCGTAAACTTCAATCCACCTACAGCAGAGGCAACGACGGGGGTGCCGCACGCCATCGCTTCAATCGCAACTAAGCCAAATGGCTCGTAGTGGCTGGGAATAACACAAACATCAGCCGCCGTGTAGTACAGTGGCAGGCGATCGTGCCCGATCCGACCAGCGAAAACGGTTTGCTTGCCCAAGTCTAGCGCTTGCACAAGCTGTTCAATGCGTTGCCGTTCTTGACCGTCCGCTTGATCGGGGTCGCTGCCGCCTACAATGACTAACCGGAAGTCGGCAGGATCAGATGTAGAGTCAACCTGGCTCGTTTTAATTTGAGCGCACGCTCGTACCAGCGTTTCAATTCCCTTGCGTGGATCAAACCGTCCTACGTACAGCACAACTGGCACATTCGGCTTCAATCCAAGTATTGCTTTGGCTTCTGCTTTGGGCATGACGCGAAAATTTTCGATATCGGTGCCACAGGGAATAATTTCGAGGTTGCCCTTGGTTGAGACGAGCGATCGCAGATGCTCTTGTTCCTGCGGGCTTGTTGCGACAACGCAATCCGCTTGCTCCAAAATTTGCTGCTCTACAGCCAGTCGGGTTGGGGCGATCGGTGGGCGTTTGGCGATCGCTCGATATTTAATGGCACCTAGAGAATGATAGGTATGAACAAGCTGAATGTTGCTTAACGCTTTGATTTGTAACCCAACCCAGCCTGACATCCAATAATTGGTATGAATCAGAGGGTAGTTGGAGCCATCTTGACTCTGAAATTTAAGAAAAGCCTGGACAAACTGCGGCATGTATTGATACAGCTCGTCGCGGGGCACAAACGTTTCTGGCCCAGCGATTAAGCGAATGGTGCGGCAATGGGGCGAATGTTCAACGATCGCCGCCTCATCAGGATGGGTCTTACGGGTGAACATATCCACCTGCCACCCAAGCTTTGCCAGGGCTTCACCCACTTGACGCACATAAACATTCTGCCCCCCTGCCTCTTCTTTGCCAATCTCAGCGGCTGGATCGCCATGTTCAGAAATGAGAGCGATCGCTTGTCTTCCAGGAACAAGTGGACGCGAGGATGCAAACGGAGACATTGGTTGATTGGCTGGAAGCGCAACCGATTTCAAGGTGGGGTGGGACATACTTTCACCTCATCAAATTTTAGAAGTTGGTGGCTCCCGGTTGTGGTTGGAAGGGATGGCAGCCGAGAGCCATAAAAGAACAGAAAAAAAAGGTGGAACGCTACTCGCTCCACCTAGCCACGCTCGGCAAGCGTTTTAGCTACTCCAGACATATGACCATTCTGCATAAATCGCTCTGCTAGAAGCGCTTGATAGGCTGACTCGTAGCCATTTACCATTGTTTGAACGCTGAAATGCTGGGTAACATGCTCTCGACACGCCGCTCGATCGATCTGTTCGACCTGGCCTAATGCCGTAATGCACTCATCCACGCTGTGGCACAAAAACCCTGTTTGATTGTGAACAATGATCTCTGGAGCCGCCCCCATTTCGATCGCAATCACTGGGGTTCCTGCCGCCATCGATTCCACCATGACTAAGCCAAACGGTTCCCGCCAGGTAATAGGAAATAAAGTGGCAACTGCACGTCCCATCAGCTCATTTTTTTGCTGGTGGTTCGCTTCACCCAGATACTCGATTTGCTTGCCATCGATGTGAGGCAAGATTTCTTGCTCGTAGTAGTTGCGATCGACCACATCGATCTTACCGGCAATTTTTAAGTGCCATCCTGTTTGCTTGGCGATTTGAATAGCTAAATGCGTTCCTTTCTCTGGAGAAATCCGACCTAAAAAGGCTAAGTAAGGAGGTTCATCCGGTTCAGGAAAAAACGTGTAGCTGTCTACATCAATACCGTTGTAAACGGTTGCAACACAGTTCAAACCCAGCCTGGGTTCACGCTGGGAATGAGAAATACTGACAAACGGCAGGTGACGTGCGTGGGTAAACAGCTTTTCGTTGTCTGGGGTGAAAATCCCGTGAAGCGTGCTGATGGTTGGGGTTTTCACTAGCCTGGCGTAGGGCAACGCTGAACAACCCATGTGAGAGTGAATGATATCAAACTCGTCTGCCCGCTCGTAAACTTGAGCCAGTTGCAGCATTTCGTAGATACCATACTCCTTGACGGTAGAGTCCAGGCGCAGAGCGCGAGGATGCACTGATTCCAGCTTAGCCAGCGTGATTGAGTCTCCTGATGCGAATAGCGTTACGTCGTGGCCGCGTCGGACGAGTTCGTCGGATAGCAACCCTACTACCAGCTCAACGCCACCATAGGCGGGCGGCGGCACTCTCTCCCACAGTGGGGCAATTTGAGCAATCCGCATATAGACCTCCTACTAAATGAAGAAAATAGATGTCGGATGAATCGATCGCCTTCTCAGCGCAGCGATCGCTCAGGCGATTTAACTTGCTTGAAATATAAAATTCTTAAACAGAATGTAACGAACATAGTATTTTTATAACAACCGAAATTCTTCTACCTGGCGGAGTAGAAAAATCCGAACTTCGCTAACCGATAAAATTTGTTTCTATTAGCTGAAATCTTTGATAAAGCAGATCCGTGCTGACATTCGCTCAGTGAATCGTGTCGAAAGAGTTACACAGTATACAAAGTGGCATCTCAGCTATGACAAGGTTTTGCTGCTGAAGCACATCCAGTCAACGGTGGCATCCTCTGGGAAATAACTAATACTTATATACGAAATAGTCGAACCCAATAATTGAGTTCGACTACGGATACTAAGGTGTCAAATTGTTGTTAATGCTGACTTGGCCTGGCTTAAAACGGCCTCATTCCGGGCAATTAGTCTTCACCTAAAACACCCTTAATCAACTGTTAGTACTCCAGAAAAAGAGTCTCAAAGTTTTCAGGCACAGACGGCAGAAAAGACCCTGGCGTTTCTGCATTTGTAGGGCGGTTCGCTTCGGTCTGGCGGATGGTTTGTACGGTGTGTTCCAGGTTCGCTACCTGCTGATCCAACAAAGCCATGCGCTTGCAGATTTGATTGCGACGCTGGTCGAGTTGGTGCAATTCTTCCTGGAGCCGTTTTTGTTCAACGACCAGTTTGTAAATATCTAAAAAGGCAGATGCTTCGGTTTGCGGTCGGGGCATCGTGCTGATTTTGGGGCGGATCTCGCTTTTGTTTGAAATACGGCGCATAGGGATATGGCTCGCTAGATTGCTCCTATTGTTCCCAGTTTTAGTTCCTCTTATCTTTTCCTGTGAGGGAGGCGCGATCGCAACTTAACGCAACCCTCACACAAACCTGTCCTTTACCCCTTGGCAAACCCGCTTGGGCATTGGAGATAATAGGGGAGCTAGAAGGTCATCTTCCACATGTTTTGCAGCTTGAAAGATGGAGAAGACTTAATGAGCAATCAGATTTCATCACAGGCCGCTCAGTTGTGGCGCACGATTTCAGCCCAGGAAACAGGGCACACGTATCAGCAGACATTGGCCGTTACATGGACGATTCTCAAGGAAACGGTGGTGTTAGTCTGGCTGGTGATGTGCCTTGCTGTTGTTGCGGTGGATTGGTTCTGGAACGGTTCCATTGCTGCGGGTCAGCAAGCTCGAACATGGTTCAACCATTTTGAGCAGCCCGATACCCGGTTGATGGCATCTGAAGCAGGTCGAGCAGTACTTTCGGCAGGTAAATCCGGCGTGGCATTCACCCTGTCGCAGGCGCGAGAACAGCTTGGCTTGCCGGATAAGAAGGCAGCACCAATGCTGCCTGACCGCCAAGAACTCAATCACTTAAAGCCGGTCGCCACATCTGCTGTCTCGTCGCCAGCGGTGGTTCAAGGCTCGGCTCAAGAAACAGAACGACCCGCTCCAGCACCCGCTCAGGCTCCTGATCCTTCCGAGGTGAGCGACGGCAACTCTCAGTAGTTGGAGGACGCACGATCGACCTATATCGACCTATGGGGCTGACTTTTTCACTCGAAGGCGAATAAAGTATTCTTCATTTTGCTGATGCGAAGGAGAGTCAGGCACAAGGGATAGAGACCGGATATCGAAACCTGGTGAAAACTGTTGACGAAGCTCATCCAGGCTGGTGCCAAATGGTGGGCCACCCGGTCTGTCATGTGCCCAAAAGACGGCGATTAGCTCGCCCTGGGGACGCAGCAGGGTGTGTACTAGCTGGACATAGGCAGGACGTTGTGCAGGGGCGATCGCACAAAAGCAGGTGTGTTCCAGCACGTAATCGAAGCGATTGGCAAATTCTGGCTCTAGAGCAAAAATGTCGCGCTGCAAAAACTGAGCCGACAGACCTTGTGCCTGGGCGTTTGCTGTGGCAACAGCGATCGCCGACGCCGCAAAGTCAAAACCAGTGACCTCAAACCCATGAGCGGCAAACAACAACGCATCGTGCCCACGTCCGGCACCCAGAACCGCAATGGTTCCCGGTTTGGGCGCATCGGGCGATGTGAGCAAGTGGACGAAGGATGGAGCTGGCTGTCCTAAATCCCACCGGGTTGTTCCTTCCTGGTAGCGCTGTTCCCAAAACTCGGCGTTGAGGGTAGGGGGGTGTTCTGCTGGTTGATGCTCTGGCACCGTATCACTCTGGTTTAACGTCTTGAGGCTGTTGGCGGAGGCAATTCCTGGAGAATGGTAAATCTGACGTGGTTGATGGCTAAATCACCAATCGAAACATCTTCTGGCAAGTCCTCGGCTTTGATCGTTTCGAAGGAAATGCCCTTGCCAATTTCAGCATGATACCAGGGCAGCCCCATGAAGAATCGGGTGGGATAAGGCCCTCGTTCGATGACATCATCGACGTTTGACTCCATTGGTACCCAGCCATAGTCGGGAATATAAAATTCGATCCAGACATGGTTGAAGTCGGGCTGGAGCGGAAATCCCTGCTGTTCGGCATGGGGAGGACACTTGTATCGCCCTACTGTGCGGCAGGCGATGCCGTTCAACCGAGCCAGCGCCAGCAACACGCCAACATATTCGCCGCAGGAGCCAACCCCCCGCTCCAGGGCGACATCGGGAGTATCAATGTGGGGTTTAATGCCATAGGAGAGGCGATCGTACACATAATTCCGAATCTTCAGCATTTTGCGGAGAAGGTTGGTTTCGGTACCCTTGGCTTCCCGTGCGGCTTCCAGAATAACCGGAGTGTCCATTGCCAGATCGTCGTCATCGACCAGATACCGGGTTTGAAATTCTGGCGGCAAGTCTGGAATCGCTTCTAGCTGTTGTGGGGTGAACTGATACTTAATCCCTCGCACTTCGAGTAATGCTTTCCACCCAAAAATTCGGCCTTCGTGTGCCGCTAACGTGTCGAACCGGAAGCAGGCCACTCGCTGCCCATCTTTGATCTCTTCTGTAAACGGCACTCCAATCCAATCTACCTGGCGTACCTTTTGCCGTGGCGTTTCGGTGGGCAGTGCAACTCGCCATTCCAAATGAGTTAACGGTACTTCTTCTAAGGGTGAGATTTCTTCCACATACGACATTTCAATCAGGTAGCCGTTTGAGGTGGTGTAGCGATCGCCTTCATAATAGTGAAAATGCAGGGGGTGAATAAAGGTGCGATCGCGGAACGTCAATTGGTACGGATCTTCTATGTTGTTTGGATCGTCTCGAATGTAGGGTTCTTCCCCGGCGTAGGAGACGTAGAGGATATCTTCGCCGGTGGTTGGATCGGGTCGAAAGGCTAAACCGCTCGGAGAGCTAAACGGAGTGAGTATACTGAAGCGAATCTCTCCTGTAGCGCGATCGATGCAGTAGACGGTTTGTTCCAGGCGATCGCTCACCCACAGTTCTTCCTCCCGCACCGTCAAATTTTCTTCCCCCACGCCAGGTGCGTAGAACCGAGTGATTAAGCGCGCAGACTCACGTTCGTAAACAAAGATAGAGCCAGATTTTTGGCAGGTAACGTAAATCGTCGATCGCCACACAGCTACCCCATTCGCCGGATAGGGCAACGTCACAAACAGTTGCGGTATGAAATCGGTGGTGCTGCACCAGTAAACGTTGTGCTCCTTGACAAACCAAACCGTGTCTTCCCATATGGACAACCCCACTGCGTCGATAAAGTCTGCAACCCGGTAGGGGTTGAGAATTGTGGTGTTGTCGGTAGCCCAATCAATTTCTAGCAAGTAGCCCCGCACCGAATCGAGCGTTACCAGCGTGTCGTTAGCATAGGCAACACCCTGCAATGCATAAACCCCAATGGGACGAATGGTACGATGTTGGGGATTTGGGGAAGGCAGGACGAGATCGGACTCGCCTGGGTTGGAGGCAGAAACACTCGAATCTAGCAACATGAATCGAAAGCCGTGGGGGAAGTCACCCTCATGATAAACAAAACTCTTCGTCGCTACTGTATCAATGAGCCAATCATCTCAAAATCCCTATCTTTGGGTTGAGCGATCGCTGCAAACGATTCATCAGGCAAACTGGTATCGCTCCGTGCAAACGATACAAAGCGCCCCAGGCTCACACATCCGGCTAGACGGGCACGATCTTCTCAATTTTGCCAGCAATGACTACCTGGGATTAGCGGGTGACCATCGCCTGATTCAAGCGGCGGTCGAGGCTGCCCAAAGCTTTGGTACGGGCAGCACTGGCTCGCGGCTACTGTCGGGACATCGGCAGTTACACCATCAGCTAGAAACGGCAATCGCTACTCTGAAACAAACCGAAGATGCTCTAGTGTTTAGCTCCGGCTATTTAGCTAACCTGGGTGCGATCGCTGCTCTGGTGGATCGGCGTGACCTGGTTTTGACCGATGAATATAACCACTCCAGTTTGAGAAATGGGGCAATTCTGAGCAAGGCCACCGTTATGCCCTATTCCCACTGCAATCTAAACGACTTGCAGGTGAAACTGGCTCAGCACCGTTCCCAGCATCGCCGTAGCTTGATTGTGACCGACAGCGTTTTTAGCATGGATGGAGATTTGTGTCCCCTGCCTCAACTGTTGGATCTGGCCGAACAGTACGAGTGCATGGTTCTAGTGGACGAAGCCCACGCCACCGGGGTATTGGGGCAAACAGGCGCAGGCAGTGTTGAACACCTGGGTTGCACCGGGCGACCGCTGGTTCAGGTGGGCACCCTTAGCAAGGCGTTGGGTAGCCTGGGAGGGTATGTGGCTGGCAGTAAAGTGATAATTGACTGGTTGCGAAACCGTTCACCCACCTGGATCTACACCACCGGGTTATCGCCTGCCGATACAGCTGCTGCTTTAGCCGCGATCGCTGTCATTCGGCAAGAACCTGAGCGGCGGGCGAACCTGTGGCAAAACGTTGCCTACCTGCATCAACAGCTTGACCAGCACCCGATTTTTAATCAGGCTACCTCACCCTATCGACCGCTGCCCTCTGCTTCTCCTATTCTCTGCCTTCAAATGGCGCACCCCTCGGCGGTAATGGCCGCAAGTCAACAATTGAGAACGGCTGGAATTTGGGTAGCTGCCATTCGGCCTCCTACAGTTCCTACCAGCCGTCTCCGCATCACTGTTATGGCAACCCATCAGCAGAGCGATCTCGATCAGTTGCTAAAGTCATTAACTGCCATAGCCGCATAACTCTATAGCCGCATGACTCAGCGCATCGTTCTATTCAAACTGCAATTAAACTGCAATCAGTAGCGATCGACTGACCCTACACGCCGATCGCCCGGAGTTCCTGGAATGCCAAAAATATCCCAATCCCGAATACCGCGATCGCTCAAAACGGCCTGAGCTGAATTGATTTCGGCCTCCGTACCTTCGAGCATCACCAGATAACTACCTTGCTCAACCTGGGTGTTGTAGTACGCCGCTTGCTCTTCGGGCACACCCCAGCCCACCAGGGCACCGATGAGGCTACCGCCCGCCGCGCCGATACCGCTACCCAACAAGGTATTAGCCAGCACAATGCCCACTTCGGCAACTGGGCCAACGCCAGGGATAGCCAACACGCCCAAGCTCCCCACCAGCCCAAGCAGTCCGCCTGTTGCTGTTCCAGCCACGGCTCCGGCTCCGGCACCTCCTCGAATTTGTTCGCCTTTATCGAGGCTGGCACCCGCCATATGGTCACTACTTCCTGTATTTTTAGCAACTACAGAGACATTGTCCATGTTGAAACCGGCATCTCTCAAGCGATACAGGGCTTGTTCGGCATCTTGACGGTTGGCGAACAGCCCCACAGCACGCCTGTTTTGGCTTGAATTCATAACCATAGATTCCTCCTAACTGAGGATGACTTCAATACTGCATCTGGGTTGATGATCAATTCCTGCACTGACCGCTCTGAACCCCACTTTCTAGAATCATTTCAAACGATTCATACAAAACAATGCAGTAATGCCTCCATCCTGTTTAGCAGATGGGTTAGCTACATCGATCTGCAGAGGTAGGAGAATCTCTTTATGTAGGTAGAGGATGTAGGCAGAGGGCTGGTAGAGTGGGCAACCGAGGCAAGTAGAAGAACCATGTACCCATGAACTTAATTCTGTACCTGAAATTGACTGGCAATGTAGTTGAAGAGCGGATAGTACTCTGAAAATTGGTCACTTGGCGATTGTCCTTCCCAGTTATATTCCACTCCGTTTAGCGTCAGGGTTAGGCGCATCAGGCTCACCTCTTCCCCCACATCCACCTGAAGCAGAGCCGCTAATCCTTGGGCAGTGGTGAAGTTCACACCGGACGCGGGTGGACGTGCTGATGGAGAAGTTAACCCCTCGGTGTCGAGGGGCAGGCGAAGTTGACTGGCCCACCCTCGAATTTGCACATCAGGGTTGCGCGGATCCACAAATGCCTCCCCATCCCGGTTTGTTGGCATCAAGACAGGCTCCCAGTTTTCAGGACGTGGAAACTGAAAGTTGTAGCGCTCGTTTTGGTAAACGATCCAGCCAACGTTCTGCTGTGGCAAAAGGGGGCGATCGCAACCCGTTATCAGCGTCAGTCCAACCATTCCTATCAACAGCCACCCTGTTACCAGCCACACGGCTCTAAACCGCCATTTCATGCGCTTTTTCAAGGGTCGCACCATAAAACGCCGAATTCTGCCTGTAAAGAAGTGTAACAATATTGCCGTCATAGCGTCATGCTGTCTTGACAGCTACCCAACTTGGCAACTATTCTGACATCCATACCCGGGTATTAATCATGTAGTTGTTATATGCAAGACAAGCACAAGGTTACGCTGTATCTCCCCCCAGAACTGCACCGCCAGTTAAAGATTCGCTCAGCGGTAGATGCAGAACCAATGTCAGCCATTGCTGAACGCGCAATTGTTTTTTATCTGTCCCATCCGGATATGGTAGATGAGGTGGAAATGTCACAGCATGGTCAGGTCTATCAAGTCTATCGTTGTCCAGATTGTTCCAGTTCGGTTGTGCTACAAGATGGGGATATGATCTCCCTGCGAGACCAGCCCAGCATTCTCTCCGACGAGGAAATTCCGGTCGGCAGCAGGGTACCAGAGGAACGCCCCGGTTCCAGTCAGCAAGGAGAAGAGGAGTTAGTTCCCTGTTAAGTCAGGTCACCGTTTAACTCCCGTTGAGCTGGTGCTTATTGGTTACAAAAAATTGTTGGTTTGTAGCGTTAAGATTCAGCAAGATTCAGCGATGTCTGCACCGTTTTTAGTAGGTCGATGATCATGAAAGAAGAGCTAAGTGTATTAGTTCAAGCTCAATATCCTCTGATCTATCTCGTGACCTCCGAGGAGGAGCGGACTGAGCAGGCTATTGCAGCTCTGGCTCAGGTCAAACCCCAAAAACGAGTTTTCGTATGGACAGTAACCCACGGCATTGTTGAGTACGGTCAGCCTCGCAACATCACACAGCATAATACCGTTTCTCCAGAAGCGGCGGTTGAATGGGTCATTCGTCAACGGGAATCTGGCATCTTCGTTTTCAAGGATCTTCATCCGTTTATTGATTCTCCAGCCGTAACGCGATGGCTGCGAGATGCGATCGCTAGCTTTAAAGAGTCCAATAAGCGAGACTCTTTGAAAACGATTGTTTTAATGTCTCCGGTGCAGCAAATTCCAATTGAGCTTGAGAAAGAAATTGCTGTTTTAGACTATCCGTTGCCCGACATGACAGAGTTAAACGATGTCTTGTCTCAGCAGCTCGACTCGATGCGAGGTCGTCGCATTACAACCGAAACCCGTGAAAAGTTGTTGAAAGCCGCCTTGGGCTTGACGCGGGATGAAGCAGAAAAGGTGTATCGCAAGGCTCAGGTAACCGCTGGTCGCTTGACTGAGACAGAAGTCGATATTGTCCTCTCAGAAAAGAAGCAGCTTATTCGCCGTAACGGAATTTTAGAGTATCTTGAAGAAGATGGAACGCTAAACGATGTGGGCGGTTCCGAAGACTTAAAGCAATGGCTCTCACAGCGATCGGCAGCTTTTACCGAGCGAGCCAGAGAGTATGGGCTTCCCCAACCCAAGGGTTTGCTTCTTCTGGGGGTTCCAGGTTGCGGTAAGTCACTCATTGCCAAGGTGACCTCGCGCCTCTGGAGCTTGCCTCTGCTCCGGTTAGATTTAGGTCGCGTGTACGACGGTTCAACCGTTGGGCGATCGGAAGCAAACTTAAGAAACGCCCTAAAAACGGCTGAGTCGATTTCTCCGGCTATTCTCTTCATTGATGAGCTAGACAAAGCGTTTGCAGGCAGTGCAGGTTCCGCCGATTCCGATGCAGGCACCTCAAGCCGGATCTTTGGTACTTTTCTTACCTGGATGCAGGAAAAGCGATCGCCTGTATTTGTAATGGCTACCGCTAACCGGGTCGAACGGCTTCCTGGAGAGTTTCTACGAAAAGGGCGTTTCGACGAGATCTTCTTTGTTGATCTCCCCAACGAAGACGAGCGTAAGCAAATTTTCTCAATTCACCTCGCGAAGCGGCGGAAAGAAATTGACCGCTTTGACATCGATCAGCTATCCAAAATGTCAGATGGTTATTCTGGCGCAGAGATAGAACAGGCCGTCATTGCTGCAATGTATGACGCGTTTGCTCAAGATAGAGAGTTTACGCAGCTAGACATTATTGCAGCGATTAAGGCCACGTTCCCACTCTCCAGAACCATGACAGAGCAGGTCGCAGCCCTTAGGGATTGGGCTCGGCAGCGTGCGCGACCTGCATCGGACACCGGCGCTGAATATCAGCGACTGGAGTTCTAACAGGCTTTCTTTCCTGCTCCCAACAGGAAGAAAGGCTAGCTTCACGGCTAGCAGTATGACAAAAAGTCGCCTTGAGCGGCATTATCCAATAGATCACAACCGTTGTCGTTTCTCTCAACTTCTCTACAGGAGGAAATCCGAAATGTCTCACTTTAGCACTCTGCGTACCAAGATCACCGATGCTGAAATTCTAAAGTCTTCTCTTCGTGATCTCGGTATCAACGTTAAGTCCGAAGCTGATGTTCGCGGTTACAACGGCCAGCGTGTTCGCGCCGACCTGGTAGCTGTTCTCGAAGGTGAGTATGATCTCGGTTGGTCTCGCAATGCTGATGGTTCCTTTGACCTGATTGCTGACCTCTGGGGTGTTGCTAAGAAGCACAACCAAACCGAATTAATCAACTCCATTAACCAAAAGTACGCTGTTAACAAGACTCTGGCAGAAGTTAAGCGCCCTGGCCTACAGAACGCTAACGTTAAGCTGGTTCTTCAAAAGTAGTTTCCTTGAGCGTTCCCAAATTAATGGGCTAATCCGAACAAAACGGGTTAGCCCGTTTTTTAGTTTCAACTTTTGTTTGCAAGAATAGGGAGTGATATCCGTGTATTACCGTTGAGTTCAGAATGGAGCTAGAAGCAGTGGGTTCTACGTTCATTCTGTTTGTCCTTACTCGGTGTTCTGTTCCCTATGCTTTAAACCCTCATGACCCATTTATCGACTGATCAACTGCTCAAGATTCAGTGGCTCCTACATGATTGTGGTAATCAAGTTCATCAAATGACCAATGAGCAGTTGCAGGTGTTTGAGAAGGGGCGAGATGATTATGTCACAAATGTCGATCGCGCCTTGGATCGACGCCTCACCTCCACCTTTTCGACACTGTTTCCTCAAGATGGAGTCATCACTGAAGAAAACGTTCAGTCCAGACAAGAGTTTTTTTCCAACTATCAACGACTCTGGCTCATAGATCCTCTGGATGGAACCGATGCCTTTATTCAGGGCGGTTCGCACTATGCCATCATGGTAGGCTTGCTAGAAGCGAACCAACCTGTTGCCGGATGGATTTATGCTCCTGCCCTCAGCCAGGGGTATTATGGCAGCGCCGAACGGGGACTGTTTCAGTCGGTGGAACCTCCGTTTGGTTCAGTGAACCCACCGCGATCGTCGCAGCCTTTAGCCGTAAAAGAACCTGAACCGCCGTCTCTTCAGTTCTGCCCTATTTTAATTGGTTACAAGGATCGACAGCGCTATGGTGAGCTGATCGCCGATCTGATTCCAGGAGTGCAGTTTAGCAATATCGGTAGCTTTGGCTTGAAAGTGATGCAGGTGGTAACAGGTCGTGCGGGTCTGTATGTGTACCTGAACCGTCGAGTGAAGCTGTGGGATACCGTTGGGCCTGTGGCGTTGGCCAAAGCGGCAGGGCTAGTGTGTTGCGATTTAGACGGTGAACCGTTACGATTTACGCTTGATGTTCTTAACCCTGAAACATTGGCACACTCTCAGCCAATTGTGATCGGTTGGCCTCGTTATGTTGAGCTGTTGCGATCGCGCCTGCAATGGGCTGTTGCACTAAAAGACGGGATGCGATCGCAACTGAAATAAGTCACTGGCTAGTGGAAACAGGCCGCAGGTGCACGTTTAAAGTATGCAATTGGGTTGATGAGATCGGGGATAACCTTGATAGAGAATCAGTGGGCGCTCAAAAAATCACGCTTGGGTTTTAGACCTTATACAGTGAAGAGTTATGTTTGAAGTTGGTGCCTTGATTCTTTGGTTAACCTTGCTTACTCTGCTTCCTTCACCTCCGGAGCGTTAAGGACTCCAACAACTGCATAAGAACTGCCCTGCTAACGATCTGGCTGCCAACCTGAATCTTCGTCCTATCAATAACAGGTTTGGCGATCGAGGATAAACTCAGGCGTAGGTTACGCCGTTGGGCAAGATGGCTCCCGTCAGCTTGGCGTTGTGTAGGTTGGCCTGGTTGAGGCTGGCGTTGATCAAAACTGCTTCAGTGAGGTTGGCTTCACTCAAATTTGCCCAGCTAAACTTTGCTTTGTACAGGTTGGCTTTGTGCAAATTCACCCCTCGAAGTGATGTCCAGCAGAAGTTAGCGCTTCTGCCGCTAATGCGGCTAAGAACAGCATTCGTTAAGATAGCTCCAGTTAATTTGGCACGGCTGATGTCGGCCTCTCGTAAATCTGCTTCTTCCAGGTTGGTGCCGTGCAAAATCGCGTTCGTTAAATTGGCACTTTCTAGAATCGCTGCACTTAAGATTGCATTCGTTAAGTTGGCACTTTCCAGAATGGCTTTAGTTAGATCGGCCTCAATTAACTTGGCTCGAATCAAACTGGCCTCACCTAAATTGGCTTCAGACAAATTGGCTCGAATTAAACTGGCCTCACCTAGATTGGCTTCTAGCAAGATGGCGTGGCTCAGGTTGGCATGGGTGAGTTTGGCTCCCCTTAACCCGGCTTCACTTAAATCTGCTTTGCAAAGCTTTGCTTCACTTAAGTCTGCTCCAATCAGATTGGTTTCAATGAGAGTGGCCTGACTCAGATCGGCAGAGGCCAGTGTCGTTTCGCGCAAATTAGCAGAGCTTAAATCTATACCATGTAAGTTTGCTCCACGAAGATTAGCTCCCCGTAAATTGATTTGGCAAAGCGTTTTTCCAGCTAAATTGACACCTACCAAATTAGCTTCTCGAAAATCCCGCTCGCCTGCTGCGTATTTGCTGAGCAGTTCTTCAACTTGCATGGTGACGGCACTCTTGAATGGTTGATTCAATTCTGTCTGATTTAGGTTGCCCGAATCGGGTTGTGAATACCCATTGTTGGCTTTTATTACGTCTTACGGCTCGGTGACGGTGTGGTACCGTTAGCCAGCGTTGCAGGACAAAATGGAATGGCGATCGCCGCGTGCCCCTATCAACATGAAGTGAGGGCGTAGGCGCACAACGGCATAATCATTCATGCGGTTTGAGAAAATGATTGAGTAGCGTTTTGGAATTAGCGGTAGGTTGTTGGTAAAGGCAGAAAGGTGCAGTCGAGGTTGTCTGTAGAAGTAGCAAACCTTCTGCGTTAGCTCCCTCCATTTCCCAACCCCGGGCTTTGGCACTGCTCATCCTGCTCTCTTGCTGCAACAGCTCACTATATTGACTAGGGACGGTTTAGATGCCTGAAAATCTTAGAAGCCAGATTGTGACCCAGGGTGTACAGCGGACTCCCAACCGTGCCATGTTACGAGCCGTTGGGTTTGCTGACGGAGATTTTACTAAACCCATCGTGGGGATTGCTAATGGATTTAGCACCATTACCCCCTGTAATTTTGGTCTAAACGACCTGGCCAAACGAGCTGAAGGCGGTATTCGTGTTGCCGGGGCAATGCCACAACTGTTTGGCACGATTACAATCAGCGATGGAATTTCAATGGGTACAGAAGGGATGAAGTACTCGTTGGTGTCGCGTGAGGTGATCGCTGATTCGATTGAGACGGTCTGTAATGGTCAAAGCATGGATGGCGTGTTGGCGATCGGTGGCTGTGATAAGAATATGCCGGGAGCGATGCTGGCGATCGCTCGTATGAATATTCCAGCCGTGTTTGTCTACGGTGGCACGATCAAGCCCGGTCATCACAATGGACAAGATTTGACGGTAGTTAGCGCTTTTGAAGCGGTTGGGCAACACAGTGCGGGCAAAATCGATGCAGCGGAACTGTTAGAAGTCGAGCGCAAATCTTGTCCAGGAGCGGGTTCCTGTGGCGGCATGTATACAGCAAACACTATGTCGTCTGCATTTGAAGCGATGGGCATGAGCCTGATGTATTCGTCCACAATGGCCGCAGAAGACGCAGAAAAGGCAGACAGCGCTGAAACATCGGCGCAGGTGTTGGTTGCTGCCATTCGTAGACAAATTTTGCCCCGGCAAATTTTGACGCGCAAGGCTTTTGAAAATGCCATTTCGGTGATTATGGCGGTCGGTGGGTCTACCAATGCGGTACTGCATCTGTTGGCGATCGCCCATGCTGTTGGGGTTGATCTGACACTTGATGATTTTGAAATCATTCGCGATCGGGTGCCTGTCTTGTGTGACCTGAAACCATCAGGACGATACGTCGCTACGGATTTGCACCGAGCTGGTGGCATTCCGCAAGTGATGAAAATGCTGCTATCTCGTGGTTTGCTGCATGGAGATGCGTTGACCATAACCGGGCAAACCATTGCCGAACTGCTAGAAGGTGTTTCAGAGTTCCCTCGCGCCGATCAAGACGTGATTCGCCCCTGGGACAATCCACTCTATCCCCAGGGACATCTCGGCGTTTTGCGAGGCAACCTGGCGACCGAAGGCTCTGTGGCAAAGCTCACCGGAATCAAGCATCGCAAAATTACTGGGCCAGCGCGAGTCTTTGAATCTGAAGAAGCTTGCCTTGCGGCTATCCTGGCCAAAAAAATTCAAGCAGGCGATGTGATTGTTATCCGCTATGAGGGGCCTAAAGGTGGGCCGGGAATGCGCGAAATGCTGGCTCCCACTTCAGCCATTATTGGGGCGGGTTTGGGTGATTCCGTTGGGTTAATTACGGATGGACGATTTTCTGGTGGCACCTATGGCATGGTAGTGGGTCATGTTGCTCCGGAGGCGGCAGTGGGGGGGAATATTGCTCTTGTTCAAGAAGGAGACAGCATTACTATTGATGCCGACCAGCGGTTGCTGCAACTGTTGGTCGCGGATGAAGAACTGGCTCAGCGTCGTGCTCAATGGCACCCCCCTAAACCTCGATACACCAAAGGGGTGTTAGCAAAATATGCCAAATTGGTTTCATCCAGCAGTGTTGGTGCTGTCACTGATTTGAACCTGTAGGCTTCCGCTTTTGGCCGCTATTCGTCTGTCTTTATCACTGGGGCGATCGGGGGGCGATCGAGTCGATTGGAATGGCGCGATCGTTCCCTTTCACCTCAGGCATAGCGATGGATGCTCTGTTTGAACGCTACAAGGTGTAACCATTGTGCTGAATAACCTTGACCAAGGTATTGGCGATCGCTAATCGCTGCCGTGGTGCCCACTGGGAAAAATTGTAGTGATATCTGTCTCCGCATGATCGAGGTCGGCCAGGAGCGCACGGAACAACGTGCAGCCAAATAACTTGGTTTTAATAAGCTGTGCTTGCGCTAATTGAGCGTTGCTTAAGTTGGCATGGCTCAAATCGGCAAAGTTAAGGTTAGCATAACGAAAATCGGCACTGCGACAGTTGGCATAGGTCAAATGAGTGCCAACCAACTTGCAGTAGTATAAATCCGAGCGAGACAGACTAGCGTGCTGTAAATCGGCATTTGACAGGTTGGCAAACTGAAGATTGGCATTATTCAAGTCAGCCTCCTGAAGCTGAGCATCTTGCAGATTAGCTTCGCTCAAATTGGCATAGGGCAAGTAGGCCTGGTTGAGGTTGCTGCCTTGAAGATTGATTCCTTTGAGATTGCACTCAAACAAATCTGCTTGGCTCAAATCCACGTTGCTGAAGTCACGCCGACCCTGCGCGTATTCAGCCAATAACGTTTCAACACTGATCCTGTGCATATCTAGCGCGTTTCGTGCCGCTGAACGTTGCTATTCCCTGCTAAGAGTGCAAAATTCAGTGAGCATTTATACTTAAACTTCTAATAAGTTTACAAACAGGTGATGCATAGGCTTTGCAGTTTAACCTTCTCTTAGGAATTAGAACGGAGCAACGTTAGACTCAAGTGTGCTGGATGCAACGGTAGTGGGATACCTGGCCGCACCACCCGCCACCCCACGATCAGGATGTAGAGTGTCGGCTTCTAATCCTATATCCTTCAAGATGCTGAGAACTGCCGCCTCCGCCGTTTCACACGCGCCGTTGATATACCCCTGTGATGCAGTGGAACAGTGTTCTCCGGCAAACCAGAGATTTCCCACTCTTTCTGCCTCTGCCCCAGCGAGTTGTGTCCATTGGCCTGGGCGATAGCACGAGTAAGACCCTTTGGCGTGGGGATTGGCTGCCCAAAATGCCCGGAGCGATCGCCCCCGTTGCACCTGACCAATACCGGGTAGAAGCGGTTCCAGGCTGAGCGCCAGAGCCTGGGCATGGCGTTCCGGATCACCCACTCCCAAGGCTAACCCTTCAGTTCCACCTCGCAAGTTGGTTAACCAGCCGCCGTGCCCAGTTTGGTAACGAGCGCTCTCCCAGGTATTTTGAAAATCCCGATCGGTATAAATACTGGCGGTAGAGCCATAGCGCGATCGCCAAATTCGCTCCTGGTAAGGCATCACCAGTTTTGTGCTGTTGCCATAGCCCAAGGTATTAATGACCGTGCGCTTAATCGGCGGTAAGTCTACTGCAAACTCGACCTGCCGCAACACACCAAACGGCACGGTCAACAGAATGCGGTCATAACTGCGTTCAATACTGGTGGAGTCTGCTTGCAAACTGACGCGATAGTTGCCGCCCGGGGAAAAGCGAATCGACTCTAAGACGGTGCTGGTTTCGATCGCGCCCTCCAGGTGCGCGGCTAATCGGCGGGGAATTTGCTCATTTCCCCCAACTACGTGGTAGCGCTCATCGCTAATCCCATAGGTACTCCACTCGCCCGTTTCGGTACCAATTAAGAACAGCAAATTCAAGCAGGATTGCTCTTCCGCATCCAGGCCATACTCGGTGACATAGGCCACTCGCACCAGCGATTCAATGATTGGATCAACCGGAGTTTGGGCTAAATACTCCGCTAAGGAAAGGCGATCGAGGGCGATCGCATGGGGATTGTGATTGTGATAACTCAGGGACTGCTCACCGTCACGTAGCTGCTGCAAATCTGCCGCAATGCGCTTAGCTAATGGGGCAAAGGCTGCAATGACCTGCGTATGGCTGATGGTGTTGCCTTGAAAATAGAGAGTCTCTGGGATTAACCCTGCATCTGCCACTTTAAGGTCGGCGACGCTTAGCCCTAATTCTGCGGCTAACGATAGAACCGCCGTATGCCGAGTATCAATAAACTCGCCGCCAAGTTCTACGGTTCCAGGGGCATTGGGCACGTCAGTCAGGCTCAGCACTCGCCCCCCGATCCGCTGGCTGGCTTCAACCAGATCGACAGGGACACCTGCTTGTCGTAAACGATAGGCGGCTGTTAACCCTGCAACTCCAGCCCCAACTACCAGAACGGTAGAGTCGGTAGCCTGTCGTATGTTGCTTTGGGAGAAGGGCGTTTGGGCTAGACGATGGTGGGTAACGCTCGGGCGATCGCCCATTTCCCTCCTCAGTCCCAACCCACCCATCAGGGCAAACCCGCTCAATAACTGCCGACGTGAAACAGGTTCGCTCAGCAAACCGTAGACCTCGGCTGAGGGAATATCGGTTTTTACAGCAAGGGTAGAAATGGCACACGCTCGACGCAACAGGTCGAATAACACCGTTCTCGACATACATGAAAGAGTGAAGTTGAAAGGGAACGTATCCCCAGAGAGATTCCCAATGGTGAAAGATGCAACCGATTGAGACGACGCAATAGGGGCTTTATCCTAGCCCAACCATCGCCACCTGCTGCAAAATCTTCCACATCCCTACAGGTGCGATAAGACTGCTCGGCCATTTATCCTCTAACTGCCATTTATTCAGTTCATTCAGTCTGTAACGACCGATTCCTGAACCGCCTGCTGGGTCGGTTGAGTGCCATTGAAGTATGCGTCTAGCACCTGACGCACCATCGGTGCCGCAACTGACCCCCCACCCCCACCTGAGTTTTCGCCAAAGGCAACCACTACAATTTCAGGCGTATCGGCTGGAGCATAAGCTCCAAACCAGGTATGCGACTCACGAGGCGGGTCTTCTGCCGTACCGCTCTTGCCCGCAATAGGCGGCAGATTTGGCACGTTTAGAGCCGTTCCGGTTCCAGTTGTAATTACCTGCCGTAACCCCTGCTGTAATATGCGAAGGGTGGAGGGGCTGATGCCAATTGATTGCCGCCAACTTTCTGCTGGCTCATTATCTCGCAACAGATGAGGCTTAACGCGATCGCCACCGTTGGCGGCTACGGCAAACATGATGGCGACTTGTAGCGGTGAGCTTTGTAAATAACCCTGACCAATGGACATATTAATGGTGTCGCCCTGGTACCACGGTTCACTGAGTTCCTTCAGCTTCCAGGCTTCGTCTGGAACAAGACCACTCGCTTCTTCTGTCGATAGCTCGATGCCAGTTTTTTGGCCAAAACCGTATTTGCGGGTCCACTGAATGAGCGGACTTTCTCCCATTCGCATGGCCGTTTGGTAGAAAAATGTGTCGCTGCTCCACGCCATGGCTCCGGTAAAGCTGAGAGGTCCAAATCCAGCACGGTTCCAGTCCCAAAACTGAATTCCCCCTGCCGTAACGTAGGGATAGGTTGGTAACACAGTGCTGGGCGAAAAACGGCCAGATTCGATCGCGGCTGTTGTAGTGACAATTTTGAAGGTACTGGCGGGCGGATATCCTTGCAGCGCTCGGTTGACAAATGGAAACTCTAGCCCCTGAAGTTGTTGCCATTGGGCATCGGTGATGTAAGTTGAAAACAAATTGGGATCAAAGGCAGGACGGCTTACCATTGCTAACACCGCTCCATTGCGCGGGTCGATCGCCACAATGGCTCCTTTACGACTGCCTAGCGCCTGCTCTGCCGCCCGTTGCACATCTAAGTCAATTGTGAGCTGCACATCGTTTCCGGCTCGGGCGGTCTTCTCGCCCAGAATGCGTAAGACTCTTCCCGCTCCATCCACTTCAACCTGCTGCCCACCCCATTCGCCCCGGAGCTGGCGTTCAAACGATGCTTCTACACCCATTTGCCCAACGACATCACCCAGCCGATACCCCTGGTCTTTGCGTCGTTCTAAATCTTCATCACTCATTTCGCCGGTGTAACCCAGGACATGTGCCCCTAAATCGCCGTAGGGATAATTTCGCACGGCTTCCGCTTCGACCTGGACTCCTTTGAGTTCATGGCTAAATTCAGCCAGGGCGGTCACCTGTGCTGGGCTAATTCCCCGGGCAATGCGAACCAGAAGTGGAGAGGTATAGCCAGCTTGCTCTAACCGACTGGAAATTTCCTCAGCCGGAATGTTAAGAAGCTCTGAAAGCTGCGGTAGCAGTTGCGCCCATTCGTGTGGTTGATTGGCGATCGGCCACAGAAATACCGCATACGACAGACGGCTACCGGCCAAAATTCTGCCCTTGCGATCGAGAATTTTGCCACGTTCTGGCTGCCTCGGAATCAGCCGGATGCGGTTGTTATCTGCAAGCTGGCGGTTGCGATCGCCCTCAACGAGCTGTAGATATGCCAATCGACTGCCGATGCCACCCAACAAGGCGATCGTGATCATCAGCATCACCACTAGCGACTGATACCGCCGTCCTACCGTACGAGCATTACCACGAGCGTTATGCGATTGAGCGATCGGGGAATGTTGAGTTAAAGCCATAGCTAAATCAGTCAACCCTCAACGGCTTGAACTGAAAAAATACCTCCTTAGTTTACCGTTACCATTGCCCGTTCAACAGCCAATCCCATCGTTGGCATCATGGATTGGGGATCGCTCAGCAGTATCCGTTCATTATGCGTACGTTTATGCTTTAAAGCCAAGCTATACATAAAGCCATCTATGCGCTCAAGCCGCATAGCATCATAATAGTGTTCAGCGGCTAGCTCATTGGCGAATCGGGCTGGCCAACTCTAACCTCTCGACGGACGATCACTCTAAAGCAATTTGGTAATCTTAATCTCATTCAATTCGTCAAAAATTGAGTCGTGGCATCATGCTATAACCACAATCCTGCCACTGGTGAGTGGTTCAGGGTGCCTGGGGAGTGTAAGGACCGTTCAAGGACAACGAACGCCTCTTGTCCTGCGATCGCCAAAGTGTCACTATTTCGAGTCTATTTGAAGTCTGTGAACTGTTTGAATCGTTCGATGTTTCTGACCAAAATTAATGTGTATCGTACTTAACGATTGATTTTTAGTAACTGCCCAAAGATAAGCTAAGTCGAGCCTTTGTTGGAACTCTAAAGAACTGCGCTATGTCTCAGACTGTCATCCAAGATCCATCCGCTGCTATAGACATCAAAGTTGATGTAGAACTCAGAAACGTGTTTAAGGTATTCAATGGAGACACGGCAGTCCGAGGGATTGACATCAGCATTTGCCAGGGTGAATTTTTTAGCATTCTGGGGCCTTCTGGTTGCGGCAAGACGACAACCTTGCGGCTGATTGCTGGATTTGAGGAACCCACCGGCGGAGAGATTCTAATTCGAGGAAAGTCGGTTGCCCATGTTCCTCCCTACTTACGCCCGGTTAATACGGTCTTCCAAAGCTACGCGCTGTTTAATCACATGACCGTTTTAGACAACATTGCGTTTGGGTTGCGGATCAAACGATTGGGAAAAGCCGAGATTCAGCAGCGAGTTTCAGAGGCGTTGCGGTTAGTCAAAATGGAATCATTTGCCCGTCGCTTTCCTTCGCAGTTGTCGGGGGGGCAACAGCAACGGGTTGCCCTTGCTCGGGCATTGGTTAATCGGCCTGCCGTCGTTCTGCTGGATGAACCGCTAGGGGCACTCGATTTGAAGCTGCGTAAGGAAATGCAGGTCGAGCTTTCCAACCTGCATCAAACCCTGGGCGTGACATTTATTATGGTGACTCACGACCAGGAAGAAGCCTTGAGCTTGTCCGACCGAATTGCAGTTATGCATGAGGGGCGAATCGAGCAAATTGGTACACCAAGCGACATCTACGAAAATCCCCAAACTCCTTTTGTGGCCGATTTCATCGGAGACACCAACCTGTTTCAGGGCTATGTTGAAGCGTCTGACCCAGCCGCGTTACAGATTACAACGGATAAGGGGTTGAAGATGGTGGTTCAACCGCAAGAAACATGGAACGGTGCGACCTCTCAACCTGTTGTTGTCAGTGTTCGCCCCGAAAAAATTCAGGTCAGTCTCAACGAGTTGGACAATCAGCCGAACTGCTACTCCGGACGCTTGAAGCATGTTATGTACCTTGGAACTCACGTTCACTATCTGGTCGAGCTGTCGTCGGGTGATTGCCTGACTGTGCTTCAGCCGAATCGCGCCGAAAGTCTGCCCGCACTACACACGCCCATCCATGTGTACTGGTCTGCAACTGATTGTCTGGCACTGACGGCTTAACACCGATCGTGTAAACTGCGGTTGGAATCTGGAATATGAAATCTTAATAGCGGCTGACGCTAACTTCTTGAACCGTTTTACTTCATAGTATTTAGAAGTGTTTTATCGCGCTGTCAGCAGGTTGACCGCTGACCCTGTCCAGCAACATTAGGAGAGAATGATGCCTCCGACAAACTTCCGCAACTCCCGGTTTCTAAAGCGATCGCCTCAATTTTCGATGACAACCAGACGGCGATTTCTGCAAGCGTCAGCGGCGGCGACCACTGGAGTCATTCTCGCAAACTGCCAGCGGAACCTGAGCGATGTTGGTTCTTCTGATGGGGGTAATACGGCTTCGCCTACCAGTGGCAGCACAGACACTCTGCACGTCTATACATGGGCAGACTACACCGATCAGGAATTGGCCGATAGCTTCACTCAAAAAACCGGTATTCGGGTGGTTTCTGACACGTATGACTCCAACGAAACCATGCTGGCAAAACTGCAAGCAGGTGGTGGCAACATCTATAGCGTCATCTACCCGTCCGATTACATGGTGCAGAAGATGATCGGCATGGGAATGCTAACCGAGTTAGACAAGTCGCAAATTGAAGGGGTCGATAATTTACGCGATAAGTGGTCTAACCCAGGGTATGACCCTGGTAATGCCCACAGTATTCCAACGACCTGGGGCACCACAGGTTTAATCTACAATTCCACTGTTCTCAATCCTAATCCCGAAGACTGGGCTTATCTCTGGGATGAGCAGCGCCAAATTTCTCGAAAAATGACGCTGCTGGATGATGTGCGCGAAGTGATGGGTGCGTCGCTGCGATCGCTGGGTTATTCCTACAACTCAGTCGATCCAGCCGAAATTGAAGCTGCACATCAGCGGCTGGTTGAGTTAAAGCCAGCGATCGCCTCCTTCAAATCGTTTGGTTGGGAAGACCAGCTAATGACAGGGGATACGGTGCTATCGATGGTTTATTCCGTTGATGCGATCTCGGCTACATTGGAAAATCCTGACCTGAATTACATCATTCCCGCCAGCGGCTCGTCAGTTTGGACAGACACGATGGCAATTCCCACAACGGCTCCCAACCCAGAAGCTGCCTATGCCTGGATCAACTTCTTGCTGGAACCGGAAAATGCGGCTAGAGCGGTAGAGCGACTCAAATTTGCCACTCCCAATCAGCCAGCATTTGAGCTGTTGTCTAATGAACTCAAGGAAAACACCGATCTATTTCCTCCCGACGACGTTTTGAAAAACTGTGAGGGAATTGCGCCTATTTCCCAGGAAATTAGCGAACTGTACGATCGCTACTGGACTGAATTGCGTAGCGCTTAAGTGTGCCTGTCCATCTTCCTCTGGTTCGCAGGGCTTTAGTGTAATTGAATGGGTAACCGTATGCCTGCCTCAACGTCAGCGCCTTCTTCTATTTCAGGCCGGCTAAAACCTGGTTCAGAATGGAAGCGTAAATTGAAGCGTTCACTAGAGCCGCTGATGTTGCTGGTACCTGCCGGTGCCTGGCTGCTGCTGCTGTTAGTAGCGCCTTCTTTAATGATTTTGGAATTTAGCCTGCATCCAGGATTGCGTCCTGGTCAAGCGTTTGGAGCCTATGGGTTAGGCAACTACCTGCAAATTTTTCAGCCAATTTACCTGCAAGTCATTGGGCGATCGCTCTATTTTGCGATCAGTAGCACCCTGACATGCTTGCTGTTAGGGTTTCCAGTGGCCTACTGGATTGCGGTCATGGCTCCTAAACGCTGGCAAAATTTGCTGCTGGTTGGGTTCGTTTTGCCGTTGTGGACATCATCTCTGCTCCGCTCTTACGCCTGGATTACGATCCTTCGACCAACGGGTGTACTCAATACTCTCCTGAGTACGATCGGGCTACCCACGCTGGATCTGCTCAATCAGCAGAGTGCGGTTTTGATTGGGCTGAGCTATAACTTCTTGCCCTACATGGTTTTAATTCTCTATGCCTCATTAGAAAAGCTGGACAAGCGGTTGTTAGAAGCTGCTGCCGATTTAGGAGCCAACCCGCAACAGGTCTTCTGGAAGGTTACAGTTCCCCAAACGTTACCCGGCATTGCGGCTGGGTGTTTGCTTGTCTTTATTACCAGCCTGGGCGATTTTGTGGTTCCGGAACTGTTGGGCGGAGCCTCTAGTATGACCGCTGCCCGCTTAATCTATAACCAGTTTCTGGGGGCAACCCGCAACTGGGGCTTTGGTTCGAGCTTGAGTATGCTGCTAATTTTGGCCGTTAGCGTTTCGATCGCTCTACTGATTAAATACGGCGACCAAGAGCCTGAACGGTACTGATGGTGCTTTTGCAAGCAAGACTGTGCAGCAAGATTTTGCAGCAAACCAATGGCTCTTTAATGCGGTCGCTTTGGCGTTACGGTCTGACGGCTGATGCACGTTTCCCCTCTCTTTCGACGTTGACATTTTATGAATAAGCCTCAACTCAGTCAAAAACGCCCGTCGTGGCAGCTCATGCTGACGCTGCTGATGTTTGGGTTTATGTACTTGCCCATTCTGGTGCTGGCGTTCTATAGCTTCAACGAATCGCGTTACAGTGCGGGTTGGGGTGGGTTTAGCCTGCGGTGGTACAAGAGCTTATTCAACGATTCGCGGATTTTAGCAGCATTGCAAGACAGTTTAACGGTGGCGATCGGTGCTGTTGCGGTTTCGGCCGTTTTAGGAACGCTTATGGCGGTTGGCTTAGCCCGATACGAGTTTTTTGGGAAAGGGTTGTACCGAGGGGTTTCCTATCTGCCGCTGATCATTCCAGATATTGCGATCGCCGTTGCTACCCTGGTATTTCTGGCCTCCTTTGCCATTCCCTTGAGCCTGTGGACGGTCATTGCCGCTCACATCGTTTTCTGTCTAGCCTACATTGCTCTTGTGGTCTCGACCCGGTTAGCCGGTTTGAACCCGCATCTAGAAGAAGCCGCTCTGGATCTGGGTGCCAACCCACGGCAGGCTTTTGTTCAAGTATTAATGCCTGAATTAATGCCTGCGGTTATTTCGGGATGTTTGCTGGCGTTTGTCCTCAGTATGGATGACTTCTTGATCTCCAGCTTCACCGCTGGCGGTGGTACCAACACGTTGCCAATGGAAATTTTTAGCCGGGTTCGTACTGGAGTCAAACCGGATATTAATGCGCTCAGCGTTGTTTTGATCCTGGCATCCGGCACGATCGCTTTTATCGCTGAGTATATTCGCTTTCGCAGCAGTCAAAGACGGCTGAATCAATGATCGGTTTAACAGTTGGCTCAAGGATTTTGCTCTAACCGCGACCACGGGATCAGAGGTTCTGCCGCAATTGCCTGTGCTACGGCACGGGCACCCTCCTGATTGAGATGGCTAGGATCGGCAAAGTAATCATTTTGGTCGAGCCATCGCAGGCTCAAGTCATAAAAGACAAAATTCTCCTGCGCGGCCAGTTGCCGCATGTATCGCTGGAACTGTTGCTCATAGTTACGACGGTCTGCATCCAGGTAATCTTGAGTCAGGGGCAAACTAACAAAGACTAAGGGAATTGTTTGGGCGTTTGCAAAGCGGGCGATCGACACGGTGGCAGCAGTCTGGGTTCCATTGAGGCGAAAGGAACTGTAGTTTGTGTCGTACTGCCCTGAAACCCTCGGACGTTGCTGATAATACGTGGTCGGATCAAACCGCTCTGCTACAGACTGAAACCCAACTGCACTCAGATCGCTAACCCCCCGGAGACGGCCAGCTAAACGCACCTCAGGCGTTTCTACGGTAGGCAAGGGACGATCGCCTGTTTCTAAGCGCTTGTACCCTTCCGATGCGACGATGCCGTTATAGGTCACATCCAACCGACCACTGTTGAAGGCGCGAGAACCATCTGCCCAAATCAGCAGTTTTGGTAAATGGTCTGGTAACAAAATCCGTTGCAGCACCAGATCGATCACCTGAGCTGTTGCGCCGTTGATGCTAAAGTTGTAGACCCTTGACTCCGGGTAACCGCGATCGCCCAATGCCTGCTGTAATACCACTGGATCAACGCCTTGCAACGCACGGGAACTGCCCACCACCAGAACATCTGGTGCCCCAACAGCATTAAGGTAGCTGGCATAAATTTGCAGTTGCTGATCGAGCCGCTGGCTGTTGAACGAGGGGTAAACCGGAACATCGGGCAGGAAGCGATCGGCTGGCAGCAAGGGCGGCAGCGGGCTATTTAACCCTGAGCGAACCGTTGGCGATCGCTTCATTCCTGTTGCTTCAGCCAGCCCACTGCTGCCAACGAACCCTACTAGGATCAAGACGCTGGTGGGTAGAACTATGAGACGTTTCATCATGTCTTACACCCTCACAACTGGCGCACTGACATGCTCCAATGGCAGTGTGCCAGCTCTCTTTGCGGTTTGAGAACTGGTTTTTAAACTAGCTACCACCCGTCATTCAGGCTACTGATGCCGATTTAGGAAACCGAAGGGTTTTCCTTTGGCCCCACTACCATTTGCAGAATGAACGGAAACCCACCAACTTTATGATAACGGTCAGCCCAAGCTCGAATCACTTCATCCAATTCCTCAAGCGCCTGCTCCAGGCGTTCGGGCGGAATGTCTAATTCCTCTAAGATCCGAACGGCTGTAGATTGCCGCTCTGCCCAGTCTCTCATTAAGCGGAAATAACGAGCCGTATCTTCCACCATGATATAGGTGCGCTCTTCTTCATCGGCTGGAGAGTACGATGCACGGGTCAGCGCGTAAAAGGGCATTCCCCAGGGAGAATCAATCCGAGTGACTGTACCAGAGTAAATCAAGCGACGTTTGATGTGTTCTGCTAACGCCTCGCTCAGGGGCATCTGCCGTTCGGTGGGCAAGTCTTCCTGAGAACGAGCGTGCAAAAACTCAATGATGTCCATGAACTGAAACGAGTTGATCAGCTGGGCATCGGGCAGATTGGGGGGCAGTTTTTCCTCGATTTGCCGCTTCTCTTCAGAGGTAAGGCTAGAACTGGAAATGCGCGATCGCCCCGGTTGCCACGAAAATTGTTCAAGCCAAACATAGGGTAGCTGAATCAGATAGCGTGGTTCCTGCGACCCCAGCATCTTCATCAATTTGCCTTCAGTCAGCGCCTGGCGCACTTCTTCGACAATGACTTTGACCCGTTTAGGCTCAATGTGGTGCAGGTGCCCCGTCATACGCAAATTTTGATCCTGCTCCAGATACGTCATGTAAATGGCGCACTTTGCAGCCGTTGCAGCCGCATCCAAGAATGCACCATGTCGATGCCCACCAGTACGCATGGCACTAAAAGCCAGATAAAGCATGATCTGATCCATTGCACTGGGACTAAGGCGTTTGATCAGATCGACGTCGTTGGTCATTTTGATGACAATCGTGAGGAGTGTATGGACAAAGAAAATTTGCTACAGGGAACAGCTTAATCTTACGGCTTCTTCTGCGGATTAGAGAGACTACCAGTAAAGATCACTCGACTACTTCGGCTACTGAAACCCCTTTTAATTAGTTTTCCCAGAAGGAAATCAGAGCCAAGGGTCAAATCGTATGATTCAGCCAAAAAGCTGAGTTTTGTTCTAAAATTGCTCTAATTCTACCCTAACGTGTGATTGACAGCCTAAGCACACTGTGACAGGTCACGACGGCCGCTGCCTCGATGCGAGTACTGATTATCCATAGATGTTTCAGACGCGAGTTCCACGGGCGACGAATTGGATGCAAGGGCAGCCACAACATTGGTAGAAGATGTACAAGAACTTCCCTGGGGGCTGATAGAAATTGAAGAAACTAGCAAACTTGCTGCAATAATAGAAAAGTAGGTAGGCATGAAAGGTTTCCGTGTCAGCATTACTACTTCTTGATACGGAACCTCCAAGGGTGGATCAGGAAAACCAAATAATATTTGCCAGGGCAGGCTCGCAAAAGGGCTTGTGTCCTGGATTTTAGGCTCTAAATTAGAGGTTTAGAATTGTTTCTAGCGGCTTAACTTGCAGAAGCTAGAGTAGATCTGTTCGCATTCCTGTTTCCTAATGGATTCAGGATGTATCAACTTACGGCAGGTCTCAACCGAGTCAGCCACAGTCTCGCCAAGATGGATGTGGGGTGTAGGGTTTGAGGCGTGGCGAATGCAACTGAAAATGGCTGTATGTGCTGTTCTAGAGCGCGGCTGCATTGTCCGCGAACTCTCTGCTTCCGCGAGGCGTTGAGTGGTATCCGGGCTGTCCAACCGCGGAGGTTGAGGAAGCGTCTGAAGTTACTCAAAAGCCAGGGCGGTCATTCGACGCAGCTATCAACTCGGTTCATAGCACAGGACTGATTCTGGAGAACTAATTGGCTCAATTCGGTTGACGACGATCCACTTACCGGAGCGACTTAGGTTTCCCCATGCCCGAACGGGTTGGGATGTTACACATCTTTGCAGTTGTTGATCAATCTCTGCATCCAGTGTGACTAAAGCAAAGGATTGCTCTCTGAACGGTTCAGGCTCGGCCAGAATGAGTTGATAGGTTTGCTCCCCTTGTCGCTGAAAAAGACCTGAAAAGACCTGACATCGGGGCGTTGGAGCGATCGCCTTCTGTTGAACGGGCTGTAAGTTAGCGCAATATCCATTGCTGGGGTACTGATCTGGATGGTGCAAATAATGCTGCTGCCAGCTCGCCCAATCGGGATGGTTTGGCGGCAGGTTGAATAGAGGCACCACGGCGGCGGGCGCAGTTGGTTCTGCCAGCAGAGCAGCCTGCAAGGCAGTCACAGATAATTCTCTTGGTTGGCAACCCTGTTCGACACATAACGCTGCTGCCATGCCTGCGGCTTGACCCACTCCCAAAACAACAGGCTGAAGCCGAGTGGCACCGTTGGCGATGTGAGACACCGATATATTTTTGTCGCACGCCAGCAACCCATCTATGTGGGCAGGAACTAAACTGCCGTAGGGAATGGTGAACGGTGTTCCTGTCCAGCGTCCTCCCCAACGGATGGACTTCGCGGCTAAGGCAAAGCTAAACCCTGGATAGTGATGGTCGTTGGGATAGTTGCCAATGGCGATCGCCGTTACCTGGTCTTTGGTGAATGGTAGGGGCGCTATATTCGTTTCCGGTAATGGCAGGATGTGCGGCTCTGTGACGGTTGTTAATCCTTGCAGACGGCGGCTTTCTCGATAGTAGGGGTGTAGCGCATAGGCTCCTCCCCCCAGTGCCGATGGCGTTGGAAAGGTGCTACTGGCTAAACCATACCGTTGCCCCAGTTGGGCTTGAATAAACCGGGCAAAGCTTTGGGAGTGCCAGCGAGCCTCTTGCAGAAATTCGTGTCGTGCCGTGGCCGATCGCACCAATCGGTCTAACTCAACGCCGTAGTCGTTGCCGTGTTGAGGCCAGTTCAGCATGAAGCGATCGCCCGGTAGCCGCCCATAGTTGAGAAACTGCTCAGGGCTATACCCTTGCCACGCGGCTGTAAATTGCTCTGGACAGTCGGTTGGTGGGGCTGAGATGGTCGGCACAGCCGCTGCTTCACCAAAATCTTGCAGCACGACGACCCAGGTGGGAGCCTGAACCGGGTAGCGCTCAGTCATGGGAGTGGGCTGTGGTGGAGCGCTCGGCTCTTCCCATTCTGGCTGCCATTCCCATCCCCAGCGGTAGGGAACATCCGCTAGAGCCAGTAAATCCCCCAATTCCGTGCCATCGAGTGTAATGGCTGCTTCTACAGTGAGATTGGCGAAACGAACTCCGGTGACGCGATCGCCCCGCTTTAGAACCTCTAATGGTGCCTGTCCAGCAATCCAATGCAGGTTGGGCAGCGCTTGCACCCAATCGGCAAAAATCTCGGCACCCATTTGGGGATCGTAGGTGAAAAAGCTTACCCAGGCGTGATCCAATCCCTGGGGCTGTCGTCGCTGCAATTCGTGCAAAAACGCGCCCCAAATCCCGGTTTGAAACGCAAGTAACTCATTACCATCGGGGGCACTGACCCCTGCGGCGGTCAGCATTCCGCCTAACCACGCAAATTCGCTAACCAACACGGTATTTGCGCCGCGCCGTGCGGCTTGAATGGCCGCTGCCGTTCCTCCGGTGCCGCCCCCCACCACTAAAACGTCTGCCTTAAGAATCTCGCTGCTTCCCATGCTGACTCCCTACACCCCACTGCTTAACAGTGGTACAGTCTATCGCAGGAGGGTAAAGGAGCAGTATGAAAGCGCAGGTTTTTAGAGGGGTTAATCAACTGAGCTATGAGGAGATCCCCACTCCAGAAATTGGCTCAGACGAAGTGCTGGTGCAGGTGCAGGTTGTCGGGCTGTGTCAGTCAGATATTAAAAAGATTCGCTACCCGCTATATGAACCGCCTCGCATTTTTGGGCATGAGACCGCCGGGGTTATTGCAGCCGTTGGCGCAGATGTTAAACACTGGCACGTAGGGCAACGGGTGGTTGTGCTGCATCATATACCGTGTATGCACTGCGGCTATTGTCTGAACGACAACTTCTCGATGTGTGACGTGTACAAAACGATTACAACAACAGCAGGGTTTGCACCCAGCGGCGGCGGATTTGCCGAGTACGTCAAGGTGCCGGGGCATATTGTTCAGCATGGTGGCTTGCTCTCTATTCCCGATCACATTAGTTTTGAGCAGGCCAGTTTTGTGGAACCCACAAACTGCTGCCTGAAAGCGGTTAAAAAAGCAGACATTACTCCGGGGCAAACGGTTCTGGTGACGGGAGCAGGGCCAATTGGGCTGATGTTTATTATGCTGGTGAAGTATTTTGGGGCGAAGGCGATCGCCACTGACCTGCTGCCGTCGCGAATTGAGAAAGCGCTCAACGTGGGTGCCGATGCCGCCTTTGATGCCCGTGACCCTGATCTGTCTGCCAAGGTGCAAGACCTGACCCAGGGCATGGGAGTCGATACCAGCTTACTGGCTGTTCCCAGTGAAAAAGCATTCTTTCAAGCGCTGGACTGCACCCGCAAAGGCGGCAAGATCCTATTCTTTGCCGAGTTTCCAGACGAAGTTGAAATTCCGATCAATCCCAATATCCTCTACCGTCGAGAAATTGACTTGATGGGAAGCTACAGCTCATCCTATCGGGTGCAAGCCCTGGCGGCTGATATTGTGTTTAGCCAAAAGATTGATGTAGACGCACTGGTGAGCGATCGCTACCCGCTGCGAGAATTGGCGGCTGCGGTTGAACGAGCGGTGACTCCAACTCCAGAAACACTGAAGATTTTAATCTATCCTCATGAGTCGTCGGCTGTGAGCCTGGACTAGCAGTGGGAGTGAGAGCATTCAGTTGCTTGAATGCTCTCGCTGCTGCACTCTGGCTAAATTACACTCTGGCTAAATTAAATATAGGGAGAGACATCTTCCTGGCACTCATCGGCCAGGTAAGACAACGCGCGGAACCGCAAGCCTACCAACTGTTCATACAGCGGGTTGAGTTTACACAGGGGTGGAATGTGAACCACCTTGCGACCAAATAGCTTAATGTTCCGTTCAAACGGGCACTGAGACGGAATCATTTTGCAGAGAAAGCGGGCAACGCGGGGATCTTGCACTTCTAGTTCGTCCAGCCAATCCTTCACGGGATGGAGCGGATTGGGAGAAAGGGGCGGCCTGAATAAGGCTGGCGATGCCACTCTGGTTTCAGTCGTCGTAGACGCGGTTCCTGTCGGTTGTTGCAGGGTTGAGCGCAGCGACTCTAAAATAGCGGGACTTTGCCCCAGTGCATGACAGAACTGCTGAATCACTTGATCTTCGGCAGCGGTGTAGATTCCGTCTGCGATCGCCACCATGACGGCCGTTCTAAAAAAGTTTTCGACTAGCGTGGCATCGCTGCCTAAATCGGCTACTAGATCCTCAGGTGAGATGGGTTCTAGTGTCCCCAGATCGGTTTTGGGCGCGAGTTCATCCTGTGTCAGATCGGCAATCAAGCGTTGCTCAGTTTCATCAAAATCTCCGTCTGCCCAAGCAATGGTCAAGAGACCTCTTAGCCAAGCTGCAACTTGCTCGCTTGTGTAGGGAGATTGAATAGTAGTAGCCATGAATTTCCTACCTGACTAAACTTCTCTTAATTGCACCTCAGTTAAATTCTAGCCTTCGTCTCAACTTAACTTGTTGTAACACGATGCACATTACAAAAATTGCCGCAAGACTTCAGCCGTCTGTTGCCCGGTTTTTCTCCAGCTAAATTGGCTGGCTCTGGCTAAACCAGCGGCATGAAGCTGCGCTCGTACTCCGCTATCCTCTACTAGCGATCGCATTGCGGCTGTGATCTCAGTCGTGTTGTACGGATCGATCAGGATGGCAGCATCCCCTACCACTTCGGGCAGGGAGGAAAGATTGGACGTGATGACGGGAGTGCCACAGGCCATTGCTTCGAGAGCCGGAAAGCCAAACCCTTCCCACAGGCTGGGAAAGACTAGCGCGATCGCCCGGTTCAGCAAAACGGGCAGTTGGTCATAGGCCACGTAATTTAAGAACTTAACCCGCTGATTCACCCCTAACTCGTCTGCCTGAGCTGCCAGCGTTGGCGTGTAGCGTGGGTCGGCAGGGCCAGCCAGCCACAGTTCACAATCCTGGTGGGGGAGATGGGCAAAGGCTGTGAGCAAACGCTGTACATTTTTGTAGGGATCGTGGCGACCAATGTAGAGGAAATAGGGGGTAACGGCGGCATCATCCGGTTGATCGAGGTTGAGCGATCGAAAGTTTTGCTCATCGTATGCCAGCAAAATTGGAGTGATTTGGCTATGGCTTAAACCGAAGTGGTTTTTAACATCTTGCGCGGTCGATTCGGAATTGCAAATAACATGTTCAGCCTGCGCTAATACCTGAGGAATGTAATAGCGACAGTAATAGGTTAACGGTGATTTCCAGTTAGGAAACCGCAGCGGAATTAAATCGTGCATCATGACAACATAGCGGCATGATGAGGCGATCGGTGCTTCTGGTACAGGTGAGAAAATCAGGCGCGATCGCAGCTCACGGTAAATGTTCGGCAGTTGAAACTGAGTCCAGAGCAAGCGCCGCAGGTGCCCTGCCCGGCCATGTTCTGCACTGAGGTGAGTGGGAATCAAATATGGGTTGTGTTGCGCTAACGTCGGCTGTGGAGTCAGGAACGTTGTTTCTGGAATGTGCCAGTGGGCAACGAGATTTTGAGCATAGGTTGCTATGCCTGTTGGCTTCGTGCCCACCACTGACAAATTGACAAGTAAAGAATTTGTCACATCACTCGCTGCCGTTGCGCCGTTAATCGCGTCTGCTTACTTCGACTTTTTCAACCGTTGTTTTACGGCTTGTCGCTCTTTTTGCTGCTTGATAGAGGCTCGGCGAGCAAAATATCTGGCGTAGATTGGTTTGACTCGCTTCTCTAAATAGAATTTGAGGCGATCGACATACACCGAGCGAACGTGAGCAGAGAGATACGATAATCGCGGTAAATCTTGACGATTGGAGAAAACAACAAAGACTTCGTTCGCAAAAACGGGCGTAAACCGACGCAAAATCAGCTTGAGCAGAATGGAACTAATTTTGTCCATCATGCCCTTGTGTAGAACAACCCAGTCAAAATCCATCTTGCCGTTGAAGATGGCGCTATAGTCTTCTACTGGGTTCGGCACCGCCATACTAAAGGCCAGAGGCGCCAGGACTTGCTCCTGGGGTTTGAGGTTGTTTTTGATGAAACTGGCAACGTCTTGCCAGGGACCGTTGTTAAACAGATGAGCCAGGATGCTTTTTTCTCGCTCTTGCCCCACTGGGAAAACATTGACGCTGTTAATCGCTAAACCGACTAAACGAGCGTCATTTCCAAGTGGATTGGCATCTTTTAGGGAGATAACGCGATCGATTTGAAACTTGAATTCGGTAAAGACCTTGCCCGTATCCAGCAGCGTTTGGGATAGCTTGCCCCGCAGAATTCGTTCGCCCAAATCGCTGTGTAAAACGCCTAGCTCAATGGGATGACCATTCACTTCCAGGGTCAGACCGTCTAAAACATCAGCGCCCGTTACCCAGGTGCAAATGACGCGAAATTCCACAATCCGATCGCCTGTAGTGGTCACGGGCAAATCGAGCGTTGATACTGTACCTGGCCCCATCCAGCGATAGGCTAACCCGTCGCGGGGACACTCGCGGCGATGCCATCCGGTTCCTTTTAGCGGCTCGCAAAAGTCGTAACATACCGCATCTGCAACGGGGACTTGCTGCTCCAGGTACCGTTGCTCGTAGTGGTTTTCTAGCAGATGGCGCAGCGTTTCAAAAGGCAAGGGTTCAGCAGGCGGTTCAGCAGATGTGGCGATCGCATTCAACACCAGCGAATCATCGGACGGGCTGGCATATCGACTCAGCAAATTCTGCGTCATGTCAGTGAATCGCTCGTTGAAGATCTCCTTGGCATACTCGTAGATTTGAATATCTAACTGAGAATGCTCCTGGATCACTTCAAGCGTGCCGGCGGGAAGCTGCTCACGGGGCGTTTTAGACTTCGCGGCATTTTCTTTGCGGCTGTTTAAAATAGGTTTCCAGCCAAAGATATAAGACAGTAAGAATAGTGAATCCTGGAACCGCTCCAGCAACCCCACATAGGCAAACTTTTTCAGGCTCTCTTTGGCAATTTCGAATGCCTCGTCGGGCGGCACTCGCTCAATATCAAACTTCGCAGTTTTTGCTAAATAGTAGGTTTGAATATTTTTGCCAACCCGTCCGGCGGTCATCTTGGTGGTGTACTCTTCTAGCGTCATATTCTTGACTGCCGCATAGTGAGGATCACCTGGCGTTCTACGAATGTATTCGTAGTGCGAAATCACTCTAGAAACGGGTTCTCTTAAGACCGTGACATTGACAAAGTTCTTATTGGGTAAGAGGCTATGCAAATCAACAAACGCTAAATGGCCTCTGAACAGTTTGTAGGTTTGTAATGCTTCTGGAGAAATATCAGCAACCTGAGCGGTGAGGGTGGCAGGGCAGATATCCTTACAGTCAAAATAGTCTTCAACGATCGTTCTAAATGTCATTCCGGCTGTTTTGGGGATATGACAAAAATAGAAGACATCTTCTTCTTTGAGATTGTATTGTGCCGGAAAGTCTTTCATATTCGCCAGCGCAGTTTGCCCTTTACACCAAAAGTTTGCGATTTTCAGTTAGCGTCTTCAACCCAACAGAACCAACAGTTATTAGCTACTGCTAAATTCAACGTTCTGGGGTATGTCGCCTAGATCAACTTCTACCCCTGCTGCCTTGCAATATTGTGCTGCAATTTCATAGGGATGACCCACCATTTTAACGGTGTGGTCTTCTATCCACATGGCGCGATCGCAAATACTGATCACGCTGGAAATAGAATGCGACACTAAAACCATAGTGATGCCACTTTCTTTGAATGCCATCATCTTGTCAAGGCACTTTTGCTGGAATTTGATATCTCCAACGCCTAGCACTTCATCGATTAAGAGAATTTCCGGATCGAGATGAGCGACGACAGAAAACCCTAACCTGGCAAGCATACCGCTGGAATAAATTCGGATCGGATGGTTGATAAAATCACCCAACTCTGAGAAGTCAATAATTTCATCGAGCTTACTCAGAACTTCTCGCCGAGTTAACCCCATTAAAATGCCGTTGAGTACAATGTTTTCGCGACCCGATAATTCAGGATTAAATCCGGCTCCGAGTGCCAATAAGGGAGAAATTCTCCCCCGCACAACGACCCTACCTTCATTAGGGCGAAGGACACCTGCAATTAAGCCCAACGTTGTACTTTTTCCCGCTCCATTGCGACCAATGATGCCAAACTTCTCGCCCCGGTACACATCAAAGGAAATGTCGCGAAGTGCTTCAAATCGCTGCGATCGCATTGCTCTCAAGTTTCGAGGAAAATTGAAGAGAACGTTCTTAATTCCTCTGACATTAGTGTAGAGCGGATAATGTTTACTAACGTTATCAAAACTAATCACCGGCTCTCTCATACTACTTCGGCAAATCTCCAAGAGAGTTTTCTATAAACAAAATAGCCCAACGCCAAAAAGGCGAGAGCGTAAGCAAAACTAATGGCTGTGTAAGCTAGATTGAACGTACCGAACAGAAACAGTTCTCTCCAGCTAATAATGAGGGGGGCAACTGGGTTAAGTGGAATAAACGCCTGAAAGCGCTCAGGAATTAATTCAATGGGGTAAATAATAGGCGTGAAGTAGAAAACGAAGCGCATGACAACATCGACCAGCCGTTCGATATCGCGCAAGAACAAATTTAATGAAGAGAGAACCAGAGATATACCATACACCATCATCAAATGAACGGCGAGCAGAATGGGAATACCAATGATCCAACTGAGGGTAGGTGCCCCACCGTAAATAAATACAAAAAGCAAAATAACGGGCAGTGATAGGATGAAATGAATCATATGATTCAAGATCATAGAAAGCGGAATAATAATTCGAGGAAATTTGACCTTTTTAATTAAAGGAGCATTGCCTAAAAACAACCTTGGAGATGACCCAACCGAGTTAGCAAACCACTGCCAGGGAAAGATACCGGAAATCAGCATTAATGGGTAGTTAGCTACATCTACCCGCATCACAATTCTGAAGGCAAAAAAATAAACGCAGGCAAAGGCTAAGGGGCTGGCGATCGACCACAAATACCCTAATATTTTGCTTTTATATCGAACCTTGATGTCTTTTTGAACAAGGACAAAGAGAAGGTCTCTATAGTTTTCAAGTTCTCTACGGCTTCCTAGATGTTTTACTCTACTCATGTTCAATAACTAGTCCGTTCTCATTCCTCATTCACTCGTCTCAGATATCATGCCCCGGTTGAGCCTGAACTAATCCGGAACTGAACCCAACCCTGCATTGATAGCAGCCATCTTGCCGAAATCAATTTCTACGAACGAACTGTAAACGGTTGATTGCAAGATGCCAATCCCCAAAGCCTGATAATACTCTACTCTGCCAAGATACAAAACAGTTCAAGCATGGAAGGGGTTTATCAGGAGGCGATCGCCCGCAACTCTGCTACTGCTCACTGGCTTTACTGCCCTGTTTGACGACCACTCCAGGAAGGAGTTCCGTGCTGCTCTTTGCCGAGAACTGCATCTGTTTTAGAGCCAGGAACCGTATCTATACTAAGAGGTTGCTTTAAAGGTGTTGATGGTCACTCGAACCGCTCTCTTTTCTGGCTGGCCGCAGGCGCTCTGTCCCCACTTTTGAAGGGCTTTGAAATAGAGCGGGTTCGCAAGTGAATTGGGGAATTTGGGGACGAGTGCAGCGCATTTACCACTTTGCAAACATCTACCACTTTGCAAACATCTTATAAATTGTCAGCTTGTCAGCCTGGATAAACCAGGATGCCCATTGGCTTTGCTCACACTATTTCGCTGCTGATTCGCCGCTGATATGGACTGTTAGCGGTTGTGCTTCAGGTTGAAAGCTGCGGCAATTCTTACCCGGAGGTGGCTCCAATCTCTGGGAGAATCAACTTGCTGCCAAAATCAGCGGTGCCAGTCGAGGTTGACTAAATTAGAGCGGGTGTTAGCAGAGAGGACTAAGTGCAGTGAAGACGGCGATCGTCCATGAGTGGTTGGTTACATACGCTGGTTCAGAGCGGGTGGTTGAGCAGTTGCTAGCCCTCTACCCGCACGCCGACCTTTTTAGCCTGGTTGATTTCCTGCCGCAGGAGGGTCGAGATTTTATTCAGCACAAGCCCGTTAGCACCTCGTTCATTCAAACTCTGCCGTTTGCCAGGAAGCACTTTCGCCAGTATTTGCCGCTGATGCCGCTGGCGATCGAACAATTGGATGTGTCTGGTTATGACCTTGTTCTGTCCAGCAATCATGCTGTTGCCAAGGGCGTGCTAACGCGTGCCGACCAGCTACACATCAGCTACATCCACACCCCCATTCGCTATGCCTGGGACTTGCAGCAGCAGTATCTTCAAGGAGCCAGCTTAACGCAAGGATTTCGTTCGGCACTGGCTAACCTTGTACTTCATTACCTGCGCCTGTGGGATTTGGCCTGTTCAAATCGAGTCGATTATTTCATTGCCAACTCGCAATTTGTTGCTCGACGCGTCTGGAAAACCTATCGGCGTAAGGCGCAAGTGATTTACCCACCTGTGGCGATCGATCGGTTCTATCCCAAACCGCAGCGAGACGACTTTTACTTCACCCTCTCCCGATTCGTACCCTACAAGCGTGTAGAACTAATTGTGGCCGCCTTTACCCGCATGGGCTTACCGCTCGTCGTGATTGGTGACGGCTCAAACCGAAGGCAGATTCAGCAGTTGGCTGGTTCAAATGTTCACCTGTTGGGGCAACAGCCCGATGCCGTTGTTGAAGACCACATGCAGCGCTGTAAAGCGTTTGTGTTTGCCGCCGCCGAGGATTTTGGCATTGCTCCGGTCGAAGCTCAAGCCGCAGGAGCGCCAGTCATTGCCTATGGCAAAGGGGGGGTCACTGAAACCGTTATCCCCGGTAAAACTGGTTTATTTTTCCCAGAACAAACTGTAGAAAGCCTGATTGAAGCCGTTCAACAATTTGAGTCCGGCCAACTTCTTGTTGATCCCGCCCGCTTAAGGGAACATGCCGAACGGTTTTCTCCCGATCGCTTTCGTCAGGAACTATTTCGCTTTATTGATCAAAAATGGACACTATTTCAGCGGAGGGATGGCATACAGTAATAGCGTGAGGAGTCATGAATTGAAATGCAGCTTAACCGAACGTTACGACCTGCCATTTCGGCGCTGAGCGTAACCACACGCTCTTGGCCAACTGTCGCCATTATGGTCGGGTCAGACCTGCTAGCGTTAGGGCTTGCGGGTGTATTAAGTGTCTACATCAGATTGTTTTTGGATGGTAAATATCACCCCATGTTGTACTGGCAACTGTATCCAGTGCTGGGGTTGTTCATTTTGGCGTATGCCACAGTAGGGCTATATCCCGGTGTTGCCCTTAGCCCCGTGGACGAACTGCGCTGGATTAGTTTGGCGAGCAGCTTGATCTATCTGGCGTTGGGGTCAGCGACGTTTTTACGGCGAGAAGGGGAAGTTTACTCCAGGGGTGTGTTTTTAATTGCCTGGGGGCTTTCGATTATTCTGGTGTTGCTGGGGCGAACGCTGATGCGTCGCCTGTTTGCCTCTAAACGATGGTGGGGCTATCCAGTCATGGTGCTTGGCGCAGGGCAAACGGGTGAAATGGTAATTCGAACCCTCAAGCGCCGCCCTGGTATTGGCTTGAAACCCGTGTTGGTGCTGGATGACGACCCGGCTAAACACGGAACGCTGTATGGAGTTCCGGTGGTAGGCGGGGTGGAACTGGCACCGGCTCTGGCGCGATCGCGCCACATTCCCTATGCCATTGTCGCTATGCCAGGTGTACCGCGCCATCGGCTGTTGATGCTGCTCGATCGCTACGGCCACAGCTTTGCTCACCTGCTCATCATCCCCGATCTGTTTGGCTTCTCCAGCCTGTGGGTGGCGGCAAAAGACATGGGCGGCATTTTGGGCTTAGAGGTGCGGCAGCAGCTATTACTGCCGGGGCCACGACTGGCTAAACTTCTGATGGACTTAACGTGTACGCTCATTGGCGGACTCCTCGTCTTACCTTTGATTGTGATCATTGCCGTGCTGATCCGGTTCGATTCTCCAGGCCCCGTTTTTTATGGACAAACCCGGATTGGCCAGAACGGCAAACCATTCAAGGCATGGAAGTTTCGCTCTATGGTGCGAGATGCCGACAAAAAACTGCATGACTATCTCCAGAGCCATCCCGAACTACGCGAGTCCTGGGAGAAGGAACACAAGCTGCGCTACGATCCGCGCGTTACAGGAATAGGGCGATTTTTGCGGCGAACCAGTTTAGATGAACTGCCTCAGCTCTGGAATATTTTGCGAGGAGAAATGAGTTTAGTGGGGCCGCGTCCCATTGTTGACGAAGAGATCTGGCGCTATGGCGAAAAATTTAACCTGTTTACCAAGGTCACTCCCGGATTAACGGGGCTGTGGCAGGTGTCAGGGCGCAATAATATTACCTATGAGGATCGGGTGAACCTGGATGCCTACTACGTGCAAAACTGGTCGGTTTGGCTCGATGTTTATATTCTGATTCGTACGGTTTGGGTCGTGATATCGGGAGAGGGAGCCTACTAAATGTGAATGGTTAAAGCTTCAAGTCCGTCTCAGCTTCCCTACCGCTTATTTCGGTTTAGTCTGGCAAGTCTCCCGTTTCTGTACTACGCCAGCCTGGTTGGATTGGCGATCGTGATTGCGGTTCTGTTCAGAAGGTTTAAGCACACGGCACTTGATCCAATCACCCGTAATGGGCTGTTGGCGATTAGCGTATTGCTCGTGTTGAGTGCCTCGGTTGCGTTTAATCGCGGTGAGGCGTTTTTGCAACTGACTAACTTTCTACCGTTTTTTGTCTTGTTTGGTGTCCTGCCGTTTGTGTTCAACAGCGTCAATCGCCTGGAGCGTGTGGCGATCGACCTCGTTTTAACGTCTATTCCCATTAACATCATTGCGTTTTTTGAATACCTGCTGAAGTTGCCGCACCTGTCGCCGTCGATTCGCCGCATTCCGTTCGTTCACTGGGTGCGATCGGCTCCCCATAAAGGTCGCGCTATGGTGATGTTTGATCACCCCAACGCCCTGGCTAGCTACTTAGTTCTGGTTTTTGGTTTAGGGTTGGGCTTAATTCTTGGGGGGTTAGCCGAGCAGCAAGCCAATGCCGAGGCGCAACCCTCCAGGCCACCCACACAACCCTGGACGATGCTGCTGTTCTGCGGTACCTTTCTCAATCTGGTGGGAATCTTCAGCTCTGGATCAAGGAACGGTATTCTGGTCGCTATTTCCCAGCTTGTGATTTTTACCCTGTGCGTTAAGGCAAGCCGCCATGTTTTACTCACTGCGCTGTTTAGCATTGCCAGTGTCTTAATTGGGGCTGCGCTGTTTGGCATTGGTGGCCGCGCCCTCTCCCTGGTTGGTTGGGCAGATGATCCAAGGGTTGGGGTATGGCGCGTGGCGCTTGGGTTGATCCACGATCGCCCCTGGCTGGGATGGGGGTTAGGCAATTACAAGTTTTTGTACCCCCTGCGTCGCTCAGCCTACGACTTTCCGCATGTGTTCCATCCCCACAATTTCTGGCTGTTGCTCAGCTCCGAAGCTGGACTGTTAGTTATGGTTGGGTTAACTGCCCTGGTGGGCTACATTTGCTGCAAAGCCGCCAGTTCTATCCTTTCAAGTACAACGCCACTGCCCCATCGGGGCGTTGGCATTGGCTATTTGCTGTCGTTCTGGGGCTGTATGGCGTTTGCTCTATTCGATGTCACGTTTTATGATGCGCGAATTAACGTGTTGAACTGGGCGATTTTAGCTGGACTTTACTCAATTGCAGTCAGGTCACTGTCTGCCAAATCAATTGCAGCCGAATCTACATCTGGCTGAGCGATCGCCCGTTTCATGGCTTGCTGAATCACCAACCGCTGCTCTGCATCGTAACCCCAGCGGTCTAAAAATGCTTGATAAGAGCCAACTCCAGTCACGGCGCTCTCAAGCAGTTTGCTGGCTTTTTCTGCGACGAGCGGCAGTTGGGTCAGTTGAATCAGGTTGAATGTGCGCGATCGCACCTGCTCAGACCCTTGTGCCATCTCTGCGTTTTGGTTGCGACGGTGAGTGATCGCCATTGCCGATGACATAGCCAGGTTCTTGACTAGCAGTTCGGCAACGGTTTCTGGAGCAGACTGCAAGGCTCGGATCACTGCCGGAGAAGGATGGTCGGCCAGCGATCGCTCCCCCGACAAGTAGGTGACAAAAAATCCGCGTGCCCCGTTTTGGCTGCTAACCAGGGCGGCGATCGCCTGTTCTATCTCCGCATCCGAACAGGCACCCTGCTCGATCTGCGCCAACAATGAGTCGGTGAGGGCGATCGCCTGTTCAAACGTTACAGATTCGGGAACATGAAACGTCGGTTCAGCCATAGATTAAACAGCACTCAAACGGTGATGATGTAGACTCTAACTGTAAAAACGGTTAATCAACCTTCCTCAAGAGGCAATCTGGTTGTAATTTTGCTGGGTTGCAACGGGCTGGTACTTTTATTAATACAGATGTTCAATAATACGGGTGTTTCATCTCTAAGTTGGGCTTTAATTTGAATAGCGTTTATGGCTGTTTTAGATAAGCAATTAAGAGGGTGTCTGAGAATGGCTCAACATTCTAAATTAGCCCCCTAAATCCCCCAAAAATGGGGGACTTTGAAACAGAATTGATTCGGAAGTACCCCAATTCTGGGGGATTAGGGGGCGGTTCGAGTTGGAGCTTAGCACTTTTAAGACATCCTCTAAGGCCGTTCATTGCTTGAGCGAGCCAGTTTGGACGGTTAAGAAGCCCCAATTCATTAATGCTGCATTTACCTTAGTAGTCTAAAGCGTAAAATCGCCCTATGTAAGGCTGGCTCATGGCAATTATTTCCTCAAAGCAACCGCCCTTAGATCCCGATAATCGGCCAGGTACCGATCGACCAGAGCGATCGGTACCTGGCCGCGAGTTTCGGCTGCCGCAAACCGAGGAGGCGTTACTGCAAGCAGAGGGCAACGTTGACGAATACGGCAAACAAGAGGAAAGCCTTCGGCCAAAGCGGCTGGCCGATTATGTGGGGCAAAAAGATTTAAAAGACGTATTGGATATTGCCATTCGTGCCGCTCAAGGCCGCAAAGAAACGCTAGATCATCTGCTGCTATATGGCCCTCCCGGTCTGGGAAAAACCACCATGTCTCTAATTTTGGCGGCAGAGATGCAGGTGAATTGCAAAATTACGTCGGCTCCGGCATTAGAGCGTCCCAGAGATATTGTGGGCTTACTCGTCAATTTGCAACCGGGCGATGTTTTGTTTATTGACGAAATTCACCGTTTGCCACGCGTGACTGAAGAGATTCTTTACCCGGCGATGGAAGACTTTCGGCTGGATGTCACCATTGGTAAAGGGCAAAGTGCCCGTACACGCAGCATTCCACTGCAACGATTTACCCTCGTTGGCGCAACGACAAGGGTAGGGGCGTTAACGTCGCCATTACGCGATCGCTTTGGGTTGATTCAGCGCTTGCGGTTCTACGAGTTGGATGAACTCACCCTGATTGTGCAGCGAACGGCAGAGATTTTGAACACGCCAACTACCCAGGAAGGAGCCGAAGAGATTGCCCGACGCGCCAGGGGCACCCCCCGAATTGCAAACCGCTTGCTGAAGCGAGTCCGAGACTATGTTGAGGTTAAGTTAACCGGAGCTAAAATCAGCCGCACGATCGCCGCTGAAGCGTTGGAATTGTTCAACGTCGATCCGTGTGGGCTGGATTGGACCGATCGCCGCATGTTAACGGTAATGATTGAGAATTTTGGCGGTGGCCCGGTTGGGCTAGATACGATCGCCGCTGCTACCGGGGAAGACTCGCAAACTATTGAGGAGGTATACGAACCGTATCTGCTGCAAATTGGCTACCTCCAGCGTACTCCCAGAGGCCGAATTGCCACCCCAGCCGCCTGGAACCATTTGGGATATCAGCATCCGGGGCGACAGCTACCGTTGTTGTCGAAAGAGGTCAACTAACGGAATTGTCCTCTGGCTTGAAACCTGTCATGATTGACTGATGTTAAGACATTTTCTGACGCTGTTACTGGCCGCCACCCTTGTGTTGAGTTGGGCGATCGCATCTCCAGCCTATGCTCAGTCGGAGGAACCTTCGTTTATCAACTGGGTTGAAGGTTTAGAGAGTGCGAGAGATCAAGCGTTTGAGGCCACGAATCGGGGTGATTTTGCCGCCGCAGAAACCTATTGGACTCAGTTGATTGAGCAATTGCCCGAAAACCCAGCATTCTGGAGCAATCGCGGTAATGTGCGGGTCAGCCAAAACAAGCTGGATGAAGCGATCGCAGATTACAACAAGGCGATTGAACTGGCTCCTACCGCTCCCGATCCCTATCTCAACCGGGGTACAGCGCTGGAAGGGTTGAAGCGCTGGGATGAGGCGATCGCAGATTACAACAAAGTTTTAGAGCTTGATCCAGACGATCCGGCCGCCTACAACAATCGCGGTAACGCCGAAGCAGGTCGGGGCAACTGGCAACAGGCCGTTGATGACTTCAAACGCGCCAGTGAATTAGTCCGAGATTATGCCTTTGCCCGTGCCAACTATGCGCTGGCACTGTACCAGATTGGCGAAACCGACGAGGCGATTCGCACCATGCGGAATCTGGTTCGCAAATATCCTCGGTTTGCTGATATGCGGGCGGCCTTGACAGCAGCATTGTGGGTGAACGGTCAACAGGGTGAAGCAGAGAGCAACTGGGTGGCCGCAGTCGGGTTAGATTCGCGCTACAAAGATTTAGATTGGGTGGCAAACGTCCGCCGCTGGTCGCCTGCAATGGTGGATGCGCTCGGTAAGTTTCTGAGTTTGTCGGGCTGATTATCTTCTAACCAGTCTTCTAAACCGCTCGCTTCTGTTTACCCTCCTGCATTGGCTGCGCTAGATGCCGTTTGCACTATCTCTAGAATTACAGTGGGCGTGAGCTGTTCTACATTGGCAAGGACGATCGCCGCTCCCGCTTCAATTAACGTGTTGCTATACGCCTGCCGATAGTCTTCTGGCGCTTGGGCATGGGGCGGCAAAATTCCAACTCCCACCCAGAGACGATCGGGCTGGTGCGATCGCGCCTTTTCAACAGTACTCATATCGGCAACCGTATCCCCCACATACAGCACGGGGGCGGGTGATGCTGCCGCCGTTGAGCTTGCTTCCAGTTGGCTTAGTACATCAAATAGTCCTGTTGGGTCTGGTTTGCCTGGTGCGTCCTCCATTGCCACCAACACAGGTGCAGACAACCCCAACCGCTTTTCCAGGGCGTAAGTAGCCGATCCTCTAGTCGCACCGCTAAAGAAGCCCCACGCAATGTTAGCCTCGGTTAACTGCTGCAAATAAGCAGGAGTTAGCAACAGGGGTTCTTCACAGATGTACCCCGTCCAATGGTGTGGATCGGGGCCACGATAACGGCTCTGGAAAAAAGCAACCATTGCTTCATAATCCAGGAACAACTGCGATCGCCCCTGCCCCTGGGTTTCAAAATAGCGATACACCAGCTCGCGCGATGCTTCCCAGTCGTTGTTCCAAATCCCTTCAGCTTTGAGAATATCAATGTCTGCCTGAGACGGACGGTACGCGCCAGCGGTAAACTGCTCGACCGTATCTGCCAGGGCGCGGCGGTAAGACCCACCAACATCCCGCACCACTCCGTCAATATCAAAAACGGCGATCGCAGAAATGGGTTGCTTAACTTGCGGCACAATTCCTCACAGGTATTCAATTTAGTTCAGCAATCAGCCGCGATGATCTGGACGCGGCTCTGGCTCTTGTGGCAGGAGAGATTTCCAGGTCAAATCATTGCCGTATAGTCTATAATCCATAGGCTAGATCTTGGTCGTTAGCCATCCTGCAAGCCTGTAGATTAATATAGAGGGTTGTAGCGTTTTGGGAAACAGACTAGGGCTGTTCTGGAGGGTTCATTGTCAAAGTTTATTTTGAAAGTTCTCTGGTTAGATGAGAACGTCGCGCTTGCCGTCGATCAAGTCGTCGGCAAAGGTACAAGTCCGTTGACTTCCTATTTCTTTTGGCCTCGCAATGATGCCTGGGAGCAGCTAAAAACTGAATTAGAAGGCAAGCACTGGATTGCAGAAGCCGATCGCATTGAGATTCTCAATCAGGCCACTGAGGTAATCAACTACTGGCAAGAGGAAGGTAAGAACCGTCCGATGTCGGAAGCTCAGGCAAAGTTTCCGGAAGTGGCGTTTACAGGTAGCGCCTGATGCCTGGGGCCTCATAACCTGTAAATCAACAAACAAAGGGACACGATAACCGTGTCCCTTTTGTTAGAAATAAGTTGGTTGGCAATCAATGCCGCGTTGCTTCACTTTCAACTAAAGTTAAACTTTCAACTGAAGTTAAACTGAAGCCGATCCACCTGATGCCTGGAACCGCGCCCTCGCCCGCTTCAGCGCTTGCGTTGCTTGAATTAGCTCTTGACGGCTGCCGCTGCCTTGCACCTGGTTCAGACGGGCTTCTGCGTCGGAATAAGCTTTACGGGCTGTTTCGCGGTCAATTTGATCGCCCCGCTCGGCACCATTCACCAGGATTGTCACTTCATTGTTTTCAACTTCGGCAAAGCCACCCAGAAGAGCGATCGCCACCCAATCTTTGCTCGATCGAACTCGCATCACCCCCGTATCTAACGCCGATAGCAGAGGTGCGTGACCGCTCAGAATTCCTAGCTGACCGGTAGTACTCGGAAGAATGACTTCTTCAGCTTCAGAGTCCCAGACTGTCTTGTCTGGTGCGATAACACGAACGGTTAATGCCATAGTTTTGGTTCAAATTACTAAAGGTTAAGGAACAGGGGGTCGGAAACAGAGGAATCTGCTGCCTGTTCCTGTTCCCTTGTTCCTTACTTACCTTCCGACTTCATCTTCTCGGCTTTGGCGATCGCCTCGTCAATGCCGCCCACCAGGTAGAAGGCTTGCTCCGGCAGATCGTCTAGCTCACCGTTCAAAATCATCTTGAAGCCTCGGATGGAGTCTTCCAGGGAGACGTACTTACCAGGAGAACCCGTAAACACCTCTGCCACAAAGAACGGCTGGGACAAGAAACGCTCAATCTTACGGGCGCGAGCCACAGTGAGGCGGTCATCTTCAGACAATTCATCCAGACCCAAGATGGCAATGATGTCTTGCAGTTCCTTATAGCGCTGGAGGGTCGCCTGGACTGCCCGTGCCGTGTTGTAATGGTCTTCGCCTACGATCGCAGGCTGCAACATGGTTGAGGTTGAATCTAGTGGGTCTACCGCAGGGTAAATCGCTTTAGCGGCCAACGCCCGCGACAGCACTGTTGTTGCATCCAGGTGAGCAAAAGTGGTTGCCGGAGCGGGGTCTGTCAAGTCATCCGCAGGAACGTAAACGGCCTGAATGGACGTAATCGATCCTTCCGTGGTGGATGTAATCCGCTCTTGCAGGTCGCCCATCTCGGTACCCAGGGTGGGCTGGTATCCTACCGCAGACGGCATCCGTCCCAGTAGTGCCGATACCTCTGAACCCGCCTGCACAAACCGGAAGATGTTATCGATAAACAGCAGCACGTCCTGCTTGTTCACATCCCGGAAGTATTCTGCCATGGTCAAAGCAGACAAACCCACCCGCATTCTGGCTCCGGGGGGTTCGTTCATCTGACCGTACACAAGAGCAACTTTGGACTCGCCAATGTTGTCAATGTTGATAACGCCAGATTCTTTAAATTCGTTGTAAAGGTCATTTCCTTCACGGGTGCGCTCGCCCACACCGCCGAACACAGATACACCACCGTGTTCCATGGCAATGTTGTGGATGAGCTCTTGAATTAGCACGGTTTTACCCACGCCAGCACCACCAAACAGGCCGACTTTACCCCCTCTCCGGTAAGGAGCCAGCAGGTCGATAACCTTAATTCCGGTTTCAAATACAGAAGGCTTGGTTTCCAGGTCGGTTAGCTTTGGCGCAGGACGGTGAATTGAGAACTTCTCGTCCGTATTCACTGGCCCCAACTCATCGATGGGTTCGCCTAACACGTTAAAGATGCGACCCAGGGTAGGAGCACCCACCGGGACGCTAATGGGCGCTCCGGTGTCTACCACTTCCATACCGCGCACTAGGCCGTCCGTGGAACTCATGGATACCGCACGAACTTGGCTGTCTCCCAGAAGTTGCTGAACTTCACAGGTGACAGAAACTTTTTGACCAGACGAATTTTCGCCTGAAACAACAATAGCGTTGTAGATCTGGGGCAGTTGGCCGCTGGGAAATCTCACATCCACAACCGGACCAATGACCTGGGTAATAAAACCGACGTTTGTTTTCTCTGCTGTGGTGACCATGCTTGCGCCTATCGTTTGATCAGCTTTTCTAGAGACGTAAAATTAAGACAGCCTGATACTGAGCCTGACGGTTAAGAAATCGTCATCTTTCAGATTATCACTGAATAAACCCTTTACAGAAATGGGTTTGCTCTATGGGCAGTAATTAATACTTAGCTCTAATCATGCCATCGCCATCATATCGGATAGTCTGGCTTAGATGATGCGATCGCTTCAGTTAAACTTCAACCCCACCACCAAAACCCATCCGGCAGGTCTGGCGTTAACGCAGGCAAAACCTATAATTGTAGATTGCGGAGCTAACCCAACCGCTGACCTTGTTGTTTCCACCGTCCGCTAAGTGTTTCAACTATGACTGACGCGCCGCGCCGCTACCACATTACGACCTTTGGTTGTCAGATGAATAAAGCTGACTCCGAACGGATGGCTGGCATTTTAGAAGAGATGGGATTTCAGTGGTCAGACACCCCCGACCAGGCTGAACTGATTCTCTACAACACCTGTACGATTCGAGACAATGCCGAGCAAAAGGTATATTCCTACTTGGGTCGGCAGGCACGGCGTAAGCATGAGCAGCCCGATCTGACCTTAATTGTGGCGGGCTGTGTGGCGCAGCAAGAAGGGGAAGCCTTACTGCGGCGGGTTCCCGAACTGGATTTAGTCATGGGGCCACAGCACGCCAACCGCTTACAGGAGTTGCTAGAGCAGGTTTTTAACGGGAATCAAATTGCGGCAACTGAACCCGTACATATTTTTGAAGACATCACCAAGCCCCGGCGCGACAGTACCGTTACGGCCTGGGTCAACGTGATTTACGGTTGCAACGAACGATGCACCTATTGTGTTGTGCCCAATGTGCGGGGAGTAGAGCAATCTCGATCGCCCGAAGCCATTCGAGCTGAAATGGAAGAGCTGGGGCGGCAGGGCTTCAAAGAAGTGACGTTGCTGGGGCAAAACATTGATGCCTATGGCCGTGACCTACCCGGAAGTACGGCGGATGGTCGCCATCTGCACACGCTGACCGATTTGCTGTATTTCGTTCATGATGTGCCTGGTATTGAACGAATCCGTTTTGCGACGAGCCATCCTCGCTATTTTACAGAGCGGCTAATTCGTGCCTGTGCGGAACTGCCCAAGGTATGTGAGCATTTCCACATTCCGTTTCAGTCGGGCAACAACGACATCCTCAAAGCCATGTCTCGCGGGTACACCCGTGAAAGATACCTCCGAATTATTGATACCGTTCGCCGTTACATGCCCGATGCCTCGATTAGTGCCGATGCGATCGTTGGTTTTCCAGGCGAAACCGAAGCCCAATTCGAAGACACAATGCAGTTGGTGGAGGCGATCGGGTTTGACCAGCTCAATACGGCAGCCTATTCGCCGCGTCCCGGCACGCCAGCCGCTCTTTGGGATAATCAACTCAGTGAGGACGTAAAGAGCGATCGCCTCCAGCGGTTGAATCATTTAGTCTCGATTAAAGCGGCTGAGCGATCGCAGCGGTATCACGGGCGAGTCGAAGAAGTGCTGATTGAACAGCAAAACTCCAAAGATCCACAGCAAGTGATGGGACGGACGCGCGGTAATCGCCTGACTTTCTGTACGGGGGCGATCGCAGAACTCCAGGGCAAGCTGTTACCCGTTCGGATCACTGACATCAGGGCCTTTAGTTTGACGGGCGAACGGGTTGACCAACCACCCACGATCGAGTCTGTGCATTTGGCCGGGGCGGGTGTTGATTGAAGCGCGGTTAACACTGGCCGATGGGGTGCGCTTACTCCATGATTTGTCGAAATGAACCAGTGTGGTAGGCTATCTGCGATAAGCGCGACGGGAGCAAGGGCAGATGGCACTGCGGGTTGGACTCTTATTTGGGGGCTGTTCTGGAGAGCATGATGTTTCCATTAGTTCTGCCAGGGCGATCGCTCAAGCCTTAGGCACAGGTGCCAATGCCGATACTTATCAGCTCATGCCGATTTACATTCAAAAAGATGGGTGTTGGCAAGTCGGCGAGGTTCCGCAGCAGATATTGGCAGGACAACAGCCCGCTCAGTTCGCCGCAGCGCAGCCTGCACCAGGGGGTGTTGAGTCTAACGTCAGCACCACTAAAACAACGGCTCTATCCGCTCCGGCTACCACTGCACAGCGGTTACAGCGCTGGCAATCGCCATCTCAGGTGGCTGAAGTAGATGTCTGGTTTCCTGTGTTGCACGGCCCTAACGGAGAAGACGGCACCGTTCAAGGATTGCTGAAATTGATGCAGGTGCCGTTTGTGGGGGCAGGCGTTTTAGGCTCGGCTGTGGGGATGGACAAAATTGCGATGAAGATGATCTTCTCCCAGGCTGGATTGCCTCAGGTGAACTACATTGCGGTTAACCGTTCCGAGATTTGGTCTAATCCCTGTGTGTTTCCCAAACTTTGCGATCGGATTGAATTAGAACTGGGATACCCTTGCTTCATTAAACCCGCGAACCTTGGTTCATCCGTTGGCATCTCCAAAGCCAGAACTCGCGCTCAGCTTGAAGCGGCACTGGATGAAGCGGCTAGCTACGATCGCCGCCTGGTGGTAGAAGCGGGCGTGGTAGCCCGTGAGCTAGAGTGTGCGGTGCTGGGAAATGACCATCCCCAGGCATCCGTAGTGGGGGAAATTACGTTTCAAAGCGATTTTTATGACTATGAGACAAAATACGCTGGCGGATTGGCCGACCTGCTCATTCCTGCACCTGTACCCGAGGCGATCGCTTCCCAGATCCAGGAGATGTCTATTCGAGCGTTCCAGGCCGTTGATGGGGCAGGGTTAGCGCGAGTTGATTTCTTTTATGTTGAAGCCACTGGAGAGGTGCTGATTAACGAGATCAACACCTTTCCCGGGTTTACGGCTACCAGTATGTATCCTCGTCTTTGGGGTGCCAGTGGCATTACGTTTCCAGAATTAGTCGATCGCCTCATTCAACTTGCCCTAGAACGCCATGCTGGTTAAAGATTAGAACCATTGCTGCCGCCCGTCGCTAACTCTTCGGTTCGTCCTCAGGTTGGCATGTTGCAGACTTGCCCTAGCCATGATCCTCGGCAGGTCATAAAATAGCGGGTAACATGAAACGATCGTCCTATCTCCCCAAAACCGAGGTTGGCTAATGGAGAGACTTCAAGGCACCAAACAGCAATCCGTTCATCCCTATCCTGCTGAACCTATCCCGTCTTCTGGCGAATCGCAGCGATCGGCTGTTTCGTTGAACTGCAACGTCGTAATGCAATTTCTGCAACGCTACCCGATGCTCTTTTGGAGCATCGTCTGGGTTGGAGTGCTGCTAACCGCAGGCATTGCCGTATCTAGCTTGATGAGTCCCGGCTTCATTAACCAGCCCGCCCCATCCCGAGTCGAGTCGCCTCGACCAACAGTGACAACAGATCAAGGCGGCGACCAAACGATACCTGTCTGGTCGCTCGTGGCAATTTCTGCTAGTTGCGCGTTTGGCTGCTACATGATTTCGCAACGGTTGCGATCGCAACCCCAGGTGCGCCACCTGCCCCGCACCCGCAAGCCTGTGAAGCCGCGATCGCCTCGTCCCACCGCCAGAGCAGCTCTAGTGTCTGGCCACTCGTCTGGCAATTCGTCTGGCCGCTCGCAGCAGACTATCGCTGCATCTATACCTCGTGTTGCTCGGCTCAGTCAGGCTAACTCTCAGCCAGCCCCTGCTGCACAGAGCCAACCATCAACGGTCGTTCCGGCGAAACCAGTGATCACGGTTTTGCCAACCGGGCAGAGCCATCCATTGGATTGGAATCAGCCCAGCCTGGCTGACGACCTGGATTTGCGGCGGCGGCAGCCTCTATCTCACTGGCTCCAGCGTTGAGTTGCCGCCGCAAACAACAGCACTATTGCAACAGCATTAGCGCTCCAGTTTCCTAAGGTTGTGCCGCTCCTAACGCTTGCCATTCGCTGATGGCCTGCTCTGTCCACAGCCAATTCTCTGGTCTGCTTAACCCTTCGATACTGAACCCAACTGGATCGTTTTCCATCACCATTTGATAGAGCTTGACGGCTTTGCTCTGCACGTCGCGCTGCTCGGTGGGGGTGCGATCGCCACTGGCACCGGCCAATGCCTCCTGGTACAGCACCAGAGCAATTCCTGCATAGGCCGTCAGTGTGTCTTTATCCATCGTCATCTGCTCGGCATTAGACTCTTCGGCATTAGCGGTATCGCTGGCGGTTTGATTCGCCGCTTGGACTTCCAGGAGCGCAAGAGCCTGATACCATGCCTGGGTAGCATCTCTCGATCGCCCTTCGTTGTAGTAGGCAAATCCAAGCGCGTTGTAGTGACGTGGAGAGGGGGAGCGAACTCGCGTTGCCGTTTCCCAGTAGCGGCGTGCATCATCAAAGCTATAGTCTGTGTCTCCCACCTGCACCGATTGCCATGCCAGCCTGCCGAGCAAGAAGCTGACGATGGGTTGATCGCGCTGATTACTGTCAATGCTGCCAATTGCCGCTTTCGCTTCACGCAAGGCACCCCGGTCAAGCAGGGCGCTGACGGCCTTTTGCCCGTCCGTCAAATCGGGCTGGTTCAGTTGGGAAATGGCGATCCGGGTCACGTCTGATGTGGATGCTGTTGCTAAATCAACGTTATCCGCACTGCGGTTAGGAACGGTTGAGTCGATTCCGGGCAGTTCTGCCCCTCGCAACAGTTGCTCAGGCGTTGGATTGCGGGGCAGCCTGGATAACAGCGAAAACCCTAAAACGGCGATCGCTGCTACTCCAACTATGCCCAGTAGCGGTATCAAACGCGGGTGGTTGACAATGGGTTGCCAGACGGAACGATGCAGCGCCAGGGCGGCTCCCGCTGGAGCCAACTGCCAGTTGGGTTGAGCCGCGGATGGAGCCACCGAGTTGGGTTGGGTGGCCATCTGGCTCACGGTGGCTGGCACCTTGGTCGTTGTCTTCTCTGCCGATGGTCGAGAGGTGGCTCCATCCGCAGAATAGCTGGATGGTTTTTCTGCTTCTGCTGCTCTCTGATTGTTTAAACCCAGGTCAGACGCGGCGGTAGACGGCAGACCTGTGGGAGGTGGAGCCGGATACGAAAGCTGCTGAATTAAATCCGAAACCACCACCGCATCATCGTCATAGCTCAACGATTCATCGTCGTTGAACGCATCGCTAAATTCGTCGTAATATTCGACATCGTCTACCAGTGCCCCTAAGTCATCTTCTGCCAGCACGGCTTCAGACAGCTCGATCCAGTCGTCGCCATCTAAAGCGGCAGCATTGGCATAGGTATCCTCTTCTCCCGACAGCACCGGCGAGGCATCGTAAACCTGGGGCAGCAGCAGCAACCGATCGGCTGGATTATCCAGGGTGCGATCGCCCATCGTCAAATAGCCGTCAAATTCGGGATGCAGATACAGAATCGGTAGCGCCCAATAAAGCTGATTGGAACCATAGGCCGAAATCAAGCCCTGTCTGGCACGGCTGAGACTGAGATCAATCGGATAGCCCTGCTTCAGGTTGCGGTAAAACAGCCGGGTCAGCGTTAGCGCTACATCGTCAGGAATTTGTTCTGCCATCGCCAGCACCGCCGGGATACCACGGCTCACCAGTGCTTCTGCCAGATTGCGTTCTTCTTCCACGCTTGGGTCAGAAGCGGCTGTATAGGCACCCCGGCAGGAGTTAAAGACGACCATGCGAACGCCGTTATTCACCAGCAGCCCAGCTAGGTCGTCGCCATTCAAAATCTCGGTTAAGCCCGTTTTATTGTTGACGAGGTAGAGGTTTCCGCCTGCTGCTCCTAAGTTGCTGTGACCGGCATAATGCAAGACATGGTAGCGTCCTTGCTCCAGAGCTTGAGTCAACTGCTCCCGTCCTGGCTGATCCAGAATGGTAAGTTGAATATCTGGAACGCTACTAGCCATTCCTTCGGGTAATGCTGCACTTTGGCGGCGCAGTTCTTGCTGCAACTGGCTGGCTTCTCGCCTTAGATCCAGCCGCTCTTGATCGGTTGGAGCCGCAATTACCATCAAAATTCGCAACGATTGTTCTGGCTCGATCGCCACTTGAGACCCAATCGGCACTAACCCTGTACTCAACTGATAGCGAGAGAACACGATATCTGTACCAGCCGCGATCGGACGAGGAGCAGGGCCTAATGCATCTCGCTGGCGCAATTTATCGGTGGTCGATGCGCCTCCGTGCAGCACCTCCCACGGCAACCGGGGGAGAGACAATCCCTTTAAGCCCAACCGCAGCCGCAGTACTTCTCCACGATGCTGGGCAATTCCTCGCGCTGTCATCCAGCTATCGCGCAGGGTGCCTTGAAACAGGCCGCTGTAGAAATGCTGGCCTAAATCGACCAGGCTTAAGGCTGGGGTGGATGTTGTGCCGTTGGGTCTGGCCGAACCGGGTAATCCCAATCCACCAATGCGGCTAACGCTATCGCCCTGAAGCAGCCCCATGAGTGGGTCATTCATCAATTGACGAGCCTGATCTAACCATTCTTCTATGGGCCAGCTCACCTGCTCTTCGGCTAGAGGAACACCCGGTGCCACTCGCTCAGTACGCACGAGGTACTCATCGTTTCGAATGGGGGTAACAGAAATGTGAAACTCTTGGGTCACCGCTCTTGTGTTCTCCTGATTCCTATGGTTTGAAGCTGCTTATGTCAGACTGCTTTCTGCTCCTGAAAGCCCCAAGAATGATTCTTCTACTCTCATCTCACATGCTTCAGAGTGAGTTTGAGGCGCTCAGGTTACTTTGAATAACTCCTCAGTCCGATAAAACCAGTCCGATAAAATGCTCTCGGTACGGATGCTAATCTCTGTTTGGACAAGTGGTTGGAGCCAATTTCAGTTGCTACCGAGTGGAGCTACCGTGGGGCTACTTTTAAGTAACCTCATTTCATTAAGACGAGTCTAGCCGCTGAAAAGTTACAGGGTTGGCAAACTTTCCTTCCTACTGCCAATGTGCCGCAAATTTGTCCGGATAGCACTAGCTCACCACCGAAACATGGATTGGTAGATGCACCCTGATTTGACTACCCCGGCTCAAGTTTTGAGTCCGGGGTTTTTACTGATCTTTACCAAGGCTTTACCAGAAGGGCTGAGGATTTGACTCAACTCTGATATTGCCAGCTTAATCGCTAGATAGGATGGTTGGGGTTAAGTGCTTCACCCCATTTGTGTAAGGTTATTTTTCGTAATGCAGTATCCGTTCGGCACCCTTATCCAGGCTTGCAAGAAACAGGTTCAGTCCTATCCCACTATCTTGTGGCTGAATGGTGCGGCGGTTGGGTTCTTTGTCTTGCTCACCGTATACGTCAAACTTTGGAGCGATGGCAAAGTGATTGAGCGGCTGTTTAGCCCACCGTTTAATCAGGAGTTTCCCTACTTTGGCATGTTGATTACGGCATCTAACCTACTGCTGTGCCTGTCGGCTTCTATCTGCACATTTAGTGTTGTGCTAATTAAAGACTCTCGTTCCAGGGGCAAAATCAACTGGTTTTTGGCCGGGTTTGCGTTAATTTTGAGCGTAATTTTGCTCGACCGCATGTTTCGGTTCACGGTCATTCTGGTGTCGCTTGGTAGTTTGCTGAAGCTGGCTATGTTTTTGCTGTATGGTGTTGCGGCAGTCGGTTATGCTTCAGTTTTCCGGCATAAACTGCTTTCAACTCCTTATGCTGTCTTGCTAGGAGCGGTGGCTCTGTTAGTTTTTGGGGCAATCGTAGACTTAACCCAGCTAGATGGCCACGGTCTCCCTGCCATGCTAGAGGAAGGAAGCACGCTACTGGCGATGATCAACATCGCTATTTATGTCTGGATCGTCTGTCGTAAAGAGGTGCTCAAGGGGCTGTGGCAGAAGAGCTAGCCTGTTTTGAATGCTGAAACGAGCCGAATCATGCCGTCATTAGTAGACCATCAGGGGACGATGACATGTTCTATCAGCATCAGGCTGCAATTTAGCGCCCGTGTTCAACTGGTTTTAACTGAGCCACTTTGTTTTAGTTGCCCGGTAAGACCACAGAGCGACACCGAGTAAAAGCAACTGAATTTGCCACGGAGCTGCAATGAGTGTCAGAAAAATGCCAGCCAGGGCAACGGCTAAACAAGCGATCGCTATCTCCTGAGAGGACTTTTCAGACCGTTCGTACAGGTAAGCTGCTCCAACCGTAGTCATTAGTGAAAAGATGAACCACATGGTTACAACCTGCTTTTAGCAAATCTTCACATACTTAGTAAAGTAAAACACGTTTTCCCTGGCTGACCTCACACATTCAGCTAACCCGCCTGGGGGATTTACAGATGCGGAAATCCCTGAACTGACGATGGGAAGGTTATTGAGCGGTTCTTAGAACCATTAGGAAAGTTTACAAAAATTAATTACCTGATCCGGAAGAAAGGATGTAGCGGTTGGCGATCGCTCTAGCCTGGTGCGGTACAACCAACGCCAACACAGGTGATTATCTGTTTGGTGGGTCATCACCCTGTCTACGGAAGCGGTCGAATCCGCTTCATCTGACCCTGGTAATTTCTGTGATGCAAGCCGTCGTTTTACATAGGCTTTGCTTAAGGATTCATCAGTAAGGCAGTTAGTTCCTGATCGGAGTGGACAATCCTCAAGCAAAATGAGAGTATTCAGTCCTCAGTCGTTGCAGGAGGAAACTCATGCTTGCACACTTTCTGGCATTAGCTGTTGGGTTTGGCAGCTTTGGCTTATATATGGCTGCGTTCTTCTTTCCAGAAGTTCACCGCAAGTATGACTTTATCTGGAGTGGAGTCGGACTATTTTATGCGTTGGTGCTGTGGGTTTGCGCCGGGCGAATTACGGGAGGCGTGCTGCTAGGGCAAACGGCTAGTGTGTCGTTGTTGGGGTGGTTTGGGTGGCAAACGTTGAAACTGCGTCGTGAAATGACCCCGTTGAACCAGCAAACTCAAGTTTCTGGGTCGGCAAAATCGGCGGGTGAGACCATTCAGACCCAGACGGCACGCCTTCAGGCTAACTTGCAACGACAACTCAAGACGGTATCGCTTCCTGCGCCTGTGAAGCAGGTGTTTGCCAACATTGCTGATGTGGTTCAAGGGATGACAAGCCGTGCCTCGAAATCGCCGCCTAAGCCGCCCCGATCGGGTGCCAGGGCTAGCGGCGTAAAAGCTAAGCCTGCTGTGCCAGAGTCATCAGACGCGACAGTTAGTGAGATGGTGGCGACGGAGTTCGATGAGGCGATCGAAACTGCCATTCAAACCGACTCCGCTCTATCCACGGAGCAGCCTACACCAGAGACAGCGCTTCCTCTGGACGAGCGCACCGCTACAGCAATCAACCGTTCAACTGCGGTTGAAGACGCGTTCGGGGTGAACCCCGACCAGCCGGAAACGGCTTCGTCGCCCAAGTTGGGTTCACCATCTGTCACTCCCAGGATGGCCGACCGCCGCTCCGCTAACCCGATGCTCGGCAGGTTAACCTCGCTGGGAGGACGGTTACAAACCGCTTTAGGACGGGGCAAACCGGTTCAGCCGTCGCAAGCTAGCGCTGAAACCAGAGAGATTGAGCCGATTACTAGCGACGCTGATGATTTTTTTGGGGAAGACGACGAACTGGAGCTTGAAAGCCTCTCAACTGCTGACTTTGGTGATAGTGAGGCGATCGCGCCTGATCGGTTAGCTGCTTCAGCTTCAGTGGATTCAGTGGATTTAGATTCAGTAGGTTCAAACTCGGTAGATTCAACTTCAGCCCATTCAGATTCAGATCCAGCAGATAGCATTGCTCCAGAGGTAGCTGGTGCAGCGGAGCCTGATTCAACAGAGGCACCTGATTTGGAGGAAGCGATCGCTATGGAAACAGATGATACATCAATCGAAACATTGACCGAAGATGTGGAAGCCACCCTGGCTGAATTGGAAGCAGTTTCTCCGATGACTGAAGCAGAACCAGACCAGAGCCAGGACGAGATGTCGGTGGATGAGGTGTCAGTGGATGAGGTGTCAGTGGATGACAGCGTTGCTGCATCCGCCGAGATCCTAAACGAGCGGGAAGCACCTGAAACTGCTGAGGTATCTGATGCTGCCGAGACGGTTGAATTGGACGACGGCAAGCCAGAGTAGCCAGGTGCAACCTATACGGCCTTGATGCCGCTACGAACTGAAGTTGATGTCAGAATGGTTTCAACCTGAGTTGGTGTCAGGTTAGGGTTGGCGCTGAGCATCAATGCCACCACCCCAGCAACATGGGGGGTCGCCATCGATGTACCACTGTAGCGATCGTATAGCCCGTTTGGAAGGGTTGATTCGACGTTAATGCCGGGAGCCACAACAAAGTCAAGCCGCTTGTTGCCAGCCGGGTTCGAGAAATCGGCGACGGTTTTGTTTTTGCCGACTGCTCCAACCGCAATTCCTAAATCTTTCATGGCATAGAATGCTGGCTCAATGGGTCGCCTTGTTCCCGATCGCCGTTCGTTGCCAGCCGCCATGACGGCGATCGCGCCTACCTGTCTGGCATATTTAAGAGCCGCTTCTGTCTGGCGCATAGGGGCATTGCCGGGATTGCTGCCAATGCTCATGCTGATGACGTTAGCCCCATTTTGCACCGCATAGCGAATGCCAGCCGCAACGTTAGCGTCAAATTTTGCTAATGAACGGTCATCCTTACCGCCAATGGCTCGAATGGGCATAATCTTGGCATCGTAGGCAATGCCAGTCACTCCAAAGCCGTTATTGGCTGCTGCGATCGTACCCGCGACATGGGTACCGTGGCTGTCCAGATCCATCGGGTTATTGCTATCTGTATCAACAAAACTCCAGCCGCGAACATCGTCGATGAAGCCATTGCTGTCGTCATCAATACCGTTATCGGGAATTTCGTTTCGGTTGACCCAGATATTGCTTTGGAGATCAGGATGCGTATAGTCGATGCCGCTGTCGATTACAGCCACAACAATGCCCTGACCCGTATATCCTTGTGCCCAAACTTCGGGAGCGTTGATCAGGTCTGCCCCCCAGTAGTTACCTCCCCGATCGGCCAGGTTAGCAAAGCGGGAAAGACCAATACTCTGAGCGACTGCTGCTGCCGCGTCTACTAAACCATATCCATAGCTGAACCCAAACGAGCGAGAGGCTCTCAACGTTGCCTTTTTGGACGCTTTGGGGGTTTGTTGGGCATAACCAGAGGCATTGCCGTTCGTTTGCTTGGCTGGGTACGTGTCTGCTTGAGGAGGACGCTCCAGCGCTAACGGAGCCGTTGTGTTGAACCTGCTGCTGTGGCGATCGCCCTGGGAGGTGCGGCTGAGAATTGCCAATTGCTCTCTGTCCAGGTTGCCCCATTGTTGAAAGTGAACTGGCTGCGCTGGAGTCGGCGTGAAGCGATAGCGGGATAGCCATCGGGGTGGTGTCGTCAGGAAGGGCGCGAGGGAGGATGACGCTGTTGCACGGGCTGCACGAATTGGGGCAAGGGAGTTCGTTTCCTCGCATGATGCAGAACGCTTTTCCTGGAGAGGGGATTTTAACCAAACAGAGAGATGGGGTTTTAGCGATGCAGCCATACCGTGGTGTTAGAGCAAGTTCTCTGGATCATTCCGATTTGTATCCCTAACCAGGATGGGCTGTCATCACGGGAAAAACGGAAACTGAACGAATGGCGGTTCCAGTGTTCTTAGGAATTACGGTGGTTTGGGAGGCAAGATGCTCGATCGCCCTCACCGCAACGAACGCCAGCCAAAAACACTACTGTTCCGGAACAGTAGTGTTTTCCAGGATTCAAGCCACTGTGTTCAGCGCTAGTTCGCTAATACTTCGACCGATTCATTTGCCGTTTCTGCTACCTGGAGCGTTGCCTCCTGCTCTAGGAAGTGAGCCAACTGTTTCTCAAGCTGGTCGCGCACGATGTAACGGTAGTCTGCAAAATGTTCGCCGTAGGCGCAGGTGACCAGGAAGCGTGTCCACAACGACGGCTTGTGCTTGATCACGCTGAACAAATGGTGCCAGAACTTCCAGCGAGTTTTGCGCTTGACCCCCTGTCGCCAAATTAAAATCATCAGCCCTCGGAGCTGCTTCAAATTAATGGGTTGCGCGGTTGACTTCGCGCGCGGCTCTCCCAGCAGCATAATGTGACGGTAGGAGCGATCGAGGTATTTTTCTGGATCGTATAGCTGCCAGAACGCCTCAATGTACTCGCGCGTAATGTCTTCAATCGGACGGGTTGGAATGAAGTTCATCAACGTCGTTTGGTTGATATCAGCATTTTTGGTGCGTAACCGTCCTTCTTTTTCCAGTCGATGCCAGAGAGCTGTGTCGGGCAGTGCTTGCAACATGCTGAAAATGGCTGTGGGAATCGTGCTTTGCTCCACAAACCGCAGGAGGCGATCGCCTGCCCCCGGCTTTTCACCGTCAAATCCAATAATGAAGCCTGCCATCACCCGCAATCCAGATGTAATGATTCTCTCAACGGAATCAGCAAGAGGACTGCGAGTATTCTGGAACTTTTTAGTCAGGGAGAGACTTTCTTCATCGGGAGTCTCAATCCCCAGGAAAACAGACCCAAAGTAGCAATCCAGCATTAGATCCATCAACTCTTGATCGTCTGCCAGGTCGATGGATGCTTCCGTGACAAAGCTAAAGGGATAACCGCGTTCTGCCTGCCAAACCTTTAATTCTTTGAGCAACAGCTTAACGTTCCGCTTGTTACCAATGAAGTTGTCATCCACCATGAAAACGCCGCCACGCCAGCCGAGTTCATAAATTCGGTCTAATTCAGCCAATAGCTGCTCTGGCGTTTTGGTGCGCGGCTTGCGACCGTATAGCACAATGATGTCGCAGAATTCGCACTGGAAGGGGCATCCCCGCGAAAACTGGACTGACATATTATCGTAGGCATTGAAGTCCAGCAAGTCGAACCGAGGCACAGGTGTGCTGGTTACATCTGGCTTAACACCGTCTGAGCGAAACACCCCACTGGTCTTCCCCTGCTGCACTGCTTCTATAAACAGCGGCAGAGTAATTTCGCCTTCGTCCAAAATTAAATAATCTGCGCCTGCTTCCCTGGCTTCGTCTGGTAAGGCCGTGGGATATGGCCCACCGACGGCAACCCGCTTGCCGCGCCGCTTGGCTGCTTGAATCTGGTCGGCGAAGTCTTTTTTCTGCACAATCATTGCAGAAAGCAGAACCAGATCAGCCCAGTGCCACTCTGCTTCAGTAATCTCCCGCACGTTGCGATCGACCAGCTTAAATTCCCATTCTTGTGGCAGCAGCGACGCAACGGTAATTAATCCCAATGGGGGAAGCAATGCCTTGCGATTGACCAGTTCTAGCGTTTTCTCAAAAGACCAAAAGCTTTTGGGAAATAAAGGATACAGCAGTAAAACACGCATGTATTCGTGCCTTTCCTAAAATAGGACTAAAAAAACAGGTAACTATGAATTGACAATCTGAATGTTATGGGAACAGTAGCATCCAGATTGGGCGTTGGGTAGGGGGATGGACTAAAAACGTCAGGTCATAAGGATAACCTGACGCCTCGCTGCCCACGTTACGCATGACCGCTGTCCGAGAAACGAGGCCAGGTCAGACTGATCCCGCTCATTTGCTGACAAAAGAATGGCGAGCTGATTTCCATCAACTCGCCACTGCTTTGGGATTACTTTCTCAGAATCGATCGCTTTAGGACTGTAGAGGAAGAACGGCGCACTAAAAACAGTGAACGCCAGAACTCACCGCAACACGCGCTATCCAGAGCGCGGCCAGAGGCAGCTAGATATCTACCTGCGAACCGTTTGCCAGGAAGTTTACTTCGTCAATCTCATACATGGGTTGAGTGAGCAACGTTTCACGAATGGCTTCAAACAAAGAATACTGGTTGGCGCTGCTTAAGCTCTGTAAGGCGTTGCCTCCACGCGGATTTTCGATATTGAAGTTGATGGCGGCTTCGTTTTCGGCTGAGTCAACACTGACCTCGTAGCCTCTTATGCCAACATCTTGTCCTTCATACGACTGCATGATTTGATCGACAGCTCCTTCTACTGGCTCCTCTGAACCCACTAACACAGAACGGGGCGTGAGTTCGTGCGTCTCTGGGTCGTGGATGTAAACGATCGCTGGCTCATAATCTCTGGTAACCGATGTATCGACTTCTGGTGCAGAACGGTTAACAGGCTCAGGTTGGGCGATCGCGCTTCCAGCAAAACCTATTCCCACTGCAATAGCCGCGATCGCGGCGGTGGCAAACTGAGCGAATGACCCGACCCTTACTTCAGGAATTGACTGGCTCAGTGCCAGCACACGAACCCGGTTTGCAGTTGAATCGTCGTTGCCTGAATGGGTTAAGGGAAAGTGCTTCATATAGCCTCCTGACAAAACAAGATGGAAGAAAATTGAGTGAGAAATTTAACTTTTTATATCTATAATTATACCTCCAAAGTTTAACTATATTGAGTCGCTATTCCATCTGAGGATCGAGAGATTTATTTCCAGAAAACTCGTTTTTATTCTAATAGGCTACCCCTTAAGATTTATCTCTTAAGACATAGCCTCTTCTACATTCCTAAGATGAAAACATGCCTCAACACTTGGATTTGAGAATCCAGACGGTTAACTACAAGGACAGACACCTCAATTCCGGAAAGAGGGAATAATTTTTTTTGGGGCTATCGACATTGTTAGGAGTTGTATGTGATTTGTCTCGATTTATTAATAGAAAATTACTGAGCTGTTTTCAAAAGAGATTTGATAATTTCAATGGTTTCGTTTGGGGTTGCTGCTATTAGAATATTTCGTTCTCCTAACTCTCTTCCCAACTCTGTAAAAAACGCCTGCACTGGTGCTGTTTGATCTAACAAAATTACTCTTTTGTTAGCTTTTAATGCGAGAGCCACTTCAGATGCCGTTCCGCTACCCATGCCGCAGGCAACCACAACATCGCTAGAGAGAATGTTGACTGCGTTTCGGGCGTTGCCCAATCCGGTCACAATCGGAATGTCAACGGCCGACGACATTCCAGCGCGATCGCTACCGGGCAAGATGCCCACGGTTAGCCCACCTGCCTGTTTTGCACCTCGGCAGGCCGCATCCATTACGCCAGCCGCTCTGCCGCCTGTTAACAACACCCAGTTTTGTTGGGCGATCAGCCGGCCCAGTTCATACGCGTTGCGCTGATTGCTAAGGCTGGATGCTGTACCAGGTCCCATTACGCCAATAATGTGTTGCGTCATTTTCGTCAATTGGTTCTGTAAGGTTCCGAACTCAACCCTTCAACTTTTCTTTAAGGCTATGCCTTTGGAGACTTGCAGCTTTTTAGACGAGTCTGATTTACTCTGGAGTCAGGGTTATCCATTCAGCAGGTTTCAGCAGCGTTGTCTAATTTCTCTCCTACCGCTGGAAACGCTGTCCGTGGAACGTTTTTTCCACGGGTTTCTGTTGTGGTACCGATTTATAACGGTGAAGCCGACTTGCCCGATCTGGTGAGCTGTCTGCTGGCTCAGAGCTATCCGGGCGATCGCGTTGAATATTTGCTAGTAGATAACGGCAGTCGCGATCGAACCTCGACCTTGCTTCAGATGGCGGTTCGGGCTGGCACCGAACAGGGGCTAACCCTGCGTTCGTTCACTGAAGCCGAGATTCAGAGTTCCTATGCTGCTCGTAATGTCGGGATTCGGGCGGCTCAGGGGGAAATTCTGGCGTTTACAGATGCCGACTGCCGCCCTATCTCCAATTGGTTAGAACAACTGGTTCAACCCTTCACTGATGCTGCCGTTGGGTTGGTGGCTGGAGAGGTAAAAGCGTTGCCAGGGAACACGCTGCTGGAGCGGTTTGCCGATCGCCAGGAAACCTTATCGCAAAAGCATACGCTGGCACATTCTTTTTTGCCGTACGGCCAAACGGCCAACCTGGCGGTGCGGCGGCATATTCTGGAGCAAAGCGGGTTATTTCGCCCCTATTTAACGACGGGTGGTGATGCAGATTTGTGTTGGCGCATTCAGCAGCAGGGGAATTGGCAATTACACTTTGCAGAAGAGGCGATCGTGCAGCATCGTCATCGTACTACCTTGCCAGAACTGCGTCGTCAGTGGCAGCGATATGGCACGTCAAACCGCTATTTGCACGAGCTACATGGGGTTGACTTGATGCGAACCTTATCACTATCAGCCTATGCACATCGCTGGATGCGCTGGTTGTTGAAAGAGTTGCCAGGTGCCGGGTTGAAGATGTTCAGCCGTAAAGCGGATCTCTCTGTTATGTTGGAAACTCCGATTAACCTGCTCTGCATTCAGGCGCGTGCATCCGGACAACGTCAAGCTGGGTTACCTGCCGCCGCTCGCGAAATTGCCTGGTTAGATCAACGCCCATCTGAACCTGAAACTGATCGTCCAAATGGATAAAGTTTTCATGTTGATCGCACGACAGCATCCTACGGGAACTATTGAGTTTGAGAAAAACAAAAGTAATGGTTGCGATCTAACCTGAATTTGCTGGCAGAACCGATCGCTGTGTGACACTTGATTGCCCCAAGCTTCGTCTACCTTTTCTGTGTGATTACTGATTTGACTATAAAGCGCCTGTGAATTTACTCCAGCCTCGGGTTTGCCCCCCCAACGTAATTTCTAACTTGAGTCGGCAACACGGCGACTCAGCACCCCGGTTAACGCAGCGAAGAGGCCAGCGTTCACGACGAATGTGGTTACTCAAAAGTATGCTTTGGGGAGTGGCAATGGGCTTAGGGTTCTCTGCCCCTGGTCTGGCTGCCGAGCGAGTGGCTGTGCGCTTTGGGCCGATTCAATATTCTGTAGCCGTTGATGACCTGGAACAGTATGCGGAAACGGGAGAGGTTCCACCCTCGCTTCAGCCAGTAGCGCCCCTGTTGAGTGAAGACGTGCAGCAAGTGCTCAGCAGCCATTTACAGCTTGATCCCAACCTGGGAGACAAAATTGTTGAGGATTTGCTGCACTCATCGGCGGGCGATCGCCTCCTAACCGTGCTGCAATCGACGATTCTAGACAGTAGCGTCGAGGAACTGAAAATTGCCCTGATGCGAGCGTCCAGAGAAGCAGATGGCTTGAGCCTGCTGGGGTTGTTGCGTGCCTACCCGGATGAGGTGATCACAATTGACATGAGTTCTGCGATCGCCCTGGCCTCTCAGCTCAACCTGCCTTATTTGCAGAGTCAAGCGCTCACTTCTATTTTGGAACGTGAACTGACTGTACCCGGCGAGCCGTTCCGTTCCGATCGAGATCCTGCTGCCCCAGGCGAACAGTGGGTGCGGCAACAAACCCTTGTGTTTCGAGATCACGATCGCGATCGCAGTATTCCAGTGGATCTGTACTGGAGCCGTCAAACCCACGGCCCATTAGTAGTTATTTCCCACGGATTTGGAGCCGATCGGCGGTTTCTAGGGTACCTGGCGTATCATCTGGCTTCCCACGGCATTACGGTGGCAGCATTAGAGCATCCGGGCAGCAACGTGGCTTGGCTCACCGAAGGAATTGCCCAGACTAGCAATAGCCGCCTGGGGAACTTACTGCCCGCCAGTGAGTTTATCGATCGCCCCAAAGATATTAGTTTTCTGCTCAACGAACTGCATCGCTTAAACCAGTTTTCTCGCACGTTGCGGGGCAAGCTGAACACCGAAAAAGTGTCGGTGATCGGTCATTCGCTGGGGGGCTATACGGCGTTGGCGTTAGCCGGAGCGCCACTCAACCTCGATCACTTGCGGCAGTTTTGCGATAATCCTGATCTGGTCACGCTTTCTCCAGCCGATTTGCTTCAGTGCAATGCCTCTGAACTGCCCGACCATCAAATTGATCTAAGAGATGAACGAGTTGCTCAAGTCGTTGCCCTAAATCCGGTGATTGGGCGACTGTTTGACGAGAATAGTCTGGCGCAGATTGAAGTGCCAACGATGATTCTGGCTGGAACCGATGATTCGATTACCCCTGCGGTGAGTCAGCAGTTTTTGCCCTTCATGCATTTGCAGATGCCGAAGTATTTGCTGACGGCGATCGGGGCAACTCACTTAAGCGTGGGCGATCCAGCCAACCTCAACCACTCCCTGACCCAAAGCGTGTTTATGAGAGAGCGTCGGGGTGAAGAAACAGAAGTGTTGCGATCGCTGCTGCGCGGGGTTAGTTTGGCGTTTGTAGAGCAGCTTACCCCCAACGCCTCAGAATATGCGCCTTTTTTAAGCTCTGCCTATGCCCAATCGTTTTCAACCGATGACCTGAAGCTGCGGCTCAACTCCCAACTGCCTCCGAACCTGGCAAACTGGCTTAGAATGGCTGCACTGCCGTTAGAGCAACTGGTGACAACAACATTGCCCCGACGTGCCCCAAGAGATTCCGTTTGCAACTCCAGCTTGAGTTGCCTGTTGAGTCAGCTTCCTCTAGCCATGTTTATCTTGCCAGGTGAATTACCGCTGTTGGGCAACCAACTTTTTCAGTTTTCCCGCCGCAAGTCGAAACGCCGAGAGCGCCTTCGCTAGTTCCGGAGATAGCAATACGCTTATCGATCCGATCTGAGACAGGATCGACCGTTTCAACGAATATTTCCCTAAACGGTGGTGCTTCTGTCTGCATGGATGCTGCATCGCTGCTGGCACTGATTCAGCAGTGATCAGAACTATAAAGAGAGGTAACGACAAGATTTTTAATGCGTGGAAGCTGACTCATCTTGAGAAACGATAAAACTTCATTAAAGTATTCTATTTATCCTAGAAGAGTGTATCTAAATATGCTGCCGGGGCTTGAGCCTGACTCTGTTTTTTCCTTCCCTTAGAGCAAGAAACGGAGACAGGTGCTTTCTAACTCGCCAGCTTTCATGGGAGTCTCTAGTGAACGTGTTGCAATTAATTTCTGAGCAGCCTGCCCATATTCTATGGTTGCTCAGCGGGTTGGCGTTTTTGGCAATAGGAATGCTGGTTGGTGAACCGGGTATTGCTGCTTTGGGCTTTGCTGCCTTTATTACCGCGATCGCGGCGTTGTCAGTACCGGCGTTTGCTACACAATTGTTAATTTGGGGGGTTCTGGCGGTTTCACTGGCGGTTCTGCTCCGCGGCATGGTGCCTCGTGAATCCCGAGAGCTTCGTCACTCAACCGAGGCTGAAGTGGTTGATGGTATTCCGCCTGGGGGACTTGGCCATGTAATTTATGAAGGGAGTTGGTGGAAGGCACGTTGTCAGTTTGCCGATATGGCGATCGTCGTGGGTCACAAAGTCCATGTGGTTGGACGCGATGGTAACACGCTGATTGTCGTTCCCAACAACTTCACGGATCACGACATTTATGACCGAACCGTTTAGAGTAGAGGCAATCCCTCTGACTCGCTTCAGCATCCACCAGGAGATGGTTAATCTATGGAGTCTATTCTTGCTGCCCTTGCGCTTCTCATCATTGGCTATACGATCGGCTCTGTAAAAATTGTGAACCAAGGCAGTGAAGCGTTAGTTGAACGACTGGGACGCTATCACCGTAAGCTAACTCCGGGGCTGAACTTCATCGTTCCCTGGCTGGATGCGATCGTCCTGGAAGATACGACTCGGGAACAGGTTCTCGACATTGAGCCGCAGTCGGCTATTACTAAAGACAACGTGGCGCTTCAGGTGGATGCGGTTGTGTTCTGGCGAATTCTAGATTTAGAACGCGCCTTTTACGCGATCGAAGACATTGAAACAGCGCTGAAAAACCTGGTGCTGACGACCCTACGGGCTGAAATTGGGCAGATGGAGTTTGAAGAAACCTTTGCCTCACGCGGCAAAATCAACAAGGCATTGTTGGATCAGCTTGATGAGGCAACGGCACCCTGGGGCGTGAAGGTGACTCGGGTTGAGGTGCAGGACATTGAGCCAGCAGCGGCGGTATTAGAGTCGATGCAGTTGCAGCGAGCGGCGGAGATTAAACGACGGGCGGCTGTACTTGAAGCAGAAGGCGACCAGGAAGCCACCATTAAAAAAGCAGAAGCAACGGTTCGTTCGATCGAAATGCTCTCGAAGGTGATGAAGCCCACGGATGAACGCGATCGCTCTGTGTTGAACTTTTTGCTGATGCAGCGTTATGTGGATGCTAACCAGAAGTTGGGCGAAAGCGATAACTCCAAAATTATCTTCATGAACCCACGAGATTTAAGCGAAGCGCTGGGAGAGTTAATGTCCTCGGACACCAACACTAAGCCCAAGAATGGAGATTCGGGGAACGGGTTGAGTCCAGATTAGCCATTGGATGTATTGTGCCGCCAAATGGCATCAGCAACCCGACACACATCTCGCATGGCTGGCACGTCATGCACCCGCACAATATCGGCTCCACCGGCGATTGCGGCACAGCAAGCGGCGGCGGTGCCCCACACGCGTTGTTGTGGATCGGGCTGGTTCAAAATGTGTCCAATAAAGCGTTTGCGTGACGCGCCAACTAGCACCGGGTAACCGAGCGCTTTGAGTTCGGGAACTCGGCGTAGAATCTCTAGATTCTGAGCATAGGTTTTAGCAAAGCCAATTCCCGGATCGAGGATGATGTTGTGGCGATCGATGCCAGCGGCAATCGCTGCTTCTACCCGTGCTGCCAAAAAGGTGTTGATTGCCCGAACTACGTCTGCATAGTCCGTTAGCTGCTGCATTGTTTTGGGTGTTCCCCGGATGTGCATTAATACGATGGGAACCTTTAATTCCGCCACGGCACTCAGCATGTCTGGGTCGTACGTTGCTCCAGAAATATCGTTAACCAGATTGGCTCCTGCGGCAATGGCGGCGATCGCCACGGCAGCACGGGTGGTGTCAACTGAAATTGGGATCTGGCGAAGGGTTGCTGTCGCATCAGAGCGAATGGCCTGGACAACAGGCACCACCCGCCGCAATTCTTCCTCTAACGACACGTCTTCGGCTTGAGGCCGGGTGGACTGTCCCCCAATATCTAAAATATCTGCCCCAGATGTAGCCATCGCTCGCGCCTGCGCCACAGCCGACTCAACCGTATCAAACTGCCCACCGTCGCTAAAGCTGTCGGGTGTGACGTTCAACACGCCCATGATGTAGGTGCGATCGCCCCAGGTTAGCCCTGGATAGTCGCCAGCTAGAGGCACACTGAATGGCGGAACGCTTGAAGGGTTGGGTTCTGGCATCTGGCGTTGTGCGGTGAAGGGTTTAATAGGGCAGCCGACTCAAATTGTACGCCTTGGGATTGTTGTCTATCACCCCGTTCACCCGGTATTGAAGAAGTAGGGGCAATGCTGCGATTGTTGCAACTGAATATCATCGTCAGTTGATGCCGTTGCATTAGCAGGGTTGTGGCGTATTGCACCGTTCAATTAGTTGTTTAGGCAGGCGCATGAGTACAAAAATAGCCGTGGTTACAGGTGGCAATCGGGGCATTGGCTTTGAAGCCTGTCGGCAGTTGGCAAGCCACGAGATGCGGGTGGTTTTGGCGAGCCGGGATGAGGCGAAAGGTCGAGCTGCGGCTGAACAACTCCGGGGGGAAGGGCTGGCCGTTATTGCTCACCCGCTGGATGTGGTTGATCCGGGCAGTATTGCAGCGATCGCCGCATTTTTGCGTCAGGAGTTTGGCCAGGTGGATGTTTTAGTAAACAATGCCGGAATTTATCTTGACCAGAGCGGTGACAGCATTCTCTCGGCTCAGGTTGACACAGTACGTCAGACGATGGAAACCAATGTCTATGGGCCACTTCAACTGTGTCAGGCGATCGTACCGCTGATGAAGGAACACCACTACGGCCGCATTGTTAATGTGTCTTCGGGAGCCGGACAACTGCACGATATGTCGGCAGGTCATCCTGCCTATCGGATGTCTAAAACGGCGTTGAATGCCCTCACCCGCGTTTTAGCCGCCGAACTGGACGGGACTAACATTCTGGTCAATTCCGTTTGTCCAGGTTGGGTTAAAACCGATATGGGAGGGGCAAATGCTCCGCGTACGCCAGCACAGGGAGCCGATACCATTACCTGGCTGGCAACCTTACCTGAGGGTGGCCCCAGCGGCGGGTTTTTCCGCGATCGCCAACCCATTGAATGGTAAAGCGTCCGCCGTCCGAATCAGGTGCCTAAAGCGTGATCTGAATTCCAACCGTGTCGCCCTCAGAGTCGATCGCTCGTGGCCGACAGGTGACAAAAAACTCGGCTTTAATGCTGCCAAGCTGAATGAGATCGTTGTCGCAAATGACGCGGCGTTCCATCAGGGTGAGCTTGCGCTGGTTAACCCATGTGCCGTTGCTGCTACCCACATCGGCAATATAAAACCCGTCGAGATGATGATGCCCAATGACGGCATGACAACGAGAAACGGAGCGATCCTGCACCACAATAGAGCAGGTTAAACTGCGCCCAATCGACCAACTGGAGTCAACCGTGGCAATTTCGGGGCGTTGGTTGAGTACTAATTTAGTCACCAGAAAGCTGGTGCGCCCGGTGGTTACCCCTTGAATGTAAAAGGGAGAAACCTTACAACGCTTTGATGCATCTAGAACGGGCTGTACAATCGTTGACACTTCGTGGAGGTTGTAATTGCAGTCTTCAATTAACGAATCACAAAGTGAGGGGTTTTGTTCTAGAAATTTAAGCGTAGACGACGCAAGAACACGAGAAGGGGTCAAATGTGACATGCTGGCGGACTACTATTTTGCGGTAACGAGGGAATGCATGAGGAAAATACATTTCTAGCCGTTTAAACCCCGATGGACAGTTGAGCAACAGAAATCCGACGTTTGGCAGGATGCAGCAGAATGGCGATCGCCGCCCTTCCTGGTTGATGCGTTTGATGGGGCGGTGATTCTAATACAGATTCAACTCGGTGCTGCCAGCAACGCCCGTATTTCTGCTTAGAAGAACATTAGGCATGATTAAAGGTGACAACGCTTGACTTGGCAATCGTGGATCTGAGCAAGTTCATCAGAACTTCACACAATCACCCTAACCAGCCAGGTGCATTAAAGATTTTCTAAATTAAGTTTCTTTAATCAGCAGCGTTGCCAGTGAAAGCCACGCTTCAAGCTAAAGAGCGTTGTAGGTGCTTCTAATTTTTCTAGTCTCATCCATTGAGGCCGATCGCTCACATCTCATGCCATCGTGTCGCCGTTCCAATGTTCGTTTTTGCTTCAGGGTCAGAGCTGCATAGTCTGATCAAGGGTTGTCCAATAGCGGCTTTGACGAACGATTGAAGATAGTTGAATACGTGGTTTTAAAGGATACTTTAAAGGGGCCGAGTATCGCTCAAACTGCTTTCTAAATCTCCCAGTTTTGGGCTTCGGTCTGAGCACTCAGCCGCACGAGAACTTTGCACTAGAACTGGTTGGGATATTCCCCCATGTTGGAAATTTAGAGAGCGAATGCAGCATATTTAGGCTCTTACGCAGATTTGGTGAAGTGAGATGCGATCGCTAAAAGAGCCGACATAAACTCAAGGGTTTAGAGAACTTTCAACACCAAGATCACCAAAATAGCGCAAGAGCCCATAGAGCGTGTTAAGCGACAAAAGATCGAAATTCAAGTAATTCATGGATCGCGATATGTACAAAGATTGTGACCGACCTGATGCTTTAGGAGAAAAATTTATGTATCTCGACCGAGCAAAAAAAGAGTATCAGAAAATGCTTCAAACGTTAAATTGGGCAGATGAAGCTAAACCTTGTACGGTAGATGAAGTAAAAGCTCTTGAGCAACAACTTAAACTATCGTTGCCATTAGCTTATCAAGAGTTTCTTCTCTGGATGGGACATGGTTCTGGAGAATTCATGAGAGGAGAAGATTTTCAGTTTGGTCAGCTTCAGTCTATTCGAGAGGCTGCTCTTGAATTGATGCAACTTAATAATTTTTCAGAGCCATTACGAGATGATGCCGTTATATTTACCATGCATCAAGGTTGTGCATTCGGATTCATGCAGGCATCTGAAGGATGCACTCCTCCCGTCCACTTTTACATTGAACAAGAGAGTGGAGAAGGTTTAATCATATGGAATAGGTTTGATGAAATTGAGGGTTACCTTCTAGATTACATAGCGTCACTCATAAAGTTTTTTAGTAAATCATGATGCAGCAGTAAGCACAGAATGAGAGCTAGTAGCTTTTTTGTGCTTAATAAGCACATCAGATGTCGCGTCTCTCAATGAACAGACTCTTACGCGAATTTGGTAATTTGGGATCTAGAAGCCTCTGAATAGTTGAATCTACGTTGCCTACTTTGACAATCTCGCCCCTTTTCACCAAATTCACGTAAGAGCCCATATTTACTATGTTTCAAATACCCTTCTAAAGTGAACGTCTTAATTGACCTTTCCGAACCGGGTTGACCAAAACTGAACGTAGACAATGAGGATTAAAAAGCGGACTTTGAGTTCTGTTCTAGAACTGGCTAAGAAGGTGCTGCTGCTTGAAACATAGTCAGTTAATGTTTCTGGAAGGAATGAGGTGCTGTTGTTTTTATGAAGAACAAGTTGAGATAGAAATGATAGATGATAACGTCCTTAGAGGATGTTTTAAAAGTCTAATTTATAGCCCGATACCCTTAGGGACATAGCATTTGGGCAATACTTCTGAGTCTATTTCAACGGCTATCTGCCGAATGCTACACCCTTGCAGGATACATATGATACGTTTCAAACACCCGCTTAGGTGAAAAGATGGAGCGATCGCCCCATTCTTTCCTGAAGAAAGAACTAGCCGAACAATCGATTGCTTTGGAATATTTTACAGCGTTGCTGTTATTTTCTCTGGCGAAGCGATTGCTTGAAAATCAGCTTATGCAACTTTGTTAAAAATCGGCCTGTTTTACGAGAAAATCTAATATAGATACTTTTGAATCTACTCTCCTCTACACTCAGGCTACTAGCACAATTTATGAAGTCCTATCTCGCAGCGGCAGTGCAAATGAACAGTCTGCCAGATTTGCAGAAAAATCTAGCGCAGGCGGAAGATTTGATTGACCTTGCAGTGCGGCAAGGAGCCGAACTGATTGGGTTGCCCGAAAATTTCTCATTCTTGGGTGATGAAGAATCCAAGATGACTCAAGCAGAGGCGATCGCCCAAAGTAGCGAGAAATTTCTCCGAACAATGGCGCAGCGGTATCAAGTAACGCTGTTGGGCGGTGGCTTTCCGGTCCCGACTGAAGATGGAAAGGTTTACAACACGGCTTTGTTGATTGGGCCAAACGGCGAAGAACTGGCTCGCTATCAAAAAGTTCACCTTTTTGATGTCGATCTGCCGGATGGCAATACCTATCGAGAATCCATCACCGTGTTAGCTGGGGTGCAGTTGCCGCCGGTGTACCCCTCAAAAGAGTTAGGGAATGTCGGGCTTTCGGTATGCTACGACGTGCGCTTTCCAGAGCTGTATCGGCATCTGTCGCAGATGGGTGCCGAGGTCTTGTTTGTTCCCGCTGCTTTTACGGCCTACACAGGCAAAGATCACTGGCAGATTTTGTTGCAGGCAAGAGCGATCGAAAACACTTGCTACATTATTGCCCCGGCGCAGACGGGGAAACACAATCATCTGCGTCAATCCCACGGTCATGCGGTCATTGTTGACCCCTGGGGGCTGGTACTGGCCGATGCCGGAGACAAACCGGGAGTGGCGATCGCCTCAATCGAGCCAACCCGTATTGAACAAGTTCGGCGGCAAATGCCATCGTTACAACATCGCGTTTTTATCTAAGCTTGAGCGTTCGATCGCCTAAATCTTCTGAACTCATAACTTGAAGTAGTCCTCAACCTATAAAGAAACTTGTACATTAGACAGGATGAGTTCTGCTGGATGCATGGTTAACCTGACTGCTTGGGTAACCTCCCTCACCCCTGTTCCTTCCCCATGGCTCCCTGCACACGGAGTGCCACTCGTTGCCTCGGCTCCATCTGCTGAAGCAGAGTTGGGGCCTATTGTGTTGGCTGGCGTGTTGTTGAGTTTGGTTTGCATTTACTTCGCCGCGAAACTTGGAGGCGAAATCTGTGCCCGTCTCAACTTGCCACCTGTCTTAGGCGAACTAGTGGGCGGTGTGGTTGTGGGAGTATCTGCCCTGAACCTGATTGTTTTTCCAGAGAGTACGGCAGATGGTGCTAACTCGCTGATTATGCGCTTCCTTGAAGCAACAGACGGTCTTCAACCCGAATCAGCGCTGAGCGTGTTTAAAGCTCAGAGTGAAGTGATCTCCATCCTGGCTGAGATGGGAGTCATTATTCTTTTGTTTGAAATCGGCCTGGAATCCGATTTAAAGGAGTTAATTCGGGTTGGCCCCCAGGCCGCTGTTGTGGCGGTTGTAGGGGTGGTTGCTCCGTTTGCAGCCGGAACCGCAGGTCTAATTGGCCTGTTCGGAGTACCGGCTGTTCCGGCTATCTTTGCGGGAGCGGCATTGACAGCGACCAGCATTGGCATCACGGCCAAAGTTCTAGCAGAAATCCAACGCCTCAGTTCTAAAGAAGGGCAAATTATTATTGGAGCCGCCGTCTTAGACGATGTGCTGGGCATTATTGTGCTGGCTGTGGTTTCCAGTTTGGCTAAAACTGGCGAAGTTCGGATATTCAACGTTGTTTATCTGATTGTTAGTGCCGCCGTCTTCCTAATTGGAGCCATCCTGATTGGTCGCTTGTTAAATCCCTACTTTGTGGCGCTAGTCAACCGGATGCAGACGCGAGGACAGCTAATTTTGTCGTCGCTGGTGTTTGCGTTTGTCCTGGCTTACATCGGTGCTGCAATCCAACTGGAAGCGATCTTGGGCGCATTTGCCGCCGGGTTGATTCTGGCCGAAACCGATAAGCGGGAAGAACTGGAAGAGCAAATTATTCCGATCGCCGATATGCTGGTGCCCATCTTTTTTGTTACCGTGGGCGCTCGAACCGACCTGAGCGTGCTGAACCCCGCTGTTCCCAGCAACCGAGAAGGCTTGGGTATTGCTGCATTTTTAATTGTGGTCGCCATCATCGGTAAAGTCATCACCGGATTTACCGTCTTTGGTCAACCCGGCATCAACCGCTGGGCGATTGGAGTAGGAATGGTGCCGCGAGGTGAGGTGGGACTTGTCTTTGCTGGTGTTGGCTCGGCTAGCGGTGTGCTGTCCGAATCGCTGGATGCGGCGATTATTGTGATGGTTATTCTGACGACCTTCCTGGCTCCGCCCCTGTTGCGAGTCGTCTTTCAGGATTCGGCAGATGATGTTAAAGAGCCTGAGTTATCTCCTGTGTTAGAGGGAGGAGACAGTAAAGCCTTCACGACTGGACAAGCGATTAAAGAAGCAGAAGAAATAGAATCATCTCTTCAAGAGCCTCATTAGCATTGTCTGTGAGGATCGTTGCATTCAGCAACCTGTAGTAGGGCGTGATGCCCCTACATCCTTAATCATCACAAGACGGCAGAGACCAGGTAACGGTTTCTGCCGTCTTCAGGCTAATATTCTGACGGTTAAATTTAGAGGTAAAACGGTGTTGGCGGTGTCAGTCGCCTGTGCTAAGCGAATCGATTTCAAGAATGACCCATCAATCTAAATTTCAAAATCTAAAATTGATACATAGTTCGCTGGTTGTAGCCCTCTTTCAACGCGTGGTATACCGTTGTCCGTTACGGCGTCTTCCACCGAGCTATAAGTTTATGGTTACTTCACACTAACGGTGGAAGCAGTTACAGCATCGCTTTGGTGGCTGTGCTATCAATGGACGCAGTGTTGCTGTTGAAATGGGCGATACTGGATTCGAACCAGTGACCCCTTCCGTGTGAAGGAAGTGCGCTACCACTGTGCTAATCGCCCAAGGCTTCTAAATGTAACACGGAGAGTCGATCGACAACAACTCAAAATCGAGGCAGCTCAATTTTTGCTGCTGGTTAAAGCGTAATCCTGTTAATCTGTCAGGCTTGACAGGGATGATGGCTTAACCAGTCTGCTTGGATTCAATCTGCTTAGGGCAAACAAACGCTAACGAGGCGAATAAGTGATTAGGATTTGAGAGTTGCGACGCAATTTGCTACGGTTTATTACAGTTCGTTATATGTTCTTCATATCCTTTCCTGGTGGTTCAAATTAGTGGTAGTACTTCCGTCCCATTTCTCTTGAGTCGTCTTTGGAGGTCAATGGCCTAGCACGTTCTGATCGAGCTGGCTGGGACTAACTCTTGGCTCTGTTACTCTGAAGCGATCGCCAGATGTCATTATTAATCTGCATCACTTAGCGATCGCGCAATCGGTGACGCTGTTTAAGCCCCGTTCAAAATCTCCGTTGCAGGCAATTTTTAAGGTGAGTAGTTTCATGTCGATGACCGTTACTCCAGAACAGATCGATCGCATTGTTTGGAACCAGCACCAAGACCCGTTTGAAATCTTGGGCCCCCATCAGCTTGAACAGGACGGAAAACCCGTATGGGTCGTGCGTGCATACCTCCCTAATGCTGATGCGGCATGGGTTGTTTTACCTGAAGAACGGAAAGAATACCCCATGCAGGCTGTGCATCATCCTCATTTTTATGAAAGCACTCTGGAAGTAGCGGAGTTGGCAAATTACCAGATCCGCGTCAGAGAAGGGGAACACGAACGAGTCATTTATGACCCCTACGCGTTTCGGTCGCCCCACATGACCGATTTTGATCTGCACCTGTTTGGTGAAGGAAATCACCACCGCCTCTACGAAAAACTGGGAGCGCATCTATCTGAGTTGAATGGGGTTAAAGGCGTGCTGTTTGCCGTATGGGCACCCAATGCCCGTAATGTTTCTGTCATTGGAGATTTTAACCACTGGGATGGACGCAAACATCAGATGCGGCGGATCGGTAGCGGTATCTGGGAACTGTTTATTCCAGATTTAACAGTAGGCGAGCACTATAAGTACGAAGTTAAAAATGACGCGGGTCATATTTACGAAAAGTCTGACCCCTATGGATTCCAGCAAGAGGTACGTCCCAAAACGGCCTCGATTGTTACAGATGTGGATGATTATACGTGGGGCGATCGCGACTGGATGGAACAGCGCCGCCACACCGATCCGTTAACTCAGCCCATTTCGGTTTACGAAGTTCATATGGGTTCCTGGCTCAACGCTTCTGCCTCCGAACCTGCCACCACCCCGGATGGCGAGATTATTCCTCCGGTGATTGTGGCTGAACTCAAGCCTGGTGCGCGCTTCCTCACCTATCGAGAACTGGCGGCCAAGCTAATTCCCTACGTTAAAGAGCTTGGGTTTACCCACATTGAGATGTTGCCGCTCGCCGAACATCCCTTTGATGGCTCCTGGGGATATCAGGTGACGGGTTACTATGCCGCCACTTCTCGGTATGGTACCCCCCAGGACTTGATGTATTTCATCGATCAGTGCCATCAAAACGGCATTGGTGTGATTATGGACTGGGTGCCCGGACATTTCCCAAAAGATGGGCATGGATTGGCTCACTTTGATGGCACCGCACTCTACGAACATGCCGATCCACGTCGGGGCGAACACAAAGAGTGGGGAACGCTCGTTTTTAATTACTCGCGCCACGAAGTCCGTAACTTTTTGGTTGCCAACGTTTTATTTTGGTTTGACAAATACCATATTGATGGCATTCGAGTCGATGCAGTCGCCTCGATGCTATACCTCGACTACTGCCGCAAAGAGGGCGAATGGTTGCCCAACCAGTACGGCGGGCGAGAAAATATTGAGGCGGCAGATTTTCTGCGCCAGATGAACCACGTGCTGTTTAGCCATTATCCAGGGGCACTGTCGATCGCAGAGGAGTCAACGTCCTGGCCGATGGTATCGTGGCCCACCTACGTCGGTGGATTGGGCTTTAACCTCAAGTGGAACATGGGGTGGATGCACGACATGTTGGATTATTTCAACATGGACCCGTGGTTCCGGCAGTTTCACCAAAACAACGTCACCTTTAGCATCATGTATGCGTTCAGCGAAAACTTTATGCTGGCGCTCTCCCACGATGAAGTGGTGCATGGCAAGAGCAACATGATTGGCAAGATGCCGGGAGACGAATGGCAAAAGTTTGCTAATCTGCGCTGTCTTTACTCTTACATGTTTACGCACCCCGGCAAAAAGACGCTGTTCATGAGCATGGAGTTTGGGCAGTGGAGCGAGTGGAACGTTTGGGGCGATCTGGATTGGAACTTATTGCAGTTTGAATCCCACCAAAAGTTAAAGCGGTTTGTGACCGAAATCAATCGTCTGTACTGCACAGAACCCGCTTTATATACTCAGGATTTCTCCCACGACGGCTTTGAGTGGATCGACTGTAGCGATAACCGCCATAGCGTTGTGTCATTCCTGCGTAAGGCAAAAGAGTCGGACGAGTTTGTTGTTACCGTTTGCAACTTTACCCCTCAGCCTCATTCCCACTACCGAGTTGGGGTGCCAAAACCTGGATTCTATACTGAACTATTCAACAGTGATGCCCGTGAGTATGGCGGCAGCAACATGGGTAACCTGGGGGGTAAGTGGGCAGAGGAATGGTCGTATCACAATCGTCCTTACTCGATTGATCTCTGCTTACCGCCGCTTAGTGTGCTGGTATTGAAGCTCGATTCTCAAAAATCACTGGAGGCGATGAAGGCTTAGGGACAGGAATTGCTTTTTGAGAATCACCCTATTAGATGAACCGAAAGGATGAGGTCTAATCGCGGTGAATTGCCTTAAGTTGTTACTATAAGTGACGTTCATATTTGATGACCCGGTGGGGGGCTGCCGGGTCTTTTATTTTTAAACCTTCTCCGTTGTTAGGAATTAGTTTCAACTGGAGGCGATCGCCCCACTAATTTAACGATTGGGTCTTTGCTAGAATTTGAGCGCTAAGGTGATGAAGGTAGGCGTATCTTCTTGATAGCGATATGAACCCTCAAAACAGAGAAGAAGACCTGCGGCGACGAGAGCAAGAATTGCAAGAGCGGGAGCTGGCGATGCGGCTCCGAGAGTTAGAAGCTGAGGTCGAGCAGCCGCCTCACTACAATACGGTGAAACATACTCTGGCGAAGCGCGATCCGCTGAAGCACAATACCGTGGAACATCAGAGCCGCAGAGGTTCGATGCAGCGCGGCTTCCATCAGCTCCTGGCTTTTGCAAAATTTCTGGTGGTTGTGGTGGCGGTGGCGGTGGCGTTCCGGATTGCGACCCGGTTAGCCGGAATAGTGATTGTAGTGGCACTGGCCTGGGTCGCTTACAAACTGTTTTTTGATGGCGATCGCGACGCATAGCTCTCTAGCGTCAGGGATATGTGCTGGTAGCGGAGATGCTCCAGACAAGGTTTCGTTGCGCCGAGTTAGAGCAGCACAAACAACCTGATTCAGGCAATGGGACGATTCTTACTGAAACAGTGCTGCGGGTTATCCATCCCTGGAGGACGTGTCCTCGATCGCTAATTTTTGTGCTGAGATGAATACTGGAATCAATAGTTTGAAGAGTGTGTAAAGCTTCACCAGAACCCTTGGTAGTATTACTTATTCCTGATAATTTGTAGCTAGAATTACAGACTGCTCTTCACTCGTTGTTTGTATTCCGCGACAAGCTCTTGGAGAACCAAAATGCCGCCCATCCGGATCGAAGCTGAAGATATGAGCCTGTTGGCTTATCAGGTTGAATTAGACAGAAGTCCTGCTTCGGGCGGCAAGCTTATTACTCTTCCTGCTGGTGTTCCTCAAGGGATTGCAACCACCCTGTTTTCGGGCACAAGCGGCGTTTATAACGTGGTCATTGGTTACTTCGACGAAAATGATGGGGAGTCTTCCCTGTCTGTGCAGGTGGGAGGCAACGTTTCAAGCTGGCGTTATGACCAAAACTTGAAGGACGGCGGAGTTAGCGCCAAGAACCTGGTGCAACGCACGCTGTTTGAAGGGGTACAAATTGCGACTGGCGAAATGATCACGATCGCCGGAACGGCCGACCGCAACGAGTTTGCCCGAGTCGATTATCTGGAATTTATTCCCGTTGACCGCTCGAACGCCCCCTTGCCAGTGCAACCTGCCCCCGAAGTGCCCCGCGTCTCTCCACTGGAAACCAATACGCTGTTGCAAGGCGGGGTTCGCAACAGTTCATTCCGTGGCACCGAGGCGGTAGACACTCTAACCTATGCTCAGGCAACCGGTGGTGTTGTGGTTGACCTGGGTGCTGGAGTGGCAAGGCGAGAATTCGCGCCGTCGTCTGCCCAACCGCTTAAAGTAATGGCGATCGGCGACTCCATCACCTACGGAGTGGTGAACAGCAAAACTCAACCCTATGTGACCGAGACAGGGGGGTACCGTACAGTCCTGTGGGAACAGTTCTCGCAGAGTGGCCTGAGTAGTGCGATCGACTTTGTTGGCTCCCAGAAGAACGGGCCAAGTACCATCGATACCGATCACGAAGGGCATCGGAGCAAGCCAATTAACTTCATCGCTACCCGAATCAAAGGATGGCTGAAGACCCAACAGCCAGATGTGGTGCTGCTGATGGCAGGCACGAATGATATGAAGCAGGGGGATGCTGGCACCGCTCATCGGCGCTTGAGCAAGCTAATTGACGAAATTGCCAAAGAGTCGCCCAACGTTCATGTCCTGGTCGCGTCGATTCCACCGATTCCTAGGGACGAAAAGCAGCAGCAAAATGCAATCGCTTTCAATCGAGAACTGCCTGGGATGGTGGATGAAAAGCTGGCTCAAGGCAAAAAGGTTAGTTTTGTTGATATGGCTGGTCGCCTTACCGCCAACGATATTGCCGATGGCGTGCATCCCACGACAGATGGCTACGCCAAAATGGCAGATGCCTGGTATTCCTGGTTGGCTGGCGGTCAAGATACAATCGCCCACATTGAGAATGTCACCGGAACCGCCTACGACGACACGCTGACTGGAGATGACGGCGTGAATGTACTCAAGGGTGGTGCCGGTAACGATACGTTGATTGGGGCAGGCGGTAATGATTTGCTTTATGGCCAAGCAGGCAACGATACGTTTGTGATTGCGGCGGGCAAGGGTACAGATACGATCGCCGACTTTGAAGTAGGGCGCGACTTGATTGGGCTAGCGGGTGGCTTAAGCTTTGGGCAGTTGACGATCGCACAACGCAACAGCAACGACACCGCCATTACTCTGGCAAACAATGAAGTATTGGCTGTTTTAACTGGCATCCAGCCTACCGCTATTACATCCAATGCCTTTACGGTTGTTTAACACTCATTCAACGAGCGATCGCGGCAGATGGACGTAGGGGCGAACGGCCAGCCGTTGCAACAGTGTTGCTTGCATCGCCTACAACTGCTCAATTAAGCGATCGCCCACCCGCAAAGCATTAGCAATTACCGTTAAGCCGGGGCTGACGCTGGCATGGGATGGGAAAAAGCTGCTGTCTACAACATAAAGGTTATGCACGTCGTGGGTACGGCAGTTGAGATCCAGCACAGACGTTTGCGGGTCTTCTCCAAACCGACAGGTACCGCACTGATGAGCCACGACCTGAATAGGCATATCGCTGCGAGGATGAGTGGTGCGGTTGAATACATTGGGCTGAGCCTGCTCAACGCTTTTTAAGATATCCACCCAACGGTAAACCAGGCGATCGTGTGCTTCAACATTGTTGGCAGTGTAGTCAATTCGCAGTTTGTTGCCCACATAGTGAACGCGATTGTTGGAGTTGGGCAAATCTTCTGTTTTCAGCCACCAACCGATGGAATGGGTTGCTAACTGCCGCAAACCAAAATTTGGCATGAGTCTAGACAACGCCGATAAAATCGGCGGGGCTTCTGCAAAAATGACATCTTGAAAAATGCCGCCCGAGTTTTGCACATGCCCCATCGGATACGGAAAATCCTTGTCTCCCCAGTAAAAATCATTCAACCCCAGTGTGCGGGGAAACGCCCCGGAGTTAGCACCAGAGGTTAACTGCACCACAACCGAGAGCAGTTGTTTCATCAAATTTCGCCCCACCTGGCCAGAGCGATTGGCAATGCCGTTGGGATACGTTTCGTTGCCAGACCGCAACAGCAATGCTGCCGAATTCACGGCACCACAGGCCAGCACCACAATACCGCCTAAAAATAGATAGGACTGTGCTCCAATCGTTGCCTCAACCGCTTTGATTTCGGTACCGGAGGGGTTCGTATGCAGCGCAACAACCTGAGCAGAGGTTTTGAGCGTTACATTGTCGTGGTTGAGGATTGGACTCACTCCGGTGTCTTCGGCATCGGTTCTGCCGCGATCGCCCAACCCAAGCGGCAAATGAGTAGGATGCAACCCCTGCTGCGCCAGCGTCTCGCCAATGCGTTGCACTAGCGGCTCGTGGTCAACTTCTGCAAAGGGATAGGCTTCGCTATGGGGTGGCTCAGTCGGATCAGCTCCGATCTTGCCGTGGACTTGATAGAGTTGTTCGGCTTCGGTGTAATAAGGCTCGAAGTCCTGGTAGTTCAACGGCCATGCGGGAGACAATCCACCCTGATGCTGCACTTGCTCAAAGTCACGTTCGCGCATTCGCTGTAACACGCCGCTCCAGATCTTGGTGTTGCCGCCCACCGCATAATAGGTTTGCGGATAAAACGGTTCCCCTTCGTTGTCGTACCAGGACTCTGGCGCATGAAATTGCTCTTTCTTAAAAATTTCTGTATCGACTAACTCTGAACTCTCGCGATAAATCAAGTCTCCTCGATCGAGCAGCAAGATCTTTTTGCCCGTAGGTGCTAGCTTTCGCGCCAGCGTTCCGCCGCCTGCACCCGTGCCAACAATAATGACGTCATAGTATTGGTCGTCAATGATCATAGGAATCTCCTACTGCCAAACGTAAATCAGCATGTACAACACAATCCAGATGACATCAACAAAATGCCAGAACAACGACGTGGCTTCTACACCAAAGAAACCATTGTCGTAGTTCCCAGGGATAAACGATCGCCCCAACATCCAGGTTTGCAGCAGAAGTCCGGTAAGCACATGCAAGCCATGAAATCCGGTGAGCAAAAAGAACGTGCCGCCAAATAAGCCCGATTGGTAATTAAAGGGTAAACCGCGCCACTCCACGGCTTGACCAAACAGGAAATAGCTTCCCATTGCCATCGTGGCTAACAGAAATAGGCGAAAGCCCCACAGTTTCTGGTCGTGTAAATACCGCTCAGCAACGTAGATTACAAAGCTACTGGAGACCAGCACGATCGTATTGATCAACGGCTCTCTAGTCTCTAAGCCTGTTACACCGGGGGGATACCAATCTGGTGTGGTGGTTTTGTAGATAATGTACCCCGTAAAAAAGCTGAGGAAGATGACGCTTTCCGACAGCAGAAACACAATAAAGCCGAATTTGCTGTTACCCGCTTCGTCGTGTTCCTGGTGCTGCCGAACGGTCGCTTCAACGTCTTGGGCGTTGCGTAGCTCTCCGGCGGGGTTCGCGTTTTCTGCTGTCATGATGATGTAGGTTGCTGTGTCAGAGATTCAGGAAAGTCAGTCAAGCCTGGATTGGGAATGTTCTCGACCAGAGGTTGGCTGCGACCGTAGCCATATGGTCCCGAGATCACCACTGGCGTTTCTTCAAAATTTTCGACCGTCGGCGGGGAAGAAGTGAGCCACTCTAAGCCATAGGCTCGCCAGGGATTGTTGCCTACTTTCTCACCCCGAATCCAGGAACTCAACATGTTGAGAATAAACGGTAGCGTAGACAGCCCCAACAGAAAGCCACCAATACTGGCAATGACGTTCCAGTAGGCAAATTCCAGGTCATAGGAAGCCACGCGACGGGGCATTCCCATCAGGCCAAGCGGGTGCATGGGCAGGAAGGTTAACGCCGTTCCCAGGTAGGTTAAGGCAAAGTGGAGTTTGCCTAACCCTTCGTAATACATGCGTCCGGTCATTTTAGGGAACCAGTGATAGATCCCGGCATAGATGCCCATGACGATCGCGCCATACAGGACGTAATGGAAATGCCCGACCACAAAGTAGGTGTTGTTAACGTGGATATCGATTGGCACTGAACCAAGAAAAATTCCGGTGATGCCAGCAAACACCCAGTTACTAATGCCACCCAATGCAAATAGCATCGGTGTGGTGAAGCGAATCTTGCCGCCCCAAATCGTTGCCACCCAACCAAATACCTTGATGCCAGAGGGAACAGCGACCAGCATCGTTGTCACCATAAAGAACATCCGCATCCAGCCCGGAGTGGCGCTGGCAAACATATGATGCACCCAGACAAAAGCGCTAATAATTGTGATTAGAAGGGATGATGCCGCAATCACTCGATAGCCAAACAAAGGCTTGCGGGCATGAACGGGCAACACTTCGGAAAATACGCCAAACACAGGCAGAACCATGACATAAACTGCCGGATGGGAGTAAAACCAGAAAAAGTGTTGATAGAGGATAGGATTGCCGCCCCGCTCTGGTGCAAAAAAGCTGGTGCCGATTGTGATATCCAGCAACAGCATAATTGCTCCTCCGGTTAAGGCAGGCAGCCCATACAGTTGGATTAACTGCGCCCCCAAAACCGACCAGACAAACGCCGGAGTTTTAAACCAGGTCATACCCGGTGCCCGCATCCGGAAGATAGTGGTGACAAAATTCACCGCGCCCATGATGGAGGACACCCCCGAAATAGCCACTGCTAAAATCCATAGCACCTGGCCGTTGATCAAATTCCCCGTCGGGTTTTGCAAGCTCACTGGCGGGTAGGCCCACCAGCCTGACTGCGATGGCCCTCCCGGCACCAGAAAACTGGACAGCATTAGAATGCCTACCACAGGAACCATCCAGAAAGACACTGCATTTAGCCGGGGGAAAGCCATATCCCGTGCCCCAATCATTAGCGGCACCAAATAATTTCCCAGCCCTACTAAAACGGGGAAGGTCCACATAAACAGCATGATCGAGCCATGCATGGTGAACAGCGCATTATAAACAGTGCGATCGACCAGATCCGCATCCGGAGTAATCAGTTCACCCCGCATAATCATCGAAAACGTGCCACCGATCAGGAAAAAGAAGAAAGAGGTGACGATGTATTGAATGCCGATAACTTTGTGGTCGGTGCTGAAGGTAAAAAATCGTTTCCAGTTGTCGGGCGCGCCGGGGCGGGGCTGCCCACGAACGACTTCTGGAACATCGATTGAGACATTCGTCATAGGTTGTTATCCTTGAGCGATCGCTAAATAAGAGCAAGACACGTCAGCCCGGTGGGCTATCCGGTTGATGCTTGGGAGCATAATTCACGATGGGCGGTGCTGCTGGTGGGATGGTTTCCCAACCGCGAACGGCTACCTTTTCTTTTGTTGCACCCTCCCGTTCGCTGGCTTTGCTGTATTCATATGCAGCCTGGTTAAAAGCAGGAGTGGGCGACTGTGCCGCCGCATCTGCAAGCCACTGTTGATACTCGTTAAATGGTTCAACAACAACATCTGCCTGATTCGCCGCAAAGTAAGTGCCGCTAAACATGGAATCGCGCAGCCGATAGGTTCCCGTTTTAATTGGCGTCAGTTCAAAATCAATGTCATGTTTGGGAACGACATCCTGCTTCAACCGAAAGGCCGGAATGTAAAAGCCATGCAGCACATCCTCCGATCGCAAGGTGAACCGCACCCGGCGATCGACCGGCAAATGCAGTTCGGTGCTGGTAATATCCTGTTCTGGATAGTGGAACACCCAGGCCCATTGTTTTGCCGTCACGTTGATCTGTTCCACGGGGGCGCTCTGCACGGCTTCTTGAATGTCCTGCTGAGGGGTGCTATCAAAGGGTTCAGCGTAAGCAGATTGCATCATCTGAGGCATATGCAAATGCACCAGTTCCATTGGCCCCCGCACCGCCATTTTTTCGTAAGTCCGATAGCTCACAAAGGAAAGTGTTAGGACGAGAATCAATGGCGTTGCCGTCCAGACCACCTCCAGCCAGGTGTTGCCTTCAATGTGAGGCCCATCGCTCATGTCATATTTGCTGGCTCGATGAAAGACCAACGAATAGAGAAAAGGGCCAATCACCCCCAGGTAAATGAAGGTGCCCAATCCGGTGAAGAGACTGAACAAATCATCCAGCAACTTCGCTTCTGCTGCCGCTTCGGGCGGAAACCAGGAATAGGATTGCTTCGCCATCCAAAAACTTACCAGCGTGACCAGGATGGCATAGGCTGTCATTATTAAAATTGCGCGGAGTTTCATCATGTCAGCGATCGCCAAATAAACAAGAAACTGACCGATCTAACCTAGAGTTGATTCGGATTTTCGCCCAAGTGCAGCAGTTGATCGGCTGTAATGTGAACGCCAAATTCAGCCCCCAAGTGTGCGCCCAGCGTTCCCTGCACAAACATTAGAACAAAAACAAACAAACCAGCCGCAATATAGCTCCACTGCACCTGTCTGGCCATGTCTTTGCGCCACTGATAGCGCTGAAAGCCCCGCCAAACGGTCATTGCCACAATCAACGTTAAAATAAGCACCCCACCCACGCCGTGCATAATCATGGTTTCCAGGGCATGAAACCCCCAGGCGCTGGTGACATCTGCCAGCGGTACCGCCAGAGACACTTCAAACAACCCCGCCATCACCGTAAAAAAGGTAACGACTGCGGCTGCCAACAGGTTATACCAACCGACATCAAACAGGGCAGAGCGGGTCACGGGGATGGCAAGATACTTAAACGCTGCTTTGTCCAGGGGAAATAGCGCTCCTACAATGTCAAAGGCGATCGCCACAATAAACAACCCCAGGGTTAGGTGCACCAGATTGGGATGGATAGGAATGATGTAGGGCAACCCATTTACCCCCAGGCTATCCCACTGTTGCAATAGCTCTGGATTCATGACAGACCTCTTCTAATGGCATCTACGACAGGAATGGTATGCAGACCATACACCCAAACGAGTAAACTGCCCAGGTAGGACTGAATACAAACTAGCCCAACCAGCAGCACACTCGCTGCAAGGTAAGGAAGGGGTAAATCGGGTCTTTCCTGCAACCGCAGCACATACCGCCATGCAGTGACGATCGCCAAAATGCCTGAGAGCGACCACCCCAAAACAGTGTGGATATTCAGCGTTGAAACAGATGCAGCATAAGGCTCTGCCAGCCCCGCTTCAATCTGTCCAAAAATGATGGCAATGAAGATCGAAACCGTGGCAAAGGCAAGATTCCACCAACTGACTTCGTATAGTTTGGAGTTTTTCGTAAAATATCCCAGGATATCGCAGAACACTGCAAACAGCACCATCGCAATCACGAAATGCACCACGATTGGGTGAATGGTATCGGGATAGGGAAGGTTATGCTCGTTGAGCGGTGGAAGGTATTTAAACACGGGTTTTCAAAAAATCAGGGACAGTGACAGGGGGCGTACTTGATAGATTATGTTGGCAATTCAACTGTTCAAGAGCGTATTTAACAAAGATCTAACAGAGTCGTCACGTTTGAGTTTTCACGTTTGAGTTTCAAGAGTTCCTGTTTGGAGGGTATCTCAAAAATTGGTTTAAAGGTGTGACACACCACTCAAGCGACCTTCAAGATTTCCCATGCATCTCGGTATTCAACGGTCTGCTTCCGTAGACCTCTCAACTGTATAGAGAACGGTATAAAAAAATTGCCCCCTAATCCCATCATGGGATTAGGGGACGCAGATGGTTTGCTACGCTTTAAATAACGTCTGAACGGTGGAGAGCGATCGGCAGGTTGTTCAGCACAAACACTCCCCTACCAATCAGTCTCTCAGACCTAAATATCCAGATCTTCCAGATTTAACCTGGGTCCGTGGGTTTCAATGAATTCGCGCCGGGGCGCAACGCGATCGCCCATTAGCACCGTAAAGATCCGATCGGCTTCTGCCGCATCTTCAATCTCCACTCGCTTTAACGTCCGGGTTTCTGGATTCATCGTGGTTTCCCACAACTGCTGTGGCATCATTTCGCCTAAGCCCTTAAACCGCTGAATTTCGTACTTGGCGTTGTCTGGGAAGTTTGAAATGATGGTGTTCCGTTCGCGATCGCTGTAGCAGTATTGGTGGCTGCGTCCACGCTCAATCTTATACAGGGGAGGACAAGCAATGTAGACAAACCCCTGATCGACCATGGCGCGTTGGTACCGATAAAAGAAGGTGAGCAACAGGGTGCGGATATGCGCCCCGTCTACGTCTGCATCCGTCATGATGATGATGCGATGGTAGCGAAGCTGAGACGAATCAAACTCCTCGCCTTTAATCCCCAATCCCAGAGCCGTAATTAATGCCTGAATTTCGGTGTTTTTGTAGATCTTGGCATCATCGGTCTTTTCAATGTTGAGGATCTTGCCTCGCAACGGCAAAATTGCCTGGAAACGGCGATCGCGTCCTTGCTTAGCGCTGCCTCCAGCCGAATCGCCCTCAACGATATAAATCTCCGATTCCGACGGGTCGCGTGAGCTACAGTCGGCCAGCTTGCCGGGAAGCGTAGACGACTCTAACACCGACTTCCGCCGCACCAATTCTCTGGCTCGTCGAGCCGCTTCTGCGGCGTTGAAGGCTTGAATGGCCTTCTCCAGAATGGCATCCGCTACGTTAGGCCGAAAATCTAGGTATTCGGTTAACGCTTCCCCCACTAACGAATCAACGATGCCGCGAACCTCGGTGTTGCCCAGCTTCGTCTTCGTTTGACCTTCAAACTCAGGGTCAGGAACTTTGACCGATATCACACCTGTCAATCCTTCCCGGACGTTCTCTCCAGCCAGATTGGATTCGTGTTCCTTAATCTTGTTGCGTTTACGGGCAATGGCATTCATGGTTCGGGTCAACACCGCTTTCAACCCTTCCAGGTGCGTTCCCCCATCAATCGTGCGGATGTTATTGGCAAACCCCAACAGGTTATCGCTGTAGGCATCGACGCACCACTGCAACGACACCTCCACCTGCACGTTATTTCGCTCCCCCTGCACGAAGATGATTTCTTCATGCAACGGTTGCTTATCTTTGTTCATGTAGGCAACGTATTCTTTAATGCCGCCAGCATAATGGAACACGTCTACTCGGGGTTCGCTGCTTTTGAGCAGTTCAAGCCGATTGTCTGTAAAGGAAATTTCAACGCCCGCGTTGAGGTAGGCCAGTTCTCGCAGCCGTCCAGCCAGCGTAGCGTAGTCAAACTCAATGCCTACTGTGAAGATTTCACTATCCGGCTTAAACGAAACCGAGGTGCCCGTCCGGTTTTCCGAACTGGGTTTGACCTGAAGCTCACCGATGGGAACACCGCGTTCAAACCGCTGTAGGTGAACTCGCTTGTCTCGCCAAACGGTGACTTCAACCCACTCGGACAAGGCGTTGACGACCGAAATCCCAACCCCGTGTAAACCGCCCGATACCTTGTAGCCGCCACCACCAAACTTACCGCCAGCGTGTAGTACGGTCATAACGGTTTCCAGCGCCGATTTACCGGTTCGAGGATGAATATCGGTAGGAATACCACGACCATCATCTGTAACCGTAACTGAGCCGTCAGCTTCAAGGCTAATTTGGATGTTTTTGCAGTATCCGGCGAGTGCTTCATCCACCGAGTTGTCTACAACTTCGTACACCAAATGATGAAGCCCGCGAGGACCAGTGGTGCCAATGTACATACCCGGACGCTTGCGAACAGGCTCCAATCCTTCCAGGACTTGAATTTGATCGGCACCGTAGTTTGTCGTCATGTGATGAAGCGCTCCTATAACTGGCTTGAAGCCGTCTAGACTCCATATCACCAAAATCTATCAAAATTATAGCATACAAGGCTTTGAGGCGATTTTAGCCAACTCTCAAGCGGATTTTATGATAGGGATGGAGCAACCTTGATGCGATAAGTTGAAGCATTTTGTGACTAACGATAGTAATACATTTGTACTGAAGTCTGCTGTTCCTATTCTAATCGTTATTTGTGGCCCAACGGCAACTGGTAAGTCTGGTTTGGCGATCGCTCTATCACACCATCTTCCGGCTGTGATCTTAAGTGCCGATTCTCGTCAAGTGTATCGGGAGTTTAATATTGGTACGGCCAAGCCCTCCATCAGCGATCGGCTGCGCGTGCCGCATTATTTGATAGATAGTTGCAACCCTACAGAAACATTGACATTGGCAGAGTATCAAGCGCAGGCGCAGGCACTCATCCGTCAATGCCACGAAAAATGTGGCCGCGTTGGCGATCGCCCAACGGTCAACTACGGTGGCGCAGAACCCTGGAGCGGGAGCGCTCCTATTCCGCTGTTGGTGGGTGGAACTGGACTCTATATCCGTTCTATTGTGCGTGGAATGCAGATTCCCAGAGTTGCCCCGCAGCCAGAGTTGCGATCGCAGCTCCAGAACCTCGGTCAACCGCAGTGCTATTCCTTGCTGCGGCAGGTGGATGCTGCATCGGCTCAAAAAATTCACCCAAACGATCAGGTGCGAACCTTGCGGGCGCTGGAAGTGTTCTACACCACGGGGCGATCGATCACCGTGCAGCAGGGAGAGCGTCCACCTCTCTATCCAATTTTGCAAATTGGTTTGGACTGCCTTGCTGCCACAGATGGCTCTTCTCGATCGATGGTTGATGATCCCCTGACTGCTCGAATTAAACAGCGTACGCATCAAATGATTGCCGACGGATTTGTTGAGGAAGTTGAAACCCTTTGTCAAACCTATGGAGCGGATCTGCCGTTGCTGAACACGCTGGGCTACCAGGAGGTAAAACAATACCTGGCTGGAGACCTTTCGTTGCCAGAGGCGATCGATCTTACCGTTCTGCATACGCGTCAGTTTGCGAAGCGCCAACGAACCTGGTTTCGAGCCGATCGCCAAATTGAGTGGTTTGATGCCGACCACCCCGATCTGGTGGCTCAGGTTTGGCAGCGAGTCCAGCAGTTCCTCACGATGCATTCTGCCCGGTTGTGAGAGCCACGGATGTCTGGCAAAGAACTATACAAAAGGGGCAATTGGCAACAGGCAGGATGTCTCTTGCCAATTGCCAATGCCCCGCGTCACTCAACATCAACCCGATACAGTTCGGCAACCTCAATAGCGGCCAGTGGCCTACTGATAAGCCCGCCGATTCGCATCCATTGTTGTCTCTGGACTGCGCTCAGAAACCTGTTGGTTTTGACTGGGCAGGGTGCGGTTTGCCAACACGCTTTGCCGCAATGAGTCTACTGCACCCGCATACTGCGGATCGGATGGAGTAGCCAGCAGATTGGGATTGCTGGTCAGTTGTTGCCGCTGTTGATCCGTGAGATCAATTTGAACGTGGGGCGTGATCCCACGGTGGCTGATGTCGGTTCCGCCCGGTGTGTAGTAGTGGGCGATCGTCACGGCTAAGCCCGATCCATCCGACAGCGCATGTACCGATTGCACCAACGCTTTACCAAATGTGCGGCTACCTACAATGGTGGCACGCTGGTTATCCATCAATGCCCCAGTCAAGATTTCGCTGGAACTGGCCGAGTTACCGTTCACCAACACAGCGAGCGGTAGGTTGGTCAGGGCTGTGTGGTTCGCGGTTGTTTCTTTGCTATTGCCTGCTCGATCGACGGTTCGCACGATCGCCCCCTGCTCCATCCACATGCGCGAAATATCAATACTGGCTTGCAGCAAACCACCCGGATTACCGCGCAAATCCAAAACAAATGCTTCAGCACCCTGTTTGGTTAGCTCTTCAATCGCCTGTTGCATTTGCTCAGACGCATGACCACTGAACTCTGCCAGACGGATGTAGCCCACCTGGACATTTCCTTCACGCTTCAAGGCGTAGTTAACCGTACGCAGTTGAATGCGCTCACGGGTTAACGGTAAATCAAAGGCACCCGTTCCGGTGCGGTCAATTCGCAGCGTGATGCGAGTGCCGATTTCACCTCGGATTAGCTCAGATGCTTCATCAACGGTCATCCCCTGAGTCGGCTTGCCATCGATGGCTAAAATGCGATCGCCCGCCTGAACGCCTGCCACCATTGCTGGAGAGTTTTGAATCGGTTCGACTACCGTTAACGACTGGGTGTTGTCGTCTAGCCGCAACCGAATACCAATGCCAGACAGTTCTCCAGACGTTTGACTGGTGAGGGCGCGATATTGTCTGGGATCAAGAAAGCGAGTGTAGGGATCTTCCAGGCGCTCTAGCGATTCTCTGAGTGCCGTGTAGGCTTCTTCGCGAGACGTATATTCTCGTCCAAGCAATTCCTGCCGAACCTGTTGCCAGTCAACCCGATTAAAGGTCGTGTCAACGTATTCTCGATTCACAATCTGCCAGGCTTCGTCCAATAGGGCTTTTGGACTATCTTCTAGTGCTGCATTTACAGCAGGACTTAAGACTGGACTCAGAAAAGACAGCGTAGTGGTTGTAGCGATCGCCCCACCAAACAGGGCTACTTGCAGCAGGTGTGGAAGAGAAGGGTGCTTCATTGTGACAACCAGGGCTAGTTAAGAACAGATGTGGGGTTAAGTTTGGGGGAATGGATAACAGATTGAGCCGAACCAATTGAGCAGAAACAGAGTTGAAGAAACGCCAGGGTCAATGAATGGTGGGTCTATCTGGCTTGATGCAATAACTTGCCATAGCATGATTCCCGAAATAGCTCCACTCCTCACACAACCAAAACTATTTCTTGAAATGAGCTGGATTCTAGGATAGTCAAGCCGTTCAGTTAACCTGGAACAACTCTGTGCCAGTTTGCTTCAGTGTCTTCCAGGCAAGACGAGGAAAATTTTCCTCGGTTGCCGCACAGCATGGCAGCGTAAAACCCCCTGATGCGGAATTCGGACAGATCAGGCTGAACTCTCCAACTTTTCCTGCTAATTTAACGTCCTCATTCTCTTTTTCCTGATAAATCGATGCATAAATTTACCAACTCTCCGATAATTTGGCATAGGAATCCCTTCTAATGCCACACTAATGGCGCGAAGGGTTGCAGTAAGAGGATGTTTGATAAGTAAAAAATGTCTCTTGTAATGTCTCCTGTGATGGTGTAGCATTCCGGCCATACTTCTGGTTTTATTTCGAGGGTTGTTTGCCGAATGCTATGCCCCTACGGGTGTTGGGCTACCAATCAGACTTCTAAAACATCCTCTAAGAGCAACGGGATGCCTTGCCGCAGGTGCCTTCGGCTTAGCGGTTTTACCTAACTCAATCCATGTCTTATGCTCAACAGAGTGCAGCGGCGGTGGCTTAAACGCCGAGCTAAACGAGCTGGTCTGCTGGTGTTCGGGGTTTTATTGGGCGGTTGGTTGCTCATCAACAGCGCCATGCTTCGCTCTGCGGCCAGCCAACCAGTTGATGCGTTCCTGGTTCTGGGTGGCAGCATTCAACGGGAAATTCATGTGGCAGAGTTAGCCAGGCAGCATCCTGAAACGCCAATCTTGATTTCGACTGGTTCTCCAGTGCCCTGTGTCTGGCTAATTTTTCAGCGAGCCAATGCCCCAATCCAGAAAGTTTGGCTAGAAAATTGCGCTCACTCTACGTTTGATAACTTTTTCTTTGGCCTGCCTGTTTTGCAGCATTGGCAGACCCGCAAGGTTCAGTTAATTACCTCGCCCACCCATCTTCCCAGAGCCGTGTGGATGGCTAAGATTCTGCTGGGCGCTCATGGAATCTGGGTTGAGCCAGATATTGTGGTAGAAACAGGGACTCCTGCTAATCGGGAATTTTGGTGGAAAACAGGCTTGGATGTAACTCGCAGTTTGGTGTGGGCGGCGGTTAGTCAGGTTTATCGACCGTCCTGTTCATCTCTGTATCCGTTAGCGGCGATCGACATGCAGCAATGGCAACATCATAATTTTCACTGCGAACGTCAGGGACACCTTGAGAACCAGTTGCTTAAGACCCAGTAGGATGTCATTCGCAGCGGTGAACTGTCGGTGCTGTAGAGCGAGCGTGGGGTTATATGTACCTCCAAGTGGGGGCGATCGCTATTTTGCCCTGCCAATATTGAGTGTGTTTCCCAAATCGTGGCTGGAGATCATGCTGGAGTGGTTCGAGCTGGCTAACCTGAATCGAGGTTATGAAATAAATCAGTAATTCTTTAAAAGCAGGACAACTTGCCTGCAAAAGTGATAGGCAGATGGAGACGCTTGCCATACAAGAGGAAATGCCGACTTGCGTCATGCCGATCTTGGGACGAACGTCCTGCGAATTGGATAGCTGAGTTAACAGCTAATTGTTCTGTATGCACTGTCTCATCACGATTTGAGAGGTTATACCTGGAGTGAGAAACTACCGAGACGGCTATGTGTCACAATGTAAACGGTTTTGCCAACTCGGTGAAAGGTTTGGAGTAGGCGTGAGTCATGGAACCGATTTATAAGTATGCCTGGTTGATTCCGGTTCTGCCGCTGGCAGGAGCGATGTTAGTCGGCTTAGGTTTAATTTCGTACAGCAAAGCAACAAGCCATTTACGTAGAGTATGCGCTGGCTTTATCGTGTCGTTGATCGGAGCGGCAATGACCCTGTCATTTGCCCTTCTGTGGAGCCAAATTCAGGGGCACGAAACATACACTCAAGCAATTGAATGGGCTGCGGCAGGAGATTTTCGCCTGACGATGGGATACACCATCGATCACTTAACGGCATTGATGCTGGTGATTGTGACTACCGTGGCGTTTCTGGTCATGGTTTACACCGATGGCTACATGGCTCATGATCCAGGCTATGTTCGCTTCTATGCCTATCTGAGTCTATTTAGCTCGTCTATGTTGGGGTTGGTTATTAGCCCCAACCTGGTTCAGGTATATATTTTCTGGGAACTGGTCGGCATGTGTTCTTACTTGCTGATTGGGTTCTGGTATGACCGAAAAGCGGCGGCAGATGCATGTCAAAAGGCATTTGTCACAAACCGTGTGGGAGACTTTGGGTTACTGCTGGGCATTTTGGCGCTGTATTGGGCTACTGGAAGCTTTGAGTTTGTTGAAATTGGCGATCGCCTTCAGCAACTGGTTGAATCGGGTGCCCTTAGTGCTGGTCTGGCCTCGTTTTTTGCCATCCTGGTGTTTTTAGGGCCGGTGGCAAAGTCGGCTCAGTTTCCGCTGCATGTGTGGTTGCCCGATGCGATGGAAGGTCCAACGCCAATCTCAGCCTTGATTCATGCGGCCACGATGGTGGCTGCCGGGGTCTTTCTCATTGCGCGGATGTTCCCGATGTTCGAGCATCTGCCGATGGCGATGGATACGATCGCCTGGACAGGAGCCGTCACCGCTTTCCTGGGAGCGTCGATCGCGATTACCCAAAACGACATCAAAAAGGGGTTGGCTTACTCCACCATGTCGCAGTTGGGTTACATGGTGATGGCAATGGGAGTGGGCGCGTATGGCGCTGGTCTTTTTCACTTGATGACCCATGCCTACTTCAAGGCAATGCTGTTTTTGGGTTCCGGTTCGGTGATTCACGGCATGGAGTCTGTGGTGGGTCACGATCCAGCCTATGCTCAGGACATGCGCTTGATGGGTGGGTTGCGTCGCTATATGCCTGCTACCGCCATTACCTTTTTAATTGGCACCCTGGCTATTTCTGGGATTCCTCCTTTTGCGGGGTTCTGGTCAAAGGATGAAATTTTAGGCTCAACCTTTGCTGTTAATCCTTTTTTGTGGATCATTGGCTGGCTAACCGCCGGGGTTACGGCTTTCTACATGTTCCGGATGTACTTCATGACCTTTGAGGGACCATTCCGGGGAAATGAGGCGGAGATTAAGCAACAGCTTAAGAATGAAAAGTTGCAGCGTTTGGGGCTGGCCTTTGGCCCTGGGGCGATGAACCCGCAGGAACTAACGGCTGGGGTCGAGCATCATGACGAGCCTGATCATGACGCTCATGGGGATCATCACCACAGCCACGAACCACACGAATCGCCGTTGAGTATGACACTGCCGCTGGTGGTGCTGGCGATTCCATCTATGGTAATTGGGTTGGTGGGTACTCCGTTTGCGAATTACTTTGAGGACTTCATCCATCCCCCTGGAGAAGCGGTACACGAAACCTCGATGGCGTTGGAAACCTTCGACTGGACAGAGTTTCTAACGATGGGCGGTAGTTCCGTTGGCATTGCGCTAATTGGTATTACCCTGGCATCGCTGATGTATCTCAGACACAAGATTGACCCTGCGGCGATCGCCAAGTCCGTTGAGCCGTTGTACAAGCTGTCACTGAACAAGTGGTACTTTGACGAGATTTATGATGCTCTCTTCGTGCGGGGCAGCCGTCGTCTGGCACGACAAGTGCTAGAGGTGGATGTGCGGATCGTGGATGGCATTGTGAACCTGGCGGGTTTTGTCACCCTGGTGACTGGGGAAGGACTGAAGTATCTGGAAAACGGACGGGCACAGTTCTATGCCCTGATCGTATTTGGGGCTGTTCTTGGTTTAGTTCTGCTTTCTGGAGTCACCTGATTTTGGCGCTATCAGCTCTGTGGACATGGGCGGTTGCCCTGGCTCACGGCCGATCGTCCTTCAATGGGAGCTTTGGCTCCTTGCAAAATCTCATCGCTTATAACAATTGGCTGATGAATGCTGATGAATATTGATAATTTTCCCTGGCTAACCACAGTCATTCTGTTTCCTCTACTGGCGTCGCTGCTGATCCCGTTCTTGCCAGATAAAGATGGCAAAACCATTCGCTGGTATGCCCTGACGGTTGGACTGATTGATTTTGCGGTTTTGGTCTATGCCTTCTACACGCAGTACGATTTTTCTGACCCTGGTTTGCAGTTGGTTGAGAGTTATTCCTGGGTTCCGTCTCTCGACTTGAGGTGGTCAGTGGGTGCAGATGGCCTATCGATGCCGCTGATTTTGTTAACTGGTTTTATTACCACGTTGGCTATTCTGGCATCCTGGCCTGTGACGCTAAAACCGCGACTGTTTTATTTTCTGATGCTGGCGATGTACGGTGGGCAAATTGCCGTTTTTGCCGTTCAGGATATGCTGCTGTTCTTCCTGGTATGGGAGTTGGAGCTAATTCCGGTTTACCTGCTGCTGGCGATTTGGGGTGGTAAAAAGCGGCTGTATGCTGCGACAAAATTCATCCTGTACACCGCAGGCGGTTCGCTGTTTATCCTGGTCTGCGCTCTGGCGATGGCGTTTTATGGTGACACCGTTACCTTTGATATGCGATCGCTGATGGCAAAGGATTTTCCGATAAACTTCCAGCTTCTGGTGTATGGAGGCTTCCTGATTGCCTATGCGGTTAAGTTGCCGATCTTTCCACTGCATACCTGGTTGCCGGACGCACACGGTGAAGCCACTGCCCCAGTCCACATGTTGCTGGCTGGCATTCTGCTAAAGATGGGTGGGTATGCCCTGGTTCGGATGAACTGCGAAATGTTGCCCGATGCCCATGCTGTAGTTGCTCCAGCGTTGGTAATTTTGGGGGTGGTAAACATCATCTATGCCGCTCTAACCTCGTTTGCCCAACGAAACTTGAAACGGAAGATTGCCTACTCCTCTATTTCCCACATGGGATTTGTTCTAATCGGGATCGGCTCATTTACCGACCTGGGGTTGAGCGGTGCTGTGTTGCAAATGGTGTCGCACGGGCTGATCGGAGCCAGTTTGTTCTTCCTGGTTGGGGCAACCTATGACCGGACTCACACCTTGATTCTGGAGGAAATGGGCGGCGTTGGCCGGAAGATGCCCAAGATCTTTGCGATGTTCACGACCTGTTCCCTGGCTTCGCTGGCGTTACCGGGAATGAGCGGGTTTGTAGCTGAGATCATGGTGTTTGTTGGTTTTTCGACCAGCGATGCCTACGAGCTTCCGTTTAAGCTGATTGTGGTCATTCTGGCCGCGGTGGGTGTGATTTTGACCCCCATTTACCTGCTGTCGATGTTGCGGCAGATCTTTTATGGCCCCGAAAACAAGGAGCTAACCTCGCATGAGGTGTTAGTGGATGCCGAACCGCGTGAGGTGTTTATCATTGCTTGCTTGCTCATCCCAATCATTGGCATTGGTCTTTATCCAAAGCTGCTGACTCAGGTGTATGATGCCAAGACGATTCAGCTTACGGCTCGATTGCGCGATTCGATTCCGGCACTGGTGAAGACACCAGAGGCTCCAGAGCCACTGGCAATGTACTCGCTGCAAGCGCCGGAACTGCTCCCTAGCTAAATCAGCATTGTCGGATTATGGCGATCGCCAGTCCCATGGCTGGCGATTTCTGTGTTTAAAACCGTTGATAAAACAGCGCAACCCGCTCTTGCCACTGCTGCCAGTAATCTCGCATTGCGTCTGAAGAGAACCAAAACACTTCAGCGGGTTGATCTGGAATGGCTACTGCCAGTAGGGCATGGCTTAGGGTGGTTCCGGCAGCAGCATAGAGATGATTGACCGCTCCACAATAGGCGGCAAGCTGAAGCGGCCCGTCATATAACCGTTCAATAGAGCCTTTGGGGCGATCGGCGGTCTTCCAGTCGCAAATGCAGGGCACTCCCTGATAGCTGGCAACACAATCGACCTTCCCGGCATAGCCCAGGTCATAGTGAAACACCTTGCTCTCCACTAACTGCACGTCGTGAATTCGGCCTAAAACGGGTTTGAAGCTCTCCCAGTAAGGTTTAGCATCCTCTGGGCAGGGAATCTCTTCACCGATCAAATAGCTTTTAATTTGCTTGTGGGTGAGTGTCCCTCGTCTGCTAGCCGATCCGGAAATTCGCATGGCCTCAGCCGTTCCAACTCGTTGCCGCCATTGCTGAAGCGAGTCGCGATCGGCCTGTGGTTTCGTCGCATTCAGGATAGTTGTGACGCTGGGTAGGCGAACGCCATGATCATCCACAAGGTATCCGCGTCCGGCACTGCGTTTGGCTGAGTTGGTCATCGGCTAGCCTAATTACCGCTCAAACTGTTCAGTATAGATGAGATACAACGGCAGCATTGGGAATAGCAGACAGCCATCTGCTAATTGGAGATGATACAGTCGTGCTAGGGTGCTTTAGCCCGTCTGGTTAATGCCACTCGTTCACGCAGATCAACCCCACCTTTAACTATTATTAATTATGACGGCGGCTGTAGAATCCTCACCTAGACTCGCTTCTACCCTGATCAACGGCATCTTGTCCATCAAGCCGCTGGCTCACCTGGCCAAGCATCAGGCTCGCAGCATGATGATCAAACGGGCTGAATCGATTGGGGTCTATTGGCGCAATGAAGTAAAAACGCTGCGATCGCGCGGCAGTGCTGCCGAGTTTGCGCCGGAGTGGGATGCCGAACTTGCTACGCTGCAAAATCCAGCGTTGGTTTATCCCGACTATTATTTACGCACGTTTCACGCCTACGAGCAGGGCAACCTGAGTTGGGATGCGGCGATGGAAGTGGAAGTGGCTGCTCATGCGGTTCATGCTCGAATTTGGCAAGATGCCGGAGCAGAAGGGGATGCCATGCTGCGGCAGAGCTATCACAACCTGTTGCGTCAGCAGATTCCAGGTTCGCCCAATGCGATTTTAGATATCGGTTGCAGCGTTGGCATGAGCACATTTTCCCTGCATACGACCTATCCAGAAGCGCAAATTACGGGGGTTGACCTGTCGCCCTATTTTTTGGCGATCGCCCAATATCGTTCCCAGCAACGCAGCTCTTTACCCTCCGCCATGAGCTATGCATCGACGGCTCATGCCCCCACGTGGATTCATGCGGCAGCAGAGCAAACAGGCTTGCCAGAGGCATCCTTTGACCTGGTTTCTGCCTTTTTAGTCTTCCACGAACTGCCTCAAACAGCGGCGATCGCCATCTTGCAAGAGGCGCGTCGAGTGCTGCGTCCCGGTGGTTGTTTTGCCATGATGGACATGAATCCCAAGTCGGAGATCTATGCCAAAATGCCGCCCTACATCTTAACGCTGCTCAAGAGTACGGAGCCGTATTTAGATGAATACTTTGGGCTGGAACTGGAACAGGCCATCTACGAGGCGGGTTTTACCCAACCAACGGCGATTTGCAATAGCCCTCGCCACCGCACGGTGATTGCTCAGGCGCGGTAACTACAATTCAAACTGGGAAAAGAGAGGGCGATCACCCTCTCTGCTGTTTATACCTCAACTAGGTTAGGTTCTTCTATGCCAGACTCAACGGGTTGAGCCTCAGGCTCAACACAGTACACCTCGCAGGAATTGTTGGGGCTTTCAATTAGCTTCACCTTGTGCAGTGTTGCTCCGGTTGCGCGGATTGGAGCACGCAACAAATCGCGAATGTGAACGGCAATATTTTCTGCGGTGGGCACAACTTCGGCAAAGTGAGGAATATCTTTGTTGAGGAAGGTGTGATCGAACGGTTCAACGACGTGGGTATCGATCGCGTTTTGCACGGCTGTCAGGTCAGCAATCATACCTGTTCGCGGATCGATCTTTCCCGTGACCGTTACTTCCAGGTGATAGTTGTGTCCGTGGCCGTTGACGCGAGCGCACTTGCCGTAAATTTCGCTGTTTTGCTCTAGCGTTAGATGCGGCAGGGCTAAGCGATGAGCCGCGCTAAAGTGAGTACTAATGGTTAAATAAGCGTTCATAGCGTTTCCTTCGTATTCAGCCCACAGTTCCGGACTTTCAAAGAGTTGGATGCGAACCAGCGGCAGGTGTGAAGCCAGACGCTGCCAGATGACCCGCGCTAAGTTTTCGGTTGTCGGCAGCGTTTGCTGTAGCTCAGGCCAGGTGTCGTTTAAGTAAGAAAAGTCGAGCTGACTTGTGACTTCTCGCTTAATCACCTGCTTCACATCTGAGAGGTTCAGCACCATGCCATAGTCATCTAGCTCTCCTAGCATCGAGACATACAACACGTAGTTGTGTCCGTGTCCAGGGAAGCGAGCGCCTAGCCCAAATTTCTCGGCGTTTTCAGTCTCGCTCAGCTCTGGTAGCCAATAGCGATGGCTGGCCGCGAACTGCGCTCGACGGTTAATGATACATTTCATAGGAAAATGTTTAAGTTCTGTGAACCTGCGCTCCTTATCAGGATAGCAAGAATCCCGATTCGTTTCTGTTTTGCGCCAGGTCAGCCAATTTTAAGCCGGGCTGGGAAAGCCAAGTCTTGCTGACTCTACCGATCGCCACTCACTGTTTGACCGACTGTTCTGAGCTTAACTCTTGCTTGGAGTAGAGATTCAGTAGCACCACTTCTCGATGGCGAATGGTAGCGATCGCCATTTCCCAGGTAAAAGCAAACGACTGAAACGATTGGGGCGAAATCCGGTCTTCGTCCAAATCCACAACGACTTTGTGCAAAATCTCGAACAAATAGCGACGAAGCTGGTTGAGCTGTTCCAACTCGACCGACTTTTGCACGTCATCAATTAAACCGAGAATTTCTAAGTTGTACATATCGGCGCGATTTTTTTGGCGCTCCTTCAACCACAGGCGAAACTGCCAGACGCCGGAAAAGATCAGGATCGACACCGACAGCAGCAGCCCGATCGGCTCGGCATATTCGACTAAAAAACTGGGTTCGTCCTGGTCGTAATAAGCTCGCGCTCCCGGATGCATCGGCAAGCCTAAATTCATGCTCGATTCGGGCAGGGTAATGTTGGCCGCTCTGGGATATTGCGCCACCAGCTCATTACGAAATTCAAACAGGGTTTGCGCGATCGCCCGCACCACTTCGGGGTTAACATCCGCATGGGATACTAGCACAGCTCGCACCCCCACCACGGGCAGGTCAGTGGGTGGGGTTGGAATGGCTCCATCGTAGGTACCTTTCGGAATTTGAGTCGCTTCCAAATATGGAAAGGATAGCCGTAACGCGGTCGCCTGATCGATCGGAATTAGGCGGGCTTGCGTATTGCTGAGCAGTTCACTAATTGAAGGATTGCCAAGAGCCAGCACGCGAAATAGGGCATCGACCTCCCCGGCGCGAAAGGCTGTATGCGCTTCTGCTGCCCCAAGTGAGACAAATTCAAAATCGGTTTCGGCTAAACCATAATGCCGACTGAGCGGCCAAAACAGAGCATAGGAACCGCTGCCTTCTGGCATGAGCGCGATCCGCTTTCCTTTCAAATCGGCGACGGTTTGAATGTCTGTATCCGCAGCGGCAACCAGATGAAATACTTCAGGAAACAGATAGGCGATCGCGCGAACCGACGGAGTCACAGGGGTATCGTTTTGCACGATCGCTAAATTGACTCGCCCTTGCTCCAGCAGTTGCATGTTTTCAGGCGATCCTTTAGTTTCTAATACAGTGATATCAATTTTGGGATCGTGCCGTTCCACCACATTTGCCAGTGCTTGGGCAAAGGCATAATATTCTCCGTCTTTGCTAGCGGTTGCGATCGTCAACTGATAGGTCTGCTTTTGTTCAAGCGCCCACAACACGGCAAAGGCGATCGCCGCACCAACGCTTAGCAGTACCACTGGAAACGTAAACCTGCTTTGCATCGATATACCGAGAGACTCTCTCAGAATTAGAGCATTAGCTTCTTAACGGTAATAGTAATCTGTTTCTGCGGCACCACTTTCTAGTCCAGAAATAGGGCTAGTCGAGAAATAGGGCTAATAGAGAAGTAGGGGTGGGGGTGTTCTCACTCACAAAATCACTTCAACGCAAAAGGGCATCCACTAAGGGATGCCCCCAGACATGATTGAAACGAGCTTGAATGCCGTGGGTGCTGATCCAGCGGGTGCCGATCTGCTTAGCGACGAACGCGATCGAACGAAACCGTTGCTAATGCTTCAACCAGGCTGCGAACTACGGCTACCATTGCCACTTCGCTGTTGAGCTGATGAATCGCAGAACCAACCCCAATACCAGACGCTCCTGCGGCGATCGCCATCGGAGCGGTAACGCTAGACAAGCCAGACGCGCACAGCACCGGCACCGTAACCGCACGAGATATTTCAGAAGCGGCAGCCAGGGTGGGTGCTGCTTTTTCAATCAACCCCAGGGTGCCAGCGTGGGTTGGGTTACTGCTGGTACCGCCTTCGGTTTGAATGATATCCGCCCCGGCATTGACCAGTTCTTCGGCCAGTTGTACCTGCTGGTCTAACGGTAGAATGTGCGGCACTGTGACCGAAAGGGGGATTGCCGGCAGCAGCGATCGGGTTTTGCGGGTCAGTTCCAGGACTTCCGCCGCTTCAAAGCGACGACCCTGGGCATAGAACGCATCAAAATTGCCAATTTCAATCAGGTCTGCTCCAGCTTTGACGGCAGCAACGAACCGCTCAGGCTCCACGGCTGAGACGCACACGGGCAGTTGGGTGAGCTGCTTGGCGAGGGTCACTAATGCTGGATCGGCTGCAATATCTACAAAGGTGGCACCACCGCGATCGGCAGCTTTCACCGTTGCCGCAACCCGATCGGCATCAAAATTAGTTAAACCACTGATGATTTTGAGCGCATTCCGTTGAGTAAAAGCGGTCTGTAGAGTGGGATGGATGGTCATGAGTCTTTTTGTGTTGAGCAAATCGTACGGATCATTTTGCCACTCCCTGACCGGAGATACCAGCGTTTAGCGGAAACGTTAATCCGGAAAGCGGCTGTGGGGAAACAAATAGCCAACCATTCCCCACCCAACGAACAGTGAAAGCCCGATCGCCAGTAGGGCTAAAGAAAGGAGAGACATAGGCTAAATCTCATGCACAACGCTATTACTGTAGAGCGTTGGTTTGACATCCCTATGGCTGCAATGTCGCAAAGCGTTTACGTTCGGCTAGCGGCAGCGAAAACCGGAAGGTGCTGCCCCGGCCTACCTCGCTTTCTGCCTCAATTTTGCCGCCTTGCAGCTCAACCAGCCGTCGAGAAATCGCCAAACCAATTCCGGTGCCGCCAGAGGTGCGATCGCGCGATCGATCGGCGCGCCAAAACCGCTCAAACACGTGGGGCAAATCCTCCGGCGCAATGCCCTGCCCGGTATCAATCACAGCCAGCCACACCTTGTCGGTTTCTGGGGTCACCTGAACACTAACCGAACCAGAGGAGGTGTAGCGCAAGGCATTGCCAATCAGGTTAACTAATATTTGTTCTACTCGTCCCGGATCGGCTAAAACAGGCGGTGTCTCAGGCGGGTAATGAAGGCGCAGTTCAATCCCTTCGGAGAGCTGGTCGGAAAACCTTTGAATCAAGGCCGTCAGCAGCGGATGCAGATCGACTGGCCTTGCATCAATTGGCAGGTAGCCCGCTTCCATTTTCGAGAGTTCCTGCAAATCGTTGACCAATCGCTGCATCCGTCTGGTTTCATTGGACAGCAGTTGGTAAATGGCGGGCGATGCGTCCACCGTTCCGTCTGCCAAGCCTTCCAGATAGCCGCCAATTACCGTTAACGGCGTTCGCAGTTCATGGGTCAGATCGCTAACCAGATCGCGGCGGCGCTGCTCTACATTTTCGAGATCGATCGCCATCCGGTTAAAGCTGGCGGCTAACTGGTCTAGTTCTGGAATTTCGTTCGGTGGCACCCTGGCATCCATTTGCCCTGCGGCAAACTTTTTGGTAATTTCCTCCATCTGGATTAGCGGCTGCACGATACGCTTGGACACCAGATAACTCAACCCTCCGGCTGCCGTTGCCCCCACCACCACCGACCAGATGGCTCCACGGCTCCACGCTTGCTCAAAGCCGCGAACCAGTTCGGTGCGAATTTGACGAACTCGAAAGCCCGCCACCTCAATTTGCTCTAAATACACCCGGAAAAAGCGGGGGGATGATACTTTGCCAATGACCGTCAAGGTTGATAGCCCCACCAGCATCACAATGACGTGGGAGAGGAACAGCCGCGATCGCAGTCCAATTTTTGCCACTCGCGCCCCTAGCCTCCCGTACCGTCTTCGAACTTGTAGCCTACCCCAATCACCGTTTTCACAAAGGTTGGGTTCGCCGGATCTGGTTCAACCTTCTTCCGCAGCCGAGCAATGTGCGTATCCACAACTCGCTCATCCCCAAAAAAATCGTTGCCCCACAGTTTCTCAATCAACTGGGTTCGGCTCCAAACTCGCCCCGGATAGCTCATAAACGTGGTCAGCAGGTCAAATTCGAGCGTGGTTAAGTCGAGCGGTTCCGCTGTACCAGAGTCTACCAGGCGATGTGCTACTCGCTGATCGACATCAATCGAAAAATGCTGGGTTTGATAACTCTGGCTCTGCCCTCCCTGGCGCAGCGTCCGCCGCAACAGTGCCCGCACTCTGGCAACCAGTTCTCTGGGGCTGAATGGCTTCACCATGTAGTCATCGGCTCCGGTCGAAAGCCCAATGATCCGATCCATTTCTTCCCCTTTAGCCGTCAGCATCAGAATATAAGGATCTTTGCTGCCCGGTTTCTGGCGAATGCGAGCGCAGACTTCTAACCCATCTAATTGGGGAATCATTAAATCGAGGATGATTAAATCTGGTTTCTGCTCTTGAAAAATTTGGATGGCGGTGAGACCATCTCGACAGACACGACAGGAAAATCCTTCTTTTTCAAGATAGAGCTGAATTAACTGGGCAATTTCGGCTTCATCTTCAACGATTAAGATGTCCATGAGTTTCCTGTTATATCCTGGTCACCTGGTAGGTACGTATAACTAGATGTGGTCAGATGATGTAGTCAGATTAGTACAGGCAAATTAACTAACGTGCAACTGTAGGATTGATAACGACTGGTTCGATGCCCCTATTGTGCCAAATCTTCCCCCAACCGTCGGTCGGTGATCTAATCTTATGAAAACAGCTACGCGCCAGAATGAGCTACAGATTCTAGAGCAGCAGCTACAGCAAGCGCTACAGGCTCAACTACCTCACGTTCCGCTCTTAAAGCTGAGGTGTGCGTTAAAGCAGGGAGTGTTGCTGGTTCTGGTGCAGCATCGTCCGAAGGAGACGCTCAACGCTCAGCAAATTTTTTCGACACTGGCAGGCACAATTCAGCGGCTACAGCCTCAGGCTAACCTGGAGGCATCGCAGGATGCAGAGTTGCTTCCGGTGCGGCTGTATCTGCGGTTGACGGGGCAGCGCCATCCCTACGCGGTTCATCCCTTCATTTTGGAACCCAATCTTGTGTTGTTGGACGTGGAGGCGACGATCGATCGCGCCGCACCAGAGGCGATCGTCTCCCCTGCTGTGCAGCAGCCCTCCGACCCGGCAACCCCCAGCACCAGCGGCAACATTATTCTGGCCTCGGAATGGGCTAACACGGCTCACGACCTGGCTGAAGCCAACGATTTGCTTGACTTTGACCAGGGGTATGGAAGGCAAATTCCTATTTTGTCGCGTTTGCCGCTGCCGGTGGCGGTGCTGGCGATCGCCGTTGGGGTAGCGGCCTTTACCGGGTCTTTTTATGCAATGACTCGACCCTGTGTAATGGGTGCCTGCCCTCCACTGCAAACGGCTCAGCGGTTACAGCAAGACGCAGATCAAACGCTGCAAAACACGACCTCTGCCCAACAAGTCGTTGAAACGTACGACAATCTGGCTGAAGCCGCCTATCTGCTCGATACGATTCCACTGTGGTCGAAATACTACCAAACCGCGCAGAGCCTGTTGACCAGCTACGAAGCTCAGTCTCAAGTGTTGGGTCAGGTGGTGTCGGCGTTGGAGTTAGGAAACCAGGCAGCGTTGAGCAGCCAAAACCCTCCCCATCCCCTCTCCGATTGGGAAGATATTCAGCGGTTGTGGCGTAAGGCGATCGCCCGTTTGGAGCGTGTGCCGACCGATAGCCCGGTGTTTCCGCTGGCGCAACGCAAGCAGCAAGACTACACTGCTAACCTTGCTGCCATCAATCAGCGCATCCTGGTTGAGCAAAAAGCACAAGATAAGATGAACCTGGCGAAGTCAACCGCTGAAACAGCGGCGGCTCGCTCGAGTGCAGCCGTTTCGTTAGAGCAGTGGCAGGTTGCCGGTTCAACCTGGCAAGTGGCGATCAATTTGCTCAACGAAATTCCGAATGGGACGATGGCCTATGCAGAAGGGCAGCAGTTGTTGTCGATTTATCAGCCTAAGTTAGCCGCCGCCCGCGATCGCCAGCGCCGTGAAGACATTGCCGCTACTGCCTATAACCAGGCGCTGAACCTGGGAGACGAAGCCCGCCGCCTGGAGCAGCAGAACCAGTGGGGCGACGCAGTGACTCAATGGCGTAATGCGCTGGCTAATGCCCAGCAAGTACCCACTTCAACCTCTTACTATACGCTGGCTCAACCGCTGGTGAGTGCCTACAGTCGAGCGTTAACCGTTGCCCAGGAAACGTTGCAGCAGGTAGAGGCACGGCAAACCGCACAAACCAACTTAGCGCGAACCTGCGAAGGCACCCCTCGCGTCTGCACGTTTACGATGAGTCGAGACAAAATTCAGGTGCGGGTGACCAGCGATTATGACCAGGCTGTGAGAACGGCGATCGCCAATACCGAGCTAACAGGCGACTACAACACCCGAGCCGAGGTGACGAATCACGTCAACACGCTGTTGCGAGCGCTAGCCGCCATTAGCGAAAACACAGATATTCCGATTGAGTTATACAACTCCGACGGCTCGGTGTTTGGCACGTATGTTCCTAGCCTTTCTGGCTACGTTCCCCGCTAGGTCAAATCTGTTTGCGTGTGGTGCTGGATGTCTCGGCGCGGTTGTGATGCAGTTTAAACCGCTATCATGAACCTGTTAACCCTGCGCCGGACTTAGCCATCCAGCAGGATTCGCTTTTGGGGACAAGTAGCTGTGCTAAACTACTCTCCCTCAACAGACTTCAACCAGGCCGTTCCTGATGAGCAGCCTCAGTCCTTTTCCGATTGGCCTACCTTTAAACGGTTGCTGCAACGGCTTCATGCTGAGGGCATTTATATCCACTCCGATCAGCTTGCCGAGTTTTTGATTGTTCACGGGTTGCCGGTTGATTTGTGCCATGTACCCCACCACTTGCACGCTAAAGCAAGAGTCATTAACCAAAACTATCGGGGCGACATGGCGCAGCTAGCGGACGATGTTGACCAAGATGTAACGTTAGATTTTTGACGAACCGTAGCGATCGCCCCAGTTTTGCGCGATTCTGTATAGATGTTGCTGAATGTCGCCTTCTATGGAAACACACTCTATGCCCACGCCTGATGCCGAACAAACCGCAACAGCGCTACCAGATGAACAGTACCGCCGCAAAATGCAGCGGCGTAAGGAAGTGCAAGAGCAGCGGTTGGCAGAGCGCACCAATAAAAAAGGCTTGATTATTGTCAATACAGGCAACGGCAAAGGCAAAACGACTGCTGCGCTGGGCATGGTGATGCGATCGCTGGGGCATGGCTACCGCGTGGCGATTGTGCAGTTCATTAAAGGAGCCTGGGAACCCGCCGAAAAAGCGGTTTTAGACTACTGGACGGTTGCCACGGACGGGAATGCCCCGCAACTGGAATTTCACGCGATGGGTGAGGGCTTTACCTGGGAAACGCAGGATCGCGATCGCGACATTGCCGTTGCCCAAACTGCCTGGGAAAAAGCATTGAGCTTTATTGGTAACGCCGATTTTCGCACCGTGCTGCTAGATGAAGTGAACGTGGCGCTAAAGTTGGGCTACCTGCAAGTCGAACAGGTGTTGGCCGGACTCGACCAGAAACCCGACGATTCGCACATCATCTTGACGGGACGCGGTGCCCCCCAGGCGTTGATCGATCGCGCCGATCTGGTCACAGAAATGACCCTGATCAAGCACCCGTTTCGAGAGCAAGGCGTGAAGGCGCAACCGGGCATTGAATATTGAGCCGAAAGAGCCATTCATCGTATTGTGTACTTTAGTAACAGGACGTGAATCGCTAGCATCAAGACTCTAATGACCCACCTCAGCGTCAATCTCAACCGTGTCGCCTTATTGAGAAACTCGCGCAACATCGGTATCCCAAGCGTAACCAGAGCCGCCAAAATTGTTCTCGATGCCGGAGCCTACGGCGTGACTGTGCATCCCCGTCCGGATCAGCGGCATATTCGACCCGGTGATGTGGATGAGCTGGCTGCCTTATTAGCCAGTGAGTATCCCCAGGCGGAGTACAACATTGAGGGCAACCCGTTTGAATCGCCGTTTATGGATATTGTTTGCCGGGTGAAGCCAACCCAGTGTACGCTGGTGCCCGATTCTCCCGATGCTTTGACGTCGGATCACGGTTGGAATTTAGAGCAAGACAGCGATCGCCTCATTCCCATCATTGAGCAGCTTCAGGCCAGTGGCATTCGCGTCAGCTTGTTTATGGATGCCGATCCGGCTGCAATGGCAGCGGCGCAAAAAATCGGAGCCGATCGCGTTGAACTCTACACAGAGCCATATGCTGCTGCCTTTCGGGCGGGAACGGTTGACTCCATCTTGCCTCAGTATGCCGAAGCGGCCAGGGCGGCTCAAGTCGTTGGGTTAGGGGTTAATGCAGGGCATGACTTGAACCTGGAAAACCTGAGTCGGTTCTGCACTATTCCTCATGTTTTAGAAGTCTCGATCGGCCATGCCCTTATGGCAGAAGCGTTAGAAATGGGCTTGTTTCATACGATCAAAGCCTACCTGGAGATTTTGTCTCACGGCCAGCCCGCCTGACGATTCTGGGTTGCAATCGAGCGGAGCGATCGGCTTAAATGGTGCAACTGTTCTACTCTAGATAGAATGACGGCTGGAAACTAAAGGCGAGCGGCATGGAAATCCTCTCGGTTACGCTTAAGAACTTTAAATCTCATAGCGATCGCCACTTCCAGTTCCAACCCGGAACCAATGCCATCTGTGGCGAAAATGGTGCAGGTAAAACCAGCATTTTAGAGGCGATCGCCTGGACGCTGTTTAATTACCGGGGGGCTTACAAAATTGAAGACCTGATTCGCAACGGCGCGGGTAGCGCTCAGGCCACTATTGCCTTTATTTCTAGCCGGGACGGGCGCACCTACGAAATTCAGCGGTGTACTACAAAGGGCTACACCGTTTATGACCCCCAGCTTGGCTCAAAGCTCGACTATAAGCATATCGAAGACGAGATCATGCCGTGGTTGCGGCAGCAGATGGGCGTACCCATTGGCACCGATTTGGGCAAACTGTTTGCTAACACCATTGGAGTGCCGCAAGGCACCTTTACCGCTGACTTTTTGCAACCGCCTGAAAATCGCAAAAAGATTTTTGATACGGTGCTTAAAGTCGAGGAATACCGCCAAACTACTCAGCAAATGCTGTCGCTGGAGAAGTATGGCAAGGTGGAAGTAGATAAGCTGGAGTGCACGATCGCTCAATACGACGAAAGGCTGCAAGACTGGGAACCGCTCCAGCAACGGCGGCAGCAACTGAGGCAGGACATTGCCACCGCCGAATCGTCTCTACAGCAGCTTCGGGCAGAACTGGCTACCTTACAAACCGAAAAGGAGCGGTTAGCAGGACAAACGCAACACGTCCAACGGCTAGAGGCACAGCGGCAGCAGTTAGAGGCACAGATCGCCGGACAGCAACAGGCGACCGTGCTGTTGCAGCAAAGCGTGACGCGATCGCAGCAAGCGGTGCAAACCTGTACCGTCAACCGCGAACACTATCAGGCGGTGCTACAAGCCGAGGCCACCCTGGAGCAGCTAGAGCAGCAGATGAGGCAACGGCAAGCTTTGCTCCAACAGCGAGAAACGCACCAAATTCGCCTGGCCGAACGCCAAACCGAGCTAACAAAACTCTCGCTTCAGCTAGAGTCGATCGCCAACGCGCAAGCCGAGATCGAGCGGTTCCAACCTACCGTGATGCAGCAAGGTGAACTAGAACAGCAGCAAGCCAGCCTTGCCGAGCAGTTGCAGCAGATTCAAGCGCTGAAGCTAGAGCAGAAAACCTTACTCAAACAGCAATCGACCGTACAGGCGCACCTGGCTCAGCTCGATCGCGAGATTCAGCGGGTGCAAGCCCTGGCTGCCAGCGTTGACCAGATGGCAGAACTGGAGCAAAAACGCGATCGCCTCCAGGAACAGCTCAGCCGGGTAGAAGCGGCTCGCCAGTTTGAAGCAGAACTGCGGCAGTTGGTTACCGAGGGCGAAGAAAAGCGCGATCGCCATCAAGACAAGGCAGAATCGGCGATTGATATTCTGCGGGATATGCAGAAAGAAGTGCCGCTGCTGGCGGCGGATTCTGTATCGTCGGCACTGTTTGCAATTCAGGCTGGCGTTGACCTGAACACAGAACTGCTGAATGCACTCTGGCAAATTCTGGCCGATTTATCTGAGCAAATTTCTGCCCCTAAACTCAAGCAACAGCTCCACCAACTCAAGCTTCAGCTAGAAACTACCTATCAACATCGAGCAGAATTTGCCACCCTGGATGCTAAAACAGCGCACTATACCCAGCTAAAAGATGACCTGGAGCCATTGCAAACTCGGCTCAGCCATTTGCAATCACAGCTTGCAGCCGAGCCAGCATTACAACAGCAATGGATGCAGGTGGCTGAGACATTAAAGCAGTTGGGCAACCCCAGAGGTCGCTGTCAGCTTTTAGCACAGGAACTTCAGCAGCACTCGCGGCTTCAGGCTGCCCATACTCAACTTCAACAGGCGCAGACTGCCATTCAGCAAGATATTGCCGACTGCGATCGCCAGTTGGAGCCATTTGCCGCGCTAGAGAGTCAAATCGCCGAACAGCAGCGGGTTCGGCAAACGCATCAGCCTGGTTATCTGGTGTATTTGCAGCATCAAAACGATGCCAATCAGTTAGCAACAGTAGAAGCCGAGTTACAAGCGGCGATCGCCCAACTACAAACGGTGGAAGCGAAACGAGCGGAGGTGCAAGCGCAGTATGAGGCGTTACTGCAAACCTACGACCCTGACCAATGGCAGCAGGTTGAAACGGCGTACAACCAAACTCGTAGCCGCGCCGACCAACTTGCTGGAGGTTTACCCCAACAGCAAACGCTGTTAACCGAACTGGACAACCGCTCAACGGTCTTGCAGGACATCGCAGATAAACGCGATCGCGCCCAACTTGAATTAAAACAAAAGGAGAAAGTGCGGCGGTTTATCACCTTTGCCCGCAAGGTTTATAAGGAAGCGGGGCCACGAGTTACAGAACGGTATGTGCAAAGCATTTCCCGTGAAGCCGATCGGATCTTTCGCGAACTGCTCAACCGTCCCAACGTTGCCCTGGAGTGGAGCAAGGATTACGAGATTCTGGTGCAAGATGGTGCCCATCCTCGGCGGTTCATTAACCTATCTGGAGGCGAACAGATGTGTGCGGCTCTTGCCGTCAGGCTGGCGCTGTTGCGGGTGCTGGCTGATATTGACATTGCCTTTTTCGATGAGCCAACAACCAATATGGACAAGCCCCGCAGAGCGAGCTTAGCGGAGGCGATCGCCAACATTAAAACGTTCCGGCAACTGTTTGTTATCAGTCACGATGACACCTTTGAACAAGTGACAGAAAATGTCATTCTGGTGGAACGAGATGCTAGCTAAGCCTGAACAGTGTTCCGCTACAGGAGATGAGTAGGTGGGATGTAACCTATCAATTAGCGTTTCGCCCTCCTATCGTTGAAATGACCTGGAGCCAAGGGGCTAACGGCTAAAGCATGATTGACGTGCAGTCGTACCATCGTGTCGTAGGGTATTGCATCCTTTTAACTGACCTAGCAGAGTGGAATTTGCCCTGTGCAACGTATTTCTATGATGACTTCACCAGACCCCACTATCACTCCTACCGCCGACCAAATTGCACAAGCAAAACAGGCGATCGACACCTATGTCCAGCGCATCGTTTCTCACCCTGAGCGTCGAGAGGGAGCCTACCCCTATTACCTGTTTCATGCCGCAGGCGAACCGATTCGGGGAACCGTGCTGCTCTTTCACGGGTTTAGCGCAAAACCCCACCAAACCTGGCGACTCGCTGATTACCTGTTTCGGAATGGGTTCAATGTTTATCAGGCCACGCTGGCCGGTCATGCGTTGGCATCCCCCGATAAAAACTGGCCTCAAGTTGATTTGATTCCAGAAATTGCCGTTCCGTTGAAACAAAAAGTCCAAGAAGACCCAGTGTTGCAGGTCTATTTTAGTAACCTGGCTGCCCATCCAGAAGGCTTTGCCAGACCCGGACACGGACAACGATTGGCTTTAATGGCTCGTTTGGTTGCGATCGAGCCTCGCTTATTAGACATTGCCCTGGCCATTCAGCAGCCCAACGATCCTGAATTCGATCGCTACTTTACGTCGTCTCATCTGGAGTATTTAACCGATGCGATCGATCGGCTCAATGAACTAGAGTCAATCCCTGGCCCCGTTTTCACGGTAGGGCTATCGGTCGGTGGCGCGGTTGCCATTGGTTTAGCCGCAGCAAAACCAGAGCGGATTCAGCGGGTCGTTGCCTATGCACCGCTACTCAGGGTTTATGGGGAAGAGCGCCGTCAATATGTCAACCTGGCAGGCCCGCTGGATATTAACGAACTGGGATGGGACCCCGATTTACGCTTTCCGGTAGGTGCCCTCACTGCCGCCGATCGCTTTGGCAGTAGCTTTGTGCTTGATCCTAAAAACTTAGCCACGCTCAGGGATATTCCCACCTTCCTGGTGCTGACGCAAAACGAAGATGCTGCCGATATTCAAACCAACCAACAATTTCTTAAAAAGATTGGTGGGTATGAACAGGGGCATCGATCGTTCATGTACCTGGCCGAAGATATGGTGCCTCACCCGATGGTTGATCCAACCGAGGTTAGCCAGGGGATGAGTAACCGCTTTTGGCAAAGTCTATATCAAGAAACCCTGCGGTTTCTCACCACAGGGAATGTTGATGTGATTAATATGAGTAACCTCGATCAATCCTCTGATTTGCCCCAGGTATCGCCTTTAAGCTGATCTGAGGCACATGTAGGCGAGGGCATTGTACTGCAACGCCCCCTCAAGTATTGGATGGTATGAAATTCGAGAACTCCGGCGTGGTTGCGCTCCCTTCATCCTCAGGATTTCTTCCCCTTTTTCGCCTTTTTCTTGCCATTTTTGGCTGCTTTCTTGATGGTGCCTTTGGTGGTGTCTACTGCCCCTTCCAACACGGCAGTTGCAGATTGGCGTGCGTTGTTGGTATTTCCCTGAAACGCTTTAATCGCTTTTTTGACGGCAGGGCGAATATCGCCAGCCGTTCCCTTAACTGCGTCAACGGCATCTTGAGCCGAGAGATTGTTGTCAGCGATCGCATCTTTAACGGCATTTGCTGCATCTACTACAGACTCGCGCACCTGCTCAGCCGTTTCGCTGTCCTTGGCCTTTTGAGATAGGCGACTGATGGTTGCTTGAGCAACTTCAGCCACAACAGCACCCGCGATCGCTGCGCCAATCTCGCTGGCTCTACTGCCCAGAACCGACATATTTTGGTCGTTGCGATCGTTTTTCTTCTTCGATTTTTTCTTTTTGGCCTTTTTCTTGGAACCCATTACTATCTATCCTCTTATTTCGTCTACCTGTGCTAGCCACTTTAGGTGTGCAGCCATTAGCGCCAGAGGACGTTGCACATCTCAGCCAGTGGAGCATCCTTGAGCCAATCATGGTAGCTGGTTTCGGGAAGATGTAATTCTGCTACAAGGAACATATTTTGTTTAACCGTTTGCACGTCTCTGGATGGAGGGGCGCGCAACATTTACGGGCGCTCCGGCAAATGTGCTGCTAACGGTGGAGCAGAGCCTCTACTTGTGCCACCAGTTCATCTGGCTCGAATGGTTTGACCATATAAACGTCTGCACCCACTTTAAGCCCATCAATCCGATCCTTGCTTTGCCCCTTCGCAGACAAAAATAACACCGGAATTCCCTGCGTCTCAGGATCTTCTCGAACTTTGCCAACAAAGGTGTAACCGTTCATTTCTGGCATCATGACGTCGCAGATAATCAGGTCAGGCTTTTCTCGGAGAACCGCTTCAATTCCCTGCACGCCGTTTTCTGCTGTGATGACTTCATAGCCCTTGTACTCAAGATAGTCCTTGGTCAGCATCACCAAATTAAAATCATCATCAATCAGCAATAGTTTGTAACGTGAGGTTTCGTTCTCTTCCATGTTGCTTAGTTTTTGAAAGTCTAAATACGTAGAACGTGTGTACTAAGTACTCTGTTTGCCGTCCTTATCTGACGCAAAAATAGGTTTGGTAGTTAAGTTTTAGCAGTTAATTTAATTGACAACGAGTACAGATTGCCACCTATGCTGTTAAATTTTAGTCATTCAGTCAAGCAAGATGAATTTAAACTGGGAAAACTATTCCTGAATGGTTCTGAATAGCTTGCAACACCTCGCTAAGGCTGAGGCTGCTTGGGTGCTCCTATAACGTGATGCGGTTGCTGTTCAACGCCCGCCACTACTTTTCATTCTGGGCGAGATGCTTTAAAGACACCGCTCGATTTGTAATGCGATCGCGACTCAGTCAGTAAATTATGTCTCAGAATTCCAGCACTCACCAACCTGTTTTAGATGTACCCGAGTTAGATATACCCGAGTTGGATGTATCCGAGTTAGATGCATCACATTATGAGGATGCACCATCCTCTAACTTTGAGCATGCCCGTTTCCAGGTAAACGCAGATTCTCAAGATGCCTCGGTCGAAGCCTATGCCAATCATTTGATGGACGAGCTGTTCGAAGAGGTTGATCACGTTCTCGATCGAGGTGGAAAGCTGCCCTCTGAGCCGCTCGAACCAGAGTATGTGTCGTTACAGCCGATCGCAGTCCCGGAAATAGCATTGCCGCCCGTACTGGCTCAGCGGCCAGCAGCAGTAGACACCGTAGACAGTACCGAACTGGCCGAGATCAACGCTGAAGCGGTAGAAGTGGCTGAACGGCGGCGGGGCGCTAACACGTCTTTTGATGGGCTGTTGCTTGCGGCGGCTTGCGCCTCATTGATAGCCACTGGAGTGGTTTGGTTTGCTCTGCAAAACCGTCTGCAACAGGCTGCCGACCCGTCTGATGCGCCAGTGGCAACCCAACCTGACCCCGCTACCGCCGACCAAACTTTTGCAACGTACGTGCAGCGATCGCTCGACCGCATTGAGCGAGATACCGTTGCCAGCCGCCAATCTCCTGGCTCAACCAGCAGCACCCCAGCCGCCAATGGTGCAGCTCCTACCCCAGCTTCCAACTCTACGGTGGCCGCTGCGCCCCCTACAGTGCTAGAGCGCGTGTACATTCCGGTTTACCAGCCGCCTCAGCTCTTTAACCAGCTTCCTGGCGGCACAGCGCCAGCGGCTCCGCCTGTTAATGCCCCAGCCGCGTCGGTTCCGGCTCCGGCGGCATCTCCGCAAAATATCGCGGCAGCACCCAATGCGGCTCCGTCTCCTTCGCATGTGTTGATTGGCGTGCTTGAATTGGGCGATCGCTCGGCGGCTTTGTTTGAAGTCAACGGCACTCCCCAGCGCGTTTACATTGGCGAAGGCATTGGGTCGAGCGGCTGGACGTTAGTATCGATCGCTAATCAAGAAGCGATCGTTCGGCGTAACGGTGAAGTGCGATCGATCTACGTTGGGCAATTGTTCTAGTCGAATGGTTCCAGCAGACCTGTTGGAACTATGAATGTGATGGCGATAGCGCTGGCAGCGATCGTCCCTTGCTACTATCTAAGAGGGCGTACCTCAGAAGGACTTTCCCCTAATGGGCTTGTTTGAAGACCTCAGCCGTTTTTTGGAAATGCGGTTAGAGGAATTTTTGCGAAATAACCCGCATCTGGAGCTACAGGCTCTAGAAGAGAACCTGCGGCAGCAAGAAGGAGAAACGACACGGCTGCTAGGAGACTTGCAGCGACGAGAGAAACAGCTAGAAGAGGAGATTTTGTCAACGGCTCAGGAAATTCAGCGCTGGCACATTCGCATTGAAAAAGCAAAGTCGGTGAATCGGTTGGATCTGGTCAAACCGGCTGAAGAACGCGAAGCGGCACTGTTGAGCCAGGGCAACCAGCTTTGGGGACAGATGCAGGTGTTAAACGATCGAATCAAGCAAACGATCGCTCTGCACCAGCAAATCCAGACCCGCCGCCAGGAAGTGAAAGTGAAGGTGGCAGAGGCAGAAGCCGCTCGCGCCAGTCAAAAAGGCGAACAGCAGTGGCAAACCAGCGGCTGGAACCAGGGCTATCGGTTTGGGTCGTCTAACCCTGCCGACCCGCTAGAAGCCACCTTTAGGCAATGGGAAACAGAGGAAGAACTGGAACAGTTGAAGCGCAATATGGGGCGGTAGTTGCGTCACCGCTGGCGGCGGTTCCAGGGGTTATGGACGTGGTGTGTTCGGTTTCTGAATGGTGAAGGAAATCGAGCGGTTTTGCTGCGACGGATTGAAGGCAGCGGAGGCGGAATCAGCCGCTTGAGAGGGATGAGCCGCCGTTGCGGGTGCTGTTGACGGCGCGTTGGGTGCAATTGAGGGTTGGGTCAGACGGGTGTACATCTGCCACGGCAAACCTGCCTGTTTGTCGTAGTTAGAAGCGATCGCCAACCCGGCTCCGGCCAGCATTAGCACCGGAAGCGGCAGATGAAAATGACTCATCCAACCCGTATTGGTGATCCACTGATACAGCTCTGCGATCGCAAACAGCAGCAGAAAACACGTCAACCAAACCTTCATCCTTAACCCCTGCGAACACAACGTCAGTTGAATGCCAGGATACCCGATGTGGACAATTTTGCAACCCGTTACAGTGACCTGTGCAGAGACGCAATGACTACGCCCCTGCACAACCTAGGTTCATCTCAAGCTTGATTTGATCTGGCTTGATTTGATCTGGTAGTGACCTACTGCGGTTGGTGGGCAGATGGGGTTGATGAGCCAGCCTGGGTGAGGCGATCGCGTGCTGCTACCGCTGTTGCAGGAAAATCTGAAAAAACGCCGTCTACTCCAAGGTTGTAAAACTGTTCGTATTCGGTGAATGGGTTGCCGTCATAATCCACAGTGAGATAGCGTTCCTCGTTGCGGAAGGTATAGGGATGTACCACTAATCCGGCGGCGTGTGCGTCTGCAATCACTGGCAGCACTTCACCTGTGAGCCGTTCTGTCACTTCTGGCTGCCCGTCGCCATTGGCATCAATGGGCGGCTCGATGGGTTCCGTCAACACAAACGATCGCTTCCAGGGGCCAATTCCATCAGCGTAGGTTGAGACAAAATTGCTCAAACTGTCGCGGCTGATTAAGTCGCCATAGGTGCGGCGATCGCCACTCACCACAAAGTCATAGGGCTGAAGATGAAACTCGTCAAAGAGCTGCACCAGCGGCAAGTCGATACCTGCGGCGGCCATCAACCGGGGCAATTCCTCTCTGAGATTAGTCACTTCAAACGACTGAATGTACACCCGATCTGGGTTGGTGAACTCGGTTGCAACCAGTGTCTCGATCAGCTTTTCTTCGAGTGATAGCCCCAAGTCATCAGAATAGGTAGGATGTTTGGTTTCGGGATAAATGCCAACCCTTACCCCCGTTTCAGCTTCCACTTGCTTGACCAAATTAATAATTTCTTCCAGGGTTGGAATGGCATAATCATCGTTAAAGGACTGGTCGCGAAATGGTTGGGATTGCTTGGCTCGCAGTTCTTTAATTTCGGCCAGGGTGAAATCGTCGGCAAAGAAACCCTCTTGCTCGGCACCATCTACAGATTTAGTGGTGCGGCGATCGGCAAATTTGGCAATGTCGGCAACGTTGGTAGTGTCGATCAGGTTGGGTTCATGGCGAGCGATTAGCACTCCGTCTTTGGTGGACACCAAATCTGGCTCAATAAAATCAGCCCCCTGTTCGATCGCCAACTGATAAGCCGCCAGCGTATGTTCCGGACGCGAGCCGCTGGCTCCTCGGTGCCCAATGACCAGTGGAGGTTCTCCATTTAAGGTTGAATAGGCAGTCATTTCAGCCTCGGCAGGCGATAACACCAATAGCCCTGCGGCTAACCAGCCTAACTTTACACCACGAACCATGATGCTCCTCACTCGCGTTGCATTTTGTTTTTGTTGTTCGTGGAGTATAAAAAACGGACATTAAGCAGAGGTGCCGTTCGCATTAACGGTAGATTAGAAATCAGTTAAGGCTATCTCTGCCGCCTGGAGAAACTGGCCTGGAGGCCATTCACCCACTCCTTCTGCGATCGATGAGCAGGCAAAATGAGCAGGCGATCGCTCCCCATCTCAAGCGTTAAACTATTTGAGCGTCTTGGTTGATATGGCTGGCTCTCGTTTCGGTGGCAGCCATCCAGCGCTCTAACTAAAATGCGAAGTCTAGCGATCGAAACGTGCAGGAGAGGCGTGTGGAACAGGCAGTTCTTGAGGTGCAACAAAGAGTTGCCGAGTTGCGGCAACTGCTCCAGCGAGCCAGTTATGCGTATTACGTCTTAGACAATCCCGATATGCCGGATGCGGTCTATGACCAGCTTTATCGAGAATTGCAAGATTTGGAGGCTCAGTATCCCCAGCTAATTACGCCCGATAGCCCCACGCAACGCGTTGGCGAACGACCCGCCACCCAATTTACCTCAGTCCGGCATAACGTACCGCTGTACAGCTTAGAGAATGCCTTCAACCTGGCGGAATTTGCCAGTTGGCAAGACCGCTGGCGGCGAGTTGCTCCGGGCGTTTCGGAGTTTGAGTATGTTTGCGAACTCAAAATTGATGGTAACGCGCTGGCGCTCACCTACGAGAACGGGGTGCTAACGCGCGGCGCAACCCGGGGTGACGGTGTAATGGGTGAAGACATTACTCCAAACGTGCGAACTATTCGCGCTATCCCGCTACGGCTGAATCTTGACCATCCACCGCCGCGAGTTGAAATTCGGGGGGAAGCCTTTCTGCCGCTGGAGGTGTTTCAATACATCAACCAGGAACGCGAGCAGGCGGGCGATGCTCTGTTTGCCAATCCTCGCAACGCCGCTGCCGGAACGCTGCGACAGCTTGATTCTCGTATTGTTGCCAGACGACGGCTCGATTTTTTTGCCTATACGCTGCATGTTCCCAACACCGAAGGCAGTGATGCGACCCCACCGTTACAGCTAGAGACGCAGTGGAATGCGTTGGAGACATTGCAGTCGATGGGGTTTCGAGTTAACCCAATGCGGCAGTTATGCCGATCGCTCTTTGAAGTCGAAGAGTATTACAACCGTTGGGCAACCGAACGGCTAGAACTGCCTTACCTCACCGATGGCGTTGTTGTAAAGCTCAACTCGCTGGCGCTTCAGGAGCAGCTAGGCTTTACCCAAAAATTTCCCCGCTGGGCGATCGCCCTTAAATATCCAGCAGAAGAAGCGCCAACCGTGGTTGAAAATATCAGCGTCAACGTTGGCCGAACGGGAGCCGTGACCCCAACGGCCGATCTGCGCCCGGTACAGTTAGCCGGGACAACCGTATCGCGTGCCACGCTGCACAATGGCGATCGCATTGCTGAACTGGATATCCGCATTGGCGATACCGTGATCGTTCGCAAAGCAGGAGAAATTATTCCAGAGGTGGTGCGGGTGCTGCCAGACCTGCGGCCAGCCAATACTACCCCCTATCAACTGCCCACCCACTGCCCGGAGTGCGAACAGCCCCTGGTGCGTCCAGAGGGTGAAGCTGTAACCCGCTGCATCAACACGTCCTGTCCAGCTATTTTGCGCCGCTCGATTTTGCACTGGGTGGGGCGAGACGCAATGGATATCAACGGCCTGGGTGAAAAATGGGTGCAACAGTTTACCGATCGCGGCCTGGTTCATACCGTTGCTGACCTGTATGAACTCACCCCCGAGCAACTGATGACCGTGGATCGGATGGGCAAAAAGTCGGCACAGAACTTAGTAGAGGCGATCGAGCAATCTCAGGGGCAGCCGTGGGCTAGAGTGCTATATGGCTTAGGAATTCGCCATGTGGGCAGCGTCAACGCGCAACTGCTGGCTGACCAGTTTTCCACCGTCGAAACGCTGGCTCAAGCGCAACCAGACGACATTGCCCAGGTGAACGGCATTGGAGCAGAAATCGCTCAGTCGGTGTATCAGTGGTTTCAAGTTCCTGCCAACCAACGATTAATTGAACGATTACGAGCCGCCGGAGTGCAGCTTGCTGGCGAAAGTAAGGCAAACCAGCCTCAGGGTAATCAACCGCTGGCGGGTAAAACCTTTGTGCTAACGGGAACGCTGCCTACCCTGAAGCGAGATGAGGCGAAAGCCATGATTGAGCAAGCTGGCGGCAAAGTAACGGGTTCCGTCAGTAAAAAAACAAACTATGTGGTTGTGGGCGCAGAAGCCGGATCTAAATTAGAAAAAGCTGAAGAACTAGGAATCACCCTGTTGTCGGAAGCGGATTTTCTCGAATTAATTGCATCCTCGTAAGGGTATGCCAGGGTTATTGCATTTCTGTACTGTCCTGACTGTGGCAGGCCAGGTTGCTATTGCGCCTTGTCTCGATGCCTTAGCTTCTACTACGATGCTGCGATCGATTCTGACGCTTGATTAGAACTACGCTATTCGAGCGATTATCACATCCGGTATCAGGCTTTAACTTGATATAGACCTTTCAGTAATTTTGCGATCGCACTCCCCTATGAACCGTTCTGCCTCTGTTGATGTAGTCAATTGTGAATCGGTTGGGTTGTCTCAGGCGCTTCGTACCATCAACCGCTTACCCCGTTGGTTGGCATCGGGACTAGGGCTTTGGCTCGTCCCTACTCTTGCGTCTCCAGGACTGGCGGCGGAGCGAATTATCATCTCCTATGGTCCCCTTCAGCGCTCGATTCCGATCGAATACATCGAAACCTATGCTCAAGAGGGCAGAATTGAAGGCGGCCTTAGAACGTATACCCGCTATTTTGATGACGCGCAGTTGGTGCAGTTGCGTGATATTCTCACCAACTCGATTGATCTGGATGTGGTGGCTGTGTCGCAGTTCCTCTACACCGAACAGGGCGAAACATTGCTGCAACGGTTGGGTGAAGTGATTCGCACTGAATCTAATTTGTCGGGCTTCTATGCTATTCGTGCGGCATTAATTCTGGCTGCTGCCGAGCCGGAAGGGTTAACGCCACTAAATGTCTTGAAACAGTTTCCGCTAGAGGGGATTCGGATTGATCTGGCGCGAGCGCTACAAGACTTGAGCAGTTTGGAAACGCTGATTGGGCAAACCCAGGAAGCGGTGGCAGCGATCGCCCAACAGTCCGAGGTGGAAGCCTCAGAGTCGATCGCGGAGCTTGCCCTCCTGCCCGACCTGGAAGACCCTGGCCCCTTTGCTTTTCGCACCGAAACGATGCAGTTGGTGGATGGCCGTCGCAATCGCTCGTTTCCGGCTGATATCTATCTGCCCATTCAAAATAGTGCGGCGGCATCAACCACTCCGGTGATTGTTATTTCCCACGGGCTTGGTTCCGATCGCAGCACCTTTGCCTATTTTGCTCGCCATCTGGCATCGTACGGGTTTGCGGTTGCCGTGCCAGAGCATCCCGGCAGTAATGCCCAGCAGCTCCAGTCGCTCGTTTCCGGTCGTGCCAACCAGGTCACGGCACCCGACGAGTTTATCAACCGCCCGTTAGACATCACCTATTTGCTCGATCAGCTTGAACGCTTTGCCCGCGAAAATCCATCCCAGTTTGGGCAACTCAATCTCCAGCAGGTTGGCGTGATGGGGCAGTCGTTTGGTGGGTACACGGCACTCGCTTTAGCCGGAGGCGGAATCAACTTTACTCAGCTCAGTACCGATTGTCCTCCCATCGACTCGTTTAACCTGTCGCTGTTACTGCAATGCCGTGCAACGGAGCTGCCCCAACCGACGGTTGACTTGAAAGACGATCGCGTTAAGGCGATCGTTGCTGTTAACCCAATTGGCAGCAGTATCTTGGGCGAAGCCGATTTTCAGGCGATCGACATTCCCGTCATGCTGGTGACCAGCACTGCCGATACCGTTTCTCCTGCCCTGCCAGAACAAATTCGTCCATTTACCTGGCTCAACAGTTCAGACAAATACTTGCTGATGCTGGAAGGGGGCACTCATTTTTCAACCATCGATGTGCCTAACCCTGAGTCTGAAATTGTTGCTATTCCGCCCCAGGTGATTGGCCCTGACCCTGCCCTTGCCCGTAGCTATTTGAACGTGTTGGGGTTGGCTTTCTTTGCAACCTATACCCAAAACCGACCCGAATATCGTGCTTATTTGAATGCGGGCTACGTTAGAAGCATTAGTCGAGCAACGTTACCGCTTAATCTGATTCGTTCTCTGACCCCAGCCCAACTGGCGCAAGCGCTGCAAGAGGAGCTACCGCCCACGCCAGACCAGGCACCCGCTGCACCAGGAGAGACTCCCGACCTGCAAACCGAAGCCGATCTGTCTCAGTTTTAAGCTGGCCTCAGGGTTTATTTCTGTCTCTAGTTAGGTTCAGGCGGGAACACCATCTAATAACCTGATGACGGTCACAAGACTTCTGTTCTGCTGTGTTTGGGGCTGAAGTTGGGGCAACTGCTGTTTCAACAGCTTCAATAAATTCATCAACGGATGTCATCCAGTTCACCACACAAATAGGGTTCAGTCTCTAGACTGAAAGTATCAGGCTCTCTGGAGCCAACGCTGCTAATCCATACGGAATGGATATCGACTTACACAACAAGCGTTATAGCAGTGAAGTTTAGTAAACACCGCAAAAGGAGGCGTAAGGAATGTACGCACAAGAGCTTGCAGCCACTGCACGAGCAATGATGGCTAGAGGTAAAGGGCTTTTAGCGGCTGATGAAAGCAATGGCACTTGCAACAAGCGATTTGAGCAGGTAGGAATTCCAACGACGGAAGAAATGCGCCGCGCCTATCGGGATATGTTGCTCACCACTCCCGGTATTAACGAGTGTTTGAGCGGGGTCATCTTGTTTGATGAAACGATTCGACAAACGACCAAAAGCGGCGTACCGTTTGCGAACCATCTGATGCAGATCGGCATCATTCCTGGTATTAAGCTCGATAAAGGAGCAAAGCCGCTAGCGGGGCACCCCAACGAAACGGTTACAGAAGGATTGGACGGGTTACGCGATCGCATCGCCGAATACTATCAGATGGGCGCACGGTTTGCGAAATGGCGGGCAGTGTATACCATTGATGGCGATCGATTGCCCTCTCGTAGCTGTATCGAAACCAACGCTCACGCACTGGCACGTTATGCCGCTCTCTGCCAGGAAGGCGGGCTGGTTCCCATTGTTGAGCCAGAGGTTTTGATCAATGGCAATCACACTCTAGAGCGCAGCTACGACGTGCATCGAGACGTGCTGAAAGTAGTATTTGATCAGCTCTTCGTTCAGGATGTTGACTTTGACAAGATGATTTTGAAGCCCAGCATGGTGGTTTCAGGACTAGAATGCCCTCAGCAAGCCAGTGTCGAAGACGTTGCTAGAGCAACGGTGAAGTGCCTCAAGGAATGTGTTCCGTCTGCGGTTCCGGGTTGTGCGTTTCTGTCGGGTGGTCAAAGTGCCGAACGGGCGACGGCACATCTCAACGCCATGAATGCCATCTTCAAAGACGAGTTGCCCTGGACGCTAACCTTTTCCTATGCGCGGGCGTTACAGCAACCCGCTATGGAGGCATGGAAGGGGAACGATGCGAATGTTTCATCTGCCCAACAGTTGTTCCACATTCGTGCCAAGCTCAACAGCGCAGCTAGCCAGGGGCAGTATACGCCCGAGATGGAAACAGAGATGAAGGCGGTTACGGTCTAGGAACCTGAGATACCTGAGATACCTGAGATACCTGAGATAAACGATGAGAGAAGAGGCGAAACAGACTGTTTCGCCTCTTCTCTCTGCTCTTCCTGTTGACCTAAAATTGAAACGTTGCGCGATCGCCCCCCTGCCCAAGTCGCCTAACTTTCACCCGCTGTTACCCTCAAATCATCAATGGGATACCTGTTGTTTCTAGCGCTTGGATTAGGAATTGTTTGGTTTGGCTGGCAGACTAAGGAGGAAGTGCTGCGTCTGGCCGCTGCTATCTCCGGCGCAATTTTCCTCATCTGGGGATTTGCTATTACCCCTTTGCCGTTTCAGCTATTGGTTGAGGTGCTGGCCGTGATCGCGGTTTTTTCGGTTTGCGTTCGCTGTTTGAGAACCTAATAGTCTGGGAACATCGTACCGTCTGAGCATTTATGTCCGCGTATCTGAGGGTGAATGGCTCCAGGGCAAGGGAGGAGAGCGATCGCCCTCTCAGCCACCAATTAACCAAACCGACACGTTACCCGCCAAACACGCCAGGAAAGGACAGTTTCAGTGCTGCTGTCAGCAAAAGATTAACCAGCGAAATCGGCAGCAAAAACTTCCAGCCCAAGTCGAGTAATTGGTCAATGCGTACTCTTGGTACGGTCCAGCGCAGCAAAACCGCCAGAAAAATCAGCAAATATGCCTTGAATAGCGTCATCACAATACCCAGCGTTGCCGCCACAATTTGCAGCCAGGGTGTTGTTTCACTCAGCCCCAACCAGGCCGCTATCCACTCAACTGGAATGGGGAATCCCCAGCCGCCCAAATACAGCACTGCAACCAGCAAGCTAGACAAAACCAGGTTCACATACGACCCGCCATAAAACAGCATGAAACGAACGCCGCCATATTCGGTTTGATATCCGGCAACCAGTTCTTCTTCTGCTTCGGGCAAGTCAAACGGCAACCGTTCTGCTTCGGCCAACGCTGCTATCCAAAAAATAATGAACCCAATCGGCTGTCGCCACAGGTTCCAGCTCAAAATGCCGTAGCTGTTTTGCTGTTCAACAATGTCGATCGTACTCAGGCTATTCGACATCATCACCACCGCTAATACTGCTAAGGCTAGCGGCACTTCGTAGCTAATGGACTGTGCCGCCGCTCGCAGCCCACCCAACAAAGAATATTTGTTGTTGGAGGAATAGCCAGACATCAGCAGCCCAATTGGCACAATGCTGGAGAGTGAAATCCATAGGAAGACACCCACACCAATATCTGAAATGATTAGATTTTGACCGAAGGGCACAATCAAGTAAGACAAAAATACTGGAACAAACAGCAGTAACGGGCCAATGCTAAACAGCAACGGGTCGGTTTGGTTGGGAATGGTGGATTCTTTAACCAGCAGTTTAAGTACGTCTGCTACGGGAACCAGCATCCCAACGGGACCCATGTACTCCGGACCAACTCGCTGCTGGGCGGCGGCGGATACCTTGCGCTCTAACCAGGTTGAAACTAATGCCCACAGGGTTGCCATGATAATGATAAGCACCATAGGCAAGGGCATCCAAACCACTTTGGCGACTCCGTAGGGCAACCCTAAATTGGTTAGCGCATCAACAAAGCTACCTTGAAGATCGATTCCGGTGTTCATACTGGGGAATCCTCCGGCTGAACGGGAGTTATTCTCTTCACCTACAGCGATCAATATAGTGAAACCTGCCAGGGGTAGGCTCAATTTTTAGGTAATTTTTAAATGACACTTGCAAAAACGCATAAAAAAGCATCCAGGAAGGTACTTTCCTGGATGCTTGATTACTCAGTCAAAGTGGTTCGAGAACGGCTAAAGGTTAGACGTTAACAGTCTTCTTGGTAACGGCCGATAGCTCGCCCTTCGCGTATTTAGCGGCAAACTCATCCACCGAGACTTGCTTGATCTTGCTAGCATTGCCAGCGGTGCCGAACTGCTGATAGCGATCGCTACAAACTTTCTGCATGTACTTGATAGAAGGCTTCAGGAAATGACGGGGGTCAAACTCCTTGGCATCTTTAGCCAGCGCTTCCCGCACGGCAGCCGTGATCGCCAGACGGTTATCGGTGTCAATGTTGACCTTACGAACACCGCTCTTGATGCCTTTCTGAATTTCTTCAACGGGTACACCGTAGGTTTCAGGAATAGCACCACCGTACTGGTTAATTAATGCCAGCAGATCTTCTGGAACAGAAGATGAACCATGCATGACCAGGTGGGTGTTGGGCAGACGACGGTGAATTTCTTCAATCCGGCTAATGGCCAGGATCTCACCAGTCGGCTTGCGGGTGAACTTGTAAGCACCGTGGCTGGTGCCGATCGCCACTGCCAACGCGTCAACCTGAGTCTTCTCAACGAAGTCAACCGCCTGGTCGGGGTCGGTCAGCAGTTGAGACTGGTCGAGTTTGCCCTCAAACCCATGACCGTCTTCGGCTTCGCCCATGCCGGTTTCTAGTGAACCGAGGCAGCCCAACTCGCCCTCAACGCTAGCGCCGATCGCGTGAGCGACCTTTACCACTTCGCTAGTCACAGCAACGTTGTATTCGTAGCTAGCAGGAGACTTGGCATCTGCCTCCAAGGAACCGTCCATCATGACGCTAGTAAAGCCATTCTTGATAGCCGAGTAGCAGGTTGCAGGCTCATTGCCATGATCCTGGTGCATCACAATGGGAATGTGTGGATAGGTTTCCACCGCAGCCAAAATCAAATGACGGAGGAAGTTTTCGCCAGCGTACTTGCGAGCACCACGAGACGCCTGCAAAATCACAGGGCTGTCGGTTTCATGAGCAGCCTGCATGATTGCCTGAATCTGCTCCATGTTGTTAACGTTGAAGGCAGGAATGCCGTAACCATTCTCAGCCGCGTGATCGAGCAGCAGCCGCATTGGTACAAGCGCCATAAATTTTCCTCCTAATGGATACTGTCAGCGATTTTGAAATAACAAACTGAATGCTTACGACAATCTTAAGATACTTTCCGCAGTATCGCGAATGTATCTCACAGATCGCTTAATTCTAAACATCCAACCGGATCACTTTAACAGTCAGTATAAATCTTTCTGAGCATTTATGCTCATCAAAGTCAGTGAAGCTGGAACCGTTCAGCGTCCGGTTTGGGAAATAGGCGGGACGTTTGCAATGGTTCAGAGCAGGGGTTAGAGCCGGGTTGCTCTGCGACCCGTGCGGATGCGATCGCCCCGCACCGACAGGCCATTGGTCCAGTGCCACTGCACCATTACCGCTTGTCTTACCTGAAAAAATGGGTCGCCTGGGATTCGAACCCAGAACTATTCGGTTAAAAGCCGAGTACTCTACCGTTGAGTTAGCGACCCAAAAACATTTGGGAAATTCACCTTTACAAAGGTATCACATCTTTTGACGTTGTAGCAGCGAACCTCAAAGAATCTTTTGACCTGGATCGTTGTTTGCAGGCGCTGCTTGTTGCGCTGCCGTGGTGTAACGGTAGCTAGAGCAAGGCCGCCTTAATCCGCACGATCGCTTCTAAACTTTCCCCTGGGTTGAGGTAGGTCAAGTCTTCTGCTGTATTGAGCGCATTACGCGGTGCGCTCCACGGTTCCAGACAGTAATAGTCTTTGCCCTTAACGGCCCAAAATACAAGGGTTGAGTAGATTGGGTCATACTCTAGCTGGAGTTGAAGCTGGCGATCGCTGTCTGTGACGCAGGCGTATTGGCGAGAGAGTGGCTTCAGCGCTACATCAATTTCATCCAGGTCAAAATCAAACCCACCTAGAAACGGGTGGCTGGTTTGGTTGATTTGGTTCGTATATTGATTGGCTGGAATATCAAACTGCAACTGCGACTTGTTGCTTACCTCAAAATAGGGGTGTAGCCCCGTAGAAAAGGGCATTGGGTCGGCTGAATGGTTGTTGTACCGCTGCTGAATTTCGAGGGTGTTGCCTTGTAGTCGGTAGGTATAAATCAACTGAAAGTCGAACGGGTAAACAGCACGAGTTTGATCGTTACTGCTAAGCGTTAGCGTAATGGCGACTGCTTCCTGGGTGATGCGATCGGTCACTGTCCAGGGCAAATCTCGGGCAAAGCCGTGCTGCTTTAAGGTGTAAGTCTTGCCGTTGTGGCTGTAGGTATTGTCTGGCAAGTTACCGCAGATGGGAAACAAGACGGGGATTCCTCCCCGTACTGATAGTTCGGGATTGGCAAATCTTGCTTCATCTAAATACAGGATGTCCTTGCCTTGCACCTGCCAGCGGGTGATGATGCCTCCCCGCTCTGGTACTACTTCCAGCCGGGTTTGAGCCAACTGGTCAGAAAGAATGTAGGTTTTGTATTGCTGCTGTTTAAGGGCGATCGCAAACACAGGTGCTCTCTCCGTTTACCGCACTGCTTCTACCAATCTAGTCTGGCATTGCACCGAAAAGCGAACATCACCTCGATTTAAATCGAATCCTCATGGTTTTAATAGGCTTCAGTGAATTCGTCTGAGACAGGTTCTTCCCATGCGGTGGGGTCAGACTCTTCCAGGTAGTAGTCATCTGCATACTCGTCCGTTGCATATTCGTCCGTTGCATACTCGTCCGTTACATATTCGTCCGTTACATATTCGTCCGTTGCATACTCGTCCGTTACATACTCGTCCGTTACATACTCGTCCGTATCAGGCGATTCCCAGCTATCCCCCTCACTCCACTCATCGTCTAAAGGAGCAGCATCAACACCAGCCTCTACTGAGGTTGTATCCGCACCAGATGAAGCCGTAGAGCGTCCTGGCGGTGATGATGGAGACTGTCGCTCCTCAGCACCCGATGGAGCCGGGGTAACCCTCTTGTCCTCCGGTTGACTGATTGCGGCGGGTGTGCCGGATGTCGTCGCATCGGATGGGAACGAAATAAATGAATCGGTCGCCCCTTCGGGAGAGGAATGCTTTAGCACGGGCGCAATCTTGGCATCTAAAACCAGGGGAGACTGCATGGGCTGTTCAAAGCGAGCCGAGGCCGCTTCGATCCGCTTTAAGATCGCTGCCCCGTCGTCGCCACTGGTCACCGTTGGCTTCGACTGCCGCACCTGAACGGGTAAAAACTCCAGACGCATCTGGCGATCGCGAATCGCTACCTTTAGTGCCGCTGTGTCATAGTCACTGCTGGAAGCGCTGCTGTCGGTGAAAATAAAGTCACCCAGGGAGTAAGCAATGACCCGATCTTTATAAATTTCTGCGCCTTGCAGCACATCCGGATGGTGGCCGACCACCAAATCAGCTCCCTGATCAATGGCATGGTGCGCCAGCTCAACCTGCCATTCGGCTGGATACTCTTGCAGATCCTGATTCCAGCGAACGTTTACAACTACCCAATCGACCTGCCCACGAATGGCACGAATGTCTTCTTCCAGTTGGATGTAAGAGCCAAAATTAATCCCTGCTAAATCGGTGCGGGCGGGCTGCAAATCAGACCCGGAGTATCCCAGGTAAGCAATTCGCTGCCCCTTAACATCCAGAATTTCGGGACGACGCGCCTGTTGCTGATCCCGCCCGGCACCCACAGCACGAACCCCGGCTTGCTCTAGCGCGTGTCGAGTTTGCATTAAAGCAACATTGCTGTCTTGCACCAGTTTCGTACTGGCCAGGTTAACGACATCCACTCCATTGGCTCGAAGCGCCTGAGCCGTTAATGATTGGGTAGAGTCCGTTGCCGAGGACACAGACAGAGGGGCGATCGGCTTAGCCAGATTAGCCATTGCTACATCGGCCTGCTGATACACCTCCATACCTGAAGCGGACGATCGCGGCAACCATCGTCTGTTGGCGGCGGCTGGCTCTAAGGCCGTGTCGCTACTGAACAACAGCGTCACGGTTGGATCGTGAGGATCGAGCACCGCTTGTTGAGCAACGGGCACTTTATCAACCGCCGTCTGCACTTCATTGGGTTGCAGTGCCGATGGCATTGCGGTCAACGCTGCCGTATTGCGGGTAGGAGCATTCAACTGGGTGCTGGCGATCGGAGCCGGAGCATAGGTCAGCGCTTCAAAGCTACATCCAATCACAAACGCGGCGGCGGCGGAACCACCCAGCGCCACCGCATGAGATCGCTTCACCTGCTTTGCATAGTGTGTCAGGCGATTGACTGAGTCGGTTGCCCATTGCACTGATTCAGTTGCTATCTCGGTTGCCCGCTCCATTGAGACGGGTTGCAGGGTCAGGGGGCGTTGAGGTGGCTGTGAACCCATTGCCGACGAGTAAATCTGCCTTCCGTCCGGAGTCGCTATCAGGCGCACTGAATGATCCCAGAGAATGTCAGACGAACCAATAAACTTGGTAATGACTCGTACTCCTTCGATCAGCCCGGAGTTTAGCTTACAGAGGCGATGACAAATAAAGCGCAGCAGGCGATCGCGATCGGGTCGGCGGTCAAATTCGGCTAACACCAGCAGATATCCTGGTCGGTCTGCACCCACGCGAACGTAGATTTCCTGGGGGGCAAGATAAACATTCAGCCAATAGGCGATTGCCCGAAAATCTCCAGATTTCGCTAGTTCAACCACCGACGATTGACAGATCTCATCAACAGTTCCATTGTGATCAGACATCACAGCCACTCCTCAAACTCCGCCTACACTACACCTGCAAAATCCAACGGTTTAAGCGAAGAATTTCTTGATTTGCACAAAGCTTGCCCAAATCTTACGCGATGACGCCTTCAGAAGATAAGACTTGGCTCGAATTTTCCAAGAAATTAATGTTTCGCCCGGTTAACAAAGCTCACCCTACCGTAGACCACAGCCTGATCGATCGGGTTAAGTGCTAACTCAACCCATACATCTGGATCTGTCGGTGATGAGTATCACAACCTTGTGGATGACAGTATCACACAGTTTGGCCGATCTGAATCAAGGGGTAAGCGGGATCGATGGCGGATAGTTAAATGTAGGGGAGATAGACACCAAAAGATGCCTCATTACCATGATTAGCAAGCTTGTCAAATCGGCATTTCAAACCGGGTATCTCAGCGTCGAGTCTGAGGGACTGATTCGCCAGGTTCTCGAAACTCGTGGTTATCAATGTACTGACCTCACCGCGCTTGAGACTCTTTACCAGGCCATCCAAACAGGACAAATCAAGCGAGAAGCGCATCATAGAATCGGACAACTCCCAACCATCTAGCATCAATTGCGGTAAATGATGGGCGAAAACGATGACGGCATGGTTTGTCAGCTTATCCTAAAGAGATGTAGGCACTCTCGCCCCTACTGGTCTGACCTCAACACCCATGAAACCAGCCGATTCATCTCGACCCAGCTCATCATCCATGCCCGCAACGGAGTCGTTTTCAACTGACTCATCTACCAATCGTTCAAATGGGGCAACCTCTTCAACGGCTGATTCTCAAGACTCCATTACAGCCGAAACCGTTCCCGCCGACGACCAAATTCAGTCGGATGTAGCGCTGAATGTATTGCCAGATGGTGTTTCATCCACCCGCATCTCTACCTCGCAGGGTGCCGTTAAGCTTGCGCCAAGGCAACCACCTCTGGTCTTGATCACGCTGATAGCGATCGCCATCATGATTGTGGGGCTAGTTCTGCCCAATCTCTGGCTGGGAATAGCTGGGGCTACGGTGACGCTGTTGTTATCGCTGCGGGTTCTCTGGGTTGCCAGCCGTTCTGTGATCATGGAGCTGTTTTCGGAAGAACAGCGATCGCTTACGGTCGGGCTTATTGGTGCCCTTGCCGCTACCTGGGGCATCCTGCAACTCACAGGGGTGATTCAACGCAGTGCCGGTTGGTTTGGTCAACTCGACTGGAATGCGATCGGTGCGTTGGGCGAAGTGTTAGGAGCGCTAGGGCAGATTCTAATTGCCATTATTGCGGTTTATGTTGCGTGGCGGCAGTATGTCATTTCCAAAGATTTGACCATTCAGCAAAACGTCATCACCCAGCAACAAACCATTGACTCGTACTTTCAAGGCATTTCGGATCTGGTGTTGGATGCAGAAGGCTTGCTCGAAGACTGGCCCCAGGAACGGGCGATCGCAGAAGGGCGCACAGCAGCGATTCTTAGCAGCGTTGATGCTGGAGGAAAAGCCAAGGTTTTGCGGTTTTTGTCTCGTTCTAAGTTGCTAACCCCGCTGAAGCGCGACAGTTTGTTAGGACGAGCCATTCTGGATGGGCAGGGCGGCTATCAAGAGGATCGAGATTATGGAGTGCGGGTAATTGACCTGGGAGTGATGCTGGCTGCATCCAACCTGGTGGGCACCGATCTGCGTTGGACCGACCTGAGCGAAGCCAATTTAATTCGAGCCAACCTGCACGACTGTGATCTGGTCAAGACCAATCTGGCGCGAACTATTCTATGTGATGCTGACTTATCTGGATCGGACATGATGGGCACGCGGCTGTATTATGGTCACCCCAAATCGGCAACCCCTCGCAGCCGTACCGTTGTTCCCGACTATGCCACGGGTGCCCACACGGGCGCTGTGATTGAGAATGCCAATTTGACCGGGGTTAAACGCCTATCTGAAGCGCAGCGCTACTATTGTTGCTCCTGGGGTGGTTCTGCCACCAGAGCAACGGTTCCGGGCGGGTGTGAGGGCATTCCTAATTTGCTAGGGCGTTGATGATAGCTCGATTGTTTTACCTGTTTCTGCCGATCGCCGCACGGCATCCGCCACTTTGAGCGCATACAGACTGTCTTCTAGCGTGACATAGAGAGGCGTATGGCCAGTTAAGTGGTCTAGCACCATCGTTGTATCTTTAGCAAACAGTCCGCGTCGGCTACCCACGGTTAGCGGCGTGGTTTGATCTGCCTGAATCAAGCTTCCCTGTTCCCCCTCTAGCAGGATCGCTCCCTGCTCTCCTTGAATTGCAACGCGGCGATCGCTCTGCCAGATGGCTTCTCCCTTGCCGTAGGTCACGTCTGCCACCAGTCCACTGGCAAACTTTAACTGCGCTGTACAAATGCAGGACTTGTATTGTGAACCAGAATTACCCCAGAACCGAGCCTGCCCGCTCACGGTGGCTACACTGCCAAACAAATTAGTTAGCCGATGGATGCGGGAAACGGCTCCGACCAGCGGAAACCCAAACAATTCATGATTGTAGGTCCATTTTTGTGGCGCAGGATGTTGCGAGTTTAGGCTGGTCGAGCGGACATAAAAGGGGGTGCCGATTGCAGGTAATGCGGTAGCGATCGCCTGGTGAATGCCGCTCAGCAGCTCAATATGCTCCACATGCAAGAGGTTACCCTGGGCAGAAGCTAGCTGGATCAACGCTTCGGCCTCGGCAACGTCTAACGCTAGCGGATACTCAAGTACGACATGCTTTCCCGCTTGAAGTGCTGCACGAGCGATCGCGCCATGATCGCGGTTAACCGTCGCTACAATGACCAGATGGATCTCAGGCTGCTGTACTAGTTCTGGCCATTCCATTGCCTGTGCGCCATAGGTTTGGCTGAATGTAGCTGTTGTTTCCGGTGCGTGACCCGCTACGGCAACCAGACGCGATCGGGCATCGCCTTGGAGGGTTTCAGCTCTGAGCTTAGCTGCGTATCCTGTGCCAACGAGACCAACATTCAGAGGTTGCATTTTCAAGAATCGAGATCACCACTGGCTATTATCCATAGTCTATGGTTTGAATGGATCAATTCGATTCGTTATCTGTGTGACCGATCAATCCCAGCGTTTCAGTCAACAGCTTTTGCTTAGAGGGTATCTGAGAATGGCTCAACATTCTAAATTAGCCCCCTAAATCCCCCAAAATTGGGGGACTTTGAAACAGAATTGATTCGGGAGTCTCCGTTCGGCTGAGCGCTCACGTCGAAGCCAAAATTGGGGGATTAAGGGGCGGTTCGAGTTGGAGCTTAGCACTTTTAAGACATCCTCTTAGATACTTCTAGCGATCGGGCGTTTCTGCTACACGACCAGAGCCTATTAATCGAAACAAATTAATGGCTGGGCGAGTAATTCCAGATGAATAACTGTTGTCTATTACACTGATAATTGCTGCTAATTTGTTAAAGGCTTTTGAGTTAGAAAAACGGATGGTTCAAGTGATTGATTGCTCGGCTCCTTTTACGTTGCAGGGTCTCCAACTTGATAGGTGTTTGCTGGCCTGCCGTAGAGAATCAGCGAGGCAATAATAGGGCATGTATAAGTAATTTAGGCTTAATTTAAGCAATTTGATTACGAATACCATACGTCTCCTCTGCCGATCGGACGTTACAGACCTTAAGTTTTCCCGTAGTATCGAAATGAGAGGTAGCTCAAAAAGCAGACTTCCGCTTTAGCAAAAAACGCAAAAGCGAGATATAAAGGATGCTGCGGAGTAAACTCTACTGCCGTTTGAACTATTGAGAGGATTGTTGCATGCCGACTTTCAAGGTCACACTGATCAACGAAGCTGAAGGATTGAACACGACCATCGAAGTTCCTGACGATGAGTACATCTTGGATGCTGCTGAAGAACAAGGCATCGATTTGCCTTACTCCTGCCGTGCAGGGGCTTGCTCTACCTGTGCTGGCAAAATGAAAGACGGTACAGTCGATCAATCTGACCAATCCTTCCTGGATGACGATCAAATTGAAGCGGGCTACGTTTTGACTTGCGTTGCTTATCCCACGTCTGACTGCACCATTTTGACGCACCAAGAAGAGGAACTGTACTAAATCCTCAATTTGTTTGAGACAGGGAACTCCTTTTAGTCCTGAGTTTCTCTGCCTCTTCATGAATTTCTTTTCGCGCTACATTCTTTCATAGCAGCTACCAGAGTACATTTGCTCATTTGGAACCTGCTAACCAGTGGATCGTGTGGGCAAATAATTTTACAGGCAGGAACGTCACATACGTTCCTGCCTTGTCGTGCTTATTCAAGAAACAGTTGCTACGAATAAGCTGTAGAGGTCTAATCATCAAAGCCTCTACAGCCATACGTTATATTGGTCTGTTCTTCGAGAAGGGATGAGCGCTCCTGGCAAACGCTGGCGTATGCTCGCTGCGCCACTCACAGGATGTTGCCGAGTTAGAGGCGAGGACGAAGCGGTGTTTTATCATCGAGAGCCTGATTAAGGCCAGGTATCAGGCTCGGTTGAGAGGGTTGACGGGTTGTCTTTTCCTGGGACTGTACCTTTGCTTGCGGTTTGGACTGCAACCTGGATTTGGTTGTCGTTGCCAGGGAGTCAGATGTTTCTGGCTCTCGCCAGAAGGTGATGCTGCTATTTAACGGTTCAAGACGGGTTCCTGGATAGTAGAAGCTGAGAATGCGATCGCTCGACCAACCCAAATCGCCCAGGCGATAAGCACCTGTCTGGCTCATCCCTACGCCATGCCCCAGACCACCCCCCACAAAGGCATAGCCCTTCAATACCCGTGCTGGGTCAGGAGATGGGCTTGGATTGGCCTGAGCCGTATCCACAGAAGCTGGTTGGGCAGACGGTGCCGCCGTTCCCTGGTTTGGGGTTGGTTCGTAGATGGGATCTAGATAAAACAGCGTGCTGTTGGGAGCATAGAGCGCGCGCATAATTTCATCTTTTTCAAGTTCAACTTTGCCGCGATCGGTTTGGACGGCGATGCGTTGAACCCGTCCGGATGGCGATCGTTCCACAACGTCTAGCTGCTGAATGGTCGTGAAGTTAGCCAATGGATGCTGTTGGTTCTGCAAATACTGCTTCAAATCAGCCGCAATTTTAGGCAGGGTATTTTCGACGCGCCAGCGAAACATATTCCAGCCTTCTTCGTTAAACCCGGTTCTGCTGTTAATGAAAGCACGGAAATTGGCCTCATCGGCCAGGCTATCGCGAGACAAATCCCACACGTTTTGCACCGAATCAACCACCGCTTTGAGATAGGGCCGATCGGGGCCGTTCCACACGCTGCTAAATGGAGCCGTTACTCCGCCTGTGGTGGAGGAATACAGGGCATCAACCAGCTCGTTTTGGTACGTTAAGACCATCCCCTGAGTAGCCGTGATGGCGCGATCGCTAGCAGGAGCCGCCCCTTCTAGCCCCCGATACACCTGGCACTGAGTATCGGCGCAGAGTTGGTAATTGTCGATCGCAAACCGCCGGACGTTTCGCAGGGCATAGGTGCGTGCTAAAACGGCCTGCGCTTCAATGGTGGTTTGAGGCGCACCTAGCCCAATTTCGTGAGGTACCACACCCCGCAGATAGGTTTCGATCGGCACCTGATTTACCAGGGTGTAGGTACCATAGGCGTTGGTCTGAAGCCGCAGACTGCCAGCATAGAGCCGACGACCATGCTCATCTCGGTTGAATGTGACCTGAGTGCGGCTGTTTGCCGTCGTAATTTCCAGTTCATCTCGCTCGTAGCGATAGCCATTGACTGTGAAGGCCGCCTTTGGCTGTTGATATTGCACCTGGGTATCGACAAAGGCAGAGGTTGACCCGTTAGAGCGCAGGTTTTGCATCAACAGCCGCCGCAATAGCGGTGTTTTGTAAGTGTCTCGCTTCGCCCAAACCTGCCACTGTCGCGGTTGAGCCAGCTCGACCTCAACTCCGCGTGCTTTCCATTGATTCGCGCTATCTTCGGCACTTTCAAAGCTGCGGTGAGTGCTAAGAACCACCCGCTCGTTAACAACGGGTTCTGCTAATTGCTGCGGCGTGATGTTGAGCTTAACGCTGTTACTGGTAACGACGGACTGTTCTTGATTGGCGGTTTTGAATTTAAGCGTAAGGCGATCGCCCGTCAGCGGTTGCAACACAATTTCATCATTTGAATTCGACCCAAACCGCTGCACAATACCCACATCCAGCGTGGGATTGAGGGGCGCAGTTTGAGCCGTCGCGGCTTCTGGCACGACACTGGCGACAGATACCGTCATCAACGCTGTACCAGCCAAACAGCCAGACCAGCGCTGTAACATAGAACGGATTAGCATGGTGATCGCTCGATGGTTGGAACGGTTCAACTGAGACTGTTTACTCACAACGCTACTCCTCACCCAATGGCAACTGAGTCAATCTGGATCAGATTATCAACTCTATCTAAAGGTATAGCCAACTTCTTAACGGAATCTATCTAAAGCCATAAGTAACTTTACGTAAGTTGACAATCAAACGTTGAGGTTGCTGAAACGCAAATCTTGTTTAGCAGTGTCGTCGGGCAACCGCCATCCAACTGTAGAAGGCTTAGGCCATTGTAAAGGTTCAGATCGAGCTTGAGCCTTCGTTAGTGTTTCCAAACCATAACGCTGCACCTCGTAGTTCGTGCCAACTTCACCAATTCTTGACCTTAGCTTTTAGCTTCTAGTAGGCTACGTGTTTCGGCTGGCTCAAGCTCCAGGAGTACAGTCTTTCCCTCAGTTGTTGACCCAATCCGGCAGCTAATGTTTCGCATGAGCCATAGTACTTGGGCTGCTACGCTTTTGGCAGGCTTTGCCTTAACCCTGTCGGTCGAGTCGATTCAGACACTGAGATCTGATTCAGACCCTACTTAGACTTGGAGAGTGGCTTCAGGAAAGGTTGCCAGAAAATGATGTCGAAACGTTGCAACTCATACTCATAACGAGTATGATTAAGAAGAAGCAACATGGAACTGAAATAGAAGCATGGCAGTAAAAATCCAGGAAGTCCCCATCCAAGAAATCCGTCGTCCGCTGTTTCGCCAAAACGACCAGGACAAAGTGGCCGCGCTAATGGAGTCAATTCGGGAAATTGGCCTGCAAGAGCCGATTGACGTTCTAGAAGTGGAAGGGAAATATTATGGTTTCTCTGGTTGCCATCGCTACGAAGCTTGCAGTCGTTTAGGGTATGAGACCATTCGTTGTCGTGTCCGTCGAGCACCTAAATCAGTTTTACAAATGCACCTCGCTTAAATTAAGAGGGTCGCTCGACAAACTTACTCGGCGAAAAACGGTTGTTCTAGCAATTTCCGCCCCACGCGGATACTTTCATTCAGCTTTAGTTCACTACAGGAGAACCTATGCAAGTTCAAAATCAATCACAGCCTATGGACATTGGGATTGGAGAAACCGATCGCAATGCCATCGCAGATGGGCTGTCTCGTTTACTGGCCGATACTTACTCGCTTTATCTCAAGACCCACAATTTCCATTGGAACGTCACAGGGCCGCTGTTCCAAACGCTGCACACGATGTTTGAAACTCAGTACACCGAGCTAGCAGTAGCGGTTGATGACATCGCTGAGCGAATTCGTTCTCTGGGATTTCCGGCTCCTGGTACCTATAGCGAGTATGCAGAGCTTAGCTCTATCCCTGAAACACCAGGCGTACCCAAAGCAGAAGAAATGATTGCTTTGCTGGTTGAAGGTAACGAGGCCGTCGTTCGCACGGCACGGGCAGCGTTCCCAGCAGCAGAGAAGGCTGGCGATGAGTCTACGGCTGACCTGCTCACCGAGCGGATGCGTCTACACGAAAAAACCGCCTGGATGCTCCGCAGCTTGTTGCAATAGTAATCGTGAAGCTTTGAATAATAGACTTTGATCAGCAAGCCGATCCGCATGTCTACTATTCGAGTTTTCCGATGAGCCAAGTTTCTGCTTCAAATTACACCTGTCTGTTGCGATCGCTGATGCAAGAGGCAGGTGTTTCTAGTTTTAAAGCGCTCAGCCAGGTGGCAGGGGTATCTGAATGGCAGGTGCGTCAGCTTCGCCAGGGACGGGCAGCCCAAATGCGGCTGCAAGAATTACACCGCATCAGTCAGGCGTTGCACCTTTCGGTGGCCGATCTGGTTGAAACTTTTTCTGAGTTAGCACTGCATGGAGCGCCAACGGGTACAGCGCCAAGCAACGTTAACGTAGAGGCATGGCAGCAAGACTATCAGCGATTACAGGCTCAACTGGCGGCACAGCGAGAGCAGCTTTGGCAAGAGTTTCAACTCGCCAGCCTGCAAACGCTGGAATCGTGGATGCTTCAGTTTCCTACTGCCGCCTATGCTGCTCAACAGAATCCTCAAATCCCGGCGGCTCGGTTGCTGCCATTGATGCGTCCGGTGGAGCAGTTGTTAACCCAGTGGGGCATTGAGGCGATCGCCCCGGTTGGCACTGAACTTCCTTACGACCCGCACTTTCACCAACTGATGGATGGAACGGCTGCACCGGGAGAGCCGGTCAGGATTCGCTACACCGGGTATCGTCAGGGCGACAAGCTGTTGCATCGAGCGAAAGTTAGCCCGGTTGTTCATGATTTACCTTAGAGGCTTCGGGTCTATTTCCTGCTTGCCACAGTTTCTCGATCCTATGGGGATGGGCTGGATTGTGGGGGCACCGGGGGTACGGTTGTCGGGCTGGGCAGCGCTGGGGGATTGGTTGGTGCAACCGTTGGGGAAGCACCGGGCGCAATAGCAGGAGCCGTTTGTACCGGGCTAGGGGAATTCGCCGGACTAACAGGCGACGCTGGAGCGGTAATGGCTGGGGTTTCTTCCCGTTCGCCTAAGATGCCTGGAGCACCCGTGTCGTAAAATCCGGCAACGCAAGCAATCATATAGGTTGCTAGCGTTCCAACGAACAGAGCCTTCCAGCCAAGGGCGGCGATATCGCGACGGCGTGAGGGGATTAGCGCTGAAACACCACCGACAAAAATACCGACTGACGCGAGATGGGCAAACCCAGATAAGGCATAGCTAACAATTAGCACGGCGCGATCGCTAATGACCCGCTGTGCTTCGGGTAATGCGGCGGCTTCCCCCAACGCTTGATAGGGCGGAATTGCTGTTTCTAGCAATCTACGTCCAATAATCACGGACGATTGCCACAGTTCGTTCCATTCCAGGGACACTCCAGTCAACGCTGTTAGGGGCAGAAAGAGTGCGCCCAAAATGTTCGAGAGCGTGAAGACTTGAAAGAACTCTCCTACGGAGCCGGGTAAAATAGCCAACCAGCCAAACAGTTGATTGATTAACGAAACCAATCCCAGAATCAGGATCAGGACAGCGGCGATCGACACGGCCATTTTGACCCCATCCAGCGCTCCAATAATAGCCGCATCCAATGGGCTAATGCGCTCGATCGGTTCACCACCTACGGTTTCACGGGCTGCTTCTCCCGATTCAGATGCATCCGTTAAGGTGTATTCCGACGCTCTAATATCGTCCTGGCGGGGGATTCCTGCGGCAGTCAGCGGAATTTCGGTTTCGGGCACCAAAATTTTGGACAGAACAAAACAGGCTGGAATAGCGATGATAGATGCCGATACAAGGTGTCCCAGAATGTTTGGGAAGACCGGGCGCAAAAAGCTGACATAGATCGCCAATGTAGACGATGCTGCCGTGCCAAAGCAGCAGGACAAAATGGCGCAGAGTTCGCTGCGGGTCATTTTAGCCAGAAAAGGTTTCACGACGATCGCCGCTTCAATGCCCACAAAAATATTCGCTGCACCGCTGAGCGCTTCTGCACCGCTCAACCGCATTACCGTATAGAAAATTTTGGCGAAGATCGTAGTAACGAACTGAATGACACCAATGTTGTACAACAGTGCCATTAAGCCAGAGAAAAAGATTACGGTGGGCAATGCTCGAAAGGCGAAAATGTAGCCAAGGTTGATGTCTGGCTCTGTACCAGGCACCGGAACAATGTTGCGCCCAAAGACAAATCGTGCCCCAAAGTCAGCGGCGATAAACAAACTGTCCAAAAAGCTGCTAAAAAGCTGCAACGCTTCGCGCGAACCTGGCACTACAAACACCAAAGCCCCTAAACCCAATTGCAGCAAAATTCCGGCGATCGCCAACCGCCAGGGAAAATATTTGAGCTTACGATTTTCGGAAAAAATCCAGGCGATGCCGCACAGGCCAAAAATTCCGATTAGCGAAATGATGTTGAGAGGGATGGCATTGAGGTAATTCATAGGATGAGTTCTTTCGCCAGTTCAGGGCTAGCAGCTAGTTGAGCAACTACTAAATTTGGATAGTCGATCTGAGTGGGTTGAGCATCAATTTAGCGAAGGTGTGGCTAAAAGACATGGTGTCTACGCTACTGATGCTTCAAGGTAGACGGAAAATCTAGTTTTTCGTCCACCGCTTAAAACTTTGACACCTTCGCTATCCTCCACTGAAATCTCTAATCTTTAGTTTCGGTTGTGAGTAGGATAGTAGGTATCTAGCCTCTTCATCTTTGATGCATGGACGCATTTAATCCGTTTCCTCCTGAATGGACTCAATCAGCAGCACACGCCCGAGAGTTTAGTTGCCCTACCTGTCGTTCAGCCTCGGTTGAAGCGGAACATGTTTGGATCAACCGCCGATCGCCCGTTTTTACTGAAGATCATCGCCGTAAATGGCAAGAGTTTTATCAATGCCGCTGTGGAACGGTGTGGTGGGCCTGGAGTTCCGATCGCCCCCCTACTGATTTGAAACAACCCGATCGACCTGAATCACCGTGGACGAACTGGAACTTGTTTGACAGTTAATTCAGTGGTACCAATCGCACCCGTTTGGGCGGGATTAACGGTTGCGTTGTCAACAGCGGCTCGAAACAGGGGGTTCGGCTGAATGCACTCAGGGTACCCACTTAGCCGTTTGATCTAAAGAAATAACAACGCGATCGCTAATGTGGGAACTCAGGTATCGTAGTGGGAGATCATTGGAGTAGGCTGTGTATCTGACCTCTCCTATGACAGAACCACGCATTTCGAATGACAAGGTGCCAGAGGTGTTTGCCCTGGCCGCGCGGCTATATACCCGCAAACAACACGACCAGGGATATGCTCTTCCAGAGCTGCTTCAGGCTGGTTTAGAGGCAGATATCCCTCCAGAGTATGTTCAGGCGGCTTTGCACTATCTTCAAACGATTGACCTTCAGCAACAGTTGCAGCAGCAGGCGATCGAGCGTCGAAAAAAGCTGTGGATGGGGGCTATCGCGTCAAGCGTTACGCTTCTAGGTTGGCTAGTGTGGACGTACCAATCGTTGACCGCAGCCACCGAAAAGGTAGACTTCTCGTGGCAGAAAGTAGAGAACCAGTTGCGACGGCAGGCCGATCTGATTCCCAGCCTGATCGATGTAACCCAGTCGAGCGCTCACCCAGAGCGGGAACTGGCGGCAGTTTTAGCCCATACGCGGCAAAGCTTTTTAGCGGCAAACACTCGTATGGAAAAGATCGAAGCGGCCAACGAGTTAGCCAGGGCGCTCAATCGGTTTGAGAACTATATGATGCAAAACCCCCTATTGCGCTCAAACCAAGTGGTTGCTGGTTTGCAATATGAGTTAACCGATTCTGAGAACCAGCTTGCCGCTAAGCGAAACCGATATAACTACACGGTTCATGGGTACAACCAGCAGGTGCAATCGCTGCCTAAGTCTCTGGTTGCTCCTATTCTTGGCTATGAACCCAAGCCTTACTTCGATACAGAAAATGCTAGAGTTCCCGTGATGATGCCCTGATCTGTCTTGCTCTGAACGGCTTGATCGAAGGGATGGGTTGGAGGCGATCGCCGCTAAACCCCACGAAAATCGAGTCTGCTACCGTGGTCTCCATCTACGATAGAAGAAGATCGATTTACATTACTCAACATGATTTGGCAGGAGATTTACGGGAACTGGGTGTTAGTCCCTCCCCGACCCGTTGCAGTCATTCATTTTTTAGGCGGAGCGTTTGTGGCAACGGCTCCCCATGTCACCTACCGCTGGCTGTTAGAAAACCTGGCTAACCAGGGATATGCAGTCGTCGCGACTCCATTTGTTAATACGCTCGACCATGCAGCGATCGCCAAACAAACCCTGCGGATCTTCAACTTAGGGTTAGAGCATCTTCTAACAGAAGTCATTCAAAAACGCTATCTCCCGGTTTACGGCATCGGGCACAGCATGGGCTGCAAGCTGCATTTGCTAATTGGCAGTTTGTTTCCGCAGGAACGCGCCGGAAATATTCTGATTTCGTTCAATAACTATCCGGCTCGTCGCGCCATTCCGCTGGTTGAGCAGTTTGTGCAATTTTCGCCAAACTTTGCCATTGAATTCACGCCTTCGCCAGAAGAGACGAATCTGCTGATTGAGAAGCAATATCAGGTACGGCGCAATCTGCTGGTTAAGTTTAGAAATGATGATATTGACCAAACCAGGCCGCTGAGCGAAGCCATGCTCACCCGATTTCCAGAAATGACCACCATTCAGATTTTGAATGGCAACCATCTCACTCCTTTAGGGCAGGATGTGAGCTGGACAGCGGGCGCTTCATTTACACCGTTAGATGCGATCGCCCAATTTGTGCGACAGGAAGTGTATCGAGACTTGAACCAGCTAAAGCGCACTGTGTTGCTGTGGCTTGATCCGATGACTTCACTACCGTGAGTGGTTTCAACCTCAATCAATCACAGACGGTAAACATGACTAAATTGCCATTGACATAGTAGTAAGCATCAGAACAGTATCCCAGACTGCTAACGTCGAGGCTGGTTGGTTTTCCCTGCTCATCCATTTGAATCGCTCGCCAATGGTCGATCGCAGGTTTCGATAAATACACATTGCGAGCCGTGTCAGTGAGGGGGCTATACTCACGGTTTGCTAACCCTTCCGAGCCGGGGCGTTTGAAGTTCAAAGAGATATAGACACTGCCCGCTTCGGTGTCTGCGAGCGGTTCAAATTCCTTAAGAACCAGTGGTTTAAACGTGCCATTTCCCTGATTCAGAGCCAACTGGACGCGGAAACTGGACGTCTTGTCATCGACTAACAACAGCGCATAGTCTCGGTCTTTATCTTCATCAAAATCGGCGGTAAAGATGCTGCACGTTAGATCTTCTGTCGCGTTCTGGTTAAAGTCACGAATAGAAGACACAAAATCAGATTCATCCGCCAATCGATATCCAGCAGTGACTTCGGCTAGAGCTTCTGGCAGTTCGCCCTGACACTGCACCTCTGGCAACGGCAACGGTGTGGCGGCGGCTCTAGTTAAAGCCGCAGACGAAGCAGGTATTTCGGTTGGCGTGGTTGAAACCCCATCTGCTTCACCTGTGAAGCCACAGGCTGTCATCAGGAATGCCATTCCCAACCCGAAAATTGTTTTGTTCATTGCGTCCACTATCCACTCGGCTATATACACACGAACCCAAAGAGCCGCTGCCTGTTCCAAGCAGGCGGCGGCTTGCTGATAAAGCTCCTGGGAATATCCGGCTCGCCGCTGGTTAACCGCTCCATCCAAAAGAAAGGGCTGGGGGAAAGTGACGTGCTTGTAGTTCCTGGCTGGAGGTTTCCTGGTCGAGGGCGTGAATCACTTTATGGTAGATATCGTCTGCTTCTTGAGGCGACTTGCCAATGCTGGTCAGCCCCAGTTTGCCAAACTCGGACAGGCAACCCATCAAATGAAACACGGTTCCTGTTTCGGAGGTGCTGTCAAAGTGCAGCCCGTGATGGGCAATGACTTCCATTAAGTCGTTTGGCAGCAGGCCATGATAGTGATCGCGTTGCAGATTATCGGTTGCAATATAGTATCTGGGGCTGCCGTGGTGGTTGTAAAACAAACCCGTTTCCTGGTCGTAGCAACCGTTGGTCAACAGCTTGAGTGTCATAAACGGATGGGTGGTGCCGCCTTTCCGCAGGTTGATTTCGATCGCCTGCAACTCCCACTCGTTACCCGGTCGTCCGGGTTGCCGGACGGCAACAAAATCCAGGCTAAAACGTTCCAATGCTCCCTTTGCTGCCAGGTTTCGACCCACACTTAGCCCATATTCCTGAAGCTGCAAGCGGTAGCATTCATCTGCTGGAAAACGACATCCCAGGAAGATTTGTCCATCTGGCCCGCCCAAAATTTGGTCATGGGTAGACAGGATTTCCACTTCTCCGGTGGGTGTGATGCGCCCCTGCACGCTGGGCGATCGCTTTTCGTCTCCCTCAATAAACGCTTCCACGATCGCGCCTAATTCTGGAACGCGCCCGCCAAAGTTGCTCCATGTTTCCGTATCGCATTGAAAACTGAGCTGTTCGAAGCGATCGAGCAACAGAGATGCCCGTTCCCGTGATGAAACCAGGCCAGGTGCAACATGCTGTAACGGCCTCAGGTCGAGCAGGGCATTGCCTTCTCCAGAAAAGCCTTCATTGAGCTTGACAACCATGCGCTTTAAAGTCGGTTGCCGTTCCCACAAATCGGCAGCGGCGGCGGCCAGGTCTTCTGCTGTCCACATCAATTCGCTGCCGTCTGGGTGAGGAATGTTGCTTTCTGCAAAAATCTGACGGCTACCGCTCTTCGTACCCCAGTGCAGCAAGTCGGGATCGACTGCCAGCATGGGAATCCCTAACTGCACCGCTAAATCGCGTTCCAGCGAGGTGGAGTTAAAGCAGACCATGTACGCCTTGTCTACCCGAATCGCCTGCCGCAGCCGTGCCATCAAGCGGGGACGTTCCAAAATCTTCTGTGTTAGCGACTTAAACGACGAATCGTAGGTTGAAAGCAGCAGCAGGCGATCGCGCGCATGGGAGAACGGGATTCCCGGCAACAGTTGCAGGTAGTAGTCAATAATATGCGAGTGGATGGGCTGGGACGTAACATACACCACTCGGCTGTACGGGTTTCGCAGCCGCATAAGCGAGAACAGCAGTCGCTCTTCGTAGTGATGAATGCCCTGAACTTTACGCAGTTCACGCTGATCCAGGCTCAGAGATGGGATCACCAAAATATCGCAATCTTCTCGATCAAGCTCATCGGCAGCGTGCCAACGTGCCCGCAGTTGCTCCTGGAGTTGGCGAAACCGCTCCACCTGCTCTGGATGTGCCGCCGTGGAAACTGTCAAACCTTGCATATTATCAGCCTCACTCTGCCCAACAATGGAATAGGCAAGCTAAACGAGCTAAAAAGGACTCAATTAGTCAACTGTCTACTAACAACCGTTACTAGCCTTCTGCTTGACGCATCCGCTGTTTGTAACGCTGAATTTCGTTTCTTAGACTACTCGGACGTATATTTGTGATTCTACTCAGTCGATCGCCAGGTCATCTGCTACCTTGGGGCAGAAAAGTGCTGTAGTTTACCCCTTGCTACTGTATTAGAGGGATAAATTCCGCCCAATTGCTGTAATTCGTTGTAATCAGCGCGATCGACGCGATTTGAGCAACTTGTAACTTTAATTTTTCTCAATATTTTTTTACATTCCCTCTGCTTAAACAGCGTATGGTTGAAATTCAATTGGCTCGGTTGCCCTGGTTAGGTCGCAGCCGCTGGTATATCGCCCTATGGATTGCTGCCGTATGTGCTGGCGCGATCGCCACTCCTGCAACCGCAGGCGCTTTGCCCCATGTTTCCCAACGGGAGGCGATCGCTCAAACGGCTTCACCTCCAGTTAAAACCTGGGCAACCGCTCGGTTAGTTCGTACCATCGTCAATCCAGGACTGGTGACTGGAAGCAGTAACGTCATTGCTGTAAGCCCTGATAATCGCATGGTCGCCAGCGCAATGGCCACTAACCCGCAAGAATATGCCGACGCGGTTCGCGTTTGGGAGATAGACACAAAGCGAGTGCTTTACACCTTATTGGGGCACCGTCCGTTTGTGAGCGCCGTTGCCTTTAGTCCCAACGGTCAGTTATTGGCGACTGGAGAATACAATTACGATATCCGAATGCTGGTGATTCGGCTCTGGGATGCCAATACGGGGCAACTACAGCGCACCTTACAGCGATCGATACAACCCCAATATCGCAACGGAGCTTTTTATCATAATGCAATTTTGACATTTAACCCGGATGGACGAACCCTGTATAGCACAGCCACAACGCCCATTATTCAAGAGTGGGATGTTAACACAGGGAGGTTGCGTCGTAGCATTGTGGGTCATCGTGAAGTCATTCGAGCGTTGCGCGTTAGCCCAGACGGTCGCACGTTGGCGAGTACCCACATAGACGGTAAAATTTCCTGGCTCGATCTCGCAACCGGGCAGGTTATGCAGACGCTCACAGGAGGCTTAGACGGCTTTGAACTTGCTTTTAGCCTCGATGGTGAGGCATTAACAGGCACCTTTACTTTGACGCGAGATCCAGAAACACAGCTAGAAGAAACTCGGCAAATTACAACCTGGAACACCCGCACCGGAGAGATCACTCATTCCATAGGCGGCTTGGCGGGGAGAGATTGGCTCCTTCTTAGCCCTGACCTCCAAACCTTTGCCGCCGCAGACCATCAGCGCCCGATCCGTTTGTATGATTTACACACTGGACAGCAGATCCGTGCCTTTCGTGGGGCATCCACTAATATTGCGTTTAGTCCTGATGGTCAGCTCTTTGTGGCGGCCACTGAAACTGGTATCAAGATCTGGCGTTAGTGCAAAACTGTTAATGCAAAATCATAGAGGCATTTAGCGTCAATGGCTCTACTGTTCCATTTCGCTCACCGCTTTCGGCACACCGTCTGTCAGTATTTCGTACCCGGTTGATGTCACCAGCACATCATCCTCAATTCGTATCCCAATGCCGTGCCAACGCGGATCAACCTCTGGTTGCCCGTCTACTGGCTTGATCGTAGGAGAAATGTAAATTCCCGGCTCAATTGTTGTTACCTGTCCTGGTTCCAGCGTGTGAGCTGTCTCGCCATGCTGGTACACACCAACATCATGCACATCCAACCCCAACCAGTGCCCGGTTTTGTGCATGTAGAAGGGTTTATATTTCTCCTCTTTGATAATGTCTTCGCGATCGCCCCTTAATAACCCCAAATCGATCAACCCGTCCACAATTACCCCTACTGCCGTTTCATGAATATGGCTGTAAGGGTTGCCTGGTTGCACTTGCGCGATCGCCTGCAACTGCGCTTCTAGCACAATTTCGTAAATCGCTTTTTGCTCTGGCGTAAACCTTGCCCCTACAGGAAAGGTGCGGGTGATATCTGAGTTGTAATATCCATAGGCGCAGCCCGCATCAATTAACAGCAGATCCCCGTCCTGCATTTGGCGATCGTTTTCCGTATAGTGCAACACGCAGGCATTGGCACCGGATGCCACAATCGATGGATAAGCCGGACTGGTTGCCCCGTTTAGCCGAAACGTATGCTCAATCTCGGCTTGCACCTGATACTCATAGCGTCCCGGTCGAGCAAAATCACGGGCGCGGTTGTGCGCTTCGGCGGCGATCGCGGCAGCGGTTCGCATCAGTTCCAGTTCGGTAGAACTCTTGATTTGCCGCATAGCGTGCAGCAGCGGCCCCACATCTTCGATCGCCGTTGGTCCTGTTCCTCGTTTGGCATAAGTTGCCATGAACCGCTGCCACTGGGTTAAGATTTTGTCGTTGAAGGCGCGATCGCGTCCCAGTCGGTAGTAGATGCGATCGGCTTTCTCAAGATAGTGGGGCAGTTTTTCATCCAACTCCTCAATCGGATAAACGGCATCTGCACCAAAGCGCTCTTTCGCCGCTTCAACCCCTACTCGATAGCCCGTCCATGTCTCCCGTTCCGGATCTTTGGGCTGCACAAACAGCACAAAGCGATGCTCTTCGTGGTGGGGAGCCAATACAGCAACGGCCTGCGGTTCGTTGAACCCGGTTAAGTAGTAAAAATCGCTGTCCTGCCGAAAGTTGTACTCCACGTCGTTATGCATTACTGCCATTGGGGCACTGCGGAAGATGGCAGTACCTTTACCAAGCTGGGTCATCAACTGCTCACGACGCTGGGAGTACTCTGCTGGCATAGGAATAAGAAATGGAATGTAATTGGCAATACAGGGAGGCGATGAGCCGCACTCATCACTAACTTAGAACCTGTAGCTTAAAACTTCAATCCTGCTGCCAGAGTCGGGTAAGTCGCTCCGCCCAATAGTGACCGTATCTCCATTGGCACGGCGCACTGGCGTACCGTCCATCGCAGACAAAAACTCGTCGATTGAAGCAATATTGCAAGCGTTCGCATCGGCAGCTTGCGTCCGGTAATGGGTTGGAATAATCACTTTGGGGTTTAATACCTGAATTGCTGCTTTTGCCTCTTGAGCGGTATACGCTTTAGGCCCGCCACCAACTGGCAGTAGCAGCACATCCGGGCGACCCAGAAGAATCTGTTGTTCTACCGAAATGGGAGCCGCCGCTCCACCCATATGCAGCAGATTGACACCCCCCTGGTTCCAACGCCATGCCACGTTCATGCCAAATCGTCGTCCACCGACGCGATCGTGCTCTGTACTAATGCCTTGAACCTCTATTCCTTGAACCTCAAAAATGCCAGGTTCAGACAACAGACGTGGACTACCGGGAATCCCTTCAACCACGCCTTCGTCCAGCAAGCGGCTGCTAATCATCACCAGATCAGTTGCCACCTGAGGCGGACGGTATCCAGCCGTACACCCAATGGGACGATAGGGATTGACCAAAACGCGGCGGCCATTTCCAGTAAATAGAAAACAGGTATGCCCCAGCGATTGAATCGTGACTGACCCGCTAGCTTGGGCTTGAGCCGGTTGCAGCCGACTGATGATGCCCGTTCCTGCCATCGCCAAGATTCCTGCCCCTGCATACCGAATGAGTTGTCGCCGCTTCATCATGGTTCTACTTCTCTTATTCAGTCGATTCAACGTCCGTCTTCAACAGTGAACTTGCAGCCGTTATGGTTTGAGGGCTTCAGCGCTATGTGGTTGAATTGCATAGTGACAACGGCTTGACGCTTGCAGCCAAAATAGCAACTCCTAGCTTACAGCGATTTCTGCCACCCGCTCACCGATTCCGGTGGACTCATCGACGGGCAACAGGGACGTTCAGTTTCCAGAATGGGTCAGCATCAGTCAGGGAAATAGAGTTTTGTCTCTCTCCCTTGTCCTGATGTTATGCAGGATGAGGCGGTCAGGGCACCAATCGCACGTTAATCGGCTAATTCGGTTATGACATCGCTACCGCAGACGGCTGTTCATGGTTCGGCTGGCGGTGTTCTAGCGATCGCAAAAAATTTCGCAGCAGATCTTTGCCAGACTCCGTCAAAATACTTTCTGGATGGAACTGAACCCCCTCCACATGGGGATACTCGCGATGGCGCACTCCCATAATTGTGCCGTCTTCTACCCAGGCCGTGATTTCTAAGATCTCGGGACAGGTTTGTGCCTCAATTACCAGGCTGTGATAGCGCGTAGCAACCAGCGGATTTTCAACCCCTGCAAATACCCCAATGCCTTTGTGCTGTACCTGAGAGGTTTTCCCGTGCATCAGCTCTGGTGCAGAGGTGATGGTGCCACCAAACACTTGACCGATACTCTGATGCCCCAGGCAAACCCCCAGGATTGGCATAGAAGGCCCAAAGGTTTCAATCAGGTCAAGAGAAATGCCAGCATCCTCTGGACGACCGGGGCCTGGAGAAATCACGATGCCATCCGGTTGTAGCGCTCGAATTTCATCCAGGGTAATTTGGTCGTTGCGGTACACCAAAATCTCGGATGCGACAGGTAGCTCTGCCCCCAATTCCCCTAAATACTGCACCAGGTTATAGGTAAAGCTGTCGTAATTATCAATAACAAGAATCATTGGGAATGGTTAATGGGTTGAACATTAGGATCACTGCAAGCTTGGCGGATTTTGAACCAGTTGGCGACTTGCCCTATGTCGTCTGTATGTTAAAGAGTCGTTTGCACCAGCTCAAACAAAGGCGGCAGCAACAGCACACTAGCCACCAGGATAGCTACAAAGGCTGAAACCAGGACGGCACCTGCCGCACAGTCTTTAGCAATCTTGGCGAGTTCGTGATAAGTCTGCTTGACGGTGAGATCTACTACGGATTCAAGGGCGGTGTTCAACAACTCCATGGTCAAAACCGCTCCGATCGTTAACCCGATAATGCAAACTTCAATCGAGCTGAGGTGGAGCAACATGCTGAGCGCGATCGCCAGCGTGCCCACGGTTAGATGAATTCGGAAATTTCGCTGTGTGGTGAAGGCGTAGCTTAACCCAGCCCAGGCATAGGTGAAACTAACCATTAAGTTAGAAGCGACCTGCCAGGAGAGCGTGCGGTTAGGCTTAACAAGCCGGGTGTGAGGCAAATTCTCTGTCGAAACTTCTGGAGACATAGACATCACTAATAAGCAAACAACAGCGGCTACGTTGAAACAGAAGTGTATTAATAGAACGTTGTAATGTTTATAACTTCGGTATCAGCAGCAAACTTTTTAGAAAATAGCTGAGTTAACCCATGTTACAACCTACCTCACCCTGGTCAACGTTTTCCTCCTACTCATAGTCAGCCTTGAAGCCAACTAGCTGTAGTAACTCTTTCTGCTGCATTAACATGCAGGTTAAGCTGGCTTCATCCGGATGATCCCACCCTAGCAAGTGAAGTAAGGCGTGAGCCGCCAGCCAAACTAGCTCCTGCTCCAGGGAATGCTCCTGTTGCTGAGCTTGACGATAGGCCGTTTCTACAGAAATAACAATGTCACCCAGATACAACGGTGTTGCGCTCTGAAGCTCTTCTGGTAAAGGATACTCCGCTTCTAACGCAGCAAAGGCTAAAACGTCGGTAGCCTGATTTTTCTGACGATATTGCTGGTTTAAGCGGCTAATTTCTCGATCGTCTGTTAACCGCAGAGTAAGTTCATACGCTGGAGCCGATGGGCGATCGCTCGACAAATGCTCTAGCCAACGGCAAAACCATCCTTCCCATGCCGCTTCCGAAACAGGTGCAGAGGTCAACCTGTTTAAACCAACTAAACCAACCTCTCCTGATGACCTTGCTTCGAGCCAGTTTGTTTCCAGGCGAGTGGCCTGTGTTTCTGGCTCAGGGCTATCTGTACCGTCATCTATGGATGAATCTGCAAAAAAATAATCCTGCACATTGACTTCGATCTGTACAGGATGGGTTTCTAGCATCGCTTTTCCTTACCGAGTCAAATAGGCTAACCCAACCAGGAGTCCTAATAGCCCCACTGTGGTCAGGGTGAAATGAAACAATGACTTGCCGCCCTTCCGCACCATATTACGCATGGCTAGCTTGACATAGCTAGGCTGAGGCTGGGACGTAGATTGGGTTGACGGCATCTCTGCTCCTGGTGACTCAGGGGCGATTGCACCCGACTGACGATCAACAGATTCTGCTGATGCTTCAGGAACGTTGGAAGGTTGACTCATGAACCAAATCTCAGCTCAACAGATCACCGATCGATGCATGGGAACCACTGCAAAACTGGCTCTCCCAGGACATCGCACTTTCAATGTAACAAGCGGTTAAAAGATTGACTACCACCCTAAGACATTTGGCTGACCGCCCTGAGAGCAGGCCGGGAACTGGCCGCAGGGGCAAAGACGTTGCAATAGGGCGATCGCCTAAACGCTGGTTGCTTCAACCATCTGATTCTCCTGGCGCAAATTGTCCTGGATAAACTGATCAAGTTCACCGTTCATTACATCTTCGATCGCCGTCGTTTCAGTGCCCGTCCGCAGGTCTTTCACCATTTGATAGGGGTGGAAAACATAGTTGCGGATTTGGTTCCCCCAGGCCGCTTCCACCATGTCGCCCCGAATGTCTGCAATCTCTTGCGCCCGTTGCTCTTGGGCGATCACCAGCAACCTTGCCTTCAACAGCGCTAGTGCCTTCTCTTTGTTTTGCAACTGCGATCGCTCCTGCGTGCAGCGCACAGCTAGCCCTGTTGGTAAGTGGACGACCCGAACTGCCGTTTCTACCTTGTTCACGTTCTGCCCACCTTTACCGCCAGCGCGCGAGGTAGTGATCTCTAAATCTTTTTCTGGGATGTCCAGCTCTACCGACGAATCTAAAACGGGCATGATCTCAACCCCGGCAAAACTGGTCTGTCGCTTGCCATTGGCATTGAAGGGTGAAATCCTGACCAGGCGGTGCGTCCCTTTTTCATGCTTGAGGTAGCCATAGGCATAGCGCCCATCAATCTCAAGCGTGGCAGACTTAACTCCAGCCTCATCTCCCTCTGAAAGGTCGGTCATGTGAACTTTATAACCGTGGGTTTCACCCCAGCGAGTGTACATCCGCAGCAGCATCTCTGCCCAATCTTGAGCGTCGGTTCCGCCTGCTCCTGCATTGATGGTTAGAACTGCGCCGTTCTGGTCGTAAGGGCCAGAAAGTAACTGTTGCAGTTCCCACTGCGCCAACTCTCGATTCAGTTGATGAATCGTTGTTTCTGCCTCCTGAAGCAGGGTTTGATCGTGTTCTAGCTCCAGCAGTTCTAGAATGGCCTGCGTGTCTTCCAGGTTTGCTCGCCAGTCGTCTAGCTGCTGCACATGGGACTTCAGATCGTTGAGTTCCTGCAAAATCCGTTGTGCTTGGGTTTGGTCATCCCAGAAATCAGGCTGGGTCGCCAGTTGTTCTAAGTCCTGGATTTTTGCGGTCAGTGCTGGAATGTCAAAGATAGTCCTGAGTTTTACCCAGGCGATCGGATAACAATTCAACATCTCGTTTGAGATCAGACGTATCTATCACTGCTACAACCCTCTAAAAATTGAGCCAATCTTAATTATGGAACGTTGAGTATGACTTGTAATCACAGAACACGGACTATAGAGCTTTGTAGCTAGGCCGTGTCTATCTCCATACGCTCTATACAATTTTAAATCGCTACGGGTTTAAATTGCAGACTGCGATTTCGAGCGATCGACCCCTTTTGCCGCTCTTGCTAGCTTGAGAAGCACTGGCCTTGGAGATTGATATGACCTTGCTTCAATGTGGGCATACTGGAATGTGGGCATGTTTAGCCAACTTAGATGAAGAGGATGGAAAGGCACTGAACGCAGCTCGAACGCCTTCTGGTCTAGCCTGCCGCAGGCGCTAAGTCCCGATCTGGGGAAACTTCCGATCTGGTTCTGGTTCAAAGTCTCCGTTCGGTGAGCGTTCGCGTCGAAGCCCAGAGTCAGGGAACTTAGGGAGCAAACGCAGACCATTTGCTACTTTTCAAACAACCTCTAAGAAGGTTCAGCAAAAAGCAGGTATAAGTGTAAACAGACTCAAACTGTAAATCCCGGCTACTGTAAACCCTGGCTGGAGTCTGATCTGCCTCTTTAGTTATCTCTGTTGCGCTTAAATGCTCTGTCTGATTGAGTTTCTGGATTTGAACATCAATCAACTGTTCCAACCTTCGGCATCTTGCAGCTTTTACCAACGAGTGGTCTATGACAGAATCACAACGTCCGGTTACTCCCCCGCCTGCCCATCGAGCGCCGCCTCCGCCTCCACCCCCAAGACCGTCAGGCAACCCGACGGTGACTGGAGTGACCCAGCAGATGCCGTCTCAAACGCTATCGTCTCCGTCGGCTACTGCTGCCGTGAATTCGTCTGGCATTAAAAGTTCAGGAGAATCCACTGTGCCGACCGCCAAACCAGCTACTCCCCCTCCGGCCGCACCACCGCCTATGGGTGGGCACCGTCCAACGGCACCACCGCCACAGTCACTGAACCGGAGTGCGCCAACCGCAGGCTCACCCACGATGGCACAGTTGATTCGAGAAGCTTACGATAAAGGTTTCTCTGATGTGCATGTGGGTGTAGGAGAGGTTCCTCGTTTCCGTAATCGGGGTGAAATCGACACCACTGAATATCCCGTTACTGATGAACCCACCTTCTTTAGCTGGCTGCGAGAGCTGCTCACCGACGAGGAAATTAAGCGCTTCAAAGACCATCTCGATTTTGACGGTGCCGCTCAGTACGACTTTGCCAGGGTGCGGATCAATATCTTCGACTCGTTGCGCGGGCCATCGATGGTGCTCCGCTTGATTCCGTTGAAGATTCTGACGATGGAACAGCTCAACTTGCCGTCGGTGTTCAGGGATGTTTGCCACTATCACAAGGGGCTAATTCTGGTAACAGGGCCAACTGGTTCTGGTAAATCGACGACGATGGCCGCCATGATTGACTACATGAATCATGAGATGCCCAAAAATATTGTCACCATCGAAGATCCGGTGGAATTTGTGCATCAGAGCCGTAAGTGCTTGATCAAACAGCGTGAAGTGGGAATGCACACGCTCAAGTTTGATAACGCGCTCAAGGCCGCTCTGCGGGAAGACCCAGACGTGATTTTGATCGGTGAAATGCGCGACCAGGAAACCGTGAATACGGCACTTAAAGCCGCTCAAACCGGACACTTGGTGATGGGAACGCTGCACACCAACAGTGCCGTCAAAACCATCGAACGGATTTTGAACCTGTATCCGCCGGAGCAGCAAGCACCGATGCGGGTCGCGATCGCTGAATCATTGGTAGCTGTGATTGCTCAGGGATTGTGCCGTACTACGGATGGCAAGCGAGCCGCATTCCACGACATTATGATTAATACCGATGCCATTCGAGATTACATTCGCAAAGGAGAGATCGACGAAATTGAAGCGATCATCCCCAGATGTACCTTCGACGGTATGTGTTCGATGAACCAGTCCCTATACAAACTGTACGAAGCTGGACGGATTACAGAAGAAACGGCTCTGGAAATGTCGCCCAAACCAAACGAAATGGCTCAGATTTTGCGCGGCAGAGTTTAGGTTCGCCATTCTTTGAGGCTAAAGGCGGCCAAAGGCGGCTAAGTCTGGCTTGTTAGGAATGGAGGGGGAGTATAGACCAGTAACAGGCTACACCTGAGCCAATTCCTTTGGGTTGATGGCTCTGCACAACTGCTATGAACGATCGCTCCAACCGCAACTCTCCCTCCGACCCGAAGGTTTACCCAGATCCCCTATTCAAAGGAATCGCGTTATTTACCCCTGGAGGCGACCTCGTTTACTGCATCGATCCCCAAAAGCGGGTTCGCTGGCATCTGCAACTTTGTGCTGTGTTACAGGATCTATTGGTGTTGCCAGAGCTACCCCACTTTTTAGTGCCTTGCTATACGGCCACGATTGATCGGTGGATCGATCCCAAAACGCAGGCGGTACAGACATCGGCTGAGGCATGTCCCTTTGTGTTGCGGCATCAAGCTCTCTTGAATGCTGTGTTTGAAATGGGTGACTTTACCTGGCAAGTGGCACCCCATTCAGAAGACTTATGTGATTTGATGCTGATGACGACCTATCAGCATCAGTTTCCCCAGCTCTGGCAAAACCACGATCTGGTGGTTCGGTTTGAAACGGTTGAACCTCAAACGCAGGTGGAAGGAGACGATCGCCCAAATCTGGCCTGGTCTCCACGTCAACAGGCGCAAACGGCGCAAGGGTATGTACTGCGTTTGTTTGTCTCAGGTCACAGTGCTGCCACTGAGCGCATTTTGCAAAATCTGCATCAGTTGTTAGAAAAGTCGCTTCAGCAGCCCTACACGCTGAAAGTGGTAGATATCTACAAACATCCCGATTTGGCAGAAGCAGATCAGGTTGCTGCTACACCAACGCTGGTGAAGGCGTGGCCTCTACCCGTCAGACGGATGGTGGGGGATTTGAATGATGCAAACAAAATCCTGAGAGTGTTGGCAACAGTAGAACAGGTGGAGCCATAAGCCAGGACATTGCTGCACCGAGCTGACCATTGCCTGAATAGTGTAGATTCCTGAAGCGAAAGCGCGCTAACAGTCGTTCACAGGCAGATATGAGGCGCACACAGCCCTGGGAAGTTAAGCGTCGTAACGGTTTGTGTCTCAATCTCTATGCGTCGAATGGCGTGGTTGTTCGTATCGGCTACGTATAAATAGGAGCCTGCCCGACTCAAGCCCGACGGTTCTGAGAATTGTGCCTGAATGCCTTTGCCATCTTGAAGGGCTGGGGTACCGTTCCCCAGAATGGTTGTACATGTGCCTGTAGGAACATCCACCTGCTTGATTTTGTGGTTATAGGTATCTGCAATCCAGAGCTGATGCTGCCCCGCATACGCTACACCCAGACAGTGCTGAAGCCGAACATCGCTTCCTTGACCATCCACGTCTCCAAAGCCATAGAGATCGCCGCTGCCACAAATCGTTTCGACTTGGGGAGACCGTCCCAGGCGAACCGCCCTGATTGTACTACTTTCGCTATCGGCGACGAAGAGAGTAGTGCCATCGGTAGACAGGCCGCTGGGTTGGGCGAAGGCGGCCTGGTCGATCGCGCCATCTACACAAAACTCTGCCCCGGTTCCAGCATAGGTGCGGATCGTGCCCTCTATCAGGTTCAGTTGCCAAATCTGATGAGAACCCGCCATTGCAATCAATAGATAATGCTCTACCCGGTCTAAGTCCCAGGGTGAATTTAAGGGCGTTTCTAACCCTATGCCTTGATGGGGTTGAAGCTGTCGGCTCTGTTGCCCGGTTCCGGCGATCGTCTCAACTTGACGCTGGCGTAAATCCACTCGACGCAGGGCGTGGTTTTCGGTATCTGCTACATATAACCAGTGCTGCTGGCGATCGAACACCATTCCTTGCGGAGATGCAAACTGTGCAGACGTAAAGGTGCCATCGGTCAATCCGGGATGACCGTTGCCAATAATGTGTTTGATTTCACTGCCATTGAGAGACGTAACGATGATGCGGTGGTGTCCTGTGTCGGCAATGAATAGGCTATCACTGCTTTGATCGGCCAGTACCTTGCCCGGAAAAGCTAAGGGTGTGAGGATCGGCGATTTCTGTTGTTCTAGGAACCAATCGAGTTCTTCAAAACGAAGTGTTCCCTGCTGTTGATGAGCCTCAATTAAAGCGGCAATGAGGCGATCTAGCGCGTGGCGATCGCCCTCTCCTACCACCGACTGCACCACATATCCCTGTGGATCAATTACAACCAGGGTGGGGTAAGCTTTCACCGCATAGTGCTGCCAGACTTCAAGACCGTTATCCACCAGCACCGGATGCTTGATGTCGTAGCGCAAAATGGCCTGTCGAATGGCTGCAACATCTCGCTCATTGTCGAACTTGGCAGAGTGAACGCCAATTACAGTGAGGCTGTCTTTGTACTTCTGTTCTAGCTGCTTAAGGACAGGCAGAATATGCAAGCAATTAATGCAGCAGAACGTCCAGAAATCCAGAATGACCACTCGTCCTCGCAGGGATTTGAGGGACAAAGGATGTTCTGCTAACGATGTTGTGCCGTTTAACCAGAGTGAGTCTGGCGGCAGTTCGGGCGCACGTACACGAGCCATGGTGGTTGCTTTGCTGTGGCAGGCACCCCTTCACGCTAGCGAATACCAAACGTTGTTGGTTAATCAGGCGATCGAACTTCTGCGTTGGCTCCAACGGACGGGGTGATTTCGGACAGGTCTACTTTGGATGGTTCTGTGCTAGACGGATATGGCTCGATTTCCTCGCTCGCCGGAGGCTGAATGATTTCAGGCAGGGTGTCTTCAGGTGTTAATGGCCCTGGAGAAACAGGCGAGCGGAGGGGAAAGATCCCCGATGGTGCAGATTTGGACGGCGTTGAGGGTAGCGCCTCTGGTGAGGGCGATCGCTCAGGGATCTGGTCAACATCCGGCGGTGTTGGTTCCGGCTCAAACCCACCAGTGAATTCGGATGATGGCTCAGTCGCTTTTGTCTCTGGAGTCGTTTCCACGCGGGGCAAGTCTAGATCGGGAGCCTCCAACACGTCTGGCAAGGGTTGGGGTGACGGTAAGGTTTCTGTCGCTGGGCGACGGAAGCGATCGAAAAAGCCTTGTCTGGGTGCAGACGGAGTGGGTGCAACAGGGGGTGCGGGTGCTGATGGCTCCAACTCAGGCACAGGTTCAACCACTGCATCCTCGCTAGCACGGTCTTCACGGTCGGGTTCATCTAGCGGCTCGGATGGTGGAGATTCAGGGGTGGGCGGTTCGATCGCAGCAGGTGGAACCGGGGGGGATGTGGGTTCAACCGCAGGTGGCACCGAACGGCGACGGAAACGGTCGAAGAATCCCTGTCTGGGTGCAGACGGAGTGGGCGAAACGGTGGGTGTGGGTGCTGATGGCTCCAACTCGGGGACAGGTTCAACCACTGCGTCGTCGCTAGGCCGATCTTCGATCGTTGGCACCTCTTGGGGCACTGGCTCAGCCTCCCCAAACGGTGACGTTTCCTCAGGCGTGCCAGGAGATTCGATGATGGCGGGCGGCGTTGGCACTGGAGCAGGCTCAACGATTGGTGGTGTAGGCCGACGACGGAATCGATCGAACAACCCCGGTCGAGCCGATTTGGGTGGCGGAACCTCTTCAATCTCAGGTTCTGGAAGTGCTTCTTCGGGAGCCACTGGCGCGAGTTCAGGCGGAGAGATTGGCTTTTGTGGCAATTCTTCGACTTCTGGAAGCGTTGGTTCGGTCGGCAGTGGTTCAGGAGACGGCACCGGAACTGGAATCGGCTCAGGTGTTGGTGTTGGGCTTGGTTCCGGGATCGGCTCTACGTCAGGCGTGTAGGTTGGATCAACAATGCCACGCACGTCTGCGATCGCCAATTCACCACGAATCAGCTTAGAAAGCGTATCGGTTCCGTTTGGCTTGTAATCAATTAGCCGAACGGTGCTGTTAAACGGATTGGGAAACAAATTGCCATTTTCATCGAGTAACTCAAGCTGAACCCAGTTTTTGCCCGGTTTGAAGCCCTTGAGATAGATCGGCTCCCAGCGATCGAACACAAAACTCTCGCCGTTTACCGTCGCTCGAATACGCCAATCTAGAACGTCATCATCGGTTCTTTCCTGGGCCACCAGGTGTAGCGGTGCATTCGTGAGGTAGAAATCCAGCATAATTGGCTCTGCCCCATAGCTTCCTTTAGGACGGCTGTACGTTAACAGCGGCTTGCTGGGGTCAGGGTTATTGTCTGGCGTTTGCGTAAATAGATGGAAGGTTGTTTGGGCATATGCCCCTTCGTTCTTGAAGCTTTCGTGCCAGGGGCGGGAAGCAAATGCTCGGATGGTGTGCGTTCCAGGCGGCAGATCCTTTAAGACCAGCGGCTCATCGGCGTTGTATACCGCTCTGTAGGGTTCGTTATCGACAATGACATGTAAATGTGGCCCCAGATCCAGCTCCTCGTCTTTAAACAGAGGCAGATCTTGTACTTGAAAACGTACAGTGACCTGGTCGTCTTGCAACACCTCATTGGGCTTGGGTGCAAGAATGTTGACCTGGGGTTGATAGACTTCTAGTTCTCGCTTCAATGCCTGAATTACTTCGGCAGGGGCAGCCTCTGAGAGCCGTCCGGTTAGCGATTGTGGGGAACTCGATGTCCGAGATGACGGTGCGGAAGCCGAACGATCGCCCCCACATCCTGTCAAATTGAGTCCGAGAACGAGCACTAACCCTACAGCCAGTAGCCCTCTAACTGCCGTTTGTTGCCACTTCATCCCGAACACTCGACCAAGCTCCTATGCGATCGCCAATAATTTCGTATCGATCTGTCCATAGGGAACTATAGCCCGGATAGGGGCATCCAGCGTCGCAAAAGCCTCCGTTGTCCTGGGTGACTTTGTTTGGTTAAGGCAAACCTGAAGCGCAACCCACTTGACCTGGGTTGCGATCGCGGCTCACCCCTAACGCTTTCTTGTTTACAAAACTTATGGGTTTGAAACCATTTTCTTCATAAATTAAACCTTCTTTTTCTGCTACTAAATCTGCTGCTTAAAAACGTTCAAACAAAAAACAGGAAGTGCCAAGTCCGGGCTAACTGGAATAGGGTGTCCCTCTAGATTCTTCTATGGGGTGTATAGATCATTTCAAATTGTAAACAATCTACAATATATGGAATATTTTTTGTACCTAACTGTGGTTGGAAACTAGATATATTCAATATTTGCTCATTTTGAATTATTGTTAACTCTCCTTAAAGTGCGTCCAGATGCGGCTCTATAATGCACCAAAGACCCCCCCCAAGGTTGTCTACAACGCCCTCCGGGTTTTTAGCGCGGATGGCGATCGCGGTTAGTCCTCTTCTCAATAGCGTGGACTCTGAAACGTTACGACGCTCTCTCTGGGTCTCATAAGCCTGGTTCTGTTAATTGCTAGCTTGCTGATTAATTGAGAAGAGAAACACCGTCTAATTAAATACTTGGGGTGAGGGATACCTTCGTTCCTTGTCTAGAGAGAGGAGAGTCTCTAATGACAACTACCCCACGGGAGCGGGAGGCCAAAGTTAAAGTGGTGGTCGATAACGATCCGGTTCCTACTTCATTTGAGAAATGGGCTCAACCTGGTCACTTCGATCGCACTCTAGCTAGAGGTCCCAAAACCACAACCTGGATTTGGAATCTTCACGCCGACTCGCATGATTTTGATAGTCATACCAGCGACTTAGAAGATATATCCCGTAAGATCTTCAGCGCTCACTTTGGTCACTTAGCCGTCATCTTTGTCTGGCTAAGCGGCATGTACTTCCACGGCGCTCGTTTTTCAAACTATGAAGCTTGGCTGGCAGACCCTTTAAGCATCAAACCTAGTGCTCAGGTGGTCTGGCCAATTGTTGGTCAAGAAATTTTGAATGCAGATGTAGGCGGTGGCTTCCAGGGAATCCAGATCACCTCTGGATTCTTTCAAATCTGGCGAGCCTCTGGCATCACCAATGAATTCCAGCTTTATTGCACTGCAATCGGCGGTCTGGTGATGGCAGCTTTGATGCTGTTTGCTGGTTGGTTCCATTATCACAAGCGGGCTCCCAAACTGGAGTGGTTCCAGAATGTGGAGTCAATGCTGAATCACCACCTGGCTGGCTTGTTGGGTCTGGGTTGCCTGTCTTGGGCAGGTCACCAGATCCATGTGTCATTGCCCATTAACAAGCTCTTAGATGCCGGGGTTGCTCCTCAAGACATTCCCCTCCCCCACGAGTTCATCTTGAACTCTGGTTTGATGGCAGAGCTTTATCCGAGCTTTGCTAAGGGTCTCACTCCTTTCTTCACCCTTAACTGGGGTGAATATGCTGACTTCCTTACCTTTAAGGGTGGCTTGAACCCGGTAACGGGTGGCCTATGGCTAACAGATACTGCCCACCACCATTTGGCACTGGCTGTTTTGTTCATCATTGCCGGCCATATGTATCGCACCAACTGGGGTATCGGCCACAGCATTAAAGAGATCCTAGAAGCGCATAAAGGTCCTTTCACTGGCGAAGGACACAAAGGTCTCTACGAGAACCTGACCACCTCCTGGCACGCTCAGCTAGCCATTAACCTGGCGATGCTAGGCTCTGTCACGATCATCGTGGCGCAGCACATGTATGCGATGCCACCGTATCCATACCTGGCAACGGACTATCCCACGCAACTGTCTATCTTTACGCATCACATGTGGATTGGTGGATTCTTGATTGTGGGTGCCGGTGCTCACGCTGCTATCTTCATGGTTCGGGATTACGACCCCGAGGTGAACCAGAACAACTTGCTAGACCGTGTGCTTCGTCATCGGGATGCGATTATTTCCCATCTCAACTGGGTTTGTATTTTCCTTGGCTTCCACAGCTTTGGACTGTACGTTCACAACGACACCATGCGGGCGTTGGGTCGTCCTCAGGACATGTTCTCTGATACGGCGATTCAGCTTCAGCCTGTTTTTGCTCAGTGGATTCAAAACATCCACACGCTGGCTCCCGGTGCCACGGCTCCTAATGCGTTAGCTCCAGCGAGCTATGCGTTTGGCGGCGGTATCGCGGCAGTGGGCGGCAAGGTTGCCATGATGCCGATCGCCCTTGGTACGGCAGACTTCATGGTGCACCACATTCACGCCTTCACGATCCACGTCACTGTGCTGATTCTGTTGAAGGGCGTGCTGTTTGCCCGTAGTTCTCGCCTGATTCCAGACAAAGCCAATCTTGGTTTCCGTTTCCCTTGCGACGGTCCAGGTCGTGGCGGCACCTGCCAGGTTTCTGGTTGGGATCACGTTTTCCTCGGTCTGTTCTGGATGTACAACTCCCTATCGATCGCCATTTTCCACTTCAGTTGGAAGATGCAGTCGGATGTGTGGGGTACCGTCTCTCCAGATGGCTCTGTCTCTCATATCACCGGCGGAAACTGGGCAGCTAGCGCAATTACCATCAACGGTTGGTTGCGTGACTTCCTGTGGGCACAAGCAACTCAGGTGATTGGTTCCTACGGTTCAGCATTGTCAGCTTATGGTCTGCTGTTCCTGGGTGCTCACTTCGTCTGGGCGTTCAGCTTGATGTTCCTGTTTAGTGGTCGTGGCTACTGGCAAGAATTGATTGAGTCTATTGTTTGGGCTCACAATAAACTGAAAGTCGCTCCGGCAATTCAGCCTCGCGCTCTGAGTATCATTCAGGGGCGGGCAGTTGGGGTAGCTCACTACCTCCTGGGTGGAATCGTCACAACGTGGGCGTTCTTCCTGGCTCGGATCATTGCAGTAAGTGGATGAGCACGAGGTCTCGGTAACCTATGGCAACTAAATTCCCGAAATTTAGCCAGGACTTGGCTCAAGATCCGACCACTCGTCGGATCTGGTACGGGATTGCCACAGCCCATGATTTTGAAAGCCATGACGGCATGACGGAGGAGAATCTTTATCAAAAGATCTTCGCTTCTCACTTCGGCCACCTGGCAATCATCTTCCTCTGGACATCTGGCAGTCTCTTCCACGTCGCTTGGCAAGGCAACTTTGAACAGTGGAGTAAAGATCCACTCAACGTCCGTCCCATCGCCCACGCGATTTGGGATCCCCACTTCGGTCAACCCGCTGTGGATGCGTTTTCGCAAGCTGGTGCTTCTAGCCCAGTCAACATCGCTTACTCTGGTGTCTACCACTGGTGGTACACCATCGGGATGCGAACCAATGGTGAGCTTTACATGGGAGCAGTCTTCCTGCTGCTGTTGTCAGCGATCTTCCTGTTCGCTGGTTGGCTGCACCTGCAACCCAAGTTCCGCCCATCTCTGTCCTGGTTTAAGAATGCAGAGTCTCGCCTCAACCACCACCTGGCTGGTCTGTTTGGTGTTAGCTCTCTTGCCTGGGCAGGTCACCTGATCCACGTTGCGATTCCTGAATCGCGTGGACAGCATGTGGGTTGGAACAACTTCCTATCGACCCCACCCCATCCCGCTGGCTTGAAGCCTTTCTTCACAGGCAATTGGGGTGCCTATGCTCAAAATCCTGACACCTTGGATCACGTGTTCAACACGTCTCAGGGTGCTGGAACGGCTATCTTGACCTTCCTGGGTGGTTTCCATCCGCAGACTCAGTCTTTGTGGCTGACGGATATGGCGCACCACCACCTGGCGATCGCTGTCATCTTCATCATTGCGGGTCACATGTACCGCACGAACTTTGGCATCGGTCACAACATCAAAGAGATGTTGAATGCCAAGAATTTCTTTGGCACCAAGACAGAAGGTCAGTTCAACCTGCCTCACCAGGGGCTGTATGACACCTACAACAACTCTTTGCACTTCCAGTTGGCTTTCCACCTGGCAGCGTTAGGTGTTATCACCTCTCTGGTCGCGCAGCATATGTATGCGATGCCGCCTTATGCCTTCATAGGGCAGGACTTCACAACGCAAGCGGCTCTCTATACTCACCACCAGTACATTGCTGGATTCATCATGGTGGGTGCCTTTGCTCACGGTGCGATCTTCCTGGTTCGGGACTACGACCCGATTCAGAATAAGGGCAACGTGCTCGATCGCGTCCTCCAGCATAAAGAGGCGATCATCTCGCACTTGAGCTGGGTGTCGTTGTTCCTGGGCTTCCATACGTTGGGTCTATACGTCCACAACGATGTGATGCAAGCGTTTGGTACTCCTGAGAAGCAAATTCTGATTGAGCCTGTGTTTGCACAGTTCATTCAAGCGTCTCACGGTAAAGTGCTGTACGGCTTCGATACGCTGTTGTCTAACTCTGACAGCCTTGCAACCACTGCATGGCCGAACCACGGTAACGTTTGGTTGCCGGGTTGGTTAGACGCAATTAATAGTGGAACGAACTCTTTGTTCTTGACCATTGGCCCTGGTGACTTCCTGGTTCACCATGCGATCGCTCTCGGTCTGCACACCACCACTTTGATTCTGGTCAAGGGTGCGCTGGATGCTCGCGGATCGAAGCTCATGCCAGACAAGAAAGACTTCGGCTATGCCTTCCCTTGTGATGGCCCCGGTCGTGGCGGTACTTGCGATATCTCTGCTTGGGATTCGTTCTACCTGGCTATGTTCTGGATGCTAAATACCATTGGTTGGGTCACCTTCTACTGGCATTGGAAACATCTTGGGGTTTGGCAGGGTAACGTTGCCCAGTTCAATGAAACGTCAGTGACGATCATGGGCTGGCTGCGTGATTACCTGTGGCTAAACTCGGCTCAGTTGATTAACGGGTATAACCCGTATGGCATGAATAACCTGGCGGTCTGGTCGTGGATGTTCTTGTTTGGGCACTTAGTCTGGGCAACGGGCTTCATGTTCTTGATCTCCTGGAGAGGGTACTGGCAAGAACTGATCGAGACGTTGGTTTGGGCACACGAGCGCACTCCTCTGGCGAACCTGGTTCGTTGGAAGGACAAGCCTGTGGCTATGTCCATCGTTCAAGGTCGTCTGGTTGGTTTAGCTCACTTTACGGTTGGCTATGTCTTAACCTACGCTGCCTTCCTCATTGCCTCAACAGCGAGTCGATTTGGCTAGCGCCTTTGATGAGCTGTAAGTAGATAAAAGAATCCCCTGCCTTCGGGCGGGGGATTTTTGTTGTGTTTGGGTTTTCACGGGGTTAAAATCGCAGTATTTCTTGGTCGTAGTGGTCGGGCGTTGGCTCAATTTCCCACACCAAGCCTTCGCCGGGCGCTAAGGAGACTTCAATGTAAAGCTGCTCTACTGGGGCGTTCGCTGTGTCTTCATTCCCAGCGAACGGCTGCAAGTCTTCTGTTAAAAGTCGCAGTATGATGCCCGCCGGAATGGTGCCGCCGCTTTGCTGTAATTCAAACCGCCAAATGTTACTGGTGCGATCGACCGCTGATATCCGCAGTTCGTAGGAGTGGTTGGCGATCGTCAATTCTTTGGCTAGCACTGGCGTTGTTTCGGTTGCCTCCCCTCGAGCGACGGCCAAGCCCGGTTGAAACTCCAGGCGAGTCCACCCTGACTGCTGACTCAGATTGGAGATGCCAGCCTGAAGCCATTGCAGCGGACTTTGCTGTTCTGGCAAGCCTCGACGCTGATCGCTTAAGCGTTGCCGCCAGCCACCATGAGCGATCAGCGATCGCCATTGCTCAACCGGAATTGCTAATCGGGGCACCAGAACAGACGGATCGCCGAGACGTTGCAACAAGGTTTGGGCTTGGGCTAACGGCAATGGTGATACGGCAGGAACACGGGCGCGAGTCGTTGCTTCGGGATGGAGTTGACGTGCCACCCAGAGCGCATTCAGATCCGCCGTCAGGTCAGATTCATTGATGGGATAGGTGCGATCGCTCCAGTCCACTGGTCTTTGTTTTAACTGCCAATGGGTAGTAAAGCCATTGATTCTGACCCAGCGATCGTCTGGATTGACCTGCACTGCTAGATAATAATCGGCGATCCAGTCGGGAATATCTACCCATTCTTGCGGCACCCGGATTTCGTCAACGTCAATTGCTTCAGTGGGGATGAGAACCAGTCTGGTGCGGTTAACGGCGATCGCACTTCCGTTAACAAGTTCCCAGAAGCCAGGCAAGGCGGTAGCACTGGGTGCAGGTGTAGCTTGTCGTTCGTAAGCATCTTGTAGCCAGGGCAGAACGGTATCCAGGCAGAGCTGATTGAGATAGGCGTTCCATTGGCTGCTGGGTGTTGCAAACGACTGGCTTTGCTGCCAAGCCTGGGTCTGGAGGGCTGGCTCTATATCCAGGCAAACTTGAATTGGGTCAAACAAAGCTGAATTAAACGTCATGATGGCGGCTCCATCTGGGGAATGTCTGGGGATTGCAGGTCAGGATGGCTGTAGTGGGTCTTGAGCCACTCTTCCAGGGCAGTGCTGGTATGTTTCAATAGGTCGGCTGTGGCCGTCCTATGCAGTGTCTCTTCGCTCCACTTTGCTAAGGTCAACAGCAACGCTTCGCGGGCTTTTGTCAGTCGGCGTGAAACAGTGTATTGCTTGACCGCTAACCGTTCTGCCATTTGCTGCTGCGTTAATCCGTCCTGGTAGTAGAGCGCTAAAAGGGTTTGAGATTGCTCGTCCAACTGTTTCAGGGCGTTTATTAACACGGCAGTGAGTTGCGATCGCTGCGTTTGTCTTGTGCTGGCTTCTTCCTCTGCAATCATGTCTGCCAGCAGGGAGGTTTGCACGGTTTCGGGCAGGTTATCGAGAAATTCGCCTGTTTCCTGACCTGGCCGGGGAGCATTGATCGAAACCTGGCTGGGATATAGATAAGCGCGAGCGGCCTTGGCACAGGCCAGCAGCCATTTGTCTAACGACTCAGGTTGGACGGCTGTGCCAGAAGACGATAATTGCGTGTACCGCTCGCTGTTATAGAGATGCGCGATCGCCTCCCAGGTCTGCCGATCGGGTTTTGAGAGTTGGCGTGTGCCGCTGGCTTGCATTGGAACGTACAGCGTTTTGAAACAGCTCCAGGCGAGGATGTAGCTGGCGATCGTCTCGGATGCCAGCCCCGCGCTAACCAACGATTCGGTTAACCGTTTTTGGCTGATTTTTCGTAACAAGGCCCAATCGGTGCAGATATCAATCTCCTGCCGTTGCCGCAGCAGTTCTCGAATCAGGCTGTTGAAAGTCGCGCTGGCGTAGTTTTTGAAGTTGAACCCTTGCTGCGAATCAAACCCTTTAAGAACTTTGTCAATTTGGGCGATCGCCATTTGAAAGCAGTCGGCCAAACTGGATTGGTTGCTGGCAAACCCTGCTGCCGTTTTCTGAGCCGCCCAATAGCAGCTTTCCTGAACATAGGCCAGCAAATGTTCTTTCGCCAAATTGAGCAGGTTGTCTTGCGTCTGCCAGATTTTGTGCCAGTAGAGTGCCCAAAAGTTTTCCGAGACATTGGTTTGGGCGGTTTGCGCTAAGCATTGTTGCATACTGCGCCGCAGCTTTGGCTCGATCGCCCAACGGTCAAACCGATCGGCTTCCAGTTGCAAAAAGGTCGAGAAGATTTCGATCAAATCCTGGCGAGGACGCATAGGAGGAAGACAGAGAAGAGAGCAACAAGGGATTGATGATAGACTTCACTCAACTCTACTACTGATCAGCAGGGTGTTTTAAGGCTTACGAGAGGCGCGCTGTCGAGTGCATGATGCCACGCTAAAGTTGCGCTCGGTGACAGAGCTGGATTCGGCCACTAGAGACAGCTGAACCGTTTCACATGAAGCGTAGTAGACCGTTCGCAGATGCTGAAACGGTTCGGCTGGGAACGCCAAACCGTTGGACTGAAATAGGGATATATAAAGTTAAGGAGTGACAGCCTGAATCCCTTTGCGAGCCTGAATTTCCAGGTACACCAACAACGCGTTGACATCGGCTGGATTAACGCCCCCCATCCGAGCCGCTTGGCCTATCGTTAGTGGCCTCATCTTTGCCAGCTTCTCACGCGACTCTTTAGATAGCGTGTCGATCGCCGCATAGTCTAAATCGGCGGGTAAGGGACGATTAGCCTGACGCGTAATTTGGTCAATTTGCGATTGCTGACGCTGGATGTAACCCGAATACTTGATGTCAATTTCTGCCCCTTCATGTTCAGCTTGAGTCAGGCTGGGATTGCTTAACCCATAGCGATCGAGATCACCATAATGAAATCCTGGTCGGCGCAGCAAATCGGCTAGGGTAATGGAGCCTTTGATCGCTTGCTGGGTATCGCTAAAAATTTGTCGGCCTAAGTCATCGTGCTCTTTGACGCGGGTTTCGTACAGCCGCTCTTTCTCGGCAGCAATGTTTTCTTGCTTCTGGGTGAACAGGCTCCAGCGACGGTCATCAATTAGCCCCACCTCCCGCCCCAGTGGGGTGAGCCGCTGATCGGCATTGTCCGATCGCAACAGCAACCGATATTCTGAGCGAGAGGTTAACACCCGATAGGGTTCCCGTAAATCTTTAGTACACAGGTCATCAATCAGTGTGCCAATGTAGCTGTGCTCACGCGGAAACACAATCATCTCTTGCCCCCGCACCAGCCGAGCGGCGTTGATACCCGCAACGATTCCCTGCGCGGCGGCTTCTTCGTACCCCGTGGTGCCGTTGATTTGCCCTGCACAAAATAGACCGTCTACTTTTTTGGTCATTAAGGTGGGATAGCACTGAGTTGCGGGCAGATAGTCATACTCCACCGCATAGGCCGGACGCAGCATGGTGCAATTTTCCATGCCGGGAAGCGATCGCAACATCTGCACCTGCAAATTTTCGGGCAACCCGGTTGAAAAGCCCTGGATGTAAAGCTCTGGAATGTCTCGCCCTTCGGGTTCAATAAAAATTTGGTGCGAGTCTTTATCGGCAAAACGCACAATTTTGTCTTCAATGCTGGGGCAATAGCGCGGCCCCTTGGCATCGACCCAGCCGCCATACACCGGAGACAAATGCAAGTTGTCTCGAATCAGCTTGTGGGTTTCGGGGGTGGTACGGGTCAGGTAGCACGGTAATTGCTCGCGCTCAACCCAAACCTCTGGATCGAAGCTGAACCAGCGCACCTCTGTGTCTCCGGGCTGCGGCTCTAGCTGAGTATAATCGAGCGATCGCTTATCGACTCGTGCCGGAGTTCCCGTTTTCAACCGTCCGGTTTCAAACCCTAATCGATTCAGCGTTTCGGTTAAGCCAACGGCGGCAAATTCCCCTGCCCGTCCGGCTGGCATCGACTTGTTGCCAACCCAAATAATGCCGCCCAAAAACGTTCCAGTGGTCAGAATGACCGCCTTGCATTGAAACGCAACACCAAAGTAAGTTTGAACGCCAATAATTTCGTCGTGATTGCCAAGAACCAGATCCGTTACCATGCCTTCGCGCACCATCAGGTTGTCCTGATCTTCGACAATGCCCCGCATGATTCTGGAATATTCTCGCTTATCGGTTTGGGCACGCAGCGCCCACACGGCTGGCCCTCGCGATGAATTTAGCACTCGTTTTTGCAAATAGGCGCGATCGGCCATTTTGCCAATTTCGCCGCCCAATGCGTCTACCTCATGGGTCAACTGCGACTTGGCTGGCCCACCCACCGCCGGATTACAAGGTTGCCACGCAATCCGATCCATATTGAGAGTCAACATCAGTGTGCGACAGCCCAACCGCGCCGCTGCCAGAGCTGCCTCGCACCCAGAGTGTCCGGCTCCCACCACGATAATGTCGAAATAGTCCTGAAATTCCACGGACGGGTCCATAGCAGACTTCTAGTTTCCTTGTGCCAAAATCATACCGATTTACGGTCAATCTTAACGGATATCAGGCTTTGCTGGCGCGACTTCAATGGTGATGGTGGTTCGTTGCAGCGGCAGGGAATTCTACTGTATAACCATTAAACGCTCTGGCTGGACGCACTTCCTGAATCGATATGATGAGTCGTTACCACCACGTTTGCTTTTGCACCCTGGCATTAGGAAAGAAATATCGTTCTCTTGCCTTGCTGTTGGCTGGTGATTTAGAAACATATTCTCCTGGCAAGGCTCTGGTGGTTTTAACGGATGACCCGTCACACTTTCAACCTTGCTCTAATGTTTTAGCGTTTAAACATAGCCAGCAAGGTGTGACGTGCTATCACGATAAACGGTTTGTCATTCAAACAGCACTGTCCCACTTTGAAGCCTGTATCTTCATTGATGCTGATATGAGAGTTGTGGGTGAAGTTCCTCACGATTTGACCTGGCTTCCCGGCATTACGGCTCGAAGTGGTTGTTCTACCCTTAAACACAATCAAAATCGAAAAGCACGTTCCATTGTTGAGAAAGTGGCTCACAAGTGGAATCTCAATCTGGAAACTGTTCTGTACGTTAATGAGTTTCTCTTTGTAGTATCAAAGGATGCTGGTAAAGAAGCCGATTTTTTGCAGGCATGGGACTGGCTTGCACCCTATTTTGAACTAAATGGCATCTATTCAGGAGAAGGGAGCGCCATCGGCCTTGCTGCTGCAAAAGCGGGGTTAGATATCAGGTTGGATACGGTCGATCGCTTCCCCTTTTTCAAAGACAGGATCGAAAAAATCAGAATCAGTAAAGGTGATGCCGATCCGCACACAAACCAGCGCTATTTTGATGAGCAAAGACGATACGAATTTCCCCAATTGTCGCTTTCAGAAAAGCTAGTGGCTAAGGTTTCTAAACCCGTCAAACGGTTTTGTCGCTTGATTCAGCTACGAATTGATACCTTAAAACACTTCAGTTTTTACTATAAATAGTGACGGAGAGTAGTGACTGAAACGCTGAGAAACGGTTGAACCATCCTCTCAACGATCGCCTACTGCTTTTTGCCAAACAACCCAAACAACCCGCCTTTGCGCTCAGTGGGCTGCTTGTTGACGGGTTCTTCTTGCGTCACTCCTAACCGTTTGGCATATTCTAACGCCAACGCATCGTTGGGGTTGAATTTGAGCGCTTGTCGAAAATGAACCTTTGCCATACCGGGCAGGTTTTGCATCAAATAGGCTTTTGCCAGTAATGAATGGTAGTCACTCCGGTTTGACTCAATGCGAATGGCATCTCGTAACTCTTGTACTGCCATCGGCCAATTTGCCTTTTTCATGTATTCTTGCGCTCGTTCGTAATGGCGCTGAGCGTAATCGGTGGTGTATCGTGCTGCCTCTGCTGGCACTGGCGTATATTGAACGGGTTTCGCTTCAGCCGCAGAAACAAGACCTGTTCGCTTTTCTCGAATCGGCGTTTCGTTGAGCTTAAGCCGCAAGTAAACTAAGTTGAGTTCTCCCAGTTGGTGGGTAATCTGCTCAAACTGCTCTAGAGACTGATATTGCGGTTCGGCTAATTCGGCGATCGCCTGCTCGTACACAATATCTGCCGCCGCAACCGGAGTCGTTAGAAGGCGACGTGCCCCATCGCTTTGCAACCCCAGCGAATCTTCCTGGTTTAAGCGGCGCACCCGAAACCGCAACATTGCCAACACTTCTGCTCGGCTGCTGTCTTGCTTCAGTTGTTGATATGCCGGATTGACCAAATGCGCCAGCAGGCTGTTTGCTAATTCACGGGTGTTGGTATCGGTAGTGATGTAAGCGTCAGGGTGCAGCGTTTTGGCAACGGCATGGTAACGCTTCAAGATTCGGCGATCGTCCGCAGTCACAGATAAGCCCAAGACAGCATACGGATCTGAAAACTGCTTCAGCCAGTCTGTAGAAAAAAGAGTCTGTAACATTAATCCGTTGCAAGCCGATATAACGAATGAACGAGCGCTGATACTAACTATAAAGTCTAGAAACGTGCCCCTGAAGATACTCAACTGTCGCCACAGATCCCTGGAAGCAATGCGATTGAGCGATCGCTATCGTTGGGTGGCATGGAACAGAGTAGAATGCAGCTTATTTGGAAAAACGGGTGGAATCAGTTCCATTTCGACTGGGAGGATGTCTGAAAGGATGCAATAGTCTGCATCAATCTGGATTGGCTCCCTTAAATCCTCTCATTCTGGAGAACTTTAAGTCAGAATTAGCTCGGAAGTCTCCCCGGTTTGGGAAATTCAGGGGGCGGTTCGAGTGGGGCTTAGCACTGCTTAGACATCCTCTGAACGACCTGGTTAGATTCAATTACCGCTTCAGATGTAAGAATATCAACAACTGGGGTTAACGCCAAAGCGTTATGGCCAACCAATTATGGCGGCTGTAGCTATTTTTTCGTCATAAAAAGAGCAGCACCCGGTAAATGCTGATCCTAATCTACCGTGTCTTCTTGCCGACCAACCAGGCCAGTAACAATTCTGTGCGATCGCATTGTGCCACTGGCAAACCGATCCAGGCTGTAGCAATCGCGACGTGTCATGTGGATATGAGCAATGAACCGGACAAATGGCATGGCTCGATCGCCAGTCTGGCACGAAAGATGGCCTGTTCTTAGTTGCGTGAATTGCATGAACTGCTGCGATTGGGTCGATATGATAAGAGCAGTTGTAGTCGTTTGTGACCTCGATCGCTTTTCGCCCTTTAACGCCCTTTAAACGGTGCTGCTCATGTTAAGTAAGCCAAAGGATCAAAAACTGGCTGCGGTCTTAGCCATTTCTGGCATTCTGATACCAGGACTCCATAAGTTCTATTTGGGACAGCCGATGTGGGGAATTTTCTACGTGCTGCTATCCTGGACACCTGTACCCAAATTTGCCAGTGTAATTGAAGGCATCTGGTATTTGCTGCAAAGTTCCGATGAATTTAAGCGCAATTTTAATGCATCGGCTCCGCTGAGTGCGGCTTCGGTCTCTCCCGTGGAAGCCGTTGATCCGGCTCGGGTGGGAGCCGTGGCCGACGCGTTGCGCCAACTGGATACCTTGCGGCAAGATGGGCTAATTTCAGAGTTTGAGTTTGAACAAAAGCGGCGGCAGTTGCTCGATCGCATCGTTTAACCGAATCATCAAACAATTAAGTCATGGCGTTGTCAGACTGGTGGTCATCAGTAAATCGGTTGGGGACGGAGGTGAAGACGCAGCTTCACCCCATTCGATCGCGCATTTTGAACGATCCATACTATCGCTTGCAGTCTGTAGATGAAGTGCGGCTGGCGGCTGAATTAGGGATGCATCTTGATGTTAACCAGTCCAGTGTTGACGACTGGTTGCGGTTGCCGGGGATATCGATTCACCAGGCGCGATCGCTCGTTGCCTTAAGCCAGTCTGGTGTTTCGTTTCACTGTTTAGATGATTTGGCGGCAGCATTGAGCGTGCCAATCCAGCGGCTCAAACCCTTGGAACCACTGCTGCGGTTTTGCTATTACGACGCAGACAGCGTGTGTGCGGTTCAGCCCATCAACCCAAACACGGCCTCGGTGGAGCTGTTGACACGCATTCCGGCGATCGATCTATTTTTGGCAAGGGCGATCGTGCAACATCGTCAAACAAACGGCAAGTACCGCAATCTGGCAGATTTGCAGCAGCGGTTGGCGCTGCCGGGAGGGTTGACGGCAGAGATCATGCACTATCTCTGCTTTTAGGAGCGGCGATCCAGCACTGTAGCTTTTATTGAGGCGTTAACCTGGCACCTTGAGCGGCATGGATGGGGCAACCAACGGTGTTTTTGTTTCGATCGCCCCAATGCGATTGGGACTCCAAAACCGAAAGACCGCCCGCCCAATGATGTTTTCTGCTGGCAAAAAGCCCCATACGTGCGAGTCATTACTGTTGTTGCGGTTGTCTCCCATCACGAAGAACTGCCCCTCTGGTACCGTTACCAAATTGAGTTCATAGGCCGGTGGTGCCGCAATATACGGTTCTATTAGCGGCTGCTGGTTGACATAAACCGTGCCATCTCGCACCTCGACGGTTTGCCCCGGTTGGCCGATAATGCGCTTAATGAATGCTTGATCGGTGGTGTAGCCAAATTCCTGGAGTCTGGCGGGTGGGTCAAATACAATGATGTCGCCCGCTTGCGGCGAACGGAAGCGGTAGGATAGCTTTTCGACCACCAGGCGATCGCCAATTTCCAGCGTTGGCATCATCGAGTCGGATGGAATGTAGCGCGGTTCGGCAATAAACAGCCGAATCACGATCGCCAGCGTCAGGGCAATGCCAATAATTTGAATATTGTCTCGCTGTGCTGCCACTGTGTTGCGGCAGGATTTCCAGACGCGAGACATAAACGAATCGGTTTGAGGCGAAACGGGTGGAGCCGTATCCGGCGTTTGTTGAGACGAACCAGGATCTTGCTGTTTTAGAGTCATAACCGAGAGATGAAACAAACGTAGATGGACCAGGCTTAGCGTCCATCCACGTTTGTCTATTTTGCCATGATTTAGAAGGCGACAAATTTCTCGAAGCGAACCCGTTCGGGTTTGGCTCCCAAGGCCAGCACAAAGGTATGAATTTCATCAGGTCGCCGATCGACCCCGCAGATGTCAATCTCAAACTGAGATAGATCTAACGCCTGGTATGCTAGTTGCCGTTCGATGCTGTCTCCGATCGCCTCAACATAGTGGAACGATCGCCAGTACTGAGTCAGCGATCGCCAGTAGTTGACATAGGGCAGGTGTTCCGTCGTTTCTGGATTCGACTGCACCAGCCACACCGGACGGCTAAATCCACTCTCTTTGAGCCAGTCAATTTGGCTCTTTAAAGGAGCAATGCCAGATCCCTCCGCAATGTATAGTCGGGGTCGGGTGGGCAATTGGTCGAGGGTCATGAGGCCGTATGGCCCTCGGGCTGCAATACGATCTCCTACGTTCAAATCTTGAAGATAAGCCGAACTCCAGCCCACACGAGAGACGCAAAGGTCTATCTCTGGGCATTGGGACGGAGATGAGGCGATCGAATAAATCTTTTTGAACTGTTGTCCTTCGCGTTCAAACACAGGCCAAATGGATTGACCGGGCAAAAAGGTGAACGTGGGCTGGTTCAAACGTAGCCGAATGGACTTGATGGTTGGCGTTAGCTGAACCGACTCCAATACCGTACCGATACAGTCCATCGCAGATGGACGTGATAAAACCAAGCTCTGCATAATTAACCCTTGCCCGTGCATCGCGGGCACTAATTCAGGACATTGCATCAGGCAGGCATTCTGACTTCTGGCAAAACCGAGCGCATTGCAAGACTGTAAAGCAGGCTCGTTCTACCATTCACAGTTGCGGCACAGTGCCGGATTTTCACCGGACTTTCCCTGGGCTGAACTCAATTCAACCTTACTTGGGCTGATCCCCCAAACAATCTGATGCGGCTCTGGCATTCTAGCCTGAATGGTGAACGGTTGAGGACACAGATTGAAATTAGGTAAAGCCGTATGCTGGTAAAGATGACTGGTCGTGGAGTTGAATGGGTATGAGTACAGAGGTTTGGTATATCGTCAAACAGGATGATGGTCATTGCCAAGTTGTTTCTAAAAGCCAGATAGACAGCAGCACTGCTCAATCTGAACCATCCGAACAATGGGGGCCATTTGCCTCTCAGGGGGAAGCGATCGCCCGTCGAGTGGGTCTGATTCGGGCTGGTAAATGCCAACCAATCTAAATATCACTCATGCCAAAAAATCGTGGGTTCAGCACTACTGCTAAACCCACGATTCACGCTCCCTAGCCCTGTTGGGTTGCTAATAGCTCTCTTCTATTGCGGTCTTGTTTCCGCCCGTCTGTTTTCTTGACTGGCTCTCACCTCTTGAGCCAGCACATCTAACGCTCTGGCATACTGCGGATCTTGAGGTGTGCCAACCTGGGTCAGGTCACGGGATAGCTGTTCTCGCTGTTCATCAGACAGTTCGATCATCACATCCGGCGCAATCCCCTCGTGGTTAATATCTCGTCCGCTGGGGGTGAGATATTTGGCAACGGTGACAGCCAATCCAGAACCATCGCCCAATCCACGAACCGATTGGACTAACCCTTTCCCAAAGGTTTGCGTTCCAACGACCATCGCTCGCTTGTTGTCTTGCAAGGCTCCCGACAAAATTTCACTGGCACTGGCAGAACCGCCATCGACCAGAACCACCAGCGGTCGTTCCGTTAGCGCTTGCCCGTTGGCACTTTCTTCATCCGAGACACCCTGGCGATCGACTGTTGATACAATCACGCCATCTTCGAGCCACATACGAGCGATATCGATGCTGGCATAAAGCAACCCACCCGGATTAGAGCGCAAATCCAGGACATAGCCTGTAATGTTTTCTTGCTCCAGGCTGTCGATAGCGGCCTTCATCTCTTCAGCCGCATTCGCGCTGAACTGGGTAAGGCGAATGTAGCCTATTCTGCCGTTGGGGCTATCTTGCACTGAAAAGCGAACTGGATGAAGTTCAATCTGTGCCCGTCGCATGGGGAACTCTAGCTGGCGATCGCCCCGGCGAACGGTTAGCGTTACCTCACTGCCAACGGGGCCGCGAATCAACGTGACTGCCTGATTCACATCCATCCCTTCCGTATCTTGACCGTCAATCTTGATGATGACATCCTGTGCCAAAATCCCGGCTTCAAACGCAGGCGTATCTTCAATCGGCGCAATAACCAGCAGTTCTTTTGTCTCTTCGTCTTGCGAAAGCTGAATTCCGACCCCGGTTAGCTCTCCCGACGTATCTATTTGCATGTTGCGGAACTCTTGCGGGTCCATAAACCGAGTGTATGGATCGTCAAGCTTTTCCAGCATTTCTCGAATTGCCGTGTAGGCTTCTTCCCGGTCAGTATAGGAGCGACCCAAATACTCGCGTCGAACGGCTTGCCAATCTACCTGATTGAAGGTAGCGTCTACGTAATTGCGATCGACAAGCTGCCAGACTTCATCCACTAGCTCCTTAGGACTTTCTTGAAAAAAAGCCTGCCCCTGAGACAAGTGCAAGCCTGCCCCCGTAACGGTGACTGTAGTAACCGCAACAGCGGTTGCGCCAAGAACAAGTCCACGCTTCGTAATCGTCATAGTCTGGTTAAGCCAAAGACAACAGTGTAGGGAGAGTACGCCCAATCTAACATAGCCTCATCCAGACGACAGATGAAAATCTGCCTAATTGCCGCTGGGTTTAAGCAAAACTTTAAGGTTCCACCCAACGACCGTCTGTCTTGATAAGATTAATCAACTCCTCAACACCCTGATCTTCAGGCACCCGCTTGATTTCCTCTCTGCCCCGATACAGAGAAATGTAGCCAGGCTGCTTACCTACATAGCCATAATCGGCATCTGCCATTTCGCCCGGCCCGTTCACGATGCAGCCCATAACGGCAATATCAAGCCCGGTGAGGTGCTTCGTAGCTTCCCGCACCTGGTGCAGCACGTCCTCCAGGTTAAACAGGGTTCGTCCACAGGAGGGACAGGCCACGTATTCCACCATCGTTTTCCGTAGCCCCAGTGCCTGTAAGATACTGTAGCAAACTGGAATCTCTTTTTCAGGCGCTTCGGTCAACGATACGCGAATGGTATCGCCAATGCCTTCTGCCAGCAGGGTACCAATTCCGGCGGTTGATTTGATGCGGCCATATTCCCCATCTCCGGCTTCTGTTACGCCCAGGTGCAGGGGATAGTCCATTCCCAGTGTGTCCATACGCTGAGCCATCAGGCGATAGGCGGCCAGCATTACGGGCACGCGAGACGCTTTCAGCGAAATGACCAGGTTGCGAAACTGAAGCGACTCACAAATGCGGATAAACTCCAGCGCCGATTCCACCATGCCTTCGGGCGTGTCGCCATAGGTGAACAGCATCCGTTCGGCTAACGAACCGTGGTTGACGCCAATCCGCATGGCTTTCCCCTGGTCGCGCAGGGAAATGACCAGAGGTTCTAGGGTGGCGCGAATTTTGTCGCCAATTTCGTCAAATTCGGACTGGGTGTATTCGGTGCGATCGCCTTTTGGTTTCTCAAACACGTACAGCCCTGGATTAATCCGCACCTTATCAACATGGTTTGCCACCTCCAGGGCAATTTTCATGCCGTTGTGGTGTACATCTGCCACTAGAGGCACCGGCTGATAGGTGGCTGCTAGCTTCTGCTTAATGTCGCCCACTGCTTTCGCGTGAGCCAAACTGGGAACAGTGACGCGTACCAGTTCGCAGCCAATTTCATGCAGCCGACGGATGGCAGCGACCGCGCCGTCAACATCTAGCGTATCTTCGTTGATCATGGACTGAACGAGGACTGGATGCCCTCCGCCGATGGTGACGTTGCCCACGGGAACCGGGCGAGTTTTGCGGCGATGAATCGTCGGATCGGTAGAGAGAGAAAGCGTTGACGTGGCGGTGGCAGGAGTAGGAAGAGTCTGCATACCCAGCGTTTCAGGATTTCAAAAGGGTTGGGTTTAATCGAAGAGAGAGTCTCTCTAGTTTCAGAGTGCCATAGATAGGGGTCGTTTGGGCGGAAAGTGCAATCTGAAACACATTTCTCTTCTGAAGATCAGTGCTGCTGTCAGAAGCGTTACAAAAATGTCCCTTGTAGTAGATGTAGACAACGGCAGCTGCGTTTTATTCTCTGCGTAGATTGTGATGGCCGGTATAAGGAGAAACTAAAATGCCAATTGCTTTACGAGATGATGTCATGTACATCTTGCTCAAAAAGATTAGCGAGGGCGACAAGCCGAACCAGGGTGTGCATGAAGTGAATCTCACACCTGAAGATTTTGCTGGCAGACAGCTTAGTGAGTCAGATTTGCTCGGTCATTTAGATTACCTAAATCAGAAACAATATATTGACGCCGAATTTACGGGTAACGCTTACGGTAATCAGGAAGATGTTCCCGATGCTGTGGCTCCTAAAGAGTTTGATGCTCGCATTGCAAACACGTTTGGCGCATCGGATGGCCCGCTCCCTCACCTGATTACCTTTAGCAAAGCTGAGCTGACGGATAAAGGTCGCAGAATGCTGGAAAAGATGGAGCAAGATCCGCCGCAAGCTTTGGGTAAAGGCCCTGCTGTACCCATTGTGACAGAGAGTATGCCTTTCCTGGAGAAGGTGATGGTAAAGGGCAATTTGGAAGATATTTTTGATGCTAGAGATGTAACCGAAGTAGTCTTCCGCACCATGCGTGACATGATGACAACTGAGGCATCTGATCGCGTTGCGTCTGAGTTGCACGAAGAAGCCTTGCCAACAGACGATAAAGCGTTACAAAACGAAGTGGCAGAGTTGTGGAAAGATACAAACCCCATTGTTAGCTTTCTAAGCCGAATTCGACCACCGCTCAAAATTAAGGCGGACACTTTTCTGTTTCGCATTAACCAGGAAGCAGGTTTGCCCAGAGGCGTAGCCCCTGAAGAGGCGATCACCGCTGTGTTTGCAGCCACTAAAGATGAGCTGTCAGAGGAGCGAATCAAAGAAGTTGAAGGCTATTTGCCTGACAAGATTTTGCAACTGTGGAAAGATGCCTAAGCTTCAGTGACTGAGCCGTAGAAAATGCCATAGAAAACGAGATTGCCCCTGGTACAAACTGGGGGCAATTGGTGTATGTCTTCTGTCCCGTTGAGATTGGAAATGCGATCGCCTACTTCAGTGAGTAAATCAAACCGGAACGAGTCCTTGCCTGCCCCTCCAGTCAGACCTGGATATCCTACGATTTGGCTCCTCGATACCGAAGCTGCCGCCGGATTTCAAACTGACGAACAAACTGGGGAATGTCGCCTCGATGCCCTAAAACAATGACGATGTCTCCCCCACGTAGAACAATTGAATGGCTGGGGTGCGTGACAGTCTTGCCATTACTTTGACGTAGAGCAACCACAACGAAAGTACCTTTGCCGCGCACTTCCAGGTCGCCAACGGTAGCTCCCACCAAAGCAGAAGCCTCTGGAACCACTAGCTCATCAATCTGAACATCGATCTTTGCTAACAATTCATTCAAGCGGTTGCGCTCATCATCTTGATCCAAGAATTCAATCGTATTGGGATGCGTAATCAGGTTAGCCATTCGTAACCCGCTAATGGTGGCCGGTAGGACTACATGATCGGCTCCGGCTAACCGCAACTTATTTTCGGTGGATGGCAGTTCACCCCGTGATACAATCACTAACTTTGGATTCAACCCACGGGCAGTCAGCGTAATGAAAACATTGGTGGCATCATCTGGCAAAACCGTCGCCAGTACCTTGGCATGTTCAATGCCCGTCGCTTCCAATGTTTCTTCATCCGTTGCATCGCCGTTATAAACGATGTAGTTCATTGATCCTGCCAGGGCAATGCGATCGCCATCGCTATCAATCACAACAAACGGCTGGCGTGCTTCTACTAGCTTCCGCGCTAGCGTTTGCCCAATGCGACCAAACCCACAGATAATCACATGATCGCGCAAGCTTTCGATCTCTTTGCTTTTGCGATGGTGATCTAATGCTCGATCGATCTCACCTTCTGCCACCATTTGAATGAATCCTCCAACGGCATATACGACTGACGATGTCCCTGCAATGATGACCAACATGGTAAAAATCTTTAACGAGGGAGTGTCTAGCGGACGAACTTCACCATACCCAACCCCATAAACAGTGATGACTACCATGTAAATTGCATCTAGCAATGTCCAACCGAATAGGGTATATCCCAGAACGGCTATGATCAGGGTAGTGACGAAAAAAACCAGACCAGTAAGGACGCGGCGGATCGGACTCTGCATACAAAAACGCTCGATAGTGCGAGCAAGATGGAGAGATGAGGCAAATATTCAGAGTTTGACGTCAGGTTCGCTCCTCTGTCTGCATATGAAGTACTTTTAACGCTATGTTATTGCTGGCTGCAATCGTAGCGGCGAATCAAGGGCACGATAGCGATCGCAGAACAGGCTCCACCTCTCGTGGGTAAATGAGCCAACGTCTGGAATAGGGCTGAGTTAAGGTTTTAACCAGCGGTGATAATTCACTGATTTCCTGTAATCCGGTTTCAGTCTGCAACATGATTCCCCGTTGGTAAAGGGTATAGCCCCGGCTAAAGGCTGTTTTGAAACCCGTATAATAACCTGGCGCTAATCCTGATGGTTTCAGTGCTTGCTGCACGGTTTGCAGGAGGCGTTCTGTTTGATCTGTTTCAAGTTGCGTCACATCCCAGGCTTTTAGCAAGTCCCGATCGATAAAGCGGCGACAAAGGTCAGATAAGACCGGATCAGGATGGTTCTGCCAGCGTTGCAGATGATAAGTAAAGACACCATCATCGGCTGCTAGGTAGTCGTTTAGCGGTATGCGATCGCAGTTTTGCTGCAACCATACGGTGACGGTTGGATCAGCCTCCAACTGACCCAGATGCATCTGTTCTTGCGCTCGCCTGAAAGCCTGCTCCAACACCCACGATGCCGCCACGTTTTTGGGATGGTTGTAGACCTGGGCATACATGAAATAGCGCACCACTAAATAATGCTCAATTGCTGCCATTCCTTTACCCGCCACCACAAGCTGCTGGCTCACCGGGTCATAGTTCAAGGCCATCAAGATTCGGTCTAAATCCAACTTGCCGTACGACGCACCCGTAAAGTAACTGTCTCGCATCAGATAATCGAGGCGATCGCAGTCGAGTTGGCTTGAAATTAACTGCCAGACCAGGGGAATGGGATGTTGCTTATGGTAAACCTGCGTAATCTGCGGCAGCAGCATGGCATCAAACGCGGTTAAACCCTGTCGAATCGGCTGAAATTCTTGCAGGATGCGTTCAGTCCAGTGTTCATGGTGGCTACCAAAAACCTCCTCGCAAGTGTGGCTAAACGGGCCATGACCAATGTCGTGCAACAGTGCTGCACACAGAACCGTCGCACGATAGGGCTTAATTTCTGGGTAATATTTGGCAATTCGGTCAAAAGCGCGACGAGTTACGGCCATTACGCCAAGCGAATGGGTAAACCTTGAGCCTTCTGCACCGTGAAACGTCAAACTGGCTGGCCCCAGTTGCCGAATGCGGCGCAATCGCTGAAAGGCTGGAGTATCAATCATTTGAATCAGCAGCGCTTCAACGGGGTCGCTTTCATCTAAAGCGATCGCTCCATGCAACGGGTCGTGGTACGTTCGTCCCCGGCTAGCCTGCACCCGCGATGACCGCTTGCTGGGTTAACAACTGAACGGCAGCCAGATACTGCTGATCGGCATCTGTTCCAAGCTGATCGCGTGGCATCAGCGCTTGCTGCACAACCACGTCGGGCGCAATGCCTCGTTGGTTAATGTCATGATGGTTGGGCGTTTCGTATTTGGCGATCGTCACCGCTAATCCAGAGCCATCGGACAGGTTAAACAGAGACTGAATTAAGCCCTTACCAAACGTGCGCTCGCCCACCAGTTCCGCTCGGCCATTATCTTGCAAGGCTCCGGCCAAAATCTCGCTGGCGCTGGCTGTTCCCTGGTTCACCAGGATAACTAGCGGGTCGGTGGTTAACGGCTCGCCGCTGGCATCAAAGCTGTCTTGAATCCCGTCTCGGTTAACGACATAAACGACTGTACCCGTGCCAAGCCACAGCCGCGCAATTTCGATTCCGGCTTGCAACAACCCACCAGGATTGTTTCGCAAATCCAAGATATAAGCGGTGGCTCCATCGGCCTCCAATTGATTGATGGCATTCGTTAATTCAGCCGTGGCGTTGGCGTTGAACTGATTAAGGCGAATGTAGCCAATCGTGTTGTCCTGCGATTGGGGACGCAGCTCGGCAAAGACGGGGTTTAACGAAATGCGCTCTCGCTTCAGTTCGACATCCAACGGGTCAGCCTGGTCGCGGGCGATGGTCAACACCACTGCACTCCCGGCAGGGCCGCGCATCCGCTCTGCCGCTTCATCCAGGGTCAGGTTTTTGGTGAATGTTCCATCAATTTTGATAATGCGATCGCGCGGTTGAATGCCAGCCGCATCCGCAGGAGAGCCTTCTACTGGGGCAATGACCCGCAACTCTCCGGTTTGCACATCTTGCGTAATTTGAATCCCGATTCCGGTTAGCTCTCCAGAGGTATTGGTTTGCAGGCTACGATACTGGTCGGGTTTCAGCAACCGCGTAAACGGGTCGCCCAAGCTGGCCAGCATTTGCTGAATCGCATTGTAGGTTTCTTCGCGATCGCTCAGGGATTGCCTCAGCGCTTTCTGTCTGACAAACCACCAGTTTTGGTGATTAAACGTGTTGTCTACATAGGCACGATCCACAATTCGCCAAACTTCACTGAGCAACCGTTGTTCTTCAGTAAAGGCAAAGGCGGTAGGAGCCAAACACCCCCACGCCAGCACCAATGGCAATACCAAAAGAAGCCCAACTCGAAAAACCCGTTTTCTCATGACACAGATCTTAAACTTCGATGAAGATTTGCGGCGATCGCTTAGATTCAAAAACACAGCTATCAGCGTAGGTTTTGCTGCTCAATGCCTCTCTATCAAGCCGAAACAGGCGCAAACATAAAGAAGTATCGTAACAAACCTAAACTAAGAATTCCGGTCACTTGGTCTCAAGCAGAATGAAATCCGCCTGAGGGCTATGTTACATTTTTTATTGACAGCACTGCATGTTTTGGGATTACTCGCTTCATGTTTACTAAGCAGGTAACTGACTCGAAAGCTTATCAATGGTTCGAGGAGCGTCTAGAAATTCAGGGTCTCGCCGACGATATTTCTAGCAAATACGTTCCTCCCCACGTCAATATCTTCTATTGCTTAGGCGGAATTACGCTGACTTGTTTCCTGATCCAGTTCGCAACTGGGTTTGCCATGACCTTCTACTACAAGCCAACTGTAGCGGAAGCCTTTCAGTCAGTTCAGTATTTGATGACCGATGTGAACTTTGGTTGGCTCATTCGCTCCATCCACCGCTGGTCAGCCAGCATGATGGTGCTGATGATGATTCTGCATGTCTTCCGGGTCTATCTAACCGGCGGATTCAAGAAGCCCCGTGAATTGACCTGGGTGACTGGGGTCATTCTAGCCGTTATCACCGTTTCGTTTGGTGTCACCGGTTATTCATTGCCCTGGGATCAGGTAGGTTACTGGGCGGTCAAAATTGTCTCTGGTATTCCTGAGGCCATTCCGGTTGTCGGTTCACTCATGGTTGAACTGATTCGGGGTGGTGAAAGTGTTGGTCAGTCAACGCTGACCCGCTTTTATAGCCTGCATACATTCGTATTGCCCTGGCTAATTGCCGTCTTCATGCTGCTGCACTTCTTGATGATCCGGAAACAAGGTATTTCTGGCCCCTTGTAAGCACCCCTTGTAAGCAATTTATGTCGGGGGGGTACAGCCCTGCTTTTGCTGGAGCTGATACACTTGCAAAATAAGCTAGACCGACTGAGCTGAGCCAACTTCGGCTGATTGACCTTAATCAAACTTCTTTTACTTCAGACGCTAAGGAGAACACAAACAGACTATGGCAACTCTGAAGAAGCCAGATCTGAGCGATCCATTGCTCCGCGAAAAGCTAAAAAAGGGCATGGGACACAACTATTACGGTGAACCCGCCTGGCCTAACGACCTGCTCTATATTTTCCCAGTTGTAATTTTGGGCACGATCGCCTGTTGCGTGAGCCTCGCAGTGCTTGACCCTGCAATGATAGGTGAACCTGCTAACCCGTTTGCAACGCCTCTGGAAATCTTGCCGGAATGGTATCTCTATCCGTCTTTCCAGATTCTTCGTGTTGTGCCTAACAAATTGTTGGGTGTGGCACTCAACGGCGGTATTCCCCTGGGATTGATGCTGATTCCGTTTATCGAAAACGTGAACAAGTTTCAAAACCCCTTCCGTCGTCCGGTTGCAACAACCGTCTTCTTGGTGGGTACGTTTGTCACCCTCTGGTTGGGTATCGGTGCGACGTTCCCAATCGATACATCCCTAACTCTCGGATTGTTTTAATAACGTCGAGTTAATAATGTTGACGCCTGTGGCTGGAATCATGACGGGAAAACTTCCTGAATGAAACCAACACAGGCGTCTTTGTGCGTGTTTTAATAAATAGCAACACGAGTAATTGCAGCCGCTTACTGGTGCAGGGTGCTGCCATCTACCCATCAACCAAGACAGATACACTCATTCCAGGCAGAAGGTTGCAAGAGATTGATTCAAGAACTGCTATAAGTGAGTCGTTTGCTTGAATTCAGTTGAATCTTATTCCTGGCTGAACATCGATATGTTCCAGCAAGACCATTTGACTGTTAGAAGTGAACTTACTGGGTTGAACCAGGTGCAAGACTGGTTCAAGCAGTTCTGTTTACGATACGGCTCCAGTTTGATCTGGCTCAAGGGGCAACTCTATCCGCTGAACCTGGCGTTGGCGGAAGGGTTTAGTAATGCTGTGCGCCACGCTCACCAGGAGTTGCCCGCCGAAACATCCATTGACATTGACCTGGCGCTTTGGGATGACCGAATTGAAATCCGAATTTGGGACTATGGAAAGCCCTTTAACCCGGATGCGTTAGAAGAGCCGGAACCTGGAACCCTGCACATTGGCGGCTATGGCTGGTTTTTGCTGCGCCGTTTAGCCGATCGCGTTACCTATGAACGGTATCCAGACAACCGCAACTGTTTGACCATTGTTAAAAACCGGCTGGGGGTTCGTGCCGAGTCCAAGGTTTAGGCCGTTAGACGGCTTCGGACTGTTAGCTGTTTGGCACTGCTGTTGCCCACGGCTCAGGACTGGTTTGCTTTAAACGGCAGCCTTATGTAATGAGGCCGTAAAGCACCTGCCCCCCCAAAGGCCAGAAGATACAAAGATTTTGTTAATCTATTTGACCAAAACCAGCGGCTTCATGTTGGTTTGGTAGGATTTAGCAACGATTGCACAATCGCTTCCCTCGATAGGGCAACCTAACATTAGTTCCATCCTCAACAGGGTGATTGAATCAATCGGGGTATGGCGAAAACAGCTAACTTATTTATATTTCTAGAGATTTTCGAACGTGAAGGTGGTATCCAGTCTTACGTTCAAGATATTCTTCATGGCTATTCGACTCTCGCCCATCAGCCGCAGGCAGATGTGTTTCTGTTGCGAGACGGAACGGGTTGTCAGAATCCGTTGCAGGTCAGTTCCCTCAAGTTTCACTATCTAAAGACCTCTCCTCCCGCTTTGGGACGGTTGAGGCTGGCTATTGCACTATTGCTCTATCTGTTGCGGGAAAGACCGCAGCGGGTTTTCTGTGGGCACATGAATTTAGCGCCGTTGGTGCAGATGCTCTGTAGACCGTTAGGAATTCCCTATACGGTCATTACCTACGGTAAGGAAGTGTGGTTTCCATTGCCGCCTGCGCCGCGCCGCGCGCTGCATCATGCTGATCAAATTTGGACCATCAGCCGTTACAGCCGAGATGCGGCTTGCGCGTCGAATCAGCTCAACCCTCACCAGATCCAGATGTTGCCGTGTCCAGTGGATGGCGATCGCTTTACACCGGGCGCAAAGTCACCTGTTTTGCTGGAGCGCTATGGCTTAACTGGAGCCAGAGTCTTAATGACAGTGGCGCGGCTGTGGTCGGGCGATATCTATAAAGGGGTGGACGTCACAATTCGGGCACTGCCGGCGATCGCTGCTGTGTTCCCGGATGTGAAGTATCTGGTCATTGGCCGAGGAGACGACCAGCCCCGTTTAGCGAACCTGGCTCACGAGTTAGGTGTGGCCGATCGGGTCGTGTTTGCTGGGTTTGTGCCAACTGCCGACCTGCCAGAACATTATCGATTAGCGGAAGCCTACGTTATGCCGTCTCAAGAAGGGTTTGGGATTGTGTATCTAGAAGCGATGGCTTGCGGTATCCCGGTCTTGTCAGGTGATGCGGATGGGTCGTCGGAACCGTTGCAAGATGGTAAGTTGGGCTGGCAGGTGCCCCATCGCGACCCGGTGGCTGTGACCAGGGCGTGCATTGAAATGTTGAAGGGACGCGAAATTTGCCGTACGGCACCTGAGAGTAACGAGTGCGATCGCCGTTGTGATGGGCAATGGCTGCGACAACAATCGATCGCCTTATTTGGCAAAGAGGCATTTGTGCAGCGGTTAAACCAGATCTTTGTGTCCTATCCTGACCGCAACCCAATCAAAAAAGCCTAAAAAGATTAGGCTGGAATTTGTTGAGGCCGCTTGAGCCGTTAACCCACGGATTTTAGCGAGCGTATAGAAGCGTGCGTTTGTAAAACCGTGTACGGGTGCAGAGGTCGCTCTCTCCGGTTGCTGTCGCTTGCGTGTCGCTTGCTCTATGCTGGAAGAAGAAATTTAAGACCCGCTTAAATCGATTCTTTTTGCAATGAGCATCTAATTAAGTTAGGAGAAAGCGTCTCAATTGGATGCATAAGAACCGTAGGAGGTTGCTGTGAATCAAAATAGCTTTAGAAGCCTGCAATTTAACGTATCGGGCATCGGGTTCTGGCTTACCGCCTTTGCCATTGTTTGGCTATTAGGGGCGGTTGGGCTGGGTTGGCTGGTTAAATCGTTTCTAATCCTGATTGGGTTGATTATACTAGCGCCTGTGGTTGCGTTTGTTGGATTTCGCTGGTGGCTAAAGCGCAACCTGGTTGAAGCTCAGTGTCCGGTTTGCCACTACGAGTCGGCTGGGATTAACGGTATGCAGCTCCGATGCCCCAGTTGTGGTGAACCGCTCAAGGTGGATGCCGGTCATTTTCAGCGATTGACACCGCCAGGTACGGTTGATGTTGAGGCGATCGATGTTTCTGTAAAACAGCTCGAAGATTCATAGTTGACGCCTGAATTGAAGCCTAAAAATCGGGGCACCTCTACAGAGGTGCCCCGATTTTTAGCGGGTCGGCAAGGTGCAACAGATGACTCAATTTTCCTGGCTAATGGACAGCGTAAAGGGGTGGTTGGCCTGTGAGCGATCGCCAACAAAGATGGAGTATGTTCCGGGTTCAAGCCGACCGGGTACCTCGATCGTGCCGCCGGAAAAACTGTCTGCCATGACACAAATTGGGTTGCCAGAACCGCGAATGAGTAGGGTTGGCTGGCCTTGACCTTCGACTCTGAAGCGCAAGGACGCTGGAGAACCAGACACTTGCAAAACTTCGTTAGGATTGCTAGAAATGTAACCACACTGACTCGATTGTGATCCGCCAGAGTTTCCTCTCACGGTAACGGGCGACGAAATAGGGGTTTGGACATCGGCCTGGGCGGATGTAGCGATCGCCAGCCCTGCTGCTAATGCCATTGGAATGATGCTGAACCGTTTCAAACTCGTCCTCATGCTTCTCACCTGCCCGATATGGGGTCTTGTTACTTTTAATACTAAGTTGCGGTCACAGGGACGATTTGGGTTTCTGTGACAGTTCTCGAAGTGAATATTGGCCTAAGAAACGAGAATCGTCTCACTTCGGGGGTGCCCTCTGCCGAGGTGCGTTGAGAACCAGCAAGGGCAACCTGAAGGGGTGCAGGTGGCGCGCAGCGCTGAGATGCTCCTCAATGCGGCTCGTTTGCCTGGCCTGAGTTGCTAGGCTCCCTCTCGATACTGGCGGAATAGTTCTGGCAGGTGATCGTAGCCATCAACACCAATAATTGAAATAATTTGAGGGCGCTGCTGCTGTAACCGTCTTTGAAAATCAGCTTCGCCCATCTGTCCCTGCATCACCGTGAGTAAACCTGCTACCTGTCGCCATGTGGTTGAGGCAATTTGCTCCAGCAGATACATGCCAACGCAACCAGTGGCGATCGCCTTGTCTGCATGGTTGAGGCGATAGTGTGCTTCTGCCAAATAGGCCAGGTTAAGCCCTTGCAAATATAAGTCGCCCGAAAACTGAGACGCTTGAAACCCACTTTCTAGAAATCCGACGGCAGCCTGAGCCTGGTCGATGGTAACGTGAGCAATGCCCAGACTGCTGAGACAAAGCGCCTGACTTTGGCGATCGCCCAACCGTTCAGAAAGTTCTAAGCCCTGCTGCAAGTAGTTGATTGCTGCTTCGTATAGCTCTGGGTCGGCTTGTTCTAGCTCTTGTGCTTGAAAGACTTCGCTGTAGCCAAGATTGGCCAGCGCGTTGGCTTCGCCCAACCGATTTCCGGTTTGGCGGCTGAGGATCAGCGCTCGCTGGCTATAGTTAATTGCTTCTGAGTATTGCGCCTGAGCAACCTCTGTGCGGCTGAGATGGTTTAAGTTGGCAATTTCACATGAAGCATCACCCGCCTCACGGGCCGTTGTGAGCGCCTGCTGATGAAAGGCGATCGATCGCGCTAACTGACCTTGAACGCGGGCAGAATAGCCGATTAACGTCATGATTCGGGCTTTTTCCTGGGTGCCTTCGGCCTGACGCAACGGTTCGTCTAGATAGTCCAACGCGTTGCGTAAGTAGTTGCCCGCAAATGATGCAAAGATCCCGCCATAGAGCGGGAAGTAGTCGCGCTGGGCAAAGGTTCGCAGCAGTTGCAGGGTTAGTTGAAAACAGCCATTGGCAAAGGTCGAACGCTCGGAGCCAACACGGGAAGACTGGTTGAAGCCATTAGCCAACTGTGACCAAATCACAGCAAAGGCCAAAAATGTTGAAATAGATAGCTTTGCGCCTACTTTTGAGTCGTAGACGAGTTTATCAAACCAGGCGACTAATCCCTGTTGCAAACAGCGAAGCATCACCACCAGTTCGACCAGATCGGTGAGGTCTATCGGCTCCTGTGCTGCCCATTCCACGGTAGATTGCTCTAGCGCCAGCGTTTGAAACAACGCCTGGGGAATCGGGCGATTTACCTGCTTTGCCCACAGCGGCCACGGTCCGCGTTGTCCGGGAACGCCCTCGAACCCAAGTTGACCTTGACTCTGATCGTAGATCCAACTGACCAGATGGTTTTCTAACCGCTGCCAGGAGTCGAGACCCTGACGAATTCCCTGAGCAATTTGGGTGGAAGACTTCGCCCCCTCTGGTTGTTGTTGCAACGCGGTTGCCAACTGCTGTAGCTGAGCCAGATTAAGCGCCTGAGAACGATTTGGATCGGCAATGCTCAGGAAGGTAGACAGCCGATCGCCTTCCTCGGCTTGCTGAATGCGTTGCACGGCTGTTGAGAGGGCTGCTGTTGCTTGATTGCGTTCTTGCCACCGTTCCCATTCCCCCCGAATGGTTTGCAGGGCACGCTGGCTTCGCTGTGCTTTGGCTTGCTTGAACTCGTCTGTTTGGGAGTCGAGCTGGTGTTGAATCGTTATGATGCGATCGCCCAATTCACGTTCAAATATCTCGCCTGTCCCCGGATCAACCCCCTCCACCAGCATTTGATAAACCTGCTCTTTCGAGCGGATTTTGCCCTTGAGGGTTGCCTCAATGATCTGGTCGATGAGGGTGGAGTAGCGATCGCGCAGAGATGGAGAGTCTGACATAATTACCCGCTGAACTGGCTTTGGCTGCTTTGTCCAGGTTACAGAAAAAGTACAGTAACCTAACGGTTGCGCCTTCTTATAGGATACTTCGCTGGTTCTTCGTCCCAACCCAGCTCTCTATCATGATGTTCAAAACCAGCGGGCGACTTTTAGATTTGCGGTTGGGTCGCCTGCTGCACCTGACGCAGCCCCACATGGGCAAAGTAAAAGAACCAGGTGGTAATGCCAAACAGCTTAGCGCCATCTTCCAGCAAATAATTTTCGCCTAACAACATGGGTGGTAAAGGTATCCATCGGCTCAATCCCGGCAACAGATCAATGAATACCGATGCGGCTAAGAACATAAACGCGATCGCAAAAATCACATAATTTGTTCTCAATATGACCTTGCGAAAGCGAACCAGATACAGTGCCGTGATCAGGCCGTAGGCCAGAAAGACAAGTTTTTCTGAAATACCTAAATAATTGGGGATGGCATCTTCATGAATTAAGAAGAGGTCATCTAGCAAAAGCATGGAGGTTAAAGCTCCCGATGCCCTTAAGAAGGACTGAAAGGCTGGCTGGCATCTTAACTGTTTGAGAATGAAGCCGCTAAAAAAACAGATGGCCGCTGAAGCGCACCAGATTAATATGCCAATGTTTGAAAATAAGCCGTAGTAAAACTGACCCTGGACGATCGCCACTGGATCGCGGGTGAGTTGATGCACAGGAACTCTCGTTTGCCAGCCAGCCACTACTAACGCCAGGAACAACAGCCCATAAACGACCATAATTTGGCTGGTGATGGACAATTGAACTGGGTAGTGAGGTTCCCCTCTGCCAACGGCTGACTCAATGCGCTTGTCTATCTGTTTTGTCATATCTGAACCACTTGTACAAATCGGTCTGAAGTGGTAGATGCCCATAAAACCCACCAGCTTGCTAGTCCAAATCGGCGCGATCGCTTTTTGGACGGACGTTATGGGGTTGTCTGAATGGGGTTGTCTGAAACGCTGCAAACGTGCTGCGTTCGCCTCTTCAATTTCTTAACCCGGGCGAATTCAGACTGTTGAACGGTTCTCAACGGTTCTTTCCATGCCGTCAAACGGCTTATTTGCCTGACGTTAGGCCATAGTTTAACGTTGGTTTAAGTAGAGTTTAATGAACGTTAAATGAGAATTCTCTTATCTCGTCTAAGGGGGGCTGGAATGGGCTGGGGTTTGGGGTTGAAGGGTGCCAAAT
>NZ_JADEWO010000050.1 GCF_015207605.1 Oculatella sp. LEGE 06141
GTCGGAAATGATGTTCTAATGGGTGGGGATGGGGACGATCGGTTAGATGGTGGCAGTGGCGATGATACGCTAACGGGTGGAGACGGCAATGATACTTATGTCGTCAATAGTGCTGGAGATGTGATCAATGAAACTAGCGCGACTGGAGGAGACAACGATACTGTTGAAGCTAGCATTGATTTTAGCCTTACTCCTTATGCCAATGTTGAAAATTTAACGCTAGTCGGAAATGCAACGGTTGGTACAGGTAACAATGGTAACAATACGATTCGAGGAAACGATCGCAACAATACCTTGAACGGTGGTGCTGGCAACGACACTCTAGTTGGCAATGCTGGCAACGATAGCCTGTTTGGCAATGAGAATGACGACAACTTAGAGGGTGGAGCCGGAAATGACCTCCTTGATGGGGGGACTGGCAACGACATCATGATTGGCGGTGACGGTGACGATACGTATGTTGTTGATAGCAGTACCGATCAGGTCATTGAAACCAACAGCGATCGCTCCATCGGTGGTGTTGATCTCGTTCAATCTAAACTGGTCAACTACACACTGGGATCTAACGTAGAGAACCTTACCCTGATCGATGCAGCATTAGATGGGTCGGGTAATGAACTCGATAATGTTATCCTCGGTAACAGTGAAAACAATACGTTGAGCGGTGCGGCTGGTAACGATACGCTGGATGGCGGCAGCGGGGATGATATTCTCAATGGTGGTGTTGGCAATGATATTCTTATTGGCGGCGCGGGTGATGACACCCTGGACGGTGGGGCCGGCGATGATGAAATGGCAGGTGGCGATGGTAATGACACCTACATTGTTGATAGCCAGGGCGATCGCGTCAATGAACAGAATTCTACGGGGATCGATCTCGTCAAATCTAGCCTTGGGAGCTATACCCTTGGTCAAAACGTAGAGAACTTAACCCTGATTGCCACTGCCCTGAACGGCACAGGTAACGAGCTAGACAATGTCATCACCGGAAATGGAGAAAATAATATCCTTAATGGTCTGGCTGGAGCAGACATCATCAAGGGGAATGGCGGAAACGATACCCTGAACGGTGGAGCAGACAACGATATCCTGGAAGGGGGCAGCGGTAATGACATTTTGGACGGCGGCACCGGAGATGATGTCCTCAAAGGAGGAGATGGAGATGACGTTTATTTTGTCGATAGCAGCAATGACGTTGTTGATGAAGCAGGCTCTACAGGAATCGATTTAGTTAATTCTACTGCTCCTACATTCACGCTCGGTGTTGGGGTTGAGAACCTGACTCTTTTGTCTGGTGCAGGCAATATTAGTGGGTCGGGAAACAGCAGCGCAAATATCATTACAGGCAACGAAGGAAACAACAGCCTGAACGGTTTGGCTGGCGATGACATCCTCAACGGTAATGCTGGTGACGATATTCTAGATGGGGGAACTGGCAACGATACCATGACTGGGGGCGATGGCAACGACACATATGTTGTTGATAGCGCTCAGGATCAGGTGATTGAAACGAACAGTAATCCTGCCAGTGGCGGCATTGATTTGGTTAAATCCAGTCTGGCGAGTTACACCCTGGGTGCCAATCTAGAAAACCTCACCCTGATTGGCTCGGCCATCGGTGGTACTGGAAACAGCTTAAATAACGTTATCCTTGGCAATGATGAGAATAACCTTTTGAACGGTGAAGCGGGTGATGACACCATTGCAGGGGAAATTGGTAACGACACCCTCAACGGCGGAGCCGGGAATGACATCCTGGATGGCGGAGCCGGGAATGACATCCTGGATGGGGGCACCGGCAATGATGTCATGCGCGGTGGCAATGGCGATGATATCTACTTTGTTGATAGCAACAGTGATGTCGTTGATGAAACGGGTTCTTCAGGGATAGATCTGGTTAAATCTAGTGCCAATAGCTTTACACTAGGTGCCAATATTGAGAACCTAACGCTCATTGGTCAGGCGATTAGCGGTATTGGTAATAGTATTGCCAACCTCATTGAAGGAAATAGTGAAAACAATTTCCTCAGTGGTTTGGGCGGAAACGACCAGTTAAACGGCAACACTGGAGATGATGAGCTGGACGGTGGAGATGGAGATGACATCCTCAACGGTGGGGACGGAAACGATGTCCTCAAAGGAGGAACAGGTGACGATGTAATGACGGGTGGATTGGGCAATGACACTTATTACGTAGACACCGTCAATGATGTTGTAAATGAAGGTTCTAATCAAGGGGTAGACACCGTAATCTCCAGTGCGGTTTCCTATACGTTAGGACAACATGTTGAAAATTTGACCCTGACCTTGCTGGCGTTGCGCGGAACCGGAAATAGCCTCAAAAATCTGATCATCGGCAACAGTAGAGATAACATTTTGGACGGTGGTGGTGAAGCGGATGAGATGAGGGGCGGGGAGGGCAACGATACTTATATTGTTGATCATATTGATGATAAGGTCATTGAATTGCCAGGTGAAGGCAATAGCGATCTGATTCGCTCCTTCGTTACTTTCAAACTACCTGCCCAGGTCGAGAGGTTACTACTGGAAGAATCTGCTGGCAGTATTGATGGGGAAGGGAATAGCCTGGATAACATCATCTATGGGAATAACAGCAATAACGCGCTCAGTGGTGATGCTGGCAACGACGAACTGTACGGTGAAGCTGGCGACGACTCTATTGAGGGTGGCAGCGGCAATGATGACTTGTTCGGAGGCAGCGGTAACGATTTTCTAAGCGGTAGCGAAGGTGACGATAATTTGTACGGCGGTGATGGCAATGATCTTTTGGATGGAGGGACGGGTAACGATCGCCTAGAAGGTGGAAACGGCGACGACATTTACATCATTGATAGCGCAGGCGATCGCGTCGTTGAATTGGGCACTGGCACAGACACCGTAAAAGCCAGCATTAGCTTTAGCCTCAACACATTTGACTTGCGAAATGTTGAGAACTTAGAACTAATTAGCGGCGATATTGAGGGCATCGGTAACAACCTGGCTAATACCATCACCGGCAGCAGCGGTAACAACCGCTTGGAGGGAGGGGCAGGTAATGACATGCTGATTGGTAATGGCGGTAGCGATATCTTAATTGGTGGCGCTGGCAACGATGTCCTCGTCGGCAATGTTCTGAAGAAAGATATTTTTGCCTATGATGCCAGCACGGAGTTCGCAGACCTTGGCGTTGACGAAATCAGAAATTTTGAGGCACTGCAAGACAAGATTTCGCTGAGCAAATCGGTCTTCTCAGCTTTAACTCGGGATCCCAATCAGGCTGTGAGTCCGCTTCAAGCCAGTGAATTTGCCGTGGTTGATACCGACGCAGAGGCACCTGGAAGCACAGCGCTGATTGTTTACAGCAAGTCTGGACGCTTGTTTTATAACCAGAACGGCAGCGGAGTGGGTTTAGGCACGGGTGGCGAGTTTGCCAAACTGGCTACACCACTGGCTACACTATCGGCCAACGTTTTTGTGGTTGAGCAGTAACCGATGTTGCTGAGCCGGACTCCTCAGCCCAGCGTGGAGTTGGAGATACTAGAGCACCGATCGCCCCATGTACGGCTGTAGCACGTCTGGAATTTGGATAGTACCGTCTGGCTGTTGGTAATTCTCCAGGATGGCGGCCATTGTGCGCCCTACGGCAAGCCCTGAACCGTTCAGGGTGTGAACAAATTGCGTTCCTTTCTTGCCCGCTTCCTTGAACCGCAGATTGCCCCGGCGAGCCTGGAAATCCATACAGTTCGAGCAGCTTGAGATTTCACGATACTTGCCAGAGGACGGCAGCCACACCTCTAAATCGTAGGTTTTGGTAGCCGAGAATCCTAAATCCCCCGTACACAGTTGCAACACCCGATAGGGCAGCTTTAGCGCTTGCAACACCCCTTCAGCATCCTGGGTTAGGGTTTGATGCTCGGCTTCCGAGGTATCGGGATGAACAAATTTGAACATCTCCACTTTGTTGAACTGGTGCAAGCGAATTAAGCCCCGTGTATCTCGTCCATAGCTGCCTGCTTCGCGGCGAAAGCAAGGAGTGTAGGCACAGTGGTAGATTGGCAGCGCCTCGGTTGGGAGAATTTCATCTCGATACAGGCTGGTGATCGGCACTTCTGCTGTAGGAGTCAGCCAGAGGTCGTCGCGATCGCACTTAAAGCTTTCATCCGCAAATTTAGGCAGTTGCCCCGATGCCGTCAGCGATTGAGAATTAATTAGAAACGGAGGAATAACTTCGGTGTAGCCCTCTGCAATATGGCGATCGAGCATGAACTGGATCAACGCTCGTTCCAATGCAGCTCCGGCACCAATGATTGTCACAAACCGACTTTGAGCAATTTTAGCCGACCGTTCAAAGTTGAGAATTCCCAGCTTTTCACCCACTTCCCAATGGGGGACAATGTTGGGATTACCTGGCAGATACTCATCTCCCCAGCGACGAATCTCAACGTTGTCCTCTTCACTTTTGCCAACCGGAGTTGATTCGCTTGGCAAATTGGGAACCGTCAGCAAGATTGCTTCTAACTGCGCCTTGATCTCTTTCTCTTGCGGCTCCAGTTCACCAAGCTGTGCCTTAACCTGATTCCCTTCGTCGCGTAGGGCTTGAATCTCTGAACTTTGCGGATTGGTTCCAGATTGGATCTTTTGACCTACGAGTTTGCCGATTTCATTGCTGCGCGCCTGAAGCAGCGATCGCTTCATTTCCAGCTCTCGCTGCTGCTGATCGAGGTCTAAAATCGGCTTCAGGTCAAAGTTTCCCCGTAGATTCAGGCGTGCCTGAACATGCTCTGGATTCTCTCTAAGCTGTTTTAAGTCGATCACGGATAGTCCCCAAACGTTTGGCTAAACTCACCTGCCAATACATCAGGATACTCTGATACGGCATCTAGCAGCTAGGGGATGAAGCGCGACCGTCCCGTTCCCCACCCCCGTCTGTGCTGCCCTAGAGAAAACCATTGCCCCAGACGATTAGGGAACATCGACCGGAATTAGAGCATTTTCGGGTATATAGCTAGAGTACCGTCCTTCATCGGCCAGCATGACGACCAATCGCATTGCCCAGTCGGGTTCAATCGACTGCAAGTCTGCCCAGGGAATCGCCACTTCCAGGCAAGAGTCCAACCCAATGCAGGCACGACTCATCCGAGAATGCCATTGGTGATGTTCTCCCGCTTCCTGAAACCAGACCGATTGGGTTATGAGGTTGATCCCCAAGTGGTGGTGAAACAGGTAGTTGAGAGGAGCTTCATCTGGCAGATCGACCAGGGGGGCGGGACTGTTCGCCATGGGGCGATCGGCGTAAAACCACAGCAAGTGCAACTCTGGTGGCAAGTCAACCCCCGGTTTACTGCCTGCCTGGAAATCTAAGCGCAGATAGAAGTTGAGGTGATCAACGCCGTACCACAGTCGCTGAACGGTACTGCTGCGGTGCATGGTTCCCCGTGCGCCGCCCACTTCAATCCGCCCTGCTTTATCCCAGTCTTGTTCATCGCCTCGACCGTTGATCGTGGGATGAATAAAGCTTTGAGGACGGTGATCTCCCGGAGCGACGTGGGCTTCAATCGGACGATGAACCTCAGGCGGAATCGGCTCATTTAGCGACTGGTAAATGGCGGCTACATGTTCGCGGAAGAGCTGATCAAACATGGCATCCTGGTTGGAGGAATGCCCTTCCCCAAACCACCAAAACCAGTCTGACCCTTCAGCCGCATACAGAGCATCCCATGCCGCAGGGTTCGCGTCTTCTGTTGCCTCTGGATGGTTGGCTAACGCTTGCCGAGCGTGAGTCAGCATGTCCCAGGCGCGATTCTTCGCTGGATCGCCAATCCAGGTGGTAAAACTACCGTCCACCCACGAGCCGCTGTGCAGCTTGTTCGTGGGTAAAGGTTCCGTCGCTGGAAACTTGCTCAAAAATTCAGCAACCGTAACTAGCTGAATCTCAGAATCAGCGCTGAGCGTTTGATATAGCGCTTCTAAAAAGGGCTTGCCGTCCTGGTTGTAATATTCCCAACAATTTTCACCATCCAGGGCGATCGTCACCAGCCAGGGATGCTCAAGGGTAGTGGTATCAGACTCCTGATGCGATTTGAGCTGACGGGCGATCGCCTCCAGGTGCCCCACCAGGTCAGCCGCCGCTCGTTGGGGTTCCATCGAACTGTATGTGAACCCAATCAGGTCAGACAAACGGTGATCGCGGAACACCATTGAAAGAGGGCCATTGGCCGTTTCCAGGCGATACGGACGATACATCAGCTCCGGTTCCATGACCGTTCCAGACGCGTTGCGATGGAAAAAGTGCTTTAATGTCCAGCCTAATACTGCCTCATCCGAACAGAGCCACTGAAAGCCTTGTTCAGCGACATAGGGCAAGATAGTTGGGCTAACCGACTGCTCTGAAGGCCAAAGCCCTCTAGGCGCACAGCCAAACCGCTCTTGATACATCTGTTTCGCTTTCTGCAAATGGCGCGGAATGTCTTCTGCCCATTGAAACCGATGGTGCGGCAGTTTCATGTCGGGTACTGCAACCTGTCCGGCATTGGTGTCAGCCAGCAGCGGCAGAATCGGATGCGTGTATGGTGTGGTTATTACTTCGATCTGCCCCCGCTCCTGCATCTGGCGATGCTGGGGTATGATGCGCCCCAGAATGTCTCGTTGTTTGGTAAAGATACGCTGGCGATCGCTCAGGCTAAACCCTCGGCCTTGCTCTAGCCACTGGGCAATCTCCGGATCATCCCAAAACAGGGGATCAATCCAGGCTAAATTGTGCCATGCCAGCAGATCACCGTAATCCTGCACGTTCCAGTTTTGTAAACACCAGTCGCGTCCTTTATCTTGCCGCTGGTAGTACAGCTCGGCGTAGCGAGGATGCGGATCAATCAGCGTCCGGTGATTGGCATCAAAAAAGTGTTCGATGATGAACCGTTGCTGATCTCGATCGAGTGACTCGGTTGGGGTTAACGCCATCGCCAGGTAGGGATCGATCGCCTTTCCTGCTGCATAGTCTTCGATTTGCAGAATGAGTGAAGGCACCAGATTAACCGTTTGATGCAGCTTAGGATAGCGTTCTAGCAATAGAACCAGGTCTAAATAATCTTTCGTGCCGTGCAGCCTCACCCAGGGCAGGCGATATTCTCCTGCCGTCCGGCTTTTGTAGAGGGGTTGGTGCTGATGCCAGATAAAGGCGACGTAGAGAGGATATGGCATAGGCGTAAGAAGCAACCCAAAAAAACAAACAGGGAAAACTAAATTTAGCTTTCCCTGTCCGAGAATAATAGATCATTAAGTCGAGCAAATGGTGAAATGTCTAGACTTTCTCACAGAACTTGCTCAACTTCAGAGATTTCGGGAATAAACTCCCGAAGCCTGCGCTCAATTCCCATCTTTAGGGTCATGGTTGAACTGGGGCAGGAACCGCAAGCTCCCTGAAGCCGTAACTTAACAATGGGGCCATCGATCTCAACCAGTTCTACGTTGCCACCGTCAGACATTAAGTAGGGGCGCAGTTCATCTAGCACCGTTTCTACATTGTCGGGGGTCAGTTCCATTGTTCCGGTCGTCATAGTTCACCTCACAGAGAGTCGCATCATTCCATTGTAGAGGACGCGTTTACAATCGTTATGTTTAGGGAATCTGGCTGCTTTGGGGCGATCGCCCTACCCCAACAGGCAGACCGTCCTTCGTTAGGAGATGGTTGCTTACACAGCAGCAGGTTGCAGCAGTTGAATATTTGAGACGCTAGTTTCCGCGACAGAGCGTTGCCCTTGCTCGTTGGAATGAACCACCTGATGCGTCATTAGATAGTAGCCACCCATCTTTTCATAGGTGAGTTTAACCTCATTTTCTCGCACCAGTTCACCCGAATCGGGCTTGCGGTAAATCACATCGTAATGGGTTGAGATATAGCCCTCACCCGTGTCGAGACTGTCTTTGTGGTTGATCGTGAAAGCCACTTGACCGGGAAACACGCGGCTGACCTGGCAAATTTCCCGATCGCGAACTTTGTAGTTCGACCCCATTGCATCTCCACCCACCAGGATTTCGACAGCCCCCGTGTCATCCGTTTCACCCAGGTCGAACGAATGCTTGCCGTGGCTTTCTGCAAAGCTGCTGCGCTTGCGGTGGGTTACGGTTTCCCACAACTGGCTTTGCAATGACTCCTTCTGGCTTTCATCTGAAATTTCTAGCACTTCATAACTGAGATCAGCATTGACTCGAACTTTGCCTGTGCAGGTTTGATCACCACGCTTTATCTCAACATCCGCTGTGTAACCTGGGAAGCGGTTGTCCCAGGTGTAGCGGTTTTCGTAGGCCGCTTGAAATAAGTCACGCGCTTGTGTTTGCTCTGTCATTCCAGACTCTCCGAACGTCACTCTCTAGTCTAAAAGCTAGCACCTGGGTTGTGCCCAGCCAAATAGGGAGGGGTTACCGTCAGTGTGCTGGCAGTGTGAGATGGGGGCGATCGCTGCTTTTGACCTGCGTTATTCGCCGAATTGCCGAGCCTTACTGGTTCTCAGGCACAATCTCCGAGCTGATTTCGTTGATTTGCCGCCGCCGTCGCAATTCTGTGGATTCAGATCGGGGCAGCAAGTCAAAGACCTCACGAAACACATCATCAATCCGCTCAAACGGCAAGGAACCCGTTTCGTTTAAAACCACGTCTCCCGACTGATTGAACAGAACCGTTTGTGGCACCAACCCTTTGTAGTAGTGTCCTGGTTCATCAGGGGCATAACTATCTTTTGTGGCAATCGAATCCACATCGATCGCGATGATATGAGCGGCGCGACCGTAGAAAGCATCAAGCTGAGAGATAACAGAGGCGTAGGCTTTACAGTCGCTGCTGTCGTCGATATAAAGCACTAGCAACGTGGGTCTGTCTTGCTTAAGAGACTGCTTCAGCGTCAGACGGGGTGGAACAATCGAGCCATTCCCGGCATAGAGCGGAAAAATGTTGCCGTCAAAGTGATCGTCGTTTAACCCGGCCAGGGCAGACGGGGTACCCAGCAAAACTACGAGGCAGGGAATTAAGATCGCGCAGAGGAGCGATCGCCCCAATCGTTTGCGTAGTAGCGGCTGCCCCACAGCAAGACAGCGGCTCCAGAGAGACACTAACCCAGAATCAATCCATCGTAAAGGCAAGATCATCAGAAGAAATCTTTAAAACGTCAGAGGGTGCTGCTGTCCATTTTGTAACATCGCTTGCACAAACACCATTGGTTGTTCAGGTGGTTGTTTAGGGCGACAGGGCAAGCGCAACAGCGTTTAACGTTCTACTTGCGGCTATAGCGGCTGTCTTGCCAGGTGTTACCAATGCCTTTGATGATACCGCGACCAATTAAACCAATCCCCCGGCCAATCACTTCGGTCAGCACATAAATCACGCCGTTGCCCACCAGAGAGATAGTAGAGCGCAAGCGGGGTGCGATCGCGTCTCGGGCTTCCAGGAGAATCGTTACTGCCAGACGAACGCCAGAAAGTTGTTCTAGTTCACGAGTACGGGGAGCGTAAACCAGCCGTTGCTTGATGCCCCGTCCCGTAAAGGTAAACAACCTGTATTGGCTTTCAAAAATATTTTGGGGGTCGCGAAATAGCTGTTCTACCCGATAGTGCCAGGACAAATTATTTCTGAAGCGCTCCAGTTCACGGATAGACCGCAGGCGGCGATCGTAAAAGGTTTGCTTAACGATCTCAACGTTGGCAAATCGGTTGAGCAGAGGTTGAACAATTGCGTTGGCTACTTGGATGACCAGGTGATCCAAAATTAGCTCAGCTCTGGCTAACGATTCAGGATTACCCGCAACATAGGCAGTGCCGTCTACCTCTAACGGAGTTTGAAAGAGTAGATGATTGAAAAACTCAACCACCAGCGGAATGCGATCGAGGATTTCGGTTTGCACCAACGACTCCTCTTGCAGCAGCGCACTAACCACTTCCACCGATTGATTATCGATGGGCACTGCATAGTATTTGCCAAAGAAATCAGTAGCCGCTGCTTGCCAAACATCGCGCAACATGGACGATCGCTTCTCGATGATCTGGGTTGGCTCTATCTGGGAGTAGCGCAACTCGTTCAACAGTCCTTCCAGCTTGCGTAAAATCAAGTAAAACAGTTCACGTTTTCGCTCTTCGCGCAGTATATCTATCTCTAAGGGTGCGTTCGTTTGATTGTCTAACCCCGTTTGCAGCTTCGCCAAGACCGCATCAAACAGAACCGCTTGCAGACTTTGTGCCGTCACAATGGTGTTTTGTAGCGCGATCGGCTCGGATGCGGTTGCAATGGGCTGAATGGAACGGTTTGGACGAGCAACTGCGGCTGATGGCGGCAATGAGATATCTGTAGGGGCTGTAGGGGCTGTAGTTGCTTCCGGTTCCGATTCCGGTACGGTAGGGGTTGCTAGCAATTGATTGACCAGCCAGCGCGCCGCCCGTAATTCCCGATAGCGTCCAGCTACCACCGCGCGATCGAGGTCAGATAGATTCAGGTTTTGCAACTGAGCCACTACATCTGCGATCGCCGCATCAATGCGTTGCAAGCCCGAGCGTCGCAAATTACGCCGCAAAATGGCAAAGGAATTAGGAGGACGAGTCAACGGCTGGCGATCGCCCGGTTCGTTGCCTGTGGAGCGGTTTGGTCGGGGCGGTTCGCCTGTGATAGAGCGACTGCCGCCGGGGAACGGTTGAATCCAGCACCTTTCGCCTGCCGCAACTCGACGAATGATGGTGGTCAGGTCTTCAACATCGGCACTTTTAGGGCAATAACCCGTTGCCCCTGCCTGCTGAGCGGCGGCTAACAGCAACGGCTCGGTAGCAGAACTGAGCAGCAAAATCGACACATCGGGATACGTTGCTCGGATCTGCTGACACACCGCAAATCCCTGCATTTGAGCCGGATCAAATTGCCCTAGCGTCAGATCTAGAATCACCAGATCGATCGCCACGGGGTTTGATGGCTCAGTGCAGGTTGCTAGAACCTGTAACGCCGTTTCGCCGTTTTCTGCTTCGGCAACCACATTTAAATCTGGAAATCGGTTCAACCAGATCCGCAAACCCAACCGAAAAACAGGATCGTGGTCAACAATGATCAGGTTAGAAGGGAGCCTCTCCTCAGGAGACGCTGTGCGATCGCTCATAAGCGCTTCCGGGTGGCGCACGGACTAGACATTGGATATCGGCGCTGCTGCTACTCGACTCACCATATCAGAAAACTAGATGGGTGCGGCTATACCAGACACCGATTGAACCTAAAAGTGGCGGTTGGTTCGCAGTTAACCATTAATATGACTCGTCATAATAGCCATCATTGTAATCACCACTGTCTTCATAGCCACTGTCGTCTGAGTAGCCATCGCTGGAATAGCCATCGTCGTAATAGTCACTGCTGCTTTGTTGGGCAGCTTCTTGATCGGCCCAAATCTGAGCGCGTTGGGCTTGCCAGTCGGCGATCGCTCCTTGCGCTTCCGAATAAAGCGGTCGTCCCGCACCAATTTGAGAGGCGACATCAATGGCGCGAGTTAAGCTCAGTTCTGCGGCGAGCGATCGCGCCTGATCCAGCGTACGACTGTCTTGAGCCACCAAAATCTCGTACCGCCAGCGCCGGATCGCAGAACGGGCTTCGCCATACAGTGCCCGCTCGGCACCAATCCGTCCGGCAACATCAATGGCTCGGCTCAGGCTACCTTGCGACGCTAGCGATCGCGCTTCCTCCAGGGTTGGGGTATCTTCTATAATTTCAATTTGGTTTGTCCAGTTAGCAACCCAGGTTTGGGCATCGTTGCGAAGGGCACGTCCCATCTGCACCTTGCTGGCTTCTGCGATCGCCGTTTTGAACGCTGGAATGGTACCAGGTTCTGCCAGTTGGCGCGCCCGCGCAATAATCGGGCGGTCTTCAATGCGTTGAATCTCTTGCGTCCAGTGAGCAATCAACGTTTGAGCCTGAGTCCGGCGCGATCGCCCTGCTTCGATTTGGGTAGCCTGATGGACAGCCATCTGAAGCGTGCTGTGATGCCCAATGCCAGCAAAAATATTGGCATATTGCAGTTGGATCAAATCCGTTAACTGTTGTTCCCAGTCTTGAACGTTTGCCTGCGCTTCTGCATAAAGGGAACCGTTGGGTTCCACCTGGCGTGCTGCTTTAGTTGCTTCCAACAGATTCAGCACATGCACCAACGAGGGATGCCATGCCGACGTGCTTTGACGTGCCAGCTTTTGAGCGCTGCTAAATTCAATCAGGTCTTTTGCTTCCGAGGCGAGCGTAGAGATATCCGGAATCTGACTGGCCAGGGCGATCGCCGCGTCAAAGTCTCCAGCATTACGTTTCTCTGAACCACCGTTGAGCAACAGGGTACTCCACTGTTCGATGTTGGTTTTAGCCTCTGCCCAGGTAAACGTTTGCTGATTCACCTTTTCGGCCAGTGCGATCGCACTCCCCAGGCGTTCTAGCGGATTTCCTTTGGCAAGGTTCCGCGCGTCTGTCAACATCTTCCAGGCTTGCCGTTCTAAGATAATTTGCTGAGCCAGTTCATCGACTCGTTGCTGCCGCCAATAACGGTTCTGTAGTTGTCCAAGCGTTGAGAGCTGCCTGGCGGCTTCATCCCAGTTATGCACCTTCAATGCCGCTTCCGCTTTGGCATACACCGCTTCACCGTCTTGCCACTGTTGTTTCCAGGTAGACACCGCCGCTTCTACATCCGCGTAATTCGGGCTTTTGGTGGGAATGTACTGAGTCGTCGCGATCGCGCCGTCAAAGTCTCCTCGCTCGATCTGCTGCCGCGCCGTGGTCAATAGCACAGCAGACCAATCGGCTAATAATCCCTGCGCTTCACCATAAAGCGGATTTTCGGTAGGCCACTGCTCCACCAGCTTGATACTGGCAACCAGGTCATTCAACCGTCCCGACTGCGCGGCTTCTCGGGCGCAGTAAAGCCGATCCATATCAGAAGACAGGGGTGAGATGTTTTGGCAGTCTGGTGGGGGCGGTAAATGGGTCATCCATAAAAACGCCGCCAGCCCCGTGCCACCGAAAACAGCAAATGTACTCAGCCAAAAGACCCGCAGATTCCACGGTTTTTTGGGACGACGCGATCGCCGTCTAGATTGGGGTCTGGGTCGGGCAACGGGTGCCACAGGGTGAACTGCCGATGGCACAGACGGATCTGGTGGCCCTGAATTGGAGATAGATGGTGATGCTATTGGGCGGGGTGGGGAAGGAGAATGTTTCCCCAAAGACTCGTCTGGATACCAGGTGGACTCACGAGTCGCTCCCCCAAATCGGTCAAATCTCTTCCTCACCATATCCCCTCTATCTACACCTTTAACGAGCAAGGATAGCTCTCTCAGCGAGATAATTACCAACCCAGCTATCCCCTGTTTCAGTCACGTAGATTGTAGCTGTGATCCTGAATAATTCAGCTTACCTGTGAAAACTTAAATCTGCTCAAGTTTTACGGAGTGTTTGCAGAACTTTATGCCATTTGGGGACAGCAAAGGAGTGGGGATAGAAACGATAGGGACTTAAAAGAGGCGGCATTACGAGGCTGGACGCGATCGCTCCAACTCAACAATGCGAGCTTCTAAGCGGTCAATCCGTTCTCGCTGCTCGATCAGCAAGGTACCCAACCGTTCAAGCATGGGAGCCGGGGGCGGAGAGGGGGCAACGTTGTCGCTGATGTTCAGGTCGGGGATTTCCACTCCAGAAGCACGACCTACTCGGGAAAGCTGAGTTTCTAGCCGACTGAGCCTCGATCGAATCAGGGTTGTTTCGGACTCCAACCGCGATACTCTGGAATCTACTCGTCCCGTAGCCGGAGCGGGGGTCGAGCGTTGCACAATCAAAAACACAACGATCACCATAACAACAAGAGTGCCTAATTGCTTAAGCACTCTTATTAGCCGATTTGAAGGAAGTCTCACTGGAACGTACTCGGGTGAAGGGTCGTTTAAGGGTGAGGACAGTTTGATGACTCATCAAACCGTGTTGGGTTATCAGCCCGTCAAGTTGCTGATAGCTTACTGAAGCGCAGCGCCCAAAGCGGCATCTGCTTCCTGGTAGCCGTAGAAGTCAATGCAATAGTTCGTGATTTTAACTCCTGTTTGTTGCTCAATTTGAGCTAACAGGTCGGCAGGCAATTCAACATGGACATCAATGATGCGATTCGTATCGACGCAGTTAATGTGGCTGTGGGGATCGCTGATGTTACCGTACAGACGGCCATCTGAGCGCTCAATGCATTCGATGATGCCTTGTCCTGATAGTGCTTCTAAGTTTTGATACACCGATGTATGACCGATCGCTTTACCTTGTTGGTTGAGGCGATCGTAAATCTCACGCGCCGAGAGATGCTCTTGCGCTTGCCACAACAGCTCCAAAATAAAGCGACGCTGCTTGCTCAGGCGCATCCCTAGCGTTTGGCAACGATCTAAGGCATCATCCAGGGAACGAATTGGTTTTTTAACAGCTGCTTCAGTGTGCATATCTTAATTACTCTCAAGCTATCCAAACTAGTGATTAACCTCAACCACCCTCTATTCTAGTTGTGACTGCCAAACCAAATCGGGGTTGATGCCTTGATGCAAAAGGGTGGAATCACCTTACCACCTACAGTCAGCGTTTGGTTGCCAGTCTCGGTTATAAAAGCTTGCTTATTTATAATAGTGTTGAGGCAATTAGCCTGAGTGAGACACACTATCTAACCAGTTGCAGACTAACCAGTTGCAGAATGCAAGAATAACGGCAGAAGGCTGAGGCGATAACCGTAAGCAGCTTCATTTGAGGTGAGTTTGTCTCAAGTTTGCTAAAACAAACTCACTACCACTTTAACTTACAGGTTGCTAAATTGTCCACTTAGGGTCTGGGTTGGCATTCCAGTACCGTTGGGTAGAATTATTCCAGTCTGCTGGCCAATCTGCTGGGTTGGCTCAAGTTCTTTACCATTACTTCAGCAACTCTTGATTTTGCGGACGCTGGAGCTAGGCTTTGATGCCATAGAATGTGAGTGTTAACTACATACATGTCAAACTGATAAGCGTCAAATGGCTGAGTGCTAAACCCAACGTTTCATTGACAGCAGCCTGTTGCTGAAGCGATGCACAGCAGATGCATAGTAAAGTACCTCAGAATTTTGTCGCTCATCTACTCACCCGACGATTTACCCAGTGGACGTATCCGTGGCCCTATCGGCAAGCCCCAGGAACACATCGGAGATGGATAGCGAAAATCAGCAGCGCTACCAGCCTGCCCCGCCCGACCCTTCTGCCGAATCTGAACGGTCTGCTGACCCACAAGCAGACCCACCGCATGATAACGGAGTTAATATTAAGCGTTCAGATGTTTCTCTGTCATTGATTGATTGTTCTCAACCCGAGACGATTCTGGCCGCGCTGCGAGACGGGCAACTGTTGACGGTCAGCAGCCGACGGCGCAATGGGTTGGTTCTCTACAAAGGCTACCATGCTGAGTTTGCTGGCCCTGGCTCGGCAGTGGGCGGTATGTTCGATCGCGACTGTCGGCTGGTGATTCCGGTTGGGGACTTGTCGCTGCTCTACCCTGAGTCGCACGACGATCGCCAGCGGGCGTATTTGATTCGGCGGCAGTGGATTCGGCTGACTCAACAATTTACAGACAAGTCATTGTCGCTTCAGCGAGCGCAAATGATTTTGAATCAATTTGAAACGTATTTTGATGCTGAAACGGTGGCTCGACTGCCCGATGAAGCGTTTGCCATGATGGTTGGGGTGTTGCCCCAAACGATTCGTCTGGCGCGTCGCCCTCCTGGAAAACTCAAAGTCAGGACTTGAGCAGCGCCTGAATGCGGTCGATAGTGCGCTGATTCTCTGCCGGACTGCCAACCGTAATACGCAGACCATGATTAATCTGGCGGACTAAGGTGCCCTGCGCTTTCAATTGCTCAAAGAGCTGGTTTAGATCGGGTTTTCCTTGGGTACTGGACGCGGTTCCACCCGGTTCGCGTAAGCGCACAAAAATAAAGTTGGCATCGCTCGGCCAGACCTGTAGAGCCGGATGCGCCGAAAGAATTTGAGTGAGCCGATCGCGTTCCCCCAAAATTTCGGGGATGATGCTCAGCAACGTTTGCTGATGGGTAATTGCCAACTGTGCTGCGGCTTGCGACAGGCTGGGCAAGTTGTAGGGCAATCGAACTTTTTCTAGCGTGGCAATTAACTCAGGATGGGCGATCGCATACCCAACGCGATGTCCGGCTAAGCGAAACGCTTTAGAGAATGTACGTAACACCATCCAGTTCGATCGCGATGGTAATTCACCAACGACTGTGGTTTGACTAAATTCAAAGTAGGCTTCGTCCACGACGACCAGCACCTGTTCTGGCAAACTGCGTAACCAGTTCAGTTCAGCCTGGGTCAGTGCATTTCCGGTGGGCGAGTTTGGGTGAACCATAAAGACCACCCGAATTGGAGGATGCTGTGTTTGCTCAATAGCTGATTGGGCGGCGGCCACGTCAAGTTCAAAGGTAACGTCCGATCGCCCTACGGTAACGACTGGAATTCCTAACGTCTCTGCCAAAATTCCATACATTGAAAAGGTTGGTTGAGCGACCAGAACCGCTCCTTCCCCCTTTAAGCAAGTGGCAATTAAAATAGAGCGAATTAATTCGTCTGAGCCGTTGCTGACCGAGATGTGGTTAGACGTTACCCAGTTAGCGGTCAGTGCTGCCGACTGGGTGACATAGTGCGCGATCGCCGCTCTGAGTGTTCCGTGGGCACCATCTGGATAGCGGTTAGACTCGATCGTCTGCTGTGCCATCCACAGCAGCTTTTGCTTGAGGTCATCGGGCAAGTCGTACGGATTTTCGTTGGTGTCGAGCCGATCGATCGTTGCAGGAGCCAGACCCGATGCTGAAGGATCTGGACTACCAGACATACCGCCGGGATGAGGCGTGTAAGCGGTAAGTTGAGCCAAATCTGAACGGAGAAAAGGCAGCATAAGCAATACCATTGCCGTTGCTAAAACGGTATAAAGCTGAGAATGACTGCTTCTAGGATACGTTGTCAGCGATAGTGGACAGCGAAATCAAACGAAAAATCCCTATTTCCCAGAGGTGCCGTGGAGCGGGGCTGAGTCCAGCCAGGGTTAAGGCAATGGGAGCAACGCCGTTCCCCTTTTGCTATCTCTCCTTCAAACGACAAAACTGTTTGATTGCCTGCCAGATTTCGTCCTTTGCCGTATCGAGAGCATGGTCGCTATCCAGTTCAACCAACTGAACCCAGGGACGTTGAACCGCATAATCTCGGCTCGCTTGAATTGGAATGACATCATCATGTACGCCGTGCAAAATGAGCGTTGGCACAGGGCGTTGAAGCTGGTTTTCGCTGTATTGCTCTGCATCGGTTACAAACCTGTAGCTCAGGGGCTGCATTTGCTGACTGCTGTAGTGGTAAACCGACAAATGCTGCTGGTCTTGCCACTGCTGGAGTTGCTCTGCTCCTAATTTGGGTAACCAGTGCGCTAGAAACTGGAACGCCGGAGCCAATAAAACCAGGCGATGAACGTGATCCTGCTTTTCACCTAGCCATGCGGCGGTCAACCCGCCAAAACTGGAGCCAATCACGGTAACTGGGGCTTGAGTGGCTAAACACTCGGTTTGCACCTGCTGAATTTGGCGCGTTAGGGTGAGGTGAAAAAAGTCGCTTTGATTTAAGTCGGGACTGTTGAGGTTGAGCCGAAGAGCCTGAAAGCGATCGCGCAAATATCGCGCCTTGTTAGATTGAGGGCTAGACGCAAACCCATGTAAATAAATGTAAGATTCCATCCACTCTGGAGAGAGACGATCCAGAGTCAATCTTATCGGTATAGTGGGCAGAGCCTACCGTTGTGCCCTATAAATTTTGGCTGTCATATCCTGCTGTCATATCCTGACTGCTGCACGGAACAAAACGCTTAATAGGGTTGCTTTAGGTTCTCAGCACAGGTCTATCAGGCATCTTAACCAAGTGTCTAAAGTTTGCTGTTTCTTGGTTTGTAACCGAAACCATGTCTAATTTTTTATCCGATCGAGTTGTTTTAATTACAGGGGCTTCCTCTGGAATTGGCGCGGCACTGGCGCAACTGTTGGCTGAACAGCATTCAGGGATTCGGCTCATTCTGGCTGCCCGTGATGCCGACAAACTAGAATCTGTTGCTACACACTGTCGAAAAGCAGGGGCAGATGTTTTGGTGGTTCCCACCGATATTACGAAGGTTGAGCAGATCGATGCCTTGGTCGCGGCGGGCTTAAATCGATTTGGCTGGGTAGATATACTGGTCAACAATGCGGGTTATGGGCAGATGGGGCCAGCCGAACTCATTCCGGTGGAGGCAATCAGGCGACAGTTTGAGGTGAATTTGATTGGCCCCATTACTCTGACACGGGCGCTAATTCCGGTTATGCGCGATCGCGGCGGCGGTCGCATCATCAATGTCAGTTCTCTGGGGGGGCGACTGGCCTTTCCCTTTGGCGGCTTATACAGCGCGTCGAAGTTTGCCCTGGAAGGGATAAGCGATGCCTGGCGCATGGAGTTAGAACCCTTCAATATTCGCGTCAGTGTGGTTGAGCCAGGTGCGGTGCAAAACGATTTTGTTGACGTGGCGCAACAACAGGTCAAACTGGCGATTCACAACCCAATGGAAACACCGTATCGAGCAGCGTTTGAAAAACTAGAAGGGTTAGACCAACAAGTGAGCCGCAGTGCCTGGACATCCGAACAGGTCGCTAAAGTGGTGTTAAAAGCGATTAGCGATCGCCATCCCAAGCCGCGTTATATGGCAGCGACCGGTGGCCGTTTTTTGGTGTTTGTTATGACTAAGCTCATGCCGACTCGCCTGGTCGATCGGTTCTGGCAACGCTTTTATGGCATCGATCAGGTCGCTAAAGACTGGCGATTAAAACAGCAACCGAAAGGAAACGGTTTGGCTGCGCCGCGAAAATAGAGACACGGGCGTTGCTGAATGGACGAATGCATTGGTTGAGTGGTCGTGGCACTGCTCGCCGCTGAATTCCCAAGCGTGGGAGACATGGTTGGAATACTGATTGGCTCAATTCTGGCCTGGATACAGGCAAAGTAGCAAAATGAGTCTCAAGTGTCGCAGCAGAGACACTCTAGAATGGATTAAGATAACTAACTGAGTTGCGCTGGAATTTATATGTCAGTTTTGGCGGCGATCGCGGTACTAGCAGTTTTGATTGTGGTACATGAAGCGGGTCACTTTGCAGCCGCTCGTTTGCAAGGGATTCATGTTAACCGTTTTTCAATTGGGTTTGGCCCTGTCCTCTGGAAATACCAGGGGGCACAAACGGAATATGCGATTCGAGCCTTTCCCTTAGGTGGCTTCGTTGGCTTTCCGGATGACGACCCAGAGAGTGAGATTCCAGAAAACGATCCAGACCTACTACACAACCGTCCCGTTCTCGATCGCGCTATTGTCATCAGCGCTGGCGTTATTGCCAACTTAATTTTTGCTTACCTGGTCTTTGTGGTTCAATTCACAACGGTTGGCGTTCCCGACGGGTTTAACTATCAACCGGGAGTGTTAGTGCCGCAAGTGATGCAGGAATCGCCTGCTGCCGAAGCGGGACTGCGTTCTGGCGATATTATTCTGGCGATCGACAATCGCGAACTTGGCTCGTCTGAAACGGCGATTCAAGAGTTGATGCAGACGATTCAAAACAGCCCGAACGAATCGCTCGATTTAACCGTACAACGGGGCACACGTCAGCTAGACGTGGCGGTAACACCCGCTCCCAATCCTGATGGCAAATCGCGAGTGGGCGTAGAACTCATCCCAAATGGAACGGTAGAGTACCGCTCTCCCAATGGAGTAGGCGAGGTGCTAACCCTTGCTGCTCAAGATTTCCAGGGCATGTTCGTTAGAACCGTCCAGGGATTTGGGATGCTGATCACTAATTTCTCAGAGATGGCAGGTCAGGTTGCTGGCCCGGTGAAAATTGTGGAACAAGGAGCAGGGTTAGTCTCCTCTAACGCGAACAGCCTGTTTCCGTTCACAGCCATCATCAGTATTAACCTGGCGATCATCAATATCTTGCCTCTCCCGGCTCTAGACGGTGGGCAACTGGCATTTCTGCTGATCGAGGGCTTACGCGGCAAACCTTTACCCAACCGCATTCAGGAAAACGTGATGCAAACTGGCCTGGTATTGCTGTTGGGGTTAGGTATCTTTTTGATCGTTCGTGATACAACTCAACTAGAAGTGTTTCAACAGCTATTCCAGTGAGCATCAGCCGTAAACGGGTCATCAAGCAACGAGCGTTAGAAATTTTGCTCCGCCTGAAGCGGCTCTATCCAGATGCAACGTGCAGCCTTAACTATGAAACGCCAGTGCAGCTTCTGGTGGCTACCATTCTCTCGGCTCAATGCACGGATGAGCGGGTGAATATGGTTACGCCAGAGCTGTTTCGGCGGTTTCCAACCGCTCACGACCTGGCCGAGGCGGATAGTGACGAAATCGAACGTCTGGTTCGTTCTACCGGGTTTTATCGCAACAAAGCTAAAAACATTCAGGCGGCGTGCCGCATGATTGTGACGGACTTTGGAGGCACCGTGCCCAGGCAAATGGACGCGTTGCTAAAACTGCCGGGGGTTGCCCGCAAAACCGCCAATGTGGTGCTGGCTCATGCCTATGGCATCAACGCTGGAGTAACGGTCGATACCCATGTCAAGCGGTTGAGCCGCCGTTTGGGGCTAACCGAGCAAACTGAGCCAGTCAAAATTGAACGCAATTTGATGGAGCTATTGCCCCAGGCCGATTGGGAAAATTGGTCGATTCGGTTGATTTATCACGGTCGAGCGGTTTGCAATGCTCGCAACCCGGCTTGCGATCGCTGCCAGTTGGCGGATCTGTGCCCGTCGGTCGATTTAACCAAAGTAACGCCTCCCTCTCCACCGGCCATGATCTTGCCTCAGTAGATTGCCTCAGTAGATTGCAGTAGGGAGCCACTCGTGATTGCCGCTCTGGTCATGGCAAAATCAGAAATAGTGAGCATCGCATCTAACGGTTTCAGATTGAATCGGATAGAATAGAAAACGGTGTCTTAATTGGGGTATTAGAAACCTGCATGGCAAAGAAGAGCATGATCGAGCGGGAGAAAAAACGCCAAAAATTGGTGGATAAGTACGCTCAAAAACGAAGCGATTTAAAAGAGCAATTTGCGAACGCTACGACTCAGCAAGAAAAACTTGAGATTCATCGCAAAATTCAGCAGTTGCCACGCAGCAGCGCTCAAAATCGTGTGCGGAATCGGTGCTGGATGACTGGACGGCCAAGGGGCTACTATCGTGATTTTGGTCTGTCCCGCAACGTTCTGAGAGAAATGGCCCACGAGGGATTGTTGCCTGGAGTTGTTAAGTCAAGCTGGTAGCGGTTTGAATCATTTAACGTTCAATAAACAAAAGCGATCGCCTTCGGATAGAGCGATCGCTTTTGTTTATTGTGGCGTTGCTAAATCGTGATATGAATTCGTCCACTCACCTCCAGTTTCAGGGAACGTCCGCATCTCCGACGTTCCCAAAAATCTAAGGGATTTGGGAGGCGATTGAAGCTGTGACCGCTCAACGCCTGATCCATCTGTTCAGCAATGCCTTTAATTAAATGGCCTGCATCGGCTACTGTTGCAGACTGGATATCGAACGAAGCACATTCCGGTACCCTTCGGCCTGCCCCTGCTGTAAGTACAGCTCAGAGGCGCGGCCAAAGTCGTCCATTGCCCCCGAGCGATCGCCTATCTCTACCCGCAACCGCCCCCGGCTGTAGTAGGTATCTGCATTCTCAGGGTTATACCGAATCGCTTGCGTATAGTCTTCCAGAGCGCCCTGGCGATCGCCCAACGTCGAGCGAATTGCACCGCGATTTCCCAATGCCTGGGCATTCCCCGGATTGAAGTAAATCGCCTGGGTGTAGTCTTCGTTCGCGCCACCGCTATCTCCTAAAGCCAGACGAGCCGTTGCCCGACCGCTCAGCGCTTCTGCATGATCGGGCTGAATGGTCAAGGCTTGCGTATAGTCCTGGATTGCCCCTTCTGGGTCGCCGGTTTGCAGCCGAATGTCGGCTCGACGCTTGTAAGCTTCTGAGGAGCTAGGATCTAAGGCAATCACTCGGTTCAAATCTTCAAAGGCTCCCTGCCGATTCGCTAATGCCAGCCGCACGACCGCACGACCCAAATACGCCTCGGTGTAGTCTGGTTTGAGAGTGATGGCCTGATTAAAGTCGGCCAGTGCCTGATCAAGTGCGCCTAGATCGGATAAAACAAAGCCTCGGTTAAAGTAAGCGGTTGGTGAATCAGTGGCTAGCTCGATCGCCCGGTCAAAATCAGCAACGGCCGCTTGCCGATTCCCAGACGCATACTGAGCGCTGCCACGGTTTAAATAGGCTTTAGCATAACGCGGCTGGATCTGGATGGCTCGGCTAAGATGGACGATCGCTCCCTCTGAATCACCTAGTTCCATTTGGGTGGTGCCACGATGAAAATGCGCTTCTGCCAAATCGGGCTGAAGCTGAGTGGCCTGTTCAAAATCGGCAGCGGCAGCGGTGCGATCGCCCTGTGCTGCCTGAGCAATGCCCCGATAGAGATAGGCTCTGGCATTCGTTGGCTCAATTTGAACGGCCTGATCAAAATCAGCTAATGCCTGCTGGAGATCGCCCAGGTTGTAATAGGCAATGCCCCGGTTGTAATACGCTTCGCCATAGGTTGGGTTGAGTGCGATCGCCCGATCATAATCTGCGATCGCGGCGGATTCATTGTCTAACGCGATATGGGCAAAGCCACGATAAAGGTAAGCTGCCGCATAATCAGGGTCAATGGCGATCGCCTGGTCAAAATTAGCAATGGCCTCACCGTAGTTTTGTTCGGTGACGTTAGCAACGCCGCGCGTGTAGTAGTCGCCTGCCGTTGCTTGGGCAACCAAAGCTGGAGGTTGGGCGGAAGCGATAGGTGCCCCTGCTAAACAGGCAGCCAGTCCGACTGCCGTCATAATCCTGTGCATTGAATGCATAGCTTTGCCCTCAGATTTTGCCGATAAATGCAGAGAGATTCCCGAATGCCGAATCTTCAGCCAAATAGTACCCAGGCTACGGCGTCCAGCAACAGCTTCATTGCAAATCTTTAAGCGCAGCCCGATGTTATGCAAACAAAGGACATGCAAAAAAGGGACAAGCTAGCTTGTCCCTTCGGATGTTACATAGGGTATTTGTTTTAGCTATGGTGAGGCTTAGACGGCAAAATAATCTGTTACGTTTAGCACCCCTGCCGCCTGATCGCCGGGCTTAAAGTTGATGCCAGTCATATTCACCGTCAAGTCACGGAAGCCATAGCCTGGGACGTTGTTGTTGACAACGAGGAAGGTTTGATTCCGCCACTCAAAGAACACCGCTTCTCTGGCTTGTAGTCGCTGGTTGCCTTCAGCTTCCTGATTTTTGTCGCGAAAGGCGCGTCTGCCTGCCCGAATGATGTTTCGAGCCGTGATTGTTCCAGCATTAAACAACCCGGTTGGAGCCGTTAATGCCCCCAGATTATTTTCATAGCTCAGTAGAACCTTGTCGCCTTCGCTGAAATTGAAGTCGGTAATTTGATCGGGAGCTGCACCCGTTGACTGTCGCAATGCAGCATCTTGATTCACCCCAACAAAGAAGAAGCGATCGGCTCCGGTACCCCCTGTCATAATGTCTTGGCCGGGACCACCCACCAAGAGGTCATCGCCCTCTTCACCCTGAAGAACATCGTTACCGCGATTACCGTAGAGGACATCATCTCCTTCTTTGCCTCGGAGCAAGTCGTCGCCCTGACGGCCAAACAGCACGTCGTTGCCTACTCCGCCATTGAGGCGATCGTCACCCAAGCCACCATCAAGGCGATCGTCACCCAGGTTGCCAAAGAGGTTATCGTCACCACGACCACCAAAGAGCCTATCTTCTCCTTGTCGGCCTCTCAGGATGTCCTGGTTGCCGCCCCCTCTCAGGATGTCGTTCCCCAGACCGCCATCGAGGTCGTCGTTGCCTGCTCCGCCCTCTAGAACATCGTTGCCATCGTTTCCTCGGAGGACATCGTTGCCACGTTTCCCTCGGACGATGTCATTGCCAGCCCCACCATCGAGGAAGTCGTCACCTGATCCTCCGTCCAGGTCATCGTTGCCAAGGTTGCCAAACAGCACGTCAACTCCCTGGCCGCCGCGCAGAATGTCGTCGCCTTGATTGCCGCGCAGCAAGTCGTTACCGCCATCTCCTATGAGGCGATCGTTCCCCAGACCTCCCTCCAGGATGTCACCGCACTCCAGGCCAAGCAGCACGTCGTTACCCGCCAATCCGCGAATGGTGTCGCTATCGGCGCTACCTTCAATACGGTCGTTGCCCGCCGTACCTACCAGGGTTAAACCGGGCAAGCAACCGGGGTCTGCAGGTGGCTGTTCTGGAAACTCTGGTTCTGGTGGAAAGTCCAACACGCCCTGAACCGACAAGGCAACCGTTCCAGGCGTAGCGGCAACCGAACCACTATCGTCGATCGCGTTGTATGTAAAACCGCCGTTGCCAAAGAACTCTGGCGTGCCTCTGAAGAAAATTTGCCCAATTTGAGCGGGCGAAATTTCCTGCCCTTCAACCAGCGCGGTACCGCCTGCATTGGGGTTGCCTAAGAAGAGCGTACCCTGGTTAGCCGGGGGAAGGGTGTCAATAAAATAGGCAACAATCACCCCATCGGGGTCGGTTGCATTTAGCCCGGTGACATTGACCGTTTCACCCTGGTTCAGGCTGAGGTTGACATTGGCAACCTGTGGTGGTTGGGACAGCGTTTCAACCAGGAAATTACGAACTTCGTGAATGTTCGTTTGCGAGCCAGTGGAGCCACTAAACCCAAACTTGAAGGTGTCGGGAACCGGACTGTTAGCGGCGATCGCGTCAAAGGAATCAATGACTAACTCACCGGGGTCATTAAAATCGTCATCGCCGTTCAGGTCGATCCGAACGCTTAGAACGCCCGTCCGGCTAAGCTCTACATTGACGCGGCGGCGAGCATCCTCACGGTTCGTGACCACTGCTCCGTTAAAGGAATTGTCGATGCCGCGAGGTAAGCTGCCAGTGCCCGTTAGATAAGCATAGTCGGTTTGTTGACTACCCCTAACTGCAATAGAGTCAGGAATTCGTCCTGGCCCGGTTGTTTTTTGGCTGCCTCGGAACGTCGTTTCGGTACTGGAGAAGTTGCCATAGGCATCAAACCCGATGCCAAGGTAGCCTCCTTGCAAACCGGCGATGCCATCCACATTACGGGGTGCATAGCCAAAGGAACCGCCAAAGCCTCCCGCAACGCTAGGAGACTGGCTGCCGTCGATCAGGAAGAAGCCGATACCGTCTGCCCCCGTACCGCCGTAGGCAAAGAGATCAAATGTGATGGACAACCCGGCGTTAGACTCAACAGGAGTGTCATAAATGACAAAAGACGCTTCATCGCGATCGGCGCTGGTTAGTCTCAACGCGCCCTGTCCATCTGGGTCAAGGGCAACTCCAGTGGGGCTACCCGGTATGCCCGATGCATCCGGAGCCGTCGTACTTCGAGCCGTTAAAAAGGGGTCAAACTGAGTGGCAGTAGTTCCTCTACCAAAGAGCCAGGGACCACTGTTTAAAGTAGCTCCAGTAAACGTCTCGGAGACCAAGACCGTTTGTAGAACCGAATCGTATCTGTCTAGGACGCTTTGTTCAAATGCAATAAAGGATTGGATGTCTCCTGTAGAGGCTTCTAAAACCCAATTGCCGCCTAACGCTGCATTTCCGGTTAAATCGATAGAAGCGGCAATATCCGCTCCGGTGATAGCACCCAAAGTTTGCACAAAGTCTGTGCCGATGTCTCCTGCGGCCACATTACAGCCGTACAGCAGAATGTCAGCATCAGCCGTAAGAGCAGTGGACCAGCTTTTTAGCTGCTCGGCATATAAACTAAGCGTCCTTGCGCTCAGTTGTGCTGCACCAAGTTGCAGTTGTCCAGATTCTCCATGGGACACAATATGGAGACTTTCAACCCCAGTTTTTCCGGCCAGGGCTGCGGTAATTTGTTCAACGCCGTTGCGAGAAGTATCGAGTATGAGCACTTCAGCATTAGGGCTGGCGCTCGCAATTAAACTCTGATAATTCTCGACTGTTGGATCAACAACAATCAGGGTAGAAGTAGGTGAAGAGGTCATGGTAAACGCTTGCTATATACAACAACGGACTGGACGATGGCACAGCGATTAAATGGACGATCTGTGTTCAACACCCTGCGTAGAATTACCCTGCGTATAATTTCGCATATGATGAGCGATATGTCGCGTAGTTCTAAATTGAATATACAAACAATCTTACGTATAATCCCTTAAATTGCGGTAGTATTACTGAACACTCTTTTACTGAGCAACACATCATTCATAGGGTTGATTTCAAGGTCAAAATGCTGTCAAAACCAGTCAGGCAATGGTTTGTGCCAGAGAGCCTGGCTGCATAAATTCAGATGTAACGCTTAATGAATGCTTCACAAAGACAGAACATTGGGCACGTCTGCCACCAAAATTTCAAAGGTAGGCTCAATGTTAAGTGAAGTTAAATGAAGATGAAGCGGCATCATCCCAGTGGTAATAAATGGCATTTGCTCATGGCTAGAGCGAGTCCACATCTGCCTGTTCAACCCTACGATTTGATTGAGCAAACGGGCGATCGCCAATGCAGCGTCTGCGATGGTTGCTGCATCAATTGGGTTGATAATTTAGCTGCCGTGCAAGCCTATTCAAAATAGGTCGATTTCAGGAGTCGATAGGAGTTGATCAGAGTCGATCAAAAACTGCCCGTTGGATTGTTGCATTTTATGCTAGTAGTGCAACCCTCTGAGGTGTTCAACAATTGCACTACACGCTACACGAGAGAAAGGGTTGACTTGCAGAATGATTGTGCATGGCAAATTGGATCGCCCTATGTGCAACAGCGACAGAAAGTACGTATGGGTTGATCCGGTAAGCCAACAAACCATACAGGCCGAACCGATGCCTGTTGCAGCTCTAGCGGCGGCTCTCCAGGTCGGTGGGTCGGTTGGCATAGGTTGCACTGTGAGACGCAGCGGTTCTGGCATCCAGGCTGATCGCTCCCGCTCCAAAGGCGACAACCATGAGCAACCCACCCATGATGGACAGGTTTTTAAAAAACTGGATGACCTGCATCGGATTGCCAAAGTCGGTATGAAAAATGAGTGTCGTAGGAATAAGAAATGCGATGAGCAAGATGGCTCCCCATTGAGCTTTGTAGCCCAAAATGACAGAAGCTGCGCCAACCAATTCAAGCGCGATCGCTCCAATCAGCAATAAGGGCGCGATCGGCAGACCAACTCCCTGAATTTGCTCAATTGTGCCTGCTGGATCTAGCAGTTTTCCTACTCCTGACCGAACGAAGATGATAACCAGAAAGGCACGGGCAACTACTGGAATAAACCGTTGTACGTTCATGGTGAAACCCCTAATTACTTCGACTTCAATTCGACTTTAGAGTGAACTCAACGACAGACTGGGTTATTGGCTCAATGAGGTTGGTCTGATGCAGGTAGTGCTTAAGAAGCAAGTCTTTGATTATTTTCCATCATGATTCTTATCCTGTGATGTAAATACGTTTCCTGCTTCAGGATCATCGTTGCCACATTATCATTCTTGTTCGATCGCTACTGAGTCAACCTTCATTGATTCTGGCACTGGTTCCGCTGATGCGGAAGTGAGCAGACTATTCCTGCTCCATCATTTTCCGTCATTCACCGTCACGGTTCAGTCGTCTTTTGTTCAGATCCACCAGTAGCATGTGGATGTCTGCCTGACTCTACTAGTACTGATGTTTGCGCAATACAGCGGAATGGAGTTTCTAGTACGTTTGTCAGTTCATCAGGCTCTATGGCTGTCGTCTTGGTTAAATCGCCATCGAAATTAGAGAACCGACGATCAAACCTTACAGTACAGACCAGACTTTACATCTCTGCTCCTTGGCAAATTGCTCTACAGAAGTGAGCCATTACAGCTCAGGATCAACATGCAGCGATCAACGACGGTTGGACGGCTTGCTTTCTTGAGACTTAGCAGGCTCTTCTGGTTCGGGAATGTAGCGCAGCAGCTCACCCGGTTGGCAGTCAAGCGCCTTGCACAATTTTTCCAACGTGGTGCGATCGAGCCGAGGTGGCATCAAACGACTGTTTTTGAGTTTGGAAAGGGTGACCGGGTGTAGCCCTGTCAACCGCGCGAGTTCCTTGTATTCCGTTTCACGGTCAGCCATGACCGCCGCTAGTCGCCACTTGATTGGCATCTCTTTACTTGAACTTTATGTAGATGAAAATTAGCTTTCAGTAGATGAAAATAATGTTGAGTAGTGTAACTCTAGCCTGAGTCAGATTCTTTCTTCCAACGTTTTCGGTTATGTAGTTAGTGGATCAGGCTGTTCTGTTAGCGCGATCGCTTGTCATATTTGCGGAGATTTTGACATCTATTAGCCTATCCGGCTAAGGTGTCAACTGAACAGGTTTATCCATAAGCAACTAGTTTGAGCTTACGCCAAGTTTGTTGCTGACAGGCTCACAAAACACTGAGGACGGCTGCCAGAAAGCAGGGTTACAACGGATAAAGATTAGTTGAGCTTGACCGTAAAGATACTAGACGTAGGATTACTAGCAAAGGAAACCTCTAGACATGCTGCCGGAAGAAGGGAGAAGAAGAGTTCAACTCGAGGGTGCTTCGCCGGAAATTGACGGAGGTCGTTTCCCGATTAAGCGAATCGTCGGAGAACAGGTTGACGTTGAAGTTGATATGTTTTCAGATGGTCACAACGTTATTGCAGGTGTTGTTCGCTATCGTCCGGAAACTTCCACTCAGTGGCTGGAAGCACCACTCACCCATACAGTGAACGATCGCTGGTGTGGAACATTTACCGTTACCGAAATGGGACGGTATGTTTACACATTCACAGCCTGGGTAGACGACTTCGAGACATGGCGACGGGATCTTCGAAAGCGACTGGCTGCGGATCAAGATATATCGGTTGACCTGTTAATTGGCGCAGAACTGATTGAACATGCCAGCAAGCGTGCCACAGGGCACGATGCAGATGTGCTGGGTGGATATGCCAGTCACCTGCGATCGGCTGACAAAAAAGACATGAAGGCTTTAGCCGAATGGGCACTATCAGATGAGATTGCAGCGCTAACCTCGCAGTACCCCAACTTAGAGTGGGCTGCCACCTACGAACGAGAGCTAGGGATCGTGGTCGATCGCCAGAAGGCTCGCTTCAGCACCTGGTATGAACTGTTTCCCCGCTCATGCGGCGCACCTGGAAAGCACGGTACCTTCAAAGATTGTGAAGCCCGCTTGCCCTACATTGCCTCTCTGGGTTTCGATGTCCTTTACTTGCCGCCAATCCATCCGGTTGGGTCTACCTACCGCAAAGGAAAGAACAACTCAACGATCGCTGGAAGCGATGATGTGGGCGTGCCCTGGGGGATTGGCTCCGCTGAGGGGGGGCACAAGTCAGTCCACCCCGACCTGGGAACGCTGGCCGATTTTCGATCGCTGGTTGCGAAAGCTCAGGAGTACGGCATTGAAATTGCGCTGGATTTAGCCTACCAATGTTCTCCCGATCACCCTTACGTGAAGGAACATCCTGAATGGTTCCGTCATCGTCCCGATGGCACCATTCAATATGCAGAAAACCCTCCCAAGAAGTACCAGGATATTTACCCAATCGATTTTGAAACTGAGAACTGGCAGGGTCTTTGGGAAGAACTGAGAAGTGTTGTTCTCTTCTGGATCGAGCAGGGAGTCAAAATTTTCCGGGTCGATAATCCACACACCAAAGCGTTTCCATTTTGGGAGTGGATGATTGGAACGGTCAAACATCAGCATCCTGAAACGCTGTTTCTGGCCGAGGCGTTTACCCGCCCCAAAGTAATGTACCGTCTCGCCAAGTTGGGCTTCTCTCAGTCCTACACCTATTTCACCTGGCGCAACGGCAAGGACGAACTGACTGAATACCTCACCGAATTAACTCAGTCTCAAGCCCACGATTTCTTTCGTCCAAACTTCTGGCCTAACACGCCCGACATTCTGCATGAGTACCTGCAACATGGCGGTAGACCGGCATTCATTATCCGGCTAGCCCTGGCTGCAACCATGACGGCCAATTATGGGATTTATGGGCCAGCCTTCGAGGTTTGCGAAAACCGTCCTCTGCGGGAGGGGAGTGAAGAGTATCTCGACTCCGAAAAGTACCAGATTCGCGAGTGGGATCTGGATAGCCCCTACAGCATCAAGGATTTAATTGCTCGGGTTAACCAGGCTCGCAAAGAGCATCTTGCGTTACAGAGCAACCACAGTATTCGCTTTCATCATGTCAGCAGTGACCAACTGATTTGCTATACCAAGCAAACCGCTGATTACATCGATCGAGTGTTGGTGGTGGTCAACCTCAACCCCTACCATACTCAGTCTGGCTGGGTTGACCTGCCACTGGAGTCGTTGGGGCTTGACCCCTATCGGCACTATCAGTTGTATGACGTGCTGACGGATGCTCAGTACACCTGGTTTGGCGGACATAACTATGTCGAGCTTAACCCGTACGCCATGCCTGCCCACATTTTTTCGATCAAGCAGTAACGTAGGAAAAGACGAAGTCTGAGGCATGGCCTCTGCTTTTTCGTTTCCAAAATTGACCTGCGGATTGTCGTTGCTTATTGATGAGTAAGCTCCACTCATTGTCTGGCTTTTCCCACACTTAGTACACTTACCTGTTCCTGAAGTACCGTATGCAGAACCTTAGCTCACCCCCGAAGCAAGTGGTAACTCCATCGACCGTGCAAAATTCCAGTTCGACTTTGCTTGTAAATGACCCGTTGTGGTTTAAGGATGCCATTATCTACGAGGTGCCAGTGCGTGCCTTTGCAGATAGTGATGGCGATGGCATTGGGGACTTCCGTGGGCTAACGGAGAAGTTGGACTATATTCAGGACTTGGGCGTAACGGCGATTTGGATTCTGCCTTTCTTTCCGTCACCGTTGCGTGATGATGGCTACGATGTGTCTGATTATTTTAGCGTCAACCCAATTTATGGAACGCTAGAAGATTTTCAGGCGTTTCTGGATGCCGCGCATCAGCGCGGGATTCGGGTCATTATTGAACTGATTGTTAACCACACCTCTGATCAACACCCCTGGTTCCAGCGGGCACGCAAAGCCCCGGTGGGTAGCCGTGAGCGTGATTTTTACGTTTGGAGCGAGACCCCCGAAAAATATCCCGGCGTGCGGGTGATCTTCCAGGATTTTGAAACATCTAACTGGTCCTGGGATCCGGTGGCAAAGCAATATTATTGGCACCGCTTTTATTCTCACCAGCCTGACCTTAACTTTGACAGCCCCGACGTGCAGCAAGCGTTGTTTGACGTGGTGGACTTCTGGCTGGACATGGGCGTGGATGGAATGCGGCTGGACGCGGTTCCATATCTGTATGAACGGGAAGGCACTAACTGCGAGAACTTGCCTGAAACGCATGTGTTTCTAAAGGATTTGCGGCAGCATATTGATTCCAAGTACGAGAATCGGATGTTGCTGGCAGAAGCAAATCAGTGGCCGGAAGATGCCGTTCAGTACTATGGTGCTGGCGATGAGTGCCAGATGGATTTCCACTTTCCGCTGATGCCCCGGCTGTTTATGTCGTTGCAGATGGAGGATAGTTTCCCCATCATTGATATTTTGCAACAGACCCCGCAAATTCCCGATAACTGCCAGTGGGCGCTATTTTTGCGGAATCACGATGAGCTGACCCTGGAAATGGTGAGCGATGAAGACCGGGATTATATGTATCGGGTTTATGCCCAAGACCCGCAAGCGCGAATCAACCTGGGAATTCGTCGCCGTCTTGCGCCGTTGATGGGAAACAACCGTCGTCGAATTGAGTTAATGAACAGTCTGCTGTTGTCGTTGCCAGGAACGCCTGTCATTTACTATGGCGACGAAGTGGGCATGGGCGACAACATCTATTTGGGCGATCGCAATGGAGTTCGCACCCCGATGCAGTGGAGTGCCGATCGTAACGGTGGGTTTAGCCGCGCTAACCCGCAGCGATTGTATGCGCCTCCTATTGTTGATCCGGAATATCACTACGAAGCCATCAACGTCGAAGCGCAGCGAGCCAACTCCAACTCGTTATGGTGGTGGATGAAGCGCTTAATTGCGCTGAGAGGCCGCTATCAGGCGTTTGGGCGCGGCACGTTCGAGTTCCTTTACCCCGAAAACCGCAAAGTACTGGCCTTTACCCGGACTTATCGTGGTGAACATATTTTGGTGGTCGCCAACCTGTCTCGCTTTGTGCAGGTGGTGGAACTGGATTTGTCTCACTTCCAGGGCATGGTGCCGATCGAAATGTTTGGTCGCGCTTCCTTCCCAGCCGTTGGTGAGGAACCTTACTTCTTAAGCCTTGGGCCTCACGCCTTCTTCTGGTTTACCCTGCAACCGCAACATAGCCCTGGCGAGGCAGCAATACCGCAAGCCAATATGCCAACGTTAGCCGTGGTGGGCAAGTGGCAGAACATCTTTACAAAGCCAGAGTCTCGTTTGGCACTGGAAGCTATATTGCCAACCTACCTCCGCACCTGCCGCTGGTTTGGCGGAAAAGCCCGCGTGGTGCAAACGGTTCACATCATTGAAGCTATTCCCATTGAACCCAGCGCCTTGGAACCCAGCAGCAAGAGTGATGGTAAGCAAAGCCATCCTTATCATCTGGTGCTGCTGCGGGTAGAATACACCGAAGGCATTCCCGAAACCTACGTGTTGCCGCTGGCCTACGAAACCATTGGCGGAGGGGGTGAACGTCAATCTGCTCCACCAGAACGAGCGATCGCCCAAATTCACCAGAATGGCGATCAAGCTGCTGAGGTGGGTGTTTTGTATGAAGCCTTATCGGATAAAGATTTCTTGACCTTCCCGCTGGATGCGATCGCCCACAAACGGCGGTTTAGGGGCACTTCAGGAGAGTTTGTGGCAACGGCAACCGATGCTTTTCCTGAACTGTGTGGGGATGCCATTGATACCAATTTCAACGTTCACCTGGAGCCACATTTGCTGAAAGGGGAGCAGAGCAACTCGTCGATTGTCTATGGCGATCGTCTCATTCTCAAACTCTTCCGCAAGGTAGAGGAAGGGCTAAATCCTGATCTGGAAATTGGTCGATTCCTGACGGATCACCGTTTGTTGGAGCATTTGGCTCCGGTGGGCGGTGCCCTGGAATATCGTCGTCCTAAGGCAGAGCCGATGACGCTTGGGATTCTGCTGAAGTTCGTTCCCGACACCCGCGATGCCTGGAGCTATACGCTGGATACCCTGCGCGATCTGTTTGAGAAGATCATGGCAATGCAGGTTGAGGCCGATGAAATTACGATGCCGCCCGCTCTGCTGGCAGCGGCGATCGAGACGGAAATTCCAGATCTGGCCTACGAGGTGATGGGGTCGTACCTGACAGCGGCTGAATTGCTGGGTCAGCGAACGGCTGAACTGCACATTGCTCTGGCCTCTGATGATGAGAATCCTAACTTTGCGCCAGAAGCATTCTCGTCGTTCTATCAGCGATCGATCTACCAGTACATGCGGAACCTGGCAGGGCAGGCATTGCTGCTGTTAAAGAAACAAATCGTTCGTCTGCCGATAGAGTTGCAGCCCTTGGCGCAAACGGTTCTGAATCAAAAAGAGATCATTTTGGGACGGTTTGGGTTCATCCTGAACCAGAAAATTACCGCAATGCGAACCCGTTGCCACGGTGACTATCATCTGGGGCAGGTATTGTATACCGGTAAAGATTTCATCATTATCGATTTTGAAGGCGAACCGGCTCGCCCCTTAAGCGAACGGCGGATGAAGCGATCGCCCTTGCGGGACGTGGCGGGTATGCTGCAATCGTTCTACTATGCCAGCCAAATGGCTCTCCGCCATGAGCTAGAAAGTGGACTCATTCGTCCCGAAAACCAGCCTTTAATGGAGCAGTGGGCGCAGTTCCTCTACTGTTGGTCGAGTATTTCTTTCCTCAAGAGCTACTTAACCACCGCTAAAGATGCCGCGTTTTTGCCCAAGGCTCCCCAAGAGCTACAGGTTTTACTCGATGCCTATCTGCTAGAGAAGGCGATTTATGAGCTGGCTTATGAACTGAACAACCGTCCCACCTGGGCAGACATTCCGCTCAACCGCATTCTGCAATTGCTGGATTCGTCGCAGATGGGCTACTGGAAGTCTTAGTAGCAGCTATTGCCTTGAGGGGCAGCCATCTCGTCTGGATGCTCTGGGGTTCTGCTAAGTGCGCCCTGGCTGGTTCCTAAATGGGTGGATTTGTATTGGCGATCGCTCTAAACTCCTGCTTAAAGGGGATGTTTAGAGCGATTTTTGGTATTTCCGGCATCAATGTCAATGATTAACCCGCAACGTTCGACTTCACCTTCCTCCTAAGAGCAGACGACAAATTAGAGATTGATCCTCTTTAATAAGGTGAGCCTAAACTAGGCGGTTGACTCTGCTCAATTGTCCTGATGGTTGGCTAAGGTGCGAATCCTCAATCGGCTCTACCGCTGCTATCAGCTTGAACCGATCGCCATACTCTACCGTTTGAAGTCAAACCGCTGTTGATTGATGTACCTGTTGAATACAGCAACTCGCTAGATTTCAAGACCCCTGTGTATGGCCTCAAAATTGGTTTTGTTGAATGGTTATTTGTCGCCGCATAAGCGGCAATTGGCTCCTTTAGCGATGAAGCGAGGAGCAAAACGCAGTTTTCTCAACACGGTGGCAATAGGGTTAGCACATGGGTTGGGTTTATCAACCTGCATGGCGCTAATACGGCCTATCGTTAACTGCTAATGTGAAGTTTCTTTAAGAAAACTATGGTATTTACACAACAATCTCCAGTTCATTCTGATTTAACGCTTCTCAGTCATGACGACCTCTACTGGTTTAACGAGGGAACGCATACTGATTTGTATAACAAGCTAGGAGCGCGTCCGGTTGTCAAAGATGGGGTTGAAGGCACATACTTTGCAGTTTGGGCACCCAATGCGGCGCAGGTTTACGTCATTGGCGACTTTAACGGTTGGCATGGTGAAAGCCATCCCCTGAGTACCCGGTCGGGTTCCGGTATATGGGAAGGCTTTATTCCAGACGTTAAAAAAGGAGCCGTTTACAAATATCGCATCATTTCCAGGCACAACAACTACCAGGTTGAAAAGGCAGACCCCTTTGCCCGGTTAGCAGAAGTGCCGCCCAAGACGGCATCGGTTGTTTGGGATGACGACTACGAGTGGCGCGATCAGGATTGGATGGCCTCTCGTAAACAGCGCAACGATTTGGGTGCCCCAATTTCAATTTACGAAGTCCATCTCGGCTCATGGATGCGGGTGCCTGAAGAGGAAAATCGATCGCTCAGCTACCGGGAGTTAGCGCCCAAACTGGCGGACTATGTAACGCAGCTTGGCTTTACGCATGTTGAATTTTTACCCCTGACCGAGCATCCTTTCTACGGCTCGTGGGGATATCAGGCTACTGGATTCTTTGCGCCAACCAGTCGCTATGGTACACCACAGGATTTCATGTATTTAGTGGAATACCTGCACCAGCACAACATCGGTGTCATTCTCGACTGGGTGCCTTCTCATTTCCCCACCGATCAACACGCGCTAAGCTACTTCGACGGCACGCACCTGTTTGAACATGCTGATCCCCGGCAAGGGTTTCATCCTGACTGGAGCAGTTTTATCTTTAACTACGGGCGGCATGAAGTCCGCAGTTTCCTCCTGAGCAGTGCTATGTTCTGGCTGGACAAGTGCCACATTGACGGGCTGCGGGTGGATGCAGTGGCATCCATGCTCTACCTTGATTACTCCCGCAAGGATGGCGAGTGGATTCGCAACAGTCATGGTGGCAACGAGAACCTGGAAGCGATCGCCTTCCTCCGCCGCATGAATGAAGCTATCTACGAGCGCTTTCCAGATGTGCAAACCATTGCAGAAGAATCAACCTCCTGGTCGATGGTGTCTCGCCCTACCTATTTGGGTGGTTTGGGCTTCGGCATGAAGTGGGACATGGGCTGGATGCATGACACGCTCCACTACATGAGCCAGGAGCCAATTTATCGCAAATACCACCACAACGAGCTAACCTTCCGGATGCTCTATGCGTATCACGAAAACTTTGTGCTGCCGCTGTCGCACGATGAAGTGGTACATGGCAAAGGGTCGTTAATTGGCAAGATGCCAGGCGACTACTGGCAGAAGTTTGCTAACTTGCGATCGCTGTTTGGCTATATGTTTGCTCAGGCGGCGAAGAAGCTGATCTTCATGGGTGGCGAAATTGGGCAATTCAACGAATGGCGGCATGATACCAGCCTGGATTGGAATTTGCTAGAGTTCCCCATGCACAAGGGGTTGCAGCAATGGGTTGCAGACTTAAACCGGATCTACAAAACAGAACCCGCGCTGCACGAGCTAGATTGCGATCCGGCAGGCTTCGAGTGGGTGGACTGTAACGACACCGAGAACAGCATCATCAGCCTACTTCGCAAAGGCCGTTCTGCTAATGATACGGTTCTGGTGATCTGTAACTTTACACCCGTTCCCCGGTGGGATTACCGCGTTGGCGCACCCAGCGGTGGGTTCTGGCAAGAACTGCTCAATAGCGACGCGTCAATTTACGGCGGCAGCGGCTTAGGAAACTTCGGCGGCGTTGAGGCCGACCCAATGCCGTTCCATGCCCGTCCGTATTCGCTCAACGTTCACCTGCCTCCGCTGTCGGTTGTGTTCTTTAAGTGCACCCAGCCGCAGTCATAAACGGTGGTTAGGCAGAGCGGTTTGACAGCCATCTGCACTGGGGCAATCTACCCGGTTTGTAGAAGGGGCAATGGCGAGTTGCCCCTTCTATATGTTGGGTTGAGATAGCGAGCTAGGCGATGAGATATTGATGGATTAGATGCCGTTCTAAATACCGATCGCCAGCTTGTCTAACGGCTGGAGACGGACTCGGTTAACTCGACCAGACCATCATCACTCCCAGCGAAACGTGCCTGGTTTCTTTGGTCAATTGCTGGCCTGGATATACTTGTAGCATCCTCGACGCTTGGCATACTCCCCAGGGGGTATTTGGTTTGCATGTTGATGCGATCGTCTTTTATCTTTATCAATAAGCTAGTTCTAACAGGTTAGAACGAGGGACGTTGCAGCGCAGGGTGACAGCAACCACGAATAGCCTCCATTGCCTTCTTCCGATCGCGATCGCCAAATAATCGCCAAATAACCTAGACCCTAATTTTATAAAAACATGTACTTACCACTCTGGCCTGGAAAAGCCTATCCTTTGGGAGCCACTTGGGATGGAAAGGGCACCAATTTTGCTCTGTTTTCAGAAAATGCCACTGGAGTTGAGCTTTGCTTGTTTGATAAGCAAGGGAAGGAAACGCGCCTGAACTTGACGGAAGTCAGCAATTTTGTCTGGCATGGCTATGTGCCGGGAATTAACCCAGGACAACGGTATGGCTTTCGCGTGTATGGCCCCTTTGCCCCAGAGGAGGGGCATCGGTTTAACCCCAACAAGCTGCTAATCGATCCCTACGCCAAAGCGATCGATGGAGAAATTGGGTACGGAGAGGAAATTTTTAGCTATACCTGGGGCGATCCGGAGGAAGACCTATCCTTTTCTGACTTGGATGATGCTCATCTTATTCCTAAGTCGATCGTGGTTGATGAATCGTTTGACTGGGGAGACGACGAACCCCCCAGAACGCAGTGGCATGAGACGATCATCTACGAGGCGCATGTTAAAGGCTTTACCAAGCTGCATCCAGAAGTTCCAGACGCGCTGCGCGGTACCTATGCTGGCCTGGCTCACCCTGCTGCTGTGTCCTATCTACAAACGCTTGGAATTACAGCCGTTGAGTTAATGCCCGTTCATCACTTCCTTTCTCAACCTGGACACCTGGTTGATAAGGGAATGAAAAATTACTGGGGCTACGATTCGATCAATTACTTTGCCCCCTACTCTGGCTACAGCGCAACCGGCAGTTGTGGGCAGCAGGTGCGCGAGTTCAAAGAAATGGTGAAAGCCCTGCACCGGGCTGGCATTGAGGTGATTCTGGATGTGGTTTACAACCACACCGGGGAAGGCAACCACATGGGGCCAACCGTCTCGCTACGGGGAATTGACAATTCCTCCTACTATCGGCTGGTAGAAGACGATCTCCGCTATTACATGGACTTTACCGGGTGCGGTAACTCGCTGAATGTGCGTAACCCGCAAGTCCTAAAACTGATCATGGATAGCCTCCGCTATTGGGTGCTGGAAATGCATGTAGACGGCTTCCGCTTTGACCTGGCATCGGCGTTGGCACGCGAGCTGTATGCGGTTGACCGTCTGGCGGCATTCTTCGACATCATCCACCAGGATCCGGTGCTGTCTGATGTGAAGCTGATCGCAGAGCCGTGGGATGTGGGCGAAGGCGGATACCAGGTAGGTGAATTTCCGCTGCTGTGGTCTGAGTGGAACGGCAAATACCGCGACACGGTGCGCGACTTTTGGCGCGGCGAAGACAGCAGCCTGGCCGAGTTCGCCTATCGGTTCACGGGCAGCTCTGACTTATATCAGCTAAATGGACGCAGCCCTAACTCCAGCATCAACTTCATCACGGCGCACGATGGCTTTACGTTGAACGATCTGGTGAGCTACAACGAAAAGCACAACGATGCGAACGGTGAAGACAACCGGGATGGCGAAAGCCACAATCGTTCCTGGAACTGCGGTGCAGAGGGAGACACCGAGGATGCAGCGGTGCTGAAACTGCGGAAGCAGCAGCGACGCAACTTTTTGGTAACGCTGATGCTGTCGCAAGGTGTGCCGATGCTGCTGAGCGGTGACGAGTTTGGGCGCACCCAGGGCGGTAACAACAACCCGTATTGTCAGGACAACGAAATTTCCTGGCTCGATTGGGATTTACAGGACGAAAATGAGTCGCTGCTGGATTTTGCCCGTCAGTTAATTTACTTCCGGCGGCAGCACCCTATCTTCCGCAAGCGCAAATGGTTCCAGGGGCGGGCAATCCACGGTTCGGGAGTGACCGATATCGGTTGGTTTAACCCCGATGGGGGGCAAATGACTCAGGAACAGTGGAGTGATGGCTTTGCCAAGGCGATCGGCATTTTCCTCAATGGTGAAGAAATTGCCACTCCTGGCCCCCGGGGAGAACGCGTGATTGACGACAGTTTTATGATGTTTTTCAACGCTCACTACGAAACGGTTGAGTTTCTGTTGCCCGAAGGGTTGCGCGATCGCCAGTGGGCGGTCACCATTGATACCAGCAAACTCCGGATTATCGAGCGGAGCGTTCGCTACAAAGAAGACAAACCGATTCCGGTGCAGGGGCGATCGGTGTTTGTGCTGAAGCGGGTGTAAGCACGGATTAAGCCAGAGGGAAGACCGAAAACTAGAGGAATTCGGTCTTCCCTCTGTAGATAGGTTGATATTGCCATCGCTAAGTGTAAAGTAACTTTGACGCTCAGGTCATTTCATCGTTCCGCTTAACCGTCTTTCACCCGTTATCTACAACCTATGAACGTTGGCTCCGAGTACCTTGGCAATGGCAAGTGTCGATTTACCGTGTGGGCACCGTTGCGATCGCAGGTCGCCGTTCACATCGTTTCGCCCAATGAACAGATCATCCCCATGCAGAAGGATGAACGAGGCTATTGGCAAGCGACGGTCGATGCCGCTCCCGGCACGCTTTATTTTTATCAGTTGGATGGAGAAACCGATCGGCCTGATCCCGCCTCTCAGCATCAGCCGAAGGATGTCCACGGCCCCTCAGAAGTTGTAGATCACAGTTCCTTTCCCTGGAGCGATACGCAGTGGTCTGGGGTGCCGCTGGAAGAGATGATTATTTATGAACTGCACGTTGGCACATTTACGCCAGACGGCACGTTTGAAGCGATCATTCCGCGACTGGCCGACCTGAAGGAATTGGGGGTCAATGCGATCGAACTGATGCCGATCGCGCAGTTTCCGGGCAACCGCAATTGGGGCTACGACGGTGCTTACCCCTATGCTGCGCTGCATGGCTATGGCGGCCCCGATGGCCTGAAAGTATTAGTAGATGCCTGTCACGCGGCTGGTATTTCCGTTATTTTGGACGTGGTATACAACCACATGGGGCCAGAAGGCAATTATCTGCGGGAGTATGGCCCGTATTTCACAGAGAAATATCGTACGGTCTGGGGAGCTGCACTGAATTACGACGATTCCTATTCTGACGAAGTTCGTAATTTCTTTTTGGAGAATGCAATCTACTGGCTCGATCGCTACCACATTGACGGGCTGCGGCTCGACGCGATCCACGCCATCTACGACCTCGGCGCAGAACACTTTCTGGAAGAGATGGCTACGGCTGTAGACGAGCGGCTGAGCCAGAACACCTACAAGCGCTATTTGATTGCCGAAAGTGAACTCAACGATACCAAAATTATTCGCCCCAAAGAAACAGGCGGGTTTGGTATCGACGCGCAGTGGTGCGACGATTTTCACCATTGCGTTCACACGCTGTTAACTGGGGAGAAAATTAGCTATTACAGCGATTTTGGCACCATTAAAGATTTAGAAAAGTCGATGCGGCAGGGCTATGTGTATGACGGCACCTATTCCGTGCATCGCCACCGCCGCCACGGCAATTCGCCCGCCGATCGCCCCGGTAAGCAGTTTGTTGTCTGCATTCAAAACCATGACCAGGTGGGCAACCGCCTAGATGCGGAACGGCTGTCGATGTTGACCAGCTACGACGGGCTAAAGGTGGCTGCTGCAACCCTGTTCCTCTCGCCGTTTGTGCCGATGCTGTTTATGGGCGAGGAATATGGTGAAGATGCGCCGTTCCAATATTTTGTTAGCCATACCGATCCAGATCTAATTGAGGCGGTTCGCAAAGGGCGCAAAGAAGAATTTAAGTCGTTTGATTGGCACAAAGAAGCGCCCGACCCGGAAGGGATGGAGGTCTTTGAGCAATCTACCCTGAATTGGGAAAAGTGCCGTGAGGGTAAGCATGGCGTGTTGCGATCGCTCTACCAACGGTTAATTCAGCTACGTCAAGACGTAAAGGCATTAGCTAATCTAGACAAGCATCGGTTAGAGGTGACCAGCCTGGACACAGCCAATTTGCTCACGCTCCATCGCACGTCTGACCACGATCAAATCTTCTCCCTGTTGAATTTTGACCATGATGCGGTGACCTTCACGCCCCACGTTCCTCAAGGCAACTGGCAGAAGATCCTGGATTCGTCGGATTCAGAATGGCTCGGTTCTGGGTCTGAGCTACCCGCGCAGCTTCAATCTGGACAAACCCTTACAATTAAACCGTTGAGTTTTGTTGTGTACACCGCTTAAACCATCCACTTCAGGCGATAAGCTCTGAAACAGCAGTGATCCTGTCGGAGTTTGAATAATCTACTGATTAGGTCTAGAGGTTAACGTCTTAAGTCAAATCAAGCCTTGCCGCATCTACTCACTCAAGTCGGTCTTCTCAGCCGCTACAGTTTTAAGTTGTTTCGATCCAGTTGATGTTACAAAGAGCCGCCGGTTACTCCCTCTTTCTCGCTCCTGCACTGGAGCGAAGAGGGATTTATCTGTGGTGCTTTAACCCCCATACCATCAGCACCTGCCTATGCTAATTTGCCCCCAAAGCGTTGTCCATAGCCAGGTGATTCCCTAGGAGTAATTTTCTTATGATGCGAATTCCCGCAGCTACCTATAGATTTCAATTCACCTCTGACTTCGATTTTGCCTCTGCCCAGGCGATCGTTCCCTATTTAGCTGAACTCGGTATTTCTGATCTATATGCTTCTCCCATATTGACCGCAACCACAGGCAGCACCCACGGCTATGATGCAGTGGATCCAACTCAAATTAATCCAGAATTAGGTGGGCAGGAGGGGTTTGAAGCGCTGGCGGAGGTGCTAAAACAACACAAACTGGGATGGCTGCAAGATATTGTACCCAACCATATGGCATTCAATAGCCAGAACCCAATGCTGGTGGATGTTCTAGAAAACGGGCCTGATTCGCAATATCACAACTTTTTTGATATTGACTGGGATCACCCCTACGAGGCACTGCGGGGGCGGCTACTGGCTCCGTTTCTTGGTAAGTTCTATGGCGATTGCTTAGAAAGCGGCGAACTTCAGCTTGAATACGGCCAAGCGGGATTGACGGTTAACTACTACGACATGAAGTTTCCGATCCGGATCGAGTCCTACACTCAGGTGTTGAGCTATGACCTGGCGCGGCTGCGAAAGAAACTGGGGCGAAACCATCCCGATTTTGTGAAGCTGCTCGGTGTTCTCTACATGCTGAAGTACATTCCGTCTGGGGAGGAAGGCCGCGAGCGGTATGACCAGATTATTTTCATCAAAGGAATGCTGTGGGAACTGTGGAACGACAGCCCGGACGTAAAGCAGTATTTAGACGAAAACATCAAGGTCTTCAATGGCGCGCCGGGAAATGCAGAGAGTTTTAACCAACTCGACAATTTGCTGCAAGAACAGTTCTTTCGTCTTTCATATTGGAAGGTGGGCAACGAGGAGTTGAACTACCGCCGATTTTTTACCGTCAATGGGTTGATCTCGCTGCGAGTAGAAGAGCAAAGTGTCTTTGACATCGTTCACGAACTGACGCTCAAACTGCTCAAGGAAGAAAAGATCACCGGACTGCGGATTGACCACATTGATGGTCTGTACGATCCGTCCCAATACTTGAAGCGGTTGCGAGAAAGCGCGGGGGATGCTTACATTACGGTTGAGAAAATTTTGGAGCCGGCTGAGCAACTGCCACTGCACTGGCCGATTCAAGGAACAACAGGATACGATTTTCTGAACCAGGTCAATGGCCTGTTTTGTGCTCAAGGGAATGAGGACGAGTATACCTCGGTTTATCATCGGTTCATTGGTAAGCCTGTATCTTGCGATCGCCTGATTGATGAAAACAAGCGGTTGATTTTGGGCAAGCACTTAGCAGGAGACATTGATAACCTGGCTCACTTGCTGAAGCAGCTTTCTAGCCGCTATCGCTACGCCAGCGACTTTACCATGTTTGGCTTAAAGCGGGCATTGGTAGAAATTCTGGCCGTGTTTCCCATTTATCGCACCTACATCAACCGGGAAGGGTCGAGCAAAATCGATCGCAGCTACATTCGCAAAGTACTCGACAAAGCCAAGAAGAGTATTCCTAACTTTTTAAATGAGCTGTATTTCATTGAAAAGTTTCTGCTGTTGGACTTTGATCAACCCATTACAGAGGAAGATAAAGACCAATGGATTCATTTCATCATGCGGTTGCAACAGTTTACTGGCCCCTTGATGGCTAAAGGGGTAGAAGATACGGTGCTATATGTTTACAACCGTCTGATCTCAATCAATGAAGTGGGTTCTAGCCCGTGTGATTTTGGCATCTCGGTAGATGAATTCCATGCCTTTAACCAGGAGAAGGCAACGCAATGGCCTCACTCCATGAATACCACCTCGACTCATGATACAAAGCGAGGCGAAGATACACGCGCCAGAATCAATGTTTTATCTGAGATGCCGCAGGAATGGGAAACCTGCCTGAAGGAATGGCGCGATATAAATGCGTCGTATAAGCAGGTGGTTGAAGGACAAGATGCGCCTGATCCCAATGATGAATATTTCTTGTATCAAACGTTGATTGGTTCTGCCCCATTTGATGATGAGGAGTTTCCATCCTTTGTCGATCGCGTCAAGGATTACATCATTAAAGCTATCCGAGAAGCGAAGGTTCATACGGGATGGATTCGACCGGATACCAGCTATGAAGAAGCCTTTACTCAATTTACAGAGCAACTGCTAAAAGATCCTGAAAACAACCCCTTTTGGCAGTCGTTTCGCCCCTTCCAGCAAAAGATTCAGCAGTATGGTATCTGCAATTCGCTATCCCAGGTATTGATCAAGCTGGCCTCTCCTGGTGTTCCCGATTTTTATCAGGGCACAGAGTTCTGGGACTTGAGCATGGTTGATCCAGATAACCGTCGTCCGGTGGACTATGAGTTGCGATCGCAGGTTTTGCAAGAAATTAAGCAGCGATCGCAAGACGATATCCTGGGATTAATTAAAGACCTGCTGCAAACGCCCGAAGATGGACGGATCAAGCTGTTTTTAACTCAGCGTGGACTCCAGGTGAGGCAAGCCCACTTAGACTTGTTTCAGCGGGGCGATTATCAAAAATTGCTGATTTCCGGCAGTTTGCGCGATCATGTTGTGGCCTTTAGCCGCACCCTGGGCGATCGTAAGGTAATTGCGATCGCTCCTCGTCTAGTGACCTCTCTGGTGCAACCGGGAGAGTATCCCATGGGAGAGCAAGTCTGGTACGAAACCCGGATTCCGCTTGCTCAGGGGGATGCCCATTCATGGCAAGATGCCATCACTGGAGAAAACGTAGGCGTGACAGACACTATCTGGATCAGGGATGCATTGAAACACTTCCCGGTGGCATTGTTGATAGGCAACAGTACCACTGAACAAGTTGAGACAGAATCACCTGATTAGTCGATCCCTCTGTAGAAACGAGTCGAGACGCGATTGCTCGCGTCTCGACTGGCTATCATCACTAGCTAATGGGTTTTGAGCAGTGGTTACGAACTCACTTCGGAGTCTTCTAACGTTGAAGGCTGTGGAGCGAATTTATCTTGTGATTCAACTAAACCCTCCCAGCAGTAACTCGTACACCAGGAGGGTTGGGGATACATTACCGTTGGACGGCTTCTAACACGCGCGAGAAATAGAACCGCGTTTTGCTCATGTCGTTGCGCTCGATCGCCCAACCGTTTGCCTCTAGCGCTTTCACAATTTCCGCTTCCCGATGCAGATAGGCACGAGTGGCCTTGCTGGGGCCTGGAAAGAAATCACCAATCTTTTTCAACAGCGTGTAGGCGATCGTTTTGGGTGCAAAACTGAGAATAAGCCGCGACTGTGCTAACTGGCTGAGATGCGAAATCATCTCCATTGCCTGCTCCTGCGGATAGTGAATGAGCACATCCAGGCAAACCACAGTATGATACTCGCCCTCTAGCGACTCTAGATCTTGCACTGCAAAAATAGGGTTATCGCTTTGTCCTAGCGAAGCAGCCCGCTCTTTGGCTTCACCTACCATCTTGTCTGAAATGTCGCTAGCATACACGATCGCCCCCGCCTGAGCTAGAGGAATGCTGAGGCTGCCAACCCCGCACCCCGCATCACAAACGGTCAGCCCTGGTAAATTTGGGTCGGCATTGAGCCAGCCCAAAACCGTCTCTACCGTTTGTTGATGACCTTGGCGAATGTCGAGCTGAACTTTGTTGACATCGCCATCCCCATAGATGCGCCGCCAGCGATCGAACCCCGTCGCGTTGAAATACTCTCGAACAACCGTTTTATCATCCACTACGTTCATAAATTGGGATTTCGTTCAACCATTTCAAACAGGATCAATCCCTATTACCTCACATCTTGTGCCCAAGCTGATCGTTTCTGGCCGACTTCTTGCCATTTTATAGCCATTCTCATTTGCATTCACCACACTTCAAACC
>NZ_JADEWO010000051.1 GCF_015207605.1 Oculatella sp. LEGE 06141
GAGTGATGGTGATGGTGGGGGTGGGAGTAGGGGGCGCGGCTTGTCGTGAGGTGTTGAGTACAGCACTCACTACTGCCCACGCTGCAATCCCAGTGACGATCGCTAATCCGGCGGCGATCGCCACCACAGCCCAGGGGTTATCCCAAACGGACTCTTCTCGTGGTTCTGGAATGACCGGATCGGCACGACGAGGATAATTAGCGCTTTGAGACACCGGATCGGGACGGCGACCCACGGCCAGGGTTTGCATCCTCGATACTTCGGTGTTGCTGGGCAGATCGGGGCTGGCGGGTTGGGCTGGCAGCGTTGCCGCTGGATTGGCCGACAAGTGTAGCGCCTGAGCCACCTCGCTAACCGACTGGTAGCGATCGCCCGGACGATGGCTCAGCATTTTGTTTAAGACTTGAGCAAAATTAGGACTGATGTTGCTGCTGGCATAGCGCTGCCAAGTCCAACTCAGGCTGTGATCGTCATAGAGATCTTGCGGCTCTTTCCCGGTCATGAGGACGATCGCCGTCACCGCCAGCCCGTACAGGTCGCTATTAGGATAGGCTCGTCCCGTTTGCATCTGCTCCGGTGGGGCATAGCCCAACTTGCCAACCGTGGTGGCCTGCTGCACCGTATCGGGCTGCTGAATTCGAGTGGCAATTTCTTTAACAACGCCAAAATCAATCAAGACGGGCAGATAGTCTTGCTGGCGCAGCATAACATTGTCGGGGGCAATATCGCGGTGAATGATGCCTTTAGCATGAATGTGAGCCAGCACTGGCAGGAGTTGTCGCAGCAGTTGCTGCACTTCCGCTTCCGAGAAGGTAGTATGCTGAGCCTTGCGCTCATTCAACAATTCGCGGTAAGTTTTGCCTTCAACGTAGTCCTGCACCAAAAACAGGCGTTCGTTTTCTTCAAACGTGGCTCGAAATTGCGGAATTTGTGGGTGTTGAATCTGGTACAAAATGGCGGCTTCTCGTTGGAATAGCTCTTTCGACTTTTCCAGCGCATAAACGCCGCTCTGCGTTGGAATAAATTCCTTTAAAGCACATCGCTCGTTGAAGCGTCCCTGGTCTTCTGCCAGATAAGTGCGACCAAATCCGCCCTGCCCCAGGATGCTGAGGACACGGTAACGATTTTGCAGAACAGTCCCGACAACAATGGGTGATTGCATGACAGAGTGATCAGCCTTGACGTTCAATGCGAGACACCAGCATAGCCAACTGGGGTAGCCACCTGACCGTGAGCCAGGCTCAGAATCAGCTGAATCTTGAGCCTATCGCAGACTCAAGCAGTTCGCCAATAGCCATCCTGCTAAAAACGGATCTACTTATAAATTGAATGGATTCAGACAACGGCTAGTGAAGTAAGGAATGCATCATAGCAGTAAATTGAATCACCGCCTGATGGGGTTCATATTGCTATACGCCGACGCGCATGGGATAACCCTGGCTATCCGGGCAACCCACGCAACCGGAACAGCAGAAGCTGCGTAAATTGAGCATCGTTAAAGTTATCGTCGCTGACCAGGATCAGGCTATAGGAACCATCGGGTAGTTGAGGTCCCAGGGTCATGCCTTCAAGGTTATCCAGTGGCAGGTCGAGATCGGCTAAATCGAGCAACAGCCGTTTGCGAATCGGCGTAATGCCGCTGATGTCTCCACCCAGGCTGGGAATGCTTGACGTGTCTGTTGCGCCTCCTGTGGCAATTTGGTAGATTCGCGCTCGAATGCCTGTCCAGCCAAAGGCACGCTCCAGGCTGAGGAAATGCCCACCTTGATCTAAAACGACGAGTTCTGTCAGGCCGTTGGCGATCGCCCCATCCGGGTCTGGGTCGAGCAGATAAGCATGTTCCGAAATCAGCGTGGGGACATCTTCCCCCACCAGATAGTGCAACAGCCTGATGCGAGCCGATGCCGATTCATCATCAGGAGGGGCGATCGTCCGATCTTGGTGTAGCGATGATTCGGTTGCCGTAAACAGACGAAATGGCTCCAGCCAGTTGGGGCTAAAGCCACCCGGATTAAGGGTCAGCGCTTCAAACCCCAGGTTCTCTTGCACGCCAACGGGCTGCTCGTCCACCTCATTTGGTAGATAGCGAGTGGGAATCGGCAGGCTGTTCTGCAAGCGTCCGGTTTCCAAGTCATATTCATTCACAAACGGCGGCCAGTTCTGGGATGGAATGCCCTCGCTCGAGATGAAGACCGACTGGCGAGGCGAGAGCGCAATGCCTTCGGGATCAATCGTGCCTGCGGTGTAGGGTTCGCCGTTGGCTTGGCTCAGAACCGTAACATTCTCAAATACTGCATCAGCAATGCCAACTTGCTCAGGATTGCTGGAGTCTAACACCAGCTTCATGGTGTAAAATCGGGCGGGCGATCGCTCACTTCGATCGTCGGACAGCACATAGAAGCGATCGTTCTGGCGATCATACGTCAGGGCAGATAACCCCCGCACGGGCGTATCGGCAACGGTTGCGGTTGGGGCTACCTGATACTCATCTAAAAACTCTAGCGAGAGGTTGAGAAAAATTCGTTCTTCGGCGCTAACCTGCGGCAGGGAGCAGCCGTTCAACACCAACATTAACCCCATCAAAATGGCGATCGCTAACCCTGTTCCCCCCTTCTGCCACAGGGGTTTAGTTCCAGTTCTGTTCAGAAGCATCCTTAAATCAACTGCTAAGAGGGCATAGATCTCCAGCCTAGCAGCGTAACTGCTTCTGTTGGTTTCTCCTGCTGTGGAGAGGCAAGCGAGTCACAGTAACGATTTGCAACTGTTCGTGGTTATAACTTGATCTGGTGGACGTACTTCTCTGCCAGTGATCCCATGCGCTCTTGCAGTGCCGCTATGATGCGTCGGTTCTCGTCTGTCCAGATTCTCGGCAGGTCAAATACGCACGGTTCAAGAATGCCAAACAGGTGTCCGTTGTTGTAAATCGGCGCGTGAATTAATGCTCTGTGTTTAAAGCTTTCCTGCTCATAGGCCAGGTTCACCAGCGCTGGCCCTCCTGTTTCAATGTCGTCAACAAATACCGCTTCTGCTGTGCGAAAGGCGATCGCCATTAATGGATCGGTGTCTGCAATGTCGTCTGCCTCGATCCAGCTCGCTCCGGCCAGGTTGTCCCACTGGGGATCAGCGCAGAAGCAGTGCGTCACCGAGCCATGTCCGGTTTCAGGGTTGCGGAGATACAAAAAGGTGCGATCGCACGCCAACACGTCACAAATAGCTGGCATCAAGGCCGTCAGTAGCGCATCCAGGGATTGATCCGTAGCGAAAACCGATTCTAACCGGGGCGGTAGTTCATACTCAATCGAGGATCTGGGTGTCATAGTGTTGTATCTTGTCTCACGCCTTGACTTGCTCCGATGGACAGCCAGGCTGTCGCTTTGCTTCTAAATAGTCAACAATGATGGTTTGAAACCGCTCCTGGCCAAATGCTGGATAGTGCCCGGGATACACAGTCTCTACTGGCAACTGTTGCAGCCGTTTATAGGTATTGATGTACGTGGGAACATGGCTGCAATGCAGTTGATCGAGCAGTTCCCCGTCGTAAATGACATCCCCTGAGAACAGTGCTTGAGCCTGGGGATCATACAAGGCAATACATCCTGGAGAATGCCCCGGCAAGTGCATTACCTCAAAGGCGCGATCGCCCAAATCTAAAATATCTCCTTCTTGCAGGATTTGCGTTGGTTCTGCCGATCGCAGGGTGTATTCGGTCACGGTGAACCCTGCATGGGGTTGCTGCTCAAAATGTTCGTCTAATACCCAACCCTGTTCTGGAGAACAAAGCGCTTCGTAGTCATTACCCGTTCGCAGGGCTTCCGCCTCGGCCGCATGAATAGCCCGTTGCTCAAATTCGTACATGCCGCCTGCATGATCAAAGTGAACGTGGGAGGCGATCGCCAGCAGCGGCTTATCGATTAATGAGGCAATGTGTTGACGCAGGCTGGCTACGCCCAACCCGGTATCAATCAACAAATCTTGAGTTCGCCCTTTGATGAGCCACAAATTAGCGCGGTTCCACCAGTAATAGTGCGGTTCACTAATTAAGTACAGGTCATCACTAATTTGTTGAGTGGTAAACCAGCGATCGCAAACAGGTTTCATAGCAAAAGGGATGAGGTAGACATTGACGCACTAAATTGAAGAACTGCAACGAAGCCAACCAGCTAGCTGGTGTCAGAAATGCTGCGCTCCAGGAGTCCCTATCAGAAGTCCAGTTCGCCCATCGCCCCAGTCCTTAGCTTTATCCCCAACCTCAGGCTTTCTCCTGGGCTGCTTTCACAAAAGTTGGCTCCAATAATTGACTAATCGTTGCTTCAGACGGCGGCTGTGGAATCTGGTTTTGATCCTTGAGGAACTGACCAAGCGCATCCATGTGTCCCAGCAAATAGACCTCGCTTTCAGGATTGCTGAGCATCTGGATGTTGTCTTCCAGAGTGGTGAGTTTAACGCCCTGAAGCTCGGTTGCCACATCTTCCGGCGACAGCTCTAGCCGTCTGCCTGCAATTTCGTAGGCTTCGTCTGGATTGGTTTCAATAAACTCAATGCCCTTCAAAACACCATCCACAAACGCCTGCATCCCTGCCGGGTTAGCTTGCACAAACTCCGGGTTGAAGATGTACAAGTCTACGATCGCCGTTGGCATCTGGGTGGTGTCGTAAATAATTCGTCCATCCGGTTGGGCATCGTTGGCCTGTTTCAAAAAGGGCGAATAGGTGACGGCAATATCTGCCCGTCCCGCCTGGTAGGCCGCCGCCGCTGCATCCGGGGAGAGGTTGGTAATTTCAACATCATCGGCAGTCAGTCCCGCTTCTTCTAGCACTTGAAGCAGGAAGAAATGGCTAACGCCTCCCACTTCTACCGCAACACTTTTTCCTCTGAAGTCGGCAATGTCTGCAACACTGTTGCGCGCTAAAATGCCATCGCCACCGTTAGACGTATCAGCCACCATCACCACTCGAAAATCCTGCCCTTTTGCCGCCAGAGCAACCGCCTCAGAGGTCACGTTGTTCTGTCCATCCAGTCGGCCTGAGGCAAAGGCTGCGTCAATTTCTCCAGTGGTACTCATGACTTTGTAATCTAAATTGAGTCCACTTTCCTGAAAAAATCCCTTTTCCAACGCAATATAAAACGGTGTATAACCAATCCAAAGCGTGCTGGCGGTGGTCGCTGCAATGGATTCTGCCGGAGCGTCTGCTGAGGCAGACGTTGCATCTGAAGAGGTTTGGGGCTGCTGGGTACACGCGTGTAACGCCAAACCGCCTGCCAGTCCACCCATAATCCACAGGGTTCGACGACGAGTGATCATCTGAGGCATTTGATTCATAAGGGTAGCGCTCCTCAATAGGTAAGACTTGAAGCAGTGTTAAGCACATTAAAGGGATTTCAACCCTGGGAAAATGTCACACAAATTACACTTTTGGGGCGATCGCGCATTAGTTGCCCGCTTCGGTATCCGTCAGCAATTCCAGGCTGGTAAACGGTAGTGTTTACCACGGAAATCCGCTGCAATAGTCAGTAAGCCCATAGGTAAAGAACGAGGGTTGAACCATGACGTTGTCTTCACTGAATTGCTGGCAACCGCGATCGCTCTACCAAGAAGCTACAACGCTTCCGGCAGAGATGTACACATCAGACGAGATCTATCAGCTCGAAAAAGAACTCATTTTTGGCAAAACCTGGTGCTATGTCGGTCATAAAAACCAACTTCAAGGAAACGGTTCATACTTCACCGTAGAGCTAGCAGAACAGCCCCTGGTAATCGTGCAAACGCAGACAGGTGACCTGCGGGGATACTTCAACATTTGTCCTCATCGTGCTGGGCCTGTCGCCGTTGGCAGTGGCACCAGTCACCATTTAACGTGCCTGTATCACGCCTGGAGTTTTGATCTAAGTGGCAAACTGCGCGGCTTGCCAGATATGGAACTGGCCGAAAATTTCGATCGCGATCGGCATGGCCTACAGCCCATCCAGGTCGATACCTGGGGGCCGTTCATTTTCGTTAATCTCGATCGGAACGCCGCGCCGCTGTCGGTGCAGTTGGGAGAGTTGCCAGCGCTATTTCAGCACTACCGCTTTAGCGAATGGGCACGGGTTCATAGCGTTGACTACTCAACGGAGACAAACTGGAAGCTTTATGTTGAAAACAATGTGGAAAGCTATCACGAGTTTTCGGTTCATGCCAGCATTGCCAAATACTATAAAGCAACCCGGGCAGAAGCCAGACATTATTACTATCTGCAATATGCTCCGTTTCCTCCGGATGATGATGCCTACACCATGCCAGCCGATCGCTGCTTTGCCGGGTTAGGTGAGGTCGAACGGAACGGCAAATGGACGGTGAGCTTCTTTCCCAACTTTGCCTGGATTATTCGTCCCTGGATTGCCATCATCTATCTCATTGATCCTCAAGGGCGATCGCGCACTCGTATTCGCTGGGATTGGCTCGTTCCAGATACCGAAAGCGCCAAAGCGCCAGAGAACCTGGAGCCGCTGATTCAGTTTTTTGACACCATTCAACAAGAAGATTTGCGCTTGCTGCCAGAGATTCAAAAGCGAATTCACTCGCTGGGCTATCGCCCCGGTCGGCTTTCTCCAACGCGCGAAATGGGTACGCATCTCTTTCAAGAGCTGACAATGCAGCATCTCGCGTCCGGCTTTCAACCCAAACTCGATTGATGTGAGATACGGTGCTCGGTGATTGTCCAGGTTAGTCTAAACCTGTTGCAGGCGACTCGCCTGGTGATGCGCTCGCAGGGCTGGCCTGCGCTGGTGTGGCGCTGCCGGGAGACACCGGAACCGTATTAGCCGCAGGGGGCATACTAATTTGCTGGTATGTCATCCGCGCAATGTTTCGAATCAGGTCTTGGGCGCGATCGTCATTGTGAGGGCGTTTCATCATCACCGTGACCACATACCGCTTGCCGTTAGGCACATCAACAATGCCGGTATCGCCCACCATAGAGCCAATATCGCCCGTTTTATGGGCAATGACGGCACTTTCATCTAAACCAGCCGGTAGCAGTGTATCGGTCACGGTCTGCCGCATAATGTCGAGCAGGCGATCGCGCGATCGAATGGAGAGCAAATCTCCTTGCGTCACCATCAGCAGCAGGTCGGTTAGCTCCTTGGGTGTCGTAACGTTGGTTCCTTCCAGATCCGGCAAAATATTGTGCAAGGTTGTTTGAGTCAGCCCCCACTGCTGAAATCGCTGATTCAATACTTCTATGCCGCCCAGTCGGCGAATCAACATGTTGGTGGCAGTGTTGTCGCTGATGGTGATCATCTTGGTCGCCGTTTCCAGGGCGGTGAACTCAGTGCCAACATCCTGGTACTGCATATCACCCGATCCGTCAGCCACATCAGCCGCTTGCATGGGCAATCGCTCGTCCAGGCGAACTTTACCGGCATCCACATCCTGAAGGAACGCCACCAGGACAGGCACTTTAATCATGCTGGCTGCTGCAAAAACAGTCGTGCCGTTGACATTGAGGTAGTTTCCGGTATCCAAATCCATCAAAAACACCCCAGCCGTCAATTCGGGAAGGTCGCTGTTCAGGGCTTTAATTTGCGTCGCGAGTGCCGTCATTTCGCTACCCGGCTTCAACATACTTAACGCTGAAGCGGCGTTACTGGGTGTTGCATCTCGGCTCAAGGCTGAATGGGGTTGCCCCGGCGGATTTGCAGACGCAGCATTGAGTCCCATCTCGGAGGCTCCTGCCGGATAACGTACCGCAGGATTCCATACGGACAAAAATGTGCCAGCGATCGCCCCAATACCTACCCCCAAAATCAACAGGCGAGTGGCATAAACCAGTACCGATGATGACCGTCGCGATCGCCGCTGGTTTGGTCTGGTGCGTCGAGATGATGCCACCGCAAGCTGAGGCTTGGCAGTCCTGGAACGTTCAACGGCCTTGGGCACCAGTTGAATCACGTCATCCGCCCGGCGTCTTCGCAGCAGCGATCGCGCCTCTGGCCGTTGCAAAGGCTGGCTCAGGGAGGTCGCCCTCTGTCGGGCAGATGGACGCGTCATTCCAGACGACTGGCGAGCCGCATTGCGAGATAGGGAATTTGACGCTTTAGCAGTCGTTGCCGTAGGCGTTCTAACCTCCGGTAGCCGAGGCGAGCCGTCCCGTTTCGTCGGCAGGGTGACAGCCGGACGAGGTGTTTCGCCAAACAATAAGTGACGCAGGTTAAAACGAACATTTGCCGCTGCCGCATCATTGGCTGTTCGCCGAATGCTGGGCTGAGCAATCAAGCTACTCTGTCGAATGGGCTGATTGCCATAGTCAGCCCCAGATGCATCCGAGCGGTATCGCGCGGTTCGTTGCTGAAGCGGAACGGATGGCTGAGTTCGCGCATTCGCTTGTCGGCGAGTTAGGCGACGTCGTCGCGGTACCCCAGGTTGATTGCTCTGTTCCAGCACGAATCATTCCTCCGACACAGGTAGATTAATGAAGTCATTAGCATAGCCCTAGATGCGGTTGCTAATAACGTCTCTCACAAAAATTACCCCGAAATTATCCTGAAGTTTCGATTCTGTCTAGCTTTCTTTTTTTTGGCGGTCGCTCTAGCAGAATTCTCAGTCCCACTGTTATTTCAACCATAGACTGCCAGTCCACCATTTAACAGGCGTTTCAGGATTGCTGGAACCACTGTACTCAAATCTTTGACGGTTCACTATTCGAACCTTCCTACAGGTACCATTCAGACAAATTCGAATCCTACATCTATAGGGCTACACTCAACTCACAACGGGCATTGAGTAGCATTTAGCTTAGGAATTAGGATTTTGTTTAAGTGCCCACTCCATCTGGCTAAGAATGCCTCGCAACATAGCCAGTTCTGTTTCAGAAAGATCGGCACGATTGAACAGTTGTCTAAACTTTTCCATGCGACTGGTCGCCGTATGGGGATACAAGTAGCCAATTTTTAGCAGCAATGCTTCTAACTGCTGATAATAGCCTTCCAGGGCATCCAGCGATACCAAATTCAGCGATCGCGCCGCAGACGGCAAAGTACCTGGATGCGATCGCGCCGCTGCTAAAGACGCTTCTCCACCCTGGCAATTCGTTGCCATTGTGTAAAGTTCGTAGCAGCAAATGGCAACCGCTTGCGCCAAATTAAGAGATGAATAGTCAGGGTTAGACGGAATCCGCACAAAGCGCTGGGCGTAATTGAGTTCTGTGTTGCTCAACCCCCGGTCTTCGGGGCCAAAGATTAGCGCCGCCTCAGCGGTTTCGCCTGAAGCACTTCGGTTTAACAACCAGGGCAACCCGGTTTTAGGCAACTCCAGCGGTGCTTCAAGAGTTCGACTCCGTGCAGTAGTGGCGATCGCTCGTTGGCATCCTTGTAATGCATCTGGCAGCGTTGCTACCGTCAGAGCCGATTCCAACACATCTGCTGCATGGACGGCCATCTGTCGTGCTTCTGCCCCCACCGGATCGCACTGCGGATTGACGAGTACCAATCGGTGCAAGCCCATGTTTTTCATTACACGGGAAACGGCTCCCACGTTCAGCGCCCCGGCAGGTTCAACCAAGACTATCCGTATCCCAGTCAGTGGATTGTCGCTCATTGAATAACTGTAAGACTCTCCGCAAGATGTTAGGTTTTATATAGAATTTTGCATGGTACACCTTACCCTTTTACACCCTAGCCCCGAACGTTTGTTACTAATGGGACGCTATCGTTCTAAATCCGATTTACCTACTAAGGTTTGTCCTGTTTGCCAACGTCCGTTTACCTGGCGCAAAAAATGGGAAGATTGCTGGGATGAGGTGAAGTATTGTTCTGAGCGCTGTCGGCGACGGCGATCGCAAGCATAACGCCAAGCGTTAAAGGAAATCGTTTAGTCATCCCCCAAATTACTGAACCCAACTACTGAGTGAAATTCGCTTCTGTTTCACTCATACCGCTCGTTTTTGTGAAAACGAACCCGTCATACGAAACCATTGCCCAGCCTCTTAGTTTATTCAGTGAGCAGATAGTTATGCAGCAAATAGTGCAGCCAAAGCTAATCATTCATGGTGGAGCAGGCAGTTGCCTCAAAGGTAAAGGTGGAGCGGATGCCGTGCGGCAATCCTTGCATCGGGTCGTCCAGGAAATTTATGCGTTGCTATTGGCAGGTGAAAATGCTTCATCCGCAGTGGTGAAAGGGTGTCAACTCCTGGAAGACGATCCTCGATTTAACGCAGGGACAGGCTCTGTCTTACAGTCCGATGGACATATCCGCATGAGCGCAGCGTTGATGGATGGCACCAGACAGCGTTTTAGCGGCATCATCAACGTATCTCGCGTCAAAAATCCGATTCTGTTAGCGCAAACTCTGCAAGAGGGAGACGATCGCGTCCTGTCTGATTATGGAGCCGCTGAACTGTTGCGTGAACTTCAGCTTCCTCCTTACGATCCAACCACTGAACTGCGGTTGCAAGAATGGATGTTAGAGCGGAAAGGAGACTTTAACAGAGCAATGGCCGGAGTGGTTGCTGAACGAGAACTAGTTACTGAATCCAACGCAGGACGGGGAACGGTCGGCGTTGTGGCGCTCGATAGCCAGGGGCAGTTGGCTGCGGCCACCTCAACCGGGGGAAAAGGGTTCGAACGAATTGGTCGCGTCAGCGACTCGGCCATGCCCGCTGGCAATTATGCTTCGTCCGATGCTGCTATTAGCTGTACGGGCATTGGCGAAGATATTATCGACGAATGTTTGGCGGCTCGAATTGTAGTGCGGGTAACAGATGGGTTGCCTCTGGGACAAGCGTTCGAGCGATCGTTTTTAGAAGCACACCGCAATCAAAGAGACTTCGGCGCAATTGGCATTGATGCTCATGGCACCATTGCTTGGGGCAAAACGAGCGAAGTGCTGCTAGCGGCTTATCATAACGGGCAGACGATCGCTGATACGCTGAACGCAGATCTGGGAATGCAGACCGCTGTAGGCTAGCTTTAACCTGGCGAGCATTAAGGGCAATTGGTGGGGCTTAACTGAGGATGGTTTAGAGGATGGTTCAAAAGTAGCAACTAGGCTGCATTTGCTTCCTGATTCCGGTGTACCCAGCGGCTCTTACCCGTGTGAACCAAAAATAGGGACGCTTCGAGTCACACCCAGCACTTTCAAAACATCCTCTTAAGCCAACCAGTTCCAGGGTGAGCCAAACAAATCAAGATAAGCTTTGTAAAGATGGCAGGCGCTCCTGCCGCAGCTTGCTACACTTCAACCACTATTGCAGCGTAAATCATTATAATTCGGCAGTTTTGGGCTAAAGCTGTAGTCAGTTTCGGCGTCTAGCTCCTGGCTGGCTATGAAACGGTTTAAAGCTCAAAAAATACGAAAAATCGCTGCTACTCCCTTAATTTGGGCTGAGTTTGTCCTTGCCAGCGCTATGGCACTTGTCAGTCATTCATGAGATTTTTGTGAAGTCCACCTTGATCATCAAAAATCTCCGGCTTACAATGCTAATCTATAGTCTGAAGAGTCCTTTTTAGAATTAGGTGTGAGGACACGATAATGTTATCCAAAGTTCTTTGGAACTCTCTGCTGGTTACTCCAGCCGTCTTAGGTGCTGCTCTGCTGTCAGCTAATCCTGCGCTCGCTTCGGATGCTCAAGGCGTTTCTGAGTCCGCAGACGCTCTACTGACCGAGTTAACCGCAACGTCTGAATTAGATACGCTCGAGTCTGTATTGCAAGCAGACACTACCTCTATCAACGAAGTAGTTCCCGCTGCTGCTGTTTCTAACGTCGCACCTGAATCTCCAGTTCAGTTGGCTCAAGTTTCAACCGAGCAAGCGGCTCCGGCTGCTTCCACTAGCGTTGACTCTCTGGATCAAATCAACCAGTATGCCAGCGAGGGCAACCAGAACGTTCAGGGTCAAGTTACCTCTATTTCTCAGCTTTCCGACGTTCAGCCTACCGACTGGGCATTCCAGGCTCTCCAGTCTCTAGTTGAGCGCTACGGCGTTATCGCTGGTTACCCGGATGGTACCTATCGCGGTAACCGAGCCATGACCCGTTATGAGTTTGCAGCCGGTTTGAACGCTGCTCTCGATCGCGTCAACGAATTGATTGCGGCTGGTTTGGCTGATGCTGTTACCCGCGAAGATTTGGCAACCCTTCAGCGTCTACAAGAAGAGTTCGCTGCTGAGTTGGCTACTCTGCGGGGTCGCGTCGATGCGCTTGAAGCTCGCACCGCTGAACTGGAAGCAAACCAGTTCTCCACCACGACTCAGTTACGTGGTGAGACCATCTTCAGCGTCTCTGGCGTGATCGAGGAAGACGATTCCTTTGATAGCCAGGTCACCTTTGGGTATCGTGCTCGTTTGAACCTGGACACCAGCTTCACAGGCGACGACTTGTTGACCACTCGTCTGCAAGCACGCAACATTCAGGACTTTGATAGCGACCCCGTTGGCTTCTCCTACTCTGGCGATAGCGATGGCGATTTCGAGATCGACAACCTGATCTACTCGTTCCCAGTGGGCAACCGAGTTCAGGTCACGATCGGTGCGAACAGCATGGATATTGATGAATTTGTTGCTAGCACCATCAGCCCTCTAGATAGCTCTGGTAGTGGTTCTGTTTCCAACTTTGGTTTCCCACAGCAGTATGCGATCGCTGCTACTGGTAATGCTGGTGCTGGTGCCATCATCCAGTTGACCGACAACCTGAGCCTTGACTTTGGTTACACCGCTGGCGAGGCGGCTAGCCCTGATGCTGGTAGCGGTTTGTTTGATGGCGACTACAGCGCCATCGGCCAGCTAACCTTCTTGTCGGATGCCATTGATGCTGCTCTAACCTTTATCCACTCCTACAGCGGTGAAGACTTCAGCGTTGATGGTAGACCCGGTGTGGCAAACACCTACGGTGGTCAGGTGAACTTCAAGCTGTTCCCTGCTCTCCAGTTGGGTGGTGGTGTTGCGTTCTCCAACATTCAAGGTATTGGAGCTTCTCCAGACTTTGAAGCTTGGAGCTGGCAGGTTACGGCTGCTCTTCCCGACTTTGGCGGCGAAGGCAACTTGCTGGGTATCCTGGCTGGTGTACCTCCTTACTCTCGTGACTTGATTGACGAAACCTCCTTCCTGGTTGAAGGTTTCTACAAGTACCAGTTAACGGATAACATCTCTGTCACACCAAGCATTATCTGGATCAACGATCCATTCACCAGCGACATTGATGACACCTTCATCGGTACTCTTCGTACTACCTTCAGCTTCTAAGAAGTTGACTGTGGCAGAACGATGAAGCCGTTTAAGGTCTAAGGTTTCATAGCATTGATAACGCCCAGGGTCTAACCAGATCCTGGGCGTTTTTTGACGCTACATCTTGAAACAGAACCCATAGCTTTGCGAAAACGGACTTGGGGAAGGTGATTGGGGCGGCAATTGCTAAAATCTAGTCATCGATACGGAGAATCTGCCAAACCCCAGTGGAGAACCGGGGTATACTAGAGAGAGTCCTATAAACCTCAGGCTCTCAAGTGGCTGAGTTTAGCCAAGGCCATAATGTTTATTGGGATCAGCCCATTGTCCTTGATCTATCTTGCTTGTGGAACTCTCCTGCAAAAGCGAATATGCGCTGCTAGCGCTGCTAGAATTGACGGCTCATTACAACGGTGGAGAGCCGCTTCAGATTCGGCAGATTGCCGCTGAACAGAATATTCCAGATCGATATCTTGAGCAACTGCTTGCTACGTTACGACGATCTGGGTTGGTACGAAGTCAACGAGGTGCGAAAGGAGGCTATCTTCTGGCGCGAGAGCCTTGGAAGATTACCCTTTTAGACGTGGTGAGCTGTATTGAAGGGCTGGATTCTCAGCCACCTGAACCCAATAAAGATCCAAAATCCGTTGAAGGTATGATTGTTTGGGAAGTTTGGCAGGAAGCAGGTCAGGCTGCGGATGCCGTTCTTCAAAAATATACGCTTCAGGATTTAGCCGAGAAACGAGATTCCAGGCAACAACTCGACCTGATGTATTACATCTAGATCGAGTGTTGGAATGAATAACGAATTTTGATTGCTGCGTCTGATGCGGCAATGCAAGCCTTGTGATTCAAAATTAAACCGCTTAAAGCTATGCGTATTGCTCAAGACATTACTAAATTGATTGGTCATACTCCGCTGGTTCAACTGAATCGAATTCCGCAAGCTGAAGGGTGTGTTGCCCAGGTGGTGATCAAACTGGAAGGGATGAACCCTTCGGCCTCCGTGAAAGACCGAATTGGCATCAGCATGATTGAGGCGGCAGAGCGGGAAGGATTGATTTCGCCAGGGAAAACGGTGCTAGTAGAGCCAACGTCGGGCAATACTGGTATTGCTCTGGCAATGGCGGCAGCGGCGAAAGGATATCGTCTTGTTTTAACAATGCCTGAAACGATGAGTTCCGAGCGTCGCGCTATGTTGCGAGCCTATGGGGCTGAACTAGAGTTAACGCCGGGGATCGAAGGGATGGGGGGATGCATTCAGCGGGCGCAGGAAATTGTGGACAGCACACCGGATGCTTATATTCTGCAACAGTTTCGCAATCCCGCTAATCCTCAAATTCATCGAGAGACTACCGCGCTTGAAATTTGGGACGATACAGATGGGCAGATCGATTTTCTGGTCGCTGGTGTTGGAACCGGAGGCACGATTACAGGGGTTGCCGAAATTTTGAAACAGCGTAAGCCTGGGTTCAAGGCGATCGCCGTTGAGCCTTCGAGTAGTCCTGTTCTGGCAGGTGGCAGGCCGGGGCCGCATAAAATTCAGGGGATTGGTGCCGGGTTTGTGCCGCAAGTGTTGCGCGTTGATTTGATTGACGAAGTGATTGCAGTGCCTGACGAAGAGGCAATTCGTTACGGTCGTCGGCTGGCGCGTGAAGAAGGATTACTGTCGGGTATCTCTAGTGGTGCGGCATTAGCAGCAGCGATTCAGGTGGCACAGCGGCCAGAAAACGATGGCAAGCTGATTGTGGTTGTGCAGCCTAGTTTTGGTGAACGCTATCTCAGTACTCCACTGTTCCAAGATCCAGAGTTGGTTGCTGTAATGGGAGGCTAACGCAGTTGATTTGCGATCGCAGCAACTGTTACGACCACTGCTTACAATGTGCTTATGGCACATTCTTCCAACCATTATGAGACGCTGGACATCAGCCCAACGGCAAGCCAATCAGACATTAAGCGTGCTTACCGTCGTCTAGCCAAGCAGTTTCATCCGGACACGAACCAGGCAGCGACGAGCCATGAGCAAATCACGCAGATTAACGCCGCTTACGAGGTTTTAGGAGATCCGCAGCAACGAAAATCGTACGATCGCCAGCTCAACTACCAGACTCAACTAGAAGCAGTTGGGGTTGAGGTGAGTTCGTCGGCCAGCGATCGCCAACGGCGAGCCGCTGCCGCGCAAAGCCAGTATCGCCGCCGTCACCGTTCCGGAAGGGACAGTGATGAGCAGTTGCAGCAGTGGCTTCAGCGAGTCTATCAGCCCGTTAACCGGATGCTGTCCCAGATATTGAATCCGCTGCAAGATCAGCTAGATGACCTGGCCGCAGACCCGTTTGATGATGAATTGCTTGAAGACTTTCAGTCCTATCTGGATGATTGCCGAATTGATTTACAAAAAGCGCAGGGGCTGTTCCGCTCTATGCCTAACCCCTCCACGGTGGCTGGTGTTGCGGCTCACCTCTACTATTGTTTGAATCAGGTCGGAGATGGCATTGACGAGCTAGAACGGTTTACGTCAAGCTACGACGAGCACTATTTGCATACTGGGCAAGAGCTTTTCCGTATTGCAAACGGGTTGCGGCGAGAAGCCCAAGGAGCCATTCGAGACTTTCGCTAGCAGCGGATGCGTTCTTTAAAGGACAGCTACAGTTTGGAAATGGTATCAGAGGGTAGAAACCGAAAGCCTCACTTTCGCTTTTTTAAGCCACAATTTATAAAGTGCTAGTGTATTGAATTCTAGCGCCTGTTTTTTTGTTTCTCGGCTTTCTGCTTATGCCTCTGCCTATTGTTGCTATTATTGGTCGCCCAAATGTGGGCAAATCTACGCTTGTCAACCGTTTGGCAGGGGTGACAGATGCGATCGTTCACGATGAACCGGGCGTAACCCGCGATCGCACCTATAAAGAAGCCTTTTGGCGCGATCGCGAATTTTTGGTGGTTGATACGGGCGGCCTGGTCTTTGACGACGATACCGAGTTTTTGCCCTTCATTCGCGAACAGGCAATGGCGGCGCTGGCTGAAGCAAGTGCTGCCATTCTGGTGGTTGATGGGCAGGCGGGGCTTACGGCCTCGGATGAATCGATCGCCACCTGGTTACGGCAGCAATCGGTGCCGATCGTACTGGCGGTTAACAAATGTGAATCGGTTGATCAAGGGCTTGTCCAGGCGGCTGAGTTCTGGAATCTTGGCCTGGGCGAACCCTTTCCTGTGTCGGGTATTCATGGCAATGGTACAGGAGAATTACTCGATCAGTTAGTCATCCATCTGCCGCCTGCGTCCGAGATTGAAGCAACAGATGAGATCAAGGTTGCGATCGTAGGGCGGCCAAACGTGGGCAAATCAAGTCTGCTCAATGCCTTTGTGGGGGAAAACCGTTCGATTGTCAGCCCCATTTCTGGAACCACCCGTGATGCGATTGACATGGTCGTTACACGACGGGAACAGCGTTATCGGTTAATTGACACGGCTGGCATCCGCAAAAAGAAGCAGGTTGAATACGGCCCTGAGTTTTTTGGTATCAACCGGGCGTTCAAAGCGATTCGTCGTGCGGATGTTGTGTTGCTGGTCATTGATGCCCTGGATGGGGTAACCGAGCAAGATCAGAAATTAGCCGGACGGATTGCTGAAGACGGTCGTGCCTGTGTTCTTGTGGTGAACAAGTGGGATGTGATCGAAAAAGATTCGCACACCATTTACGAATACGACAGAACGATTAAAGACCGTCTGCACTTCACCGATTGGGCAGAGGCCATTTACGTCAGCGCCATGACCGGGCAACGGGTTGAAAAAATTCTTGACCTGGTTGATATCGCGGCAGAACAGCACAAACGCCGAGTCAGTACCTCTGTGATTAACGAAGTACTGGAAGAAGCGCTGAGCTGGCATACCCCACCCACCACCCGGCAGGGGCGGCAGGGCAAGATTTACTATGGCACTCAGGTTACCAGTTATCCACCGACGATCGCACTGTTTGTGAACGATCCCAAGCTATTTAACGAAAACTATCGACGATATATCGAGCGGCAGTTTCGCCAGCAACTAGGCTTTGCCGGGACTCCGATTCGGTTATTATGGCGAGGCAAGAAACTGCGCGAGATGGAACAGGGCACCCCTAACCGCGCTACTCGCGTTAAAACCGTCTGAAGTTCGTCAACTGTCTTGCAGTTGAGGGCGAAAATCAACAGTTAATCGATAAGGGTCAGTCGTTCAGCGTGCCAAAGCACATGACGTTGCGCCTTCAACCGACTTTCCTCTACGCATAGCTTTAGGAATGGATTTACTGCGATCGCTTCCCATTGGTCTTTACCTGGAACAACCGCTCACCTGGTTGCACAAGCTCGATCCCCGTGTGAAATTGCTCTGGTTATTGGGCTTTCTGCTGACTCCGATTGCAGCCAATCCATTCTGGCGACTCTTGTTAGTGGGGTTGTTACTTCTACTCACTGTTGCCGCTCGCATTCCGTTTCGTGTTTGGCGGCGACAAATGGGGCTGATTATGGTGTTCAGCCTGCTGCTATTTTTGGTCACCATGCTGGCTCCCGATGGAGTTAATGTGGCTCACAAGCCGCGTTTGCCGCCAGACGAACTGATCCTCTCTCAAGCAACAGTGGCTCCAGGCCGTGCCGCCGACCCGGAAAATGACCCACTGGCGATCGCCAACCTGCCGCAGCCAACCGATTATCAATATGTTTTGTTCGATCAAGGTGCGGTTCACATCACTCGTCGGTCTGTTGAACTCGCCGTTCGGGTTGGCGCGTTGATGTTCACCTTAATTTACAGCACCAATCTCTACCTGTTAACCACTGCGCCAGAGGAAATTACCGCTGCGCTGGACAATTTGATGCAGCCCCTGCGCCGCTTCAACGTGCCGGTTACCGAAATTGTATTAACTCTGACCCTCTCCCTCCGGTTTATTCCACTGGTTTTGGAAGAAGTGCAGAACTTAATTCGCTCGGTTAGGACAAGAGCGATCAACTGGAAGAAGTTGGGATTGCGGGGCACAAGCCAGGTTTGGATTATGGTGGGCGAGAAACTAATCGACAACCTGCTGCTGCGGGCTGAGCAAATTGCCAGCGCGATGCAGGTGAGGGGGTTTACCAGCCCAAACCGCCATCGCGTCAGGTGGCATCAGTTTCGCTTGAGGTCTCTAGATTGGTTTGTAGTCGTAGGGCTGGTTGGGTTTGTGGTGGTTCGGGTGGTTTGGGGCGGCACGTAACGGTGAGCAGTTCTCACGCTCCTGGCCGCTGGAGTCAGGCATGATAAATACACTGCAACCCTGGTATTGGCGATCGCTTCCCCTCCATCGCCGAAGCGGCTCGGATGTGTTCGATGCGCTGTTTCGCTCAGCAACAGCAGCAAATCCAGGGGCGATCGCAACACTGCTAGAAAGTCCTTGTCCAGCAACTCAAGCCGAGCGGATTAACGAAGCACGATACTCTATCTGCGCTGGAGCGCCGCGCCAAGTAGACGGACAACCGCAACTGTGGACACCGCCGTTGGGTACGATCGTGCCCTGGTTGCGATCGCGCTTGCAAGACCTATCGCCCTGTGCCGAATCAGCACCGCCGCTGCCGTTTACGGGAGGGTGGCTGGGTTGGCTGGGGTATGACCTGGCCTGGGAAATTGAACAACTGCCCTCTCTCAATCCTGATCCGTTACCCTTCCCGGTTGCGTGTTGGTATGTTCCAGAAACCTTTGCAGTGCTGGATCATTGGGAGCAAGTTGTGTGGCTGGCGGCCAGCGATCCCAATCAGCTTGATCTGCTGGAGCAGCAGCTCACGAAAGCGTGCAAGGCAGAGCGTCATCCGCTCAACACGTTAGAGCCAAACACCGACCCGTTTCCTGCGGCTGAGTGGTCTGCTAAATTGCACTTCGCTACCTCCCAACGCCAGTATGAAGCAGCGGTGCGACGAGCAAAGGACTACATTCAGGCGGGCGATATCTTTCAAACCAATTTGTCGGTACGGTTTGGGGTACACACTCACGCCAGTAGCTGGTCAATTTATCAAGCCCTTCAGCAAATTAACCCGTCTCCCTTTGCGAGCTATTGGCAAACCCCCTGGGGTGCGATCGCCAGTTGCTCACCCGAACGGTTGGTTCACTTACAGGACCAAGTTGCCCAAACTCGGCCAATTGCCGGGACGCGATCGCGTGGTGCAACTCCGGCTGCCGATCGGCAGCTTGAACAAGAACTGCTCGCCAACACCAAAGAGAATGCAGAGCACATTATGTTGGTTGACTTAGAGCGCAACGACTTAGGGCGCGTCTGCCGGTGGGGATCAGTTCAGGTGAACGAGTTGCTCACCATCGAACGCTACAGTCATGTGATGCACTTAGTCAGTAACATTCACGGATACCTGCACCCTGAGCAAACGGCGATCGACTTAATCTGCGCCATGTTTCCTGGGGGAACCATTACGGGTTGTCCCAAAGTACGTTGTATGGAAATCATTGAGGAACTAGAACCGATTCGTCGTAACCTGTTCTACGGCTCGTGCGGCTATTTAGATTGGCGAGGACAGCTTGACCTCAACATTTTGATTCGGACGCTGCTCTGCACTTCTGCATCGCCTGATCACCTTGACCAGACGGTTTGGGGGCAAGTTGGTGCTGGGATTGTAGCCGACAGCGATCCGTCTAACGAATGGCAAGAATCCTTACAAAAAGCGAAAGCCCAACTGTTAGCCATTCGCTTGGCCGAACACTCTAACTAAGGGTTGAATTGCATTAAATAAGGGATGCGATCGCCTCAAACGCTGCGTCAAATGTACATTGATATACAGAAAAAATACGGTTTACGTTATCTCACTCACGCAAGTTATAGTGCACAGATATTACAATTCGTCTGGACTCTCAACCATCAGCCAATTGGGAGTGATTTTGGCCTAAGAAATACCGTAATTTTGTAGCAGAGTGGCACACTTTCTCATACAGTAGTGAAATAGCTGTGCAACCAAATTGTATTTAGCATCTGCCGTGACCTCAAAAACGATTTCGATGTCATGCTCACAACACACATCGTTTTGCAGACCTCTCGTTATCGTTAATCCATTTGATATCCACATGTGTTTCGCTGACAAATACCATTTTTTGACTCAATGTTAAACCCAGCCACTACTGAGACAGCCCAAGTCCGAATGAGTACCGAAATCTATCTCAATCATCCGACCTTTGGTTTGCTGTATAGAGTGTGTCTGGTGGAAGAGAGCCGAGAACTGTTTGCCACCCTCTACGCCCAGCGTTTGTTCTTCCTGGTCACTACCAAGCCAGACGGAATCCATTTTGATCCAATTAGTCGAACAGATGCACGGATCATGGTTGAAAATCGGCTCCGATACCTGCGCCGTAACGGGCAGCATCAAGACCTCAGCTCGTTACAGGTGGTGCATAAGCAAACATTTCAGTAGTTCATGAGCCTTATTGGCAGAGCGGTTGGGTAACGTATGGGCAAGGCTTTCGTTCTCTCGGCGTTTGTAGCACCAGGAAAATAGGCGGTTGCCCGGTCGTTCAGGAGACAATGTAAGGGGCAGGAATGACAGGTTCTCTCTCGACCAATGTAATTGCCGAACGGATTCGCCGAATTCAGCAGACTTTACCAGATTCAGTTCGGCTCATTGCGGTTACAAAACAGGTTCCAGTAGAGGCAATTCGGTTTGCTTATGAAGCAGGGCTGCGAGATTTTGGCGAAAGCCGTATTCAAGAAGCCGCTGAAAAACAGGCGAAACTGCACGACCTGCCCAACATTACCTGGCACTTGATCGGGCACTTGCAAAGCAACAAGGTGAACAAGGCGCTCGACCACTTCCAGTGGATTCATTCGTTAGATAGTCTGAAATTGGCGCAGCGGATTGATACACTGGCCGCTACGCTTGGCACAAAGCCCAACGTTTTGCTACAGGTCAAGGTTCTACCCGATCCAACCAAGTATGGATGGACGGTCGATGACCTGCTAAGCGACCTGCCCGCTTTGGATCAGTGTTGCAATATCAACATTGTGGGGTTGATGGCTATCCCGCCCTACGGCCTCAGTTCCACCGAAACCTTAGCCGTTTTTAACCGTACGCGTGAATTAGCAGAAAAGATTCGACAGCAAGACTGGTTGCATATTACAATGCAGCATCTCTCAATGGGGATGTCGGAAGACTATCCGCTAGCGGTTCAAGCTGGGGCAACGATGATCCGACCGGGAAGGATATTGTTTGGCGAAAGAGGGTAGGCTAATTCGTTGAGTCTGCCCGATCCTTGACCTCATAACTATTATTTTTCCCATGCAATGTTTGCTACATTTTTGTTGTTTGATGGGTTGATGTCATTTAATCAAGCCCTTTTACTGTCAGCAACTCTATTTGTAAGGTGGCAAACCATTGCAGATTTTTTCATCAGCGTTTCAGTAGAGCCTTGAATTTAGAGAATTGATGTATACTAATGTCTCAATCAAACGAGCGACTAACAGGGTGTTCGTGAATCCAATCTCCTGGTTTAAGGCATTAACCTTTTTTTAAGCCTTATATCAATCTAAAAGCCTCAATCGAGTAGTAGCTTTTTTGATGAACTGGTGTATTCTGTTTTTGTTTGATATCTGTCGATTAGAGGCTGATTTCTTGAGCTAACCCTATCGTGATGGAGCGTGAACAGTGAATAGCATTTTTTCGAAGCTACGAGACTTTGTTGGTTTCAACGACCCTGCTGATTATGAATACGAATATGCAGAAATGGATGGAGAGGAGTATCAGAATCTTTATCAAGAAGAAAATACTCAGCCTGTAGCAGAAGAAGAACCTCGTCGTCGTCGGATGCGCGATCGCGCCATGCTAGCCTCTGAAGCTGGAGTTGGAACTACTATGAGTAATGTGATCGGAATGCCTGGAGCGGTGAACGGTATGTCTGAGGTTGTGGTGATGGAACCTCGGACATTTGAAGAGATGCCACAGGCAATCCGGGCGCTGCGCGAGCGCAAATCGGTTGTGCTAAACCTGACGATTATGGACCCAGACCAGGCGCAACGGGCAGTAGACTTCGTTGCTGGTGGAACCTATGCGATTGATGGCCACCAGGAGCGGATTGGCGAAAGCATCTTCTTGTTTACGCCGAACTGTGTCCAGGTCAGCACCCAATTGGGCGGCACAAATGAATCGCCTGCACAGCAACAGCCTCAGATGCGTACGGCTCGCCCAACCGCGCCATCTCCTGCGTGGACTGCTGATGCTCGGATGGCCTGAAAGTTTACCAATCCTTGTCGTTACGGCTTAGGAGACAGCGAACCAGTTGTCAGTCAAACTTGGGATGATAGGTGGCGGGGTAATGGGAGAAGCTCTCTTATCCCGCCTCGTTGTTCAAACAGTAGTGACACCAGATTCGATTCTGGTGAGCGACCCGGTTGCCCAGCGGCGAGAGTATCTGGCGGAGCAATATGGCGTGAACGTTACGGCAGACAATCAGACCGTTGCGGCTGAGTCAGACCTATTGCTGCTGGCTATTAAGCCTCAGGTTTTTGATCTGGTGGTGGCTCCGTTGCAGCTCAAGCGACCTGAGCAACTGGTGATTTCAATTCTGGCGGGTGTTCCGTTAAATCGACTGGAATTAGCATTTCCAAATCAGCCTGTGGTGCGGGCGATGCCCAACACGCCGGCAACCGTGGGGGCAGGAATGACCGCGATCGCATCGGGGCACCATGCAGATGCAACCCATCTACAGCGAGCCAGACAGGTATTTGAAGCCGTTGGTGAGGTGGTTGAAGTCCCCGAAGCGATGATGGATGCCGTCACGGGGCTGTCTGGTTCGGGGCCAGGATATGTCGCCGTTATGATTGAGGCTTTGACCGATGGTGGGGTTGCGGTGGGGTTGCCCAGAGCTGTTGCGGCCAAACTGGCGTTGCAGACCGTGCAGGGAACCGCAGAATTGTTGCAGTCTACCGGGATGCACCCTGCTGAGTTGAAAGATCGCGTTACCAGTCCTGGCGGTACGACGATTGCGGGGATCGCTCATCTAGAAAAGTCGAACTTTCGCTCGGCACTGATTGAAGCGGTGCGAGCGGCTTATCAGCGTTCTCAAGCCTTGGGGGAATGACCTGCTCGGAACCTCAAGAATTGAATCAGCCGCAACGAACACAAGACTAATGCTGATTTATCCTGAGAGCTGAAGCACAATTGACCTGATTGGGTTAAATAAACTTGGAGCTGAACAGAAATGCTCAGCTCTATTCTGCATTTTTGCATACAGAGGATACCATGGATGTCCCTCATTTATTGGTGCAGCTTGTTGTCGCGCTCGCATGTGCAGGTGCCGCAACAGTCCTGATCCCACGTCAAATTCCAGGGCAGCTTGTGGGCCTATTCTTGGTTGGATTCGCTGGGGTTTGGTTAGGAGAGTGGGGTTTTGGGCTACTCTACCGTGAGTATGGCCTCGACCATCAACTGTTGCGCTGGCAAATTCAGGATGTGCTGATTGTGCCAGCTATTATTGGGTCGGCGATCGTGCTTTACGTGGTCACGGCATTTTTAAGGTGGGGACGGTACAGCTAGTTCTGCTAAGAGTGGCTGGATTCTGGTTGGGTTTGCCCCAGTCTGGGTTCAGTTCCAGCGATTAATCGCTGGATGTTCGTCTGGTGCCGCCAAATCACATATAACCCTCCCGCGATCGCCATGAGCTGGTAGGGCAAGGGCTGGTTGAATACAACCATCAAAACACAGGCGGCGATCGCGGCCAAGATAGAGCCTAATGAGACAATTCGTGAGAGCGCCAATATCAGGCCAAAGAGACTCAGCGCCCCAAGACCCACTTGCCACGACATGGCTAGCAAGACCCCCAGGCTGGTTGCAACTGATTTTCCCCCTGTGAACTGAATCCAGATAGATTTGCTGTGACCCAGAATAGCGGACAACCCAACCAGGGTGACCGTCCAGGGCAGCCAGGTCTCTAAGTCAACGGAGGCGGGTGCTACCTGGGTAAAGGTTGGTACAGCATACAGCCAGCGGGTAAGGGCGATCGCCAATGCCCCTTTCAGCACGTCAGTTAGCAGAACAAACAAGGCGGCTCCTTTACCAACGGTTCGCAGCACGTTCGTTGCCCCGGTTGACTTAGAGCCGTGTTCCCGGATATCAATTCCTTTGAGAATGCGGCCTGTCCAATAGCCCGTTGGCAGCGATCCCAACAAATAAGCGACTACCAACAGTAACCCGTTCCCCAACAGCCAACCTGCCATTTTATGTGCCCTCCTTCCGGCCGTATTTAGTCTACCGCGCTGTTATGCGCTTTGTTTGACTACAGGGCATTGACCCGATCAAATGAGCGGAGGATTCATTGGGTCTACAGCAAAGGCCAGCCAAAGCGGAAATTGGAGCAGGGAAAGGTTAATCAGGTCTTCTGATTCGTCAATCAGGATGAGCGGCAAGTCACCCCGTTTGACGAGACGATCGGCACGCTGAGCCAGCGGTTCGGGGGCTTCAAATAAAACAACACCCTGCTCGGCACCAAAATCGCCCCGCGAGATGCCAAGACAGTCTTGCAACCCTCTGCGCCATTCCCCCAGCCGTTCGGGGGAGTCGGCTAATACAAGGGTGCGGACGCGATCGCCATAGAGCGTTCGTAGGATTGAAATGGTGGCTGAACTAATCAAAATATTTTGCAACCGCGATCCCATCGAGCGCAACGCCCCCCGCCCCCCTTGATTGAAAAACCAATTCGAGACGCGTTCCGCGTGAATCGGTTCAAACGTGCGGCGCAGCCGCCAGGGTGGGCCATAGTAGTCGGGCACGGTTCGATACTGGTCTAACAGTTTGCGGATTTGTTTGGCCTCCTCCTTGAAGCTTTGCTCAGCAAACTTGGGAGACACTGGCCTGTCTTCTACGGGCTGCGGCTCGTCAACCATCGCTCGTGGCGATCGCTCCCCTGGTTCGGAAACCAGTTGCAGTTGTTCTGCCGCGATCGCTAAATCTTGCAAACTGCCAACTAGATAGTCTTTAAACCCCTGCACCCGAATCGCCAAATCTTGAGACACTCCAGCAAAGCTAGTCCGCATTTCGGCTCGAATGCGCTCTTGCCGTCGTTCAAGCTGCTCGACTGAAATTTGCAGCGTTTGCTTGCGCCGTTCTAGCTCGGTTAACCCTTCTTGCACTAACCGCCCTACCGTCATTTGGGCTTCGGCCACCTGCTCTTTCAGCATGGCATTGTAAGATGCCTGCAATGCAGCCACGTCTCGCTTCAGGGTTTGCTCTTGCCGTTTTAAGTCGGCTACTTTCTGTTCCAGGTCTTTGATCTCACGGCGCAGCAAATCATCAGACGCATCGCGAGCGATCGCCGTTCCATCCCTGTCTGGGGGGATGATATCTGGGGAAATGGTGTCTGGCGAGGGGTCAGCCGCTTGTTTCGCAGGCGGATTGGTTGATTGCGGGGCAGAAGGCAAGAAATCGTCTGAGTTCATAGCGTATTTAATCAGTTGTTGCTGGTTGCTAGTTGTGCGCAGACGAAGGCTAACAGCAAACCACTAACAACTTGGCAGCAGAGGGTTAGCGAGTCGTTGGGCAACGCTGTTCCAAACAGGTTTTCAATTGCTTGGCATCAAACAGGATCGGCAAAAAGTGAATGCTTTTGACCTCTTTGAAATAAAACAATACAGGCACATTAGACCAAAAAATTTGCCAGTTTTGCCAATGTTGGTAGGGAAAGCGGCGAATCAACGTCTCTCCACGATAGATATCCAGGTCTGTTTCTGTAAACAGCAGCCGCAACGTAATGGCCTGGAACATTAAGAATACGCCAAACAGGGCGATCGCTCCGCTTACCCAGGGTTGCACCCACAGCAGCGGGATAGATAACAGCACCAGCGCGATCGGCAGTGAATAGCTCGGAGCCAGTTGCACCGTTTCAGTTTGATTAGCAGTCGTCGGAGTAGTCGTCACAAGCGCTAGACCCAATAGAACAGCGTTGATTACACCTGTAGCAGCAGAACCGATAGGGAATTGTTTAAGGATCGCGTCTCAAGACTGCATCCTTCCAACTAGCGGTTCACCTTCCATTCTAAAGGGTTGCGTCCTCAGGAACCGGTGATTGTCGCGCTGCCCTGCCCCTGAAACATCAACCACGACAGGAAAAAATTGACGATAAAAATGAAGAGTAATGCAGTTACAACGGCAGTTGTAGTAGATTGCCCCACCCCTTTAGCGCCACCTGTTGTTGTTAACCCCCAACTGGTGCCAATAATGGCAATCAACACGCCAAATACAGCTCCTTTGATCAACGGACTGATTAGATCCCAAACGCTGAGAAAGTCACGCGCCGAATCCAAAAACACGCGTTGCGAAATGCCGTACAACGCATCCGCCAGGATCATGCCGCAGGTCATGCCTGTGATAAACGACAGAATGGTGAGAATAGGGAGCATCAGGCAGCAGGCAATCACTCTGGGAATGACCAGGTAGTCAATGGGGTCAGTTTTGAGCATGTACAGCGCATCGATTTGCTCCGTGACCTGCATCGTGCCAATTTCAGCCGCGAAGGCAGAACCCACGCGCCCGGCGATAATCACGGCTGTTAAAACAGGGGCTAATTCTCGAGCGAGGGCGATCGCCAATACACCACCAACGGCTGTTCCTGCACCCAGGTTAATAAACTCGCGGGAAACCTGAATTGTAAAGACCATTCCTACAAAACCTGCCGTCACCAGCGCGATCAGCAACGATTCGGGACCCACGACCGACATTTGTTCCAATGTGTTGCGGCGATGAATTCTTCCCCTGAGCAGGTGAATGAAGACCTGTCCCCCTAGCAGAACAGCCGCCAGCAACCGCCGACTCCATAACGCCAAACTAGAACGGTTTGCAGTTTCACTCAATTGGGGAAGTCCTATAAAGCCGAGGCAGTAAGGTATCTGACAGTGTCAACAATAGCGGATTTTCATAATCTTTGTCGGGTATTTCGTTTCTACTGCAATTGATTAGCTCTGTAAGGTTTAGTTGCAGATTGAAACAGTTTAGGGCTGAGCCAACCCGTAAATTTGTAAGCTGAGGTGAATACGCCACGGGTACTATCCACAGTCCATTCTCAGTCGGAGAGGGTATTTGAAGGGGGCTAAATGCAACTCGAACCGTTCCTTTTCTGGCTTGCCGCAGGCGCTAAACGCCCCTTTTTGGCTTCAACATGAGCGCTCAGCCGAGCGGGGTTGAAACCAGAACTGGCTTGGGATTTCGTCGCCGGGAGAGTCAGGGAACGAATGCAGCCCGTGCGCCAGGTTCAAACAACCTCTGGTTGCCACAGATCGATGGTGATAGGAGGGGTGATAAGAGGCCATATGTGCGTATAACCCCTCTCTTCAATTCATATTCATGTAGACCTCCCTTTCAGGGTGCTAACTCAGCTATGGCAACGGTATCAGTATCCATTGTTGGGCGGGTTGTTACTGATTTTTACAGATATTTACCAAAGTCTTTAATAGAAATTTAAGATTTCTGACATCCCGGTTAAGCTACGGCGATCGCCCCCTATCGTAGAAATTGGCAAGGATTAGTTTCTCTCGTCTGTCCTGATTGACTCTTTGAGTAATTATCTCTCTATGAGTACTCTGCCTAACGTCTTGCTTTCTCTTCTACTCACCAGCATTTTCAGCTTTCTGGCTCCCGTCTCATTGATTGGCGCATTGCTAGCCGTGCTGTTTCTGATTGGATACCTGCCGGGGCTAGACGCAGTTGCACAGGTTGGCGTTGAGCAAGTATCTCAATTTTTGTCGATCTTTGGCACGGGCAGTTCGCTTCACGGCACCTTAACCATTGGTTTGGTGTGTAGTCTGGTCGGAGTACTGTTCGATATGTTTACGTTCTACCGCTACCAAAACTTGCGAGATTAAGCCTTGAGCGCTCCTCACGTGTTCATTCATCAAAATTAACCGATCGCCACAGCTCTGCCCCACACAGCAGACTTGTCGTTTCGGGTGAGTCTTGGCCGTTCAAAAGTCTCTATGCTGGAACTTGGTACTGCTTGAATCCAATTCCATGCATCAAGTCCGTCAATTAGTGGCGATGCTCGGCGATCGCCCACAGCAACTCAAACTAGGCTTTCTTCAACCCAAACGATGGCAACGGTGGTTTGCTGCCTTCCTGGCCGCAACGTTATTCTGGTGCGGTTTGCCGCAAGCAATTGCCCTTGCCCGCGCCGAACCACCCCAACCAGCGACTGGTTCAATTCAGCCGTATCTGGATGCAGTAACCGACCGTGTTACTAGCTTTACCCTCGACAACGGGATGCGGTTCATTGTGTTGGAGCGGCACCAGGCACCTGTGGTTTCGTTCATGACCTATGTCAACGTCGGTGCCGCGTATGAAGCCGAAGGAAAAACTGGTGCGGCTCACTTTTTAGAGCATTTAGCCTTTAAAGGGACTCGCCGCATTGGCACTCAAGATTACCGTGCAGAGCGGCCTCTATTGAATCGTCTGGATCGGCTGTTTGACCGCATTCAAGCGGCGAGAGCTGCCGGACAAGAGGAACAAGCCGCTCGCCTGGAAGCGACCTTTGAAACGGTCAGAGCTGAGGCCGCCAGCTACGTGAAGCAGAATGAGATGGGAACCATTGTGGAGCAAGCGGGTGGGGTAGGGCTAAATGCCACCACGTCTGCCGATGCCACCCGTTATTTCTATAGTTTTCCAGCCAATAAGCTGGAACTGTGGATGTCGCTAGAATCAGAGCGATTTTTAGAACCCGTCTTCCGTGAGTTTTACGAAGAAAAAGATGTCATTTTAGAAGAGCGGCGCATGCGAACGGATAATTCGCCCATTGGCCGCATGACTGAAGCTTTCTTGGAAACGGCCTTTCCAGGGCATCCCTATGGCCGTCCTATTATTGGCTACGAGGAAGACATCCGGAACCTGACGCGCAGAGACATTCAAGAGTTTTTTGACACCTATTACACGCCCGATCATATCGTTGCCGCCGTGGTGGGTGATGTGGATGCCGAGCGGGTACAGGAATTAGCGGAAGCCTACTTCGGACGCTATACCGCTCGCTCCAGGGCACCAGACGTTGAGGCGATCGCCCCAACCCAGACCGAACCGCAGGAAGTCACGTTGCGGCTTCAGTCGGAACCCTGGTACCTGGAAGGCTACCAGCGTCCGGGGATCAACGATGATGACAGCGTTCTCTATGGCATGATCTCATCGCTGCTGGTTGGGGGGCGCACGTCGCGGCTCTATCAATCGTTAGTGGAACAACAGCAATTGGTGCTTAATGTCGGGCTTCAGGATGGCTTTCCGGGCGATCGCTACCCCACTCTGATGTTGATTTACGCCCTCTCGGCTCCTGGCCACACCATTGATGAAATTGCAGTGGCAATGAATGCAGAAATCGATCGCCTCAAAACCGAACCCGTTTCGGCTGAAGAACTCGATCGGGTCAAAACTCAGGCGCGGGCAGGGCTGTTACGTACCTTGTCATCGAACAACGGCATGGCAAGTTTGCTGGCCGAATATGAGGCTAAAACGGGCAGTTGGCGCAACCTGTTCGATGAGTTGACCAAAATCGAAGCGGTGACGGTTGACGATGTGCAGCGCGTAGCCCAGAGTATCTTCCAACCGAATAATCTAACAATTGGACGATTGCTCTCGGTTGGCTCAGGAGAGGCCGAATCGGAGAGCGTCGAGGTTGGCAATTAATTCAGTGTTGAGCGATCGCGTCTCTCCTAGCCTCATCACGAACTATTCAGGAGTTTTGTTAATCATGCAGCGGTTTGTTTTTTGGCGTAGCAGTCGAGGGAAACGACTCGCTAGCTATGTCTTCATTGCAATAGCAGTAGTAGTGCTAACGGCCATTAGCTCATGGCGATCGCCAGCCCTGGCGGTTACACCCCGCCATTACACCGAATTGGAGTTTGCTCCCCCTCCTGAAATTCAAGTGCCGGATTACACCCGGTTTGAACTCGACAACGGCATGACCGTGTTTCTCCTCGAAGACCACGAACTGCCGTTAGTCAGCGGTTCCGCTATGTTTCGCACGGGCGATCGGCTAGAACCCGGAAAGAAGGTAGGGCTAGCCAGCATTACGGGTGAAGTGATCCGCAGCGGTGGCAGTGAGGCGCATCCGGCTGATGAACTGAACCAACTGCTAGAGCAACGAGCCGCCTCCGTTGAGACTGGAACGGATATCTCCACCGGCAGTGCCAGTTTTAGCGCCTTAAGTGAAGACCTGGAGGATGTCTTTGGGCTATTTGCAGAGGTGCTGCGTCAGCCAGCGTTGCCCCAAGACAAAATTGATTTGTCTAAAGTGCAGTGGCGAGGCTCGATTGCCCGCCGCAACGATGACCCAGGGGAAGTAGCAAGCCGCGAGTTTCAAAAGCTGATCTATGGAGCAGAAAGCCCCTATGCTCGCACGGTTGAATATGCCACGCTCGATAATGTGTCGCGCCAGGATATCGTCAGCTTTTATCGGCAGTATTTTCGACCTGAAAATATGTTGCTGGGCATTGTGGGAGACTTTGACCCGGACGCAATGCGATCGCTAATTGAAGCGCAGTTTGGCACCTGGCGACCGGAACCCGTTTCCGGTTTCCAGACCTCGCTGCCGGAGGTTACCCAGCGCACCACAGGCGGTGTGTTTCTGGTTGATTTACCGCAGCTAACCCAAAGCTACGTTCAAGTTGGGCATCTTGGTGGCCAGCTAAACGAGCCAGACTATGCAACGCTGTCGGTGATGAATGAAGCGCTCAACGGTTTTGGTGGACGCCTGGTGAATGAGGTGCGATCGCGCCAGGGGTTAGCCTATGTCGTGTATGCCTTCTGGAGTCCCCGGTACGACTTTCCGGGCACCTTTGTGGGCGGCGGGCAAACCCGGTCTGATGCAACCGTACCCTTTGTGCAGTCGATCTTGGCAGAGTTAGAAGAAGTTCGCACCACTCCCATTACCGAAGCGGAGCTAGCGCGAGCCAAAGAATCGGTTCTCAATGCCTTCATCTTCAACTTCCAAAGTCCCTCACAAACGCTATCGCGGGTGATGCGGTATGAGTATTACGACTATCCGCAAGACTTTATCTTCCAGTATCAGCGAGAAGTAGAAGCCACAACGCCAGAGGCTATTCAGCAAGCCGCACAAACGCATCTAAAACCGGAAAATATTGTCACGCTGGTGGTGGGAAATGCTGCCGATATTCAGCCGCCCCTGAATACCCTGGTTCCCGATGGGCAGCAGGTAACCACGATCGACATCACGATTCCACCACCACCATCAGACGCTAGCCCGGAGCCAGGTACGGGTGTGTAGTTGATCCTGTGTCGTCACGGGTATAAGGGGACGAGTTGTTTTCAGGCTGGCACTAGTGTTTGGCTAGTCGGCTGAAACCACTCGTCCTTCTCTTTAAGCTGGGGTTACAAGCAGCGCTGCTGAGACGCCTGTTTGAAACGGGTTGCATCGCCAGTGGGCTGTGTTGCCCTTTTTCATCCTCTAAGCCTGACAGACCCAATTTCTCAACACCAACATCGGGACAACTATCGAACGTCATGAGTAGCGCTGTAGAGGTTGTTGTAACTGGGATAGGGCTAGTCTCTGCCCTGGGCAATTTGCAAGAAACATGGCAACGGTTGCTAGTCGGAACCTCCGCCGTTCAGTTGCACCAACCCTTTCCAGAATTAGCGCCTCAGCCTGTGGCGTTGATTGCCCAAACCCCATCCTCGCTGCTGGCTTTGACCCACCAGGCCGTCACGCAAGCGCTGCTGACCGCTGAATTGGCACCACCTTTAGAGAATTGTGGTGTCGTGATTGGTTCAAGTCGCAGTCATCAGGCTCAATGGGAGGACTGGTTGAGGGCTAGAACCCATGACGACGATCGCCTCTTGCCCTCCTTAACAACCTGGCTGGACACCTTGCCCAACGCAGCGGCGATCGCCACGGCTCGGCAATCTGGTTGCACGGGGCCTGTCCTGGCACCAATGGCAGCCTGTGCCACAGGGCTGTGGGCGATCGCCCAAGCCTATGAACTGCTGCAACTGCATCAGTGCGATCGGGTCATTGCAGGGGCAATTGAAGCCCCCATTTCCCCCCTGACCCTGGCTGGCTTCAGTAAAATTGGTGCGTTATCGCGTTCAGGAGCCTATCCGTTCGATCGCCACCGCGACGGCTTTGTGCTAGGAGAAGGCGGTGCCGTTCTGGTGCTAGAAACGGCAGAGGCGGCTCGTCGTCGTTCGGCCACGGTGTATGGGCAAATTTTGGGCTTTGGGTTTACCGCCGATGGTTACCATGTCAGCGCTCCTGACCCTGGCCAGCGAGAAGCGGCGATCGCCGTGAAACAATGTCTGAAGCGCAGCCAGCTTCAGCCTCAGGCCATTGGGTATATCCATGCCCATGGGACAGCGACTCAGTTGAACGATCGCAATGAGGCCGCCTTAATTCAGCACCTTTTCCCTGGGGGAGTCGCGGTGAGTTCCACGAAGGGGGCAACAGGGCATACGCTTGGCGCATCGGGTGCCATTGGGGTTGCTTTGTCCTTGTTGGCGTTAAAGCAACAGGTGCTGCCGCCCTGTGTTGGTCTACAACAACCGGAGTTTGATCTGGATCTAGTAACGGCTTCTCGCCCTAGCACCGCAGCCTACGCGTTGTGTCTTGGCTTTGGTTTTGGTGGGCAAAATGGCGCGATCGCCCTGAAGCGAGTTGCATCCTAGATATCGCCCATTTTTGGAGTTCTAGTGGGAAGATTAAGGATAATAGGTGGATTTTCTGCGTGTATCCAGTGTTTTGGCACAGGGTTGTGGGTCAAAACACTGGCTGATGATAGTTCTTCACGGTTGATTCATCCCCTAATGCATCTCACCGCTTAATCTCCTCACATGGCTGATCCACGCAAACTGATCTTGATAGTGCATCCCACCGGATTTCAAGGTTTTATCTGGCAAACGGTTCTGCGTTCTCAGCAACTCGCTGTTATTTGGGAATCACCTGATGTCAACTTAGTTGAAACAATCAGCCATCTAAAAAAGGCTGGCTTTACCCTGCCAGACCTGCTGTTGCTCGATACTCGGTTACAAAACATCAATCCGTACTCCTTTTGTCGTTGGCGACGTCAGCATTGTCCAGAGATGAAAGTGGTATTGGTTAACGGTGCCCAACCCGAGATTTTGCTCTCAGAGCGGCAATGGGCTATGTATCAGGGTGCGTCAGATTTATTGCCTCGCTTTGAGCGAGAAAACCTGGTCAGCGGAGCAGCTACCAAAGTGCGACAAATTCTTGACCTGTTAGGAGAGCCAGTGTTGGATACTGGGGCACTCGTTTCGGTATTGCTGACGGTAAAGGAAGAGCTGAAGACACGTCGCCCTAATTCCTCCTCCATCTTGTCGTCTAGCGCCAGCGCTGCCTTTGTCGCAAAACGCGCCAAGCCGGATACTTGGGACTCTCGCACCTCCGGCGTTGAAGAACCTCATTCCTTCCGCTTCGATTGACCGCTGGCTCACGCCGTTAGCAGAGAAAACAAGCGGAGACTATGACCCTGTAATCAGGGCAATTCGCTGGGTTAAGCGCGGTTTGCCAAATCGTCTCCAGGCGCTTCCTCCGCGTAAGAACAGTTCCATCCAGCGCAGTGGTGTACCGTCTACATCTGACCAGCCAGAACTGCCGGGTGCAAACGCTAAGGTGCCCTCTGGAACTCGAAAACTGCCATCCGAATAAATGGCATCGCTAACCACATCCCCAACGCGAATCACCACTTTGGTTTCGGGTTCCAAATTTATCGTATGGGCTGGAATAGTAGTCTTAATGTTGCCGTAACCATCGACCCAGGCAATTCGGTTATCGGGACGGTCAGGAAGTTGGTTGGTGGCGATCGCCTCTCCCAGCAGGCTGAAATCCTCATTGGCGATCGCTGCGGCTGCCGTTGGAAAGACATCCCGCGATCGAAACTGTGATCCCCCACGCGATACGTTAACGCTGTGCAGCACAGTAGCGTGCTCCTTAATAAAGGACAGGGAATATCCGGCGTTTACCCCAACCACTTTGACCCCATTAGGCAACACGGCATAGGTTAATCCTTCCCCCTCGTTGTCTCGTCGCGCGTCGGGATCGTCTTGCCGGGGCGCACAGTTGTGATAAATTAACCGCTGTTCTGGTCCAGGGTTAAGACCCAGTTGTGCAATCCAAAAGCCGGTTGCCAACGTATTAAACGGTGGAATAGAAAGTAAGTGCACCTGCGCTTGCGGCAGAAGCATCAACAATCGTTGAGACACTTCTAAAAAAGCCGGATCGCCTGTCCCATAATCAGCAATAAGGGAAATGAACATAGCACCCCGTCGTTGCTCAAATAATTTAGACAGTAGACAGTTTAGCCTTGTGTGAGTGCAAGATAGAGAAGGGTAAAAATGTCTTACACCCTGGGTGGATTGATTGGGCAACCTATAATAGGGTGCGATCGCTACAAATTGCGAATCAGGTGGCAAAAGATGGGGCTGTACCAGGCTAGATTGGTCTAAATGAGAGCACAAGAAACTGGGAATACTGCTGAGGGCAATGACAATATCTAAGAGTGCATCTTGCTTGGCTCTGGTTCTGGGAATGCATGTTCCAGTGATGACAAAGCGCAGCGTTTGCCCAAAGCAACTATGTGGGACGAAGTAAAGAATTATGAGTACAGTTCTAATCGTAGATGACAGTCAAACGCTGCGAGAAATGCTCTCAAAAATTTTGCAGAAGCAAGGGCTGACCGTCATTGAAGCGACCAATGGGCTTGAAGCAAAAGAGAAAATTCAGCAGAGTCCCCCAGATCTGGTGATTTTGGATATCGTAATGCCACAGATGAACGGCTATGAACTCTGCCGCTGGATTCGAACTGATGCTAAGAACCCAAACGTTCCAGTCCTCATTTGCTCTACTAAAAGCGAAGAATTCGATCGGTATTGGGGAATGAAACAAGGTGCAGATGCTTACATCACCAAACCGTTTCATCCGCTGGAACTGGTGCAAACCGTAAAGCAACTGCTGCGCGGTAGCCAATAGCGTTGGCACTCTAGCCGTTAGGCTCTCTGCCAGTTTCCAGAGCCAGCACCACGGCCTAATGCGGTTGACTTAAACGAGCATGCACAGCGGCAAGCGCATCGCGATCGCCCACATTTCCTGGAAATAGCACCACGGGTAAATCGGGAAATTGAGGATGATCGGTAGGAGTACGTACAATTGATACACCCGGCAAGATTTGCCCCAGAAGACGAGCCGATCTCAGCGCCAGACCGTCGCTCAATACATCATTAGAAGTGATGCCACCTTTACTAATCAAGAACCCCAGATTAGACGGCAACCCACGCACAATGTCCATCAGCAGAGCGGATACCGCTTCCCCAAACTGCAATCGAGTTTGAATCGTGTCGAACGTGAGTTCATCCCGACTGGTATAGACAACAGACGTTTTGCCTGCTCGATGCACATTGTGAATCTGTTGCAGCGTTTGCTCCAACTGTTCAGCCCGTTGGGATTGCGAATCTTGCAGCAAATGCACCACGTCTACTTCAATCCCAACCACGGCCTCAGCCTGGAGCAGAGCTTCTAGCTGTTCGGTTGTCTTTTGGACATGCGAGCCAATGATCACGGCTCCAGGTTGGTTGTCTCGTGTATAGGTAGCCATGTCCTCAGCAGCCACAGGTTGCGGCGGCAGGTTGGCTAACGCGGTCAGTAAACTGGCGGCACTGCGAAACAAGAACCGTTTGCCTTGGGAGGCGGCAATCAACACATCTGCCGCAAACCGATCGAGGTCAGCTTGAGTCTCTGCATCCACGGCAACGCACTGGTTATCGTGCAGGTGCATCAGCCGATCCACGGTTCCTGCTCGAATGTCGCTGAGCAAAAACCGTTCAACGTCCTCTGCGGCAATTCGCCCGTTCGTCTTCTCTTGCACATAATCGGGCAGATAGCTATGGCGGTAGCCAAACACCGAGTCCTGCGCGAATTCCGTTTCGTGAACCGGGGTTGGCACTCCGTTGACCAGGAGATAATGAATGCTGTCACGGGTGAACCGCCCGCCCTCAAAAAAAGCAGGGGTGAGAAAATGGGCATCAAAGGAGCCGAGTTCGGCAGCGATCGCGTCTGTTTCAATGGGATAATGCCCCCGCAGCGTCGAGTCTGAGCGGCTGACGATCAAAAAGTCGTGGAGCTGCTCCGCTGCGATCGCCTGCTTGAGATGACGACACACCTCTTGCGTCGTTTCCAGCGCTTTGTCTGGCGGCTTGGCACGGGTGTTAGTTAGGACAAACACAATGGGAGAGTCATCTGCTAAACCCAATCGCAACGTGTCCACATCCCAGCGCATCAGCAGTAAACAGCCGTGAACGGTTTGAGAACCCGTTGGATCGTCATCCAGCACAATAATTTTGGGATTGGTCGTCATTCAGTAAGGGTAGCGATCGCCCCGAAAAACAGTTTGCTATGAACCTTACCACGATCAGAGATTCAGGGCAGCCCGTTTAGCTTTAGTCTCGCCCGCCTGAGAGCGCTGGCACTCTATTCCTCATTCTCTCTTTCCTCCCCAGGTTGGCAATTGCCGCGATTTGGGTACACTCGACTTGGTAATAACTGCCAGGCAGATGCATCTGCGGCCCAATTACGAAATAGGGTTTGACGTGCAAATTGGTTGGCAAAATGCCAGTTGTAGACTCGCTTCCAGGCAATCGGCCACTGAGCCGTTTTATCGGCTTGCTGCAGGGCACGAACGTCAGCTTCCAGGGCAGCAGCGTGCTTTTGAAAGATGGTCGCTAACGCTTCAAAATGGGCTTGAATAGGTTGCATTTCTCCAATGGATGAGTTGGGCAAATGGTTACCTTTAGAGATATCATCCTTTCAACCAAGTTGGGGTTTTACTCTAACTCATTGAGCCATAGCACGTGAACCAGTTTACTCAAAGCCATTTTTCGTTAATACACTAGAGGTTGCGCGTAATGGGGCGACTAGAAAATCTATCTGAAAACGTTGGATCAACCGATCCCATGACTGCGGAGCAAGCTTTGAAAACCGTTGCTCAAGACTTGCAGAACCTACAGCATGATCTAGTAGCTCAGCTCAACCAGGACGTGAGACGGCTCCAGGTCGAAAAATCGCTTCTGGTCAACGATATTGAACGGTTGCGAGAGCAGCGAAAACAGCTACAAACGCAGAATCAAGTCGTGCTGTCGCAACAGCAACTTTTACAGCAGCAGGCCTGGGCAAAACAACTGGCCTATGTTTTGGCTAATCATTTGCAAGCGGCATTGGTGCAACGTTTACACCAGGCAGCAGGGTTAGATACCATCCCTGGCGAGGCCAGTTCGTCTCTAACAACCGGAGTTAACGCCCATCATGAGAATGCTCATAAACTGCTCTCTTCGCTGGATGATACGCTAACGCGCACCTTTACGGCACTGCGGCAGGACTTGAACAGTTACGAGGGATCGATCGCCCAGCAAATTAACCGAATGCATAACCTGGAGCAACAGGGCGAGGCTATCCTCGAAATGCTGGTCAATCGCCTGAGTCAGCATCTCAGGGTAGAAGCTGCCAGAACGCAGGCCGCATCCAGCGCAATGGGCAATGGCAACGGGCATGGCATTTCCGATCATCCAGTTTCGTTACCCAGAACCGACTCGATGCCGTTACGACAAGGGCCGCCAACCGTGCTGCCTGTCGCGCCAGTGAGTGCGCCAGAACCTCCGGTTGCCCCGGTGCGATCGCCCCTGCGGTATGGATTCTCTCAGTTCAAAATTGGCTTCGCGTTGATTTTGCTGTCCACGGTTGCCCTATCCCTGCACAATGTTGCGGTTGGCGTGATTGGGAATCCCAGTAATGTTCTGGGATTGTTCCAGGTTGGAGGCTTCATCAAGCTCAACAGCGTCGGTAACTCTTTGTGGATTTTGCTGATGCGGATGTGGGTCGTGGTACCAGCGATGGCTAGCTTAGCCTGGTTTCTCTATAAACCCACCTGGCACGACATCAAAAAGTTCTCTTTGTCGAACGATCGCGCCCTGTTGCGTAGCGTGGTGGGCAGCGGCTTCTTTCTATTCTTATCTCAAGTCTTAATCTACATTGCGATCGGGCAGATTGGGCCAGGGGTGGCCGTCACAATTCTGTTTATGTACCCGATTGTGACGGTGCCGTTAGCGTGGTTGCTGTTTGGCGATCGCCCATCGCAACTCCGGGTGGTTGTAATGGTTGCCATCAGTTTAGGAGTGGTGTTGACAGCGTTGCCGAAGCTGGCCGCGACAACCAATATTTCCTGGATCGGGATTGGAGCTGCAATCATATCTGGCATTTCCTTTGCCTGCTATTTAATTTCCATGCAGATCAGCTTTCGCAAGCTGCATCCTGTTCCAGTTAGCTTGATTCAGTTCGTCACTATTTTTGTGCTGACTCATTTAATGCTGCTGTTCTTTCAAGTGGGAGAGCCGCCTGCTAATGGATTTGGGCTGTTTCTCTCTGGCATTGTACTGGGTGTACTAACGCTAGCCGGATATTTGCTCAATAACTTTGGCGTGCGGTTTATGGGGGCAGCGCGTGCGTCTATCATTGCCTCAAGTGGCCCTGTGTTGACGGCTCTACTGGCATTTGTGATTACACCGGGCGATCGTACCGAACTAAAACTGGTGCAGTGGTTGGGCATTTTCATTGTCACCTCTGGCGTGGTTGCCCTCAGCTTCGAGCGAATGGTGAGTCAAGGCAAAGCCGCTAAACAGGTGCAGATGCAGGCGAAGGACGCGAAAGGTTAGGGAACTCAATGCCGCTGCTAGAGTCATGACGCTTGTCATCTTGCAACCACAGCGCGTAGGCTAGCGGTAATGCGCGCCCACATCCTATGAAAAGCCTAAAGATTGGAGCGTCTTTGCTCGGGATAGTTTTGCTGGGACTGGGTGTTGCCATGGCGGTGACAAATCCTGGTCAGGCTGACTATGAACTCTATGCGGTCGATCGCCTCAGCGAGTATTTAGAAAGTAATGCGTGTGGTCAAGCGTCTGAAGTGTTGCGACCACAGTGTGAATCGCTGCTGGCGGATAACCAGGATCAAATCCAACAAATTATTGCAGAGAGTACTCAGCGTCAGAACTATGGCGTTGTGAGTATCTACACCACTAATTTATCGTTTGAGCAATATTTACCGCCGTTTCTCAGCCAACTGTTGCCGTCCTATCGGTTTGAGACAGTGGGAGTGTTTCGCAACTTCTACACCTACAGGCTAGATCGGCAGTAGTGCAGCGTATCCGACAGCGTACAGGAGGCAAGCGATCGCCCCCCAGGGCAGCGGATGTACTGGCTAAACGGGGCTAAAACTGCTGTGTCTAACGATCGGTTCGAGGGGAAGAGACGCTCCAGGCCACCAGCCCCATCGCTGCCAGTAATGGTGTTAACCAGTCTCCCCAACGAACGTAGAGCGTGCGGCTCTGCCTTCGATAGAGGGTGTCGGCGTGGGTTACATACGTCCTGAATTCCGACAGCCAGACGGTTCTACCATGAGGATCAACTATTCCAGAAAGCCCTGTATTGGTTGCTCTAGCTGCCCACCGATCGGTTTCGATTGCCCGCATCGTATCCTGGGCATGATGTTGTGCCATCATGGCACGCCCATAGGGATCATTATTAGATGCCGTCAGGATAAATTCGCCACCAGCAGCGGCCTGGTTCCGAAACAGTTGAGCAAAGGCTGACTCATAACAAATTCCGGCGATCGCCCGACCGAATGGAGTCTCAAACCGCTGGTCATAGCGGCCTGGGAGCATGGTGGCTTCGACGGGCGACAGCCGACTAATCAATCGTCCAACGATTGCCTCAAACGGGATGTATTCTCCGAGCGGCACTAGCTTTACTTTGTCGTATCGGCTGAGTACTTCGCCCGTTCCTGCCAGGGTAAACAGGCTTTGAGTGATTCGGTTCTGCTCTACTCCAACCGTTCCCACCCAGGCGGGCACGCCCTGCTCTACGATGGCTTGATACAGTGGATTTTCGGTTTGGCGAGGGCTACCGACCCAGAGCCAGGGCAAGGCTCCTTCTGGTGTCAGCACGACATCAACTCCCTGCTGTACCAAACTGCGATAACCCGTTACATAGGCCGAAAGCGATCGCCGTAGCCCCTCATCAAACAATTTAATTCGAGTCGGAATGTTGCCCTGAACAATACCGATTCTTAGCGCATTTTCTGGCGGTGATGCTAGCGATGATCGGTAGAGTCCACCTCCAACCAGGTGCAGGCTAAGCAGGAGCGACGCTGCACTGAGCAGATAAGGTCTAGCGGCAATCGAGTTGGGGGAGCGAGTGGTGTTGAAGCGATGGTATAGCCTCAGCCATACGGCTTCGGCAATGCAACCGTTCACGGCAACGATCGCTGCTGTTACAGCCATCGGCCCTGACAGCCTGCCCAAGTGAAGAATGGGCAGATTATAAGGACTTTGTGTATAGGACAGGGATGTCCAGTACAGCGCTCCAGAACTCCAAAGCGTTTCCAGGGCGCACCAAAGCGCTGTGCCCATTAGAATCCGTAACCAGGAGGGAGCGCGGGAAAGGGAAGGAAACGAAAAGGATTTGGGCGGCTGGCGTGGCACCCTAGGCATAAAGCGCAACCTGGCACGCAGAAATTGCTGAACATCAGCCCATGACAATCGACATAGGATGCTCAGTCCGAGTGCCCAAATGGTGACCAGTAAAGCGCCCCAGATGGTGATGAACCCCCAGGCAAAGACGGTAATGGCAATACTGCCCAACCACGGTATGCCCATCCAGGTTAATGGATGCAAGTCTGTAATCCACGACAGCGCTAAGCCGTGATATCCCAGACCCCAAAGGAGCGGTCGTAGAACGAATCCCCAAAAACGATCGCGCCGAGATGGCTGGATTGCGCCGGATTGAGTATCAGCCGCAACAACGATTGCCAACCATAATGGCACGAGCGCAATCCAGGCTAAGAACCAGGCATTCACAGGGGCAGGCGTTAACCCCATTAAAACACCGCCCGCAAGGGCGGTGAGCGGATGAGCTAGAAAAGACGGGGTGGGAATTAGAAGTTTGCTCTTGAACACTGCGATCGCTGTCGTTACTGCTTACACGGGTGCTTATCACTATCCTAGAGTGTGCTTCTAATCCCTTGCATCTTACTTGCATCTGTTGCGTTGCATCTATTCTGCGGCGGCTTCGCCTTCCTCTGCCTCAGGTTCCTCGACTGAAATTCCTTCCACTCCAGCTTCCTCAGCCGCAGGAGGCACTAACGCGACGGCAATGATGGCATCGTCTCCATCCAGTCGTTGAACTCGAACACCCGTTGCCGCTCGTGATTGGCAGGGAATGGCTTTAACCAATTGGCGAATCACAATGCCGCGACTGGTGACCAGGATAATTTCATCCTCCTCGCCCACGATTCGCAGCGCAGCCAACCGATCTTGTGGCTTGCGGAACTTGATCGCCCGTAATCCCATCCCGGCTCGCTTTTGCAACCGGAACTGAGACACAGGAACCCGCTTCCCTAAGCCACCCACGGTAATTACTAGCACCCAGGGACCTTGATTGCGGCTGGGTTCCACTTCTAACTCTTCAGTATCGACCTCAATTGCCGCATCCGTGTCTATCTCTGTCTCGGTATCTGCGTCATCAGTGGGTACCATCGCGTCTACGATTTGGCTGGGCAGGATATCCATACTGATGAGTTCATCCCCCTTTCGCAGCGCCATTGCCTTAACCCCACGGGTGGGTCGTCCCAGTGGACGCAACTGCTCATGATTGGCGCGGAAGTGAATGGTCATACCTTGGCGGGAGCCAATTGTGATGCTGTCCTCTGCACGAGCACGGCGCACCCAGCGCAACTGGTCGCCTTCTTCTAGAGAGATGGCAATCAGGCCATTGGCTCGGATGTTGCTAAACGCAGACAACTCAGTCTTCTTGATGTATCCACCCTGAGTGAGCATCACCAGATATTCGTCGTTGGTGAATTCCGTCACCGGCACGATTGACGTGATTTTCTCAACGCGGGGAATGGGTAACAACTGCACCAAGGGAACGCCGCGCGATGTGCGAGACCCTGTTGGGATCTGGTATGTCTTCAGGAAATAGGCAACGCCGCGATCGCTAAAGAACAGCACACTATCGTGATCGCAACAGGTGAAGAAATGCTCGACACCATCATCCTCTTTCATCCGGGTACCGGCTTTGCCTCTCGTCGCTCGACTTTGCGCCTCAAACGTGCTAACGGGCATTCGTTTGATGTACCCCTGTTCGGTCACCAAAATGATGACCTGCTCATTGGCAATTAAATCGGTGGCATCGAGTTCACCTTCGACCCCTTCAATCACCGTGCGACGGGGCGTTGAGTGAGTAGCTTTCAGCTCAGCCGCTTCCGTTTCAATCATCTGCAAAATTCGTTCGCGCCGCGCCAGAATATCTAGCAGGTCAGCGATCCGGGTCTGCAAGTCATCATACTCATGCCGAATCTTTTCAGCTTCGAGAGCTGTTAAGCGGCGAAGCTGCATTTGCAGAATGGCATCGGCTTGCAGTTCAGACAAACCGTGCGTGTCAATTAGCTCTTGTTTTGCGGTTGGCCCATCTGCAGAATGGCGAATGAGGCTGATAATTGAATCGAGGTTTTGTAGCGCAATTAATAACCCCTGCAACAGGTGTGCCCGCTCTTCTGCTTTACGAAGTTCGTAGCGAGTGCGGCGGGTAATCGTTTCAATGCGGAAGTCCAGAAAGACCTGGAGCAACTGCTTCAGGCTCAGGATTTGGGGTTCGCCGTTCACCAGCGCCAGCATGTTTACCCCAAAGTTAGCCTGGAGCGGTGTTTGCTTGTAGAGATTGTTTAACACTACGCGCGGATAGGCATCGCGCCGAAGTTCGATCACAATCCGCATACCGTCGCGATCGCTCTCGTCTCGAATATCAGCGATGCCATCAATCCGGTGATCGTTGACCATCTCTGCAATCTTTTCGATCAGAGCGGCTTTGTTCGTTTGAAACGGCAGCTCAGTGATGATGATGGCTTCGCGATCGGGACGACCTCGGTGTTCGATGGTTTCGATCGCCGCCACGCCCCGCATGGTGATCGACCCGCGCCCGGTCATAAATGCTTCACGAATACCGCTGGTTCCCAGGATCTTGCCGCCTGTGGGGAAGTCGGGACCGGGGATATACCGCATTAACTCCATATCCGTAATTTCAGGATTATGAATTAATGCCACGACTCCATTAATCAGCTCTTCCAGGTTGTGGGGAGGAACGTTAGTCGCCATCCCAACAGCGATCCCAGACGAACCGTTCAGCAAAAGCTGCGGCACTCGAGCTGGAAGGACTAACGGCTCTTGCTGAGAGTTGTCGTAGTTGCTGGCAAAATCAACCGTTTCAGATTCAATGTCTCGAATCAGTGCGTCAGTCGTAAGAGGACGCAGCCGACATTCGGTATATCGCATGGCCGCAGGCGGATCGTTATCTACCGACCCAAAGTTGCCGTGCCCGTCAATCAGCGGCGATCGCATCGAAAAATCTTGCGCCATCCGCACCAGCGCATCGTAAACGGCCGTGTCGCCGTGGGGATGGTATTTACCGATTACATCACCCACCACACGAGCGCATTTTCGGAAGGGGCGATCGGGGGTTAAGCCCAATTCATGCATCGCGTAGAGAATGCGGCGGTGAACCGGCTTTAGACCATCCCGCGCATCCGGCAATGCCCGACCCACAATTACGCTCATGGCGTACTCTAGGTAAGACCGGGACATTTCGCCCCGCAGATCCGTAGGAATAATCCGCTCCTGGGAGAAGGTCATACAGTAAAAAACTCCAAAAATGCGAGCTTTTGGCAGCGAAAAGCTGAAATATGGCGAAAAATGCTGCCTAAATTCTAGATATTTGCCAATTTTTGTTGCTTAGTTATACAATTTTAGCACATTTTTGTTACTCTCTTGAGCCTCGCTGAGGGCAGGGCAACGCTCCTTGAGGGACATGTGTGGCAGCTTTCACGGCTCTCGCCTGCTCCAACCAGCCGGGGTGATTGAACGTTCGTTGAACCAGTTTCGTTTAGCTATATAGTTCAGCGGGTCATCTTAATCTGAGAGCCTGGATCTGAGTTTGATACTCCCAACTCAACAGTTCAATTGCGGCATTCCATCAACCACGGCACAGTAGCCGACTGCGGATGGAACCCCATCGGTTTCGATGATTCGGTTGATCTTTAAGCAAATCTGAATCAAAGGGCACAGCATGGGGCAGGCGGGTTGGTATTTCATATCTATTTACTTCAGTGGATCACCCAACGTCTGGTTGAAAACAAGGCACCGCCCTGGTGACGTGGCTTTGGCTGTATGCGTATGGAAAATAACACCGTAGTTTGGTTTCACCAGGCAACCGTCCGGCTCAATCGTCAAAGTGTCCTATCCACCTGCTTCAATTCATTGATCATGGCTAAAGGAAACTAGGACGCTATGCTTGATTCGGCTTTTTGTCCTGAAACTTCGGCAGCAACATGGACTGCCTTTACCGCGATCGCCACCCGGTTTGTGTCCAGACCTGGAATAGTCGTCTTCCTGATGGTGGTTGCCTTCAGGTTGATTCAATGGATTCCAATTCGGCATGGAAAACGGCAGCTTAACGTCCTGATGGCTGGTCTTTTAATCCTTTACTGTTCAGCCTTTTTCTCGCCAACCTTTCATCTGGCAGAGCATACCTTTTTCAACGTGCTGCCCCGCGATTCTGGAGAAACCGTGGACGCGATCGTGGTTCTGGGTCGGGGAAAACCCTTCAGCCCATCGCGAGTGGAGCTAGCTGCCCATTTGTGGAAGGCTCAGCGGGCACCCTTTATCTTTGCTAGCGGCATTAACGATGCGCCTATCTTGCTAAAGCTGTTACGCAAAAAAGGAGTGCCTGCCTCTGTTTTACAGGGTGAAGATTGCTCAAGGACCACCTATGAAAATGCACAATTTACGGCAGAGCAACTTCGCCCCCAGGGGATTCAGCGAATTCTCCTGGTGACTGATACACCGCACATGCTGCGATCGATGCTCACGTTTCAAGGCTTTGGCTTTCAAGTGATTCCAGTTCCCAGCCTCGTACCTGGTACTCTCGATCGCAACCGAAAAGCCAATGTGATGCTACGCGAATACATGGGATTGGTCGCTTACGGGCTAAAAGGACGGTTCTTTCAGCCTAACTACCAAATTTCGCAATCCAATTATCCGTCTTCGTTCAACTAGGCGCGTTGTCTGTTCAATGGTTGTTGGCGCTCAATGCTGTAAGCAACGGGTGTTCGCAAGCATTGTAGGGTGGGGC
>NZ_JADEWO010000052.1 GCF_015207605.1 Oculatella sp. LEGE 06141
ATGCTGTTGCGGCGAAGATAGTTGAGGGGTAGCCCTCTGCAAAAATAGCTCGGTGCCAGGTTTGTATTACAAAACAGAACAGAGCCTTCCTACACTTCAGGAGGCTCTGTTTTGTTTCATGGGTAGATGTATGGGGGGCAAATCCCGCTCCTCGTTACAACGACGTAATTGTATTTACAGCAGTTCTCAATCGAGTAAGCCACAGTCTTGCCAAAGTGGGTGTGGGGTGTAGGGTTTAAGGCGTGATGAATGCAAATGAAAATGGCTGTAGTTTATACGTCGTTTCTTTCATTTGTAGTGGATTGAAACCAGCGATAGAGTAGGGTGGGAAACTGTCCGGTTCAATCTAGTACGGGTAGATTCCCCGCCGCTCTGCGGCGAAAGGAGAAGCCTGCAATCCGAATCTTCAGGTTCGGGAGCAGATCTACTTCCATACCCCGTCCGCTTGCGGCGGGGTCAGTTGATTTTCAGGAAATAGAGCTAAGTCGTTGGCTTGAAAGAGATCCAAAACAATTGGGCGGTTGAATCAAGACATTGTGGATGGGGATGGGAATACTTTGAGAAAGGTTCAAGCGCACATCAGTGGGCTTCCTGGATCATATGTGGATCGTATGTGGCATAGGCTAAACAACTTTTTTCACAGCCTCGAAACGTACAGAATGTTGAGACCCGACTACGCATCTCGACAGTATGTTAATCGGGTGCTAAGCGATCGCCCTGCTCTAAACTCTGAAGAGTGGTTCAAATCATATTTTCAGGTCAACGGCATTACCAGATCAGTCGCAACGTTTACATACCACTACCTTGGAAAATATTCAGGACTGCAATTCGCACGAGTATTGCCTAGCGATCGGCTGGAAGAAGATTTGCGATGGACGCAGGTCTGCTCGTTTGATTGGGAAATAATGCTGTGTAAGGATTTTTGCCGTTGCTTTGGGGTAGACATCGACGAACGGATCTATGAGTTTACCTTCACGACTGTAGAAGATTTCGTTGTGTTTCTCAATTGCCAACTGCTACAGCTTAGACCTGCGGACAAGTTGCGTGAGATAGAAGATATGAATATTGAGTGACTTAGTGACAATAGTTTGCAAATAGAGACGTTGTGTCGTATCTTAAGTATAGCAGTTGTTGAATATTATTCTCAACAGTGATTGTTTGATGGCAATGGTTCACCCAAAAAAGTTTAGTGCCCAAAACTTAACTTGTAGTCAACTTGTCTAATTATCGGCTCTTTTAACTCAAAACCCAGTCTGGAGTCGATTTCCAGGAGATTTGACTGGTCAAGTAGGGTCAATCATTCCTGAACTCGTCATCAACGTATATATATTTTTTGGACTCTAATTAAGAATTTCTCGCATTTGGATTGGAATTGCTCAATGGATCACAGTCAATCTCCGGTTTCAACCCGACAGCTTATCTCTATTTCGCGAAGCGATCGCTGGCAAATTTGTTACCGTTTGCAGGAGTTAGGAATTGCTTGTACCTGCTTAGACGATGGCAGTTTTCATGCAGAGGTTGATAGTCCTGTTGCGATGATGCAGTTACGCAGCGTGTTACTTCAACTGACAGCCTCGCGCCAGCAACTCGTCGAGTGGTTAGAGCGTTGTTGGTAAACCATCGCCATGATGGTGACACAGGATAGAGCTTTACTGACTGACTGCACGTGCCCCAATTGATGTTAAGTGGATCAGATTATGGCTAAAGAGAGAACTGAACAACCAATGAACTTTCGTTTAGAAGGACGTTTTCTTCACTTTGTGGCGAAGGATGGATACAAGCTGAAGTATTTGCGGCTTTCTACATCTGCTGGAGAGTATGTAATTAAGCTGTCCAAAGATCTGCGAAGTTCTCTCTACCGAACTCTCACGCCTGGGGAATGGGTGATAGTCACCGGGTATCAAAAGCTGGATTACAAAAAGGGAACGGTTCAATTTAAGGCGGATCAGGTGCTGGTTTCTACCCCAAACACGGCCTTTACACCGTTGTCGGTACCTAAGCCTACCGTTTCTGTAAAACCAGAAACAGAAGACCGATCAAAAGCAAAAGCGTGTATTCTGGTTTGTCAAAAGTCGGACTGCTGCAAGCGTGGGGGACGAGCTATCACCGAAGCGTTGCAAAAAGAGCTGGGCGATCGCGGCCTCACCGACCAAGTCAGCATTAAAGGGACAGGTTGCATGAAGCGCTGCAAAGCGGGCCCCAACTTAGTAATGCCTGACAAGACTCGATACAGTCGGATTCATCCAGAATCTGTTTCAGAATTAGTCGAACAGCACTTTGCCAAAGACGTTCAGCCTGTGAATTCACTATCTGGACAAACGGTTACTCAGTCTACCTAACAAACGATCGGCGTTGCTGAATGAACATATGGCTCGTTGATATGACTCGTTGAGTGGCATAGCTTTGATCGCCTTCTAATTCGCTACTTTTAGGAGACTTTTAGGGTCTGACCGTTCCCTAGCATTCGGGCTTAGGAGCGAATTTATACCACGATGATTTAACCCAAGTTAATTCTCCTCACCAGTAACTTATATCTGGTGAGGAGATTGTTTTTACAGTGGGTTTAGCTCAGTCCAACAGCTTTTTAAAGGGTCATTCTTTCAAAGCATTACGACCTAAAACTTGCTCTTTCAAGGAGTTAAAATCATTTGCCAACTCTTTACGGTTGGATGCCCGTAATAAGTAGCGGTAGACAAACCAGGCTGAATAGCCAAACCCGATTAGTTCAAATGTGGGTGCTAGCAACGGAATGTCGTTGACCGCATCTAAAACGGCGAGGGTCAGCTTGACTGCAATCAGGGCACCAACTACCAAGCCAACGGTGATAATGGGGCGCTTGTACTCGCTGAAGAATTCAGTCAAGTAGTCCGGAAGATAAGACAGAAATTCAGAAACTTTCTCGCCAATTTGCCGCCACTGTTCGTTGGAGGCTTGGGTTTCGGATGAGAACTGAGTCAGTGTTCCTACATCGTCGTTGTCGATTTGGACTACTACTTCCTCAGCCGTTAAATCTGGAGAAACAGTCTCTTGATTCACTTCAGGATTCATAAGGATACCTTTAGAACAACAAACTAGAAATCGCGTCGAAGCTATCCCAATTCATGCAGGATAACAGTGTACTATAGAATCGATTCGCGCTTTTTCAAACATACTAGACACTAAAGCAGAGTGAAAAGATTTGCAAGGTAGCTAAAGTTAGAGTTGGAGTTGGGCAATGATTTGACTCAACACTTTGCCAGAATTTTGCAGTTGCTTTTCTTCTGCTTCTGTTAACGGAAGTTTCAGGATGCGTCCCACCCCATTTTTACCAACGATCGCAGGTAAGCTGAGGCAAACATTGTTAATGTCATGGCTGCCATTAATTAGCGTGCTGACCGTCAGCACTCGATTCTGGTTTCGTAAGATAGCCTGGGTAATTTGGGTCACTCCCAGACCGATCGCGTAGGACGTAGCCCCTTTGCGCTCAATCACTTCATAGGCGGCATTTTTAACCTGCTCAAAAAGTTGATGGAGCGGTTCGGCTTCACCCTGGGGTAGTGCCTCAATGCCATTGGCACAGAGCGGCATTCCAGATACATTAACTCGGCTCCAGACGGGTACTTCACTGTCTCCATGTTCCCCAATGATGTAAGCGTGTAAACTGCGGGGATCAACCTGAAGCTTATCAGCCAGTATGTAACGAAACCGAGCGGTATCTAGAACGGTTCCTGAGCCAATCACTCGGGAACTGGGCAAGCCCGAGAGCTTCCACGATACGTAGGTCATGACATCAACCGGATTGCTCACAATTAACAGCACTGCTTTGGGACAATGCTCTACCACTTGCGGAATGAGCTGTTTAAAGATCTCTGTGTTCCGCTGAACCAGTTGCAAGCGAGTTTCTCCAGGCTTTTGCTTTGCTCCAGCGGTAATGATAACTATGTCTGCATCATCTGCGGAACCCTCGGCTAACGAGCCTGCCCGAATCCAGCTCGGTTCAACAAAGGGAAGACCATGCAGCAAATCCATGACTTCGCCTTCGAGCTTGCGCTGATCCAGGTCAATGAGAACCAGCTCATCGAGCGTATTTTGAATCAACATTGAGTAAGCGCAGGCCATCCCAACTTGACCCGCACCAATGATGACCCCCTTACTAAGGCGTCGATGCTCCGAGTGAGTTGAATCAGGACTAGCTGGTACACTAAACAACTGCTCAAACATGAGACTGCCACCTAGCGTGTAGCAAGACTGCCTTTGCGACTAACTTATCGCATCCGTTGAGGTCGTGGGATATCCCTCTGGACATAACGTTGATTTCCCAGAGTAGTTGCCGTTGTGCAAGTGAATGTTGCTGATGGTTGGTGGGGAAGCTGCTTTTTCTGCTGTGTTGGCGCTGTCGCCAGCCCAAACTTACAGCAGTTCTCAATCGAGTCAGCCACAGTTTCGCCAAGATGGGTGTGGGGTGTAGGGTTTGAGGAGTGGTGAATGCAAATGAAAATGGCTGTAGTTGACTCGAGTCAGCCACAGTCTCACCAAGATGGGTGTGGGGTGTAGGGTTTGAGGAGTGGTGAATGCAAATGAAAATGGCTGTAGTTGACTGGGGAATTCTGGTGCTGCACTATGAAGCGCCTAACGCGCTGGAATGGTGAGTCTGAGCTAAACTCGTTGCCAGAGTTTGATGCTTCCATCCCAACTGCCACTAATGACCGTTTGGCTATCTGGACTAAAGGCGATCGACCAGATCCATCCGGTATGCCCTTGCAGCGTATTGATCAGCGTGCCGCTACCCATGTGCCATAGCTTAATGGTACGGTCGTTGCTGCCCGTAGCCAACAGTTTGCCGTCGGGGCTGAACGCAATGGTGTTGACCGCACTGTCATAGTCGGTAAAGGTGTGCAGCAGTTTACCTGTATTGAGTTTCCAAAGCTTGACGGTTTTATCGGCGCTACAACTGGCGATCGCCTGCCCGTCTGGACTAATGGCCACGGCTAAAACTTCTGCGGCATGGGCATCAACGGTGTAATAACGCTTGTTTTTGATTGGATTCCACAGTTGGATCGTTTGGTCGCGGCTACCGCTCGCCAGCAGTTGACTATCAGGGCTAAAGTCAAGGGCAAGCACCCAATGCTTGTGTTCAGCCAGGGTTTGAATTGGCTCCAGTGTGGACAGGTTCCAGATGCGGATGCGCTTATCTTGGCTGCCGCTGGCTAGCGTCTGCCCGTTCGGGCTGATGGCGATCGCTCGTATCCAATCGTGATGACCTGTGAGGGTACAGCTTGAGTGTCCAGTGGCTACTTCCCAGAGATAGACGGTGTTGTCGTTACATCCGCTGGCGATCGTTTTGCCATCCGGGCTAATGGCGATCGCTCGTATCCATGTACTGTGGCCTTCCAGGGTTTGTAATAGTTCTCCGGTTTGCATCGACCACACTTTGATGGTGCGATCGCCGCTGCCGCTAATCAGGTGGTGAGCATCGGTACTCACCGTAACTGACCGCACCCATGATGTATGCCCCATCAAGGTTCGAACACACTGCCACGACTGGGGCATGGCAGTCGAGCCGAGCGACGCTGAAGATGCTTCGATCTCAACCAGGGGAGGTTGGGTCAGCCCCACAGGAGGCAACGTTCCTAAATCGGCCAGCATATCCTGAGGTGATTGATAGCGTTCAGATCCATTGGGATGCAGCAACTTCGTTAAAACCTGCTGCAAAGCCTCGCTAATCGACGTTTGCAGATACGCCTGCCAGTGCCCAATTCCCTGCTGCGGCTCAATGAGCTGATTCAGCGGTGTGTGAGTCAATAGCTGAATGCAGACCAGTCCCAAGTCGAACAAGTCATTGCCATAGAAAGCAGATTGATCGACTCCAACGCTAGCGCGACCGTTCTTTTCAAGCTGAGGGCTGGTGGCAAACGCAGGAATGCCAAAGCCGATCAAGACAAGCTGCCGATCGCTCTTTTGGCGCACAATGCTGTCCAAACCGATCTGACCGTGGACGAGATGGTGAGTGTGCAGCAATTGCAATGCCGGAATGAGACTGCGTAACAGTTCCCGAATTTGAGCTTCGTCCCACACGGTAGCTTGAGCCAATTCATGACTAAGGCTATGACCGTTGATAGATTCCTGGACAACGTATTGCAGTTGCTCCTGCTCAAAGTAGGCAATGACCGTTGGCATAGGTGGACGGGTTCCTAGCTCGATCAGGCGGTTCATTTCCTGGCAAAACAGCGCGATCGTGCGGCCAAAACTGTCAGCATCCTGACTGGATAAGCGAAATTGTTGAATTTGGTAGTGCAATGGCGGCGACTGTTGCTCGTCGATCGCCAAAAACGTTCTGCTGACGCTGCTGTACCCCGTTACAGAAAGCGCCCGGTAGCGAGCGGCCTGCGATGTTCCAATCGGCACGCTAAGCAATAGGTTTGACCCGCAGTTGGTGCAAAACTTGGTGTGTTCGGGATGCAACGTCTTCTGACAACCAGGATTAGGACAGTCAGGGTTGAAGCAGTAACTCATAGGGAGAAGCAGAGTAGCAAGGTGAGTCTATCGTAGCCTTGAGTTGCCCCTCTCTTAGACACAGACAGCCTAAAGGGCAACCTGGAAGTCGTTTCAAGTAGGTTTTGGTGCTGTGCAGCGGTTCTTCGGCGCTCAACGCTGTCTATTCAATTCTCACCCTACCTGGTTTCATCCGGTGACTGGCTGGAGTCAAGAACAGTTAGTTGCTGGCTTTCTGCTGTTGATACAACTGCTTGAAGCGGCTCTGCTGTTTTTTGTGATCGACAATGGGAGATGGATAGCCGCAGCGATCGCGCTCATTCTGTGGAATTTTGCCTGTTACGAGCATTTCGGTATCAATACTGCGAAGTTCAGGCAGCCACTGCCGAATGTATTCCGCCTCCGGGTCATATTTTTGCGCTTGACTGGCCGGATTGAAAATGCGTAACGGTTTGGGGTCCATGCCGCTGGATGCACTCCACTGCCAGCCGCCATTATTGGCCGAGAGATCGCCATCATAGAGCGTCTGCATAAAATACTTTTCGCCCCGTTGCCAGTTGATGATGAGGTCTTTCGTCAGAAAACTCGCCACAATCATCCGGCAACGGTTATGCATCCACCCCAGTTGGTTGAGCTGCCGCATAGCCGCATCCACAATGGGATAGCCCGTTTGTCCATCACACCAGGCTTGAAAGCGATCGTCGTTGTCATCCCAGGGAAAGTCTTTGAACGGCGCACGGTAGGGGCCACTGGCCAGCTCCGGAAAGAAGTACATAGCGTGTTGATAGAATTCGCGCCATGCTAGTTCCTGTTGCCAGATTTGAATATTGTCGTGGCTTTCGTCGCTGCGGCTGCGGCTTTGGGCTGCACTGGCGGCCGCCCAAACGGTGCGAACGCCAATGGTGCCAAATTTGAGCGCGGCACTGAGATGGGATGTGCCCGGAACCGCAGGGAAGTTGCGCTGCTCCCCATAGTCGGCGATCGCCCGTTCCGACTCACAAAACACCTCTAAACGCTCCCGGGCAGGCTGTTCACCCGGTGCCAGCAACAGTTCATTCTCCCAAACAAAGCCTAACTCTTTGGCTGTGGGAAGCGGTATAACTCCGGCCGATGCGGCCGCATCCTTTTCGGCGCTGGATAGTCCTTCGGCTTGGGTGGGGGTGGCTACTGGGTCTGCTTTGGGCTTCTGGTTCCAGTTGCGCCAAAAGGGTGTGTAGACCGTATAGGGAGCGCCCGATCCGGTAAAAATCTCTCCCGGAGCATGGAGAAGTTGATCCCAGGCCACCTGATATTCAATGCCTGCTGCTTTCAGCGCTTGGGCTACATGGCGATCGCGCTCTCGGCCATAGGGTTCTACATCTCGATTCCAAAAGATGGCAGTTGCCTTAAGCGCTTGAGCCAGGGTGGGCAGGGCTTTCACGGGATCATCGCGCAGAATCAATAGCTGGCTACCCACACTGGCATATCGGTCTTGTAATGCCTGTAAACTGCCAATTAAATAAGTGACTCTCGCTGGGGCTACGTCGTCTCGTTCCAGAATGAAGGGATCGAGACAAAAGACCCCAACCACCTTGGAACTGCGCTGCCGAGCTGCCGCCAGGCTCACATTATCTGCAAGGCGGAGATCCCGACGGTGCCAAACCAAAATTAAATCGGCCATGATGCAAAGATGCTAACAAATGAGCAAGCAGATACCGTGAATGAACCACGACTGTACTATGAGTGTACTGTTGTAATGTACTGTTAATGTACTACAGACGTACTGTTCCTATTGAACGCTTACTTGATGCCCTCGTTCACCGGGAAGCGATCGATCAATTGAATGGCACGCGAGGCGTTGTTCTTCAGGGCGTTGGGTACATGGGGCACATGGGGAATTTGGGCTAAAAAGTCGAGCGTTCGGCGTAATATCCGCACCACATCTCCTTCATCCAGGCTGGTGTTGGCGCACAATTCTCCCCACTCTTCTCCCAGTGCCCATTTCTCTACTAATCCGGTGCAGCCCGGTTCCAGCCAGACGGGTAAGGCCACCTGGTAGCGTCGCTGGAGTTGAAACAACTGGCGACGAATGCCGCGTAACCCACTCAGTACTTCTTCCACTTCGTTGGACTGGGTGTAGTGAGTCCATGTATCTGGTCGGGACAATTCGGTGACAAGGGCAGCGGCGGCGGCGGCAAGGTGATGCGGATCAAGGTTGTCCAGTTCGTCTGAGTCGAGCGCCAGACTTAACCACAGTTCGTTGTCGCCTCGTATAGCGGCGGCAATTTGTCCCGAGGTGGTGGGTTGCCATTGCCCATTTTCGGTGACTTCAATGCAGCCGAAATACTTCAGAATCTCCATCAAGTTAAGGAATTCTTGCCAGTAGCGCTGGGCGTATTTGCCGAGTTTATGCTGGCGATCGCTCAGTTCATCTTGCAACCGCTCAATCCGGTGCTGGCGTTTAATCAACTGTCCGGGGTTACCCCATGCTTGCGCTGGATGAGACTGAATTTGAGCTTCGACGTCGGCCACTCGTGTCTGTTGCTCTAACACTTCTGGGGCAATGTCTGCTTCTACTGGAATGGCTGGAATTTGACGGGCGATCGCCTCTGTTGTTTCATTGCCGCTGCGCGACTGTCCCGGTTTTAGCGGAATCTCAGGAGGGGGAGATACATCATCCGCTTTATTCAACCGGGGGATTTCGGCATGAAGCCCTACTACATCATTTACCGTTACCACATACCAGCGGTTGTCTTGCCCTAAACACACCAGATAGGGAAACTGCCCAGAGCTGGGGGTTTTTGCCACCAAAACAGCAGGCATCGGCAACGATACGGCGACATTCTTCCCCTTTAGCGTTAACACGGTACCCGCGACCGCAAAGCTGACATCCATCGCGATATCGCTAGAGCGAATCTCTTGCGCCTGCTGGTGCAAAATTTTCAGTAAGCGGCGTTCTTCTTTGACCCTTTCTTGCAGCTTTTCATATTGAGCCAGCAGGTTTGCATCAAAGGCAGCGAGCTGCGCTTCTTGATGCTCTAGCTCCGCTTCCAATCGGTTAATTTCGTCCTGCTGCGGCTTGAGATAGAGCGTGGAGAGATAATGCCCAAAGCTGCGCTCGATCAGTTCTTGAGCTTCTTCCAGGGTGTGAATTTGCAACAGGTTCAGCACCATACCGTAGCTGGGCGTAAACTGGCTGACTAACGGGTCGGCTCCTGAGGTGGCTAAGTAGGCGGCTTCAGCGGCTCCTTCAAAGCGGGTTTGCACGGTGACAACGTATCCCTGGGCATCCATGCCGCGTCGTCCGGCTCGTCCGGCCATTTGCAAAAATTCAGAGGCATTCAACAAACGATGGCCGCGATCGGTGCGCTTCGATAGGCTGGAAATTACAGTGGTTCGAGCCGGCATGTTGATGCCGGCTGCCAGGGTCTCGGTAGCAAACACAACTTTAATTAGCCCCTGCTGGAATAACTCTTCGATTAAGCTTTTCCAGGCTGGCAAAACCCCTGCATGGTGAGCCGCAATGCCTCGATACAGCGGTTCAATATGCCCACTGCGGGCAGCGGCTTCTGGGTTGAGCTTTAGAAATGCGTCGATCTGCGTTTTGAGCGCCTCGGCTTCATCCGGGTTGACCAGCGACAGATGATTCAGCTCATTAACGGCGTTGTCGCAGCCCCGGCGGCTAAAGATGAAATAGATGGCAGGCAGCATGTCTCGCTGTTGCAGTTGATCGACCAGAAACGCCAAACTTGGCGTTTCCTGGTGCCGTCGCTGTTTACCTTTGCCACGTCCTTTTAAGCGTGGATTGATGCTCTTTTGATTGGTATTTAGCAGTGGAAAAATCCCGTGTTGGGCACAAAAGTGAAACCGTAACGGCACCGGTCGAAAGTCAGAATAGATGAGTTCGGTGGGGCCGTGGACGCGGTTGATCCAGTCGGTGAGCTGGTCGCTATTGGCGATCGTGGCTGAAAGCGCTAGTAGCTGGATTTCGGGAGGGCAGTAAATAATTGATTCTTCCCACACGGTGCCGCGTTGGCGATCGTTCATGTAGTGGCATTCATCCAGCACGACGGCATCCAGATCTACCAGTGAGGTGCCAACCTCACCAATGGGCGTACCGTAAAGCATGTTGCGAAAAATTTCTGTAGTCATTACCAGCACTGGCGCATCTCGGTTGATGGACACGTCGCCCGTCAACAACCCCACCTGATCGACCCCAAAGCGATCGCGAAAATCTCGCAACTTTTGATTAGACAATGCCTTCAGCGGCGTGGTGTAGAACACTCGCTTGCCGCGTGCCAGCGCTCGATAAATGGCATATTCGCCAATCAGGGTTTTTCCTGATCCGGTGGGAGCGCAGACCACAACCGATTGTCCTGCATCTAAAGCGGCGATCGCCTGCTGCTGGAATTCGTCTAATGCAAATGGAAATAGCTGACTGAGATTAAGCGTGGTAGAGGAAACGTTCACAGATTAGTTAACACACTACGCAAAGATTAAGATGAAGAATGCCAAGCCTATCTTCACCTTCATCTTAAAGCTTGACCTTACTTTCTCTGTAATTGTGTCTTATCCTTGGTCGGGATTGTCGATAGACGTGTAACGATTGGCTACTTTTGGCGTGATATTTTGAAATCCACCCAGTTCGGCCAGGGTGTACAGTGGTCTGCCCTTAACCTCTTCGTAAATTCGACCAATGTATTCGCCCAAAATGCCAATGCTAATGAGCTGCACGGCTCCTAAAAAGAAAATAGCAACGGTGATAGTGGCAAATCCGGTCAGGCGAGAGTTAGGCTCAAAAAAGCGCCAGTACAGCACAAGTACCGCCATGAGCAGGGCGATCGCAGCGGACACTAAGCCAATATAGGTTGAAATTCGCAGCGGCACTTTTGAGAAAGAGACTAATCCATCAATTCCTAACCCAAGCGATTTGCGAAAGGTATATTTCACGTCTCCAGCAAAACGTGGATCGCGTTTGAACGGAATCGCAGTTTGGCGAAACCCAATCCAGGCTCGCAATCCCCGAATGTAGCGGTTGCGTTCGGGCATGGAGTTCAGCACCATTACGACTTGCCGATCCATCAGGCAGAAGTCACCCGTATCGGTGGGAATATCCACATCGGCTAAGCGTTTCAAGGTGCGATAAAAGCCATAGGCGAGTAGCCGTTTAGCCCAGCTTTCCTTTTGTCGTTTGGTTCGCTGAGCATAAACAACCTGGTAACCTGCCTGCCATTGCTGCACCATTTGCGGAATCAACTCTGGTGGATCTTGCAGGTCGGCATCCATGATGATGACGGCTCGCCCCTGGGCAAAGTTGAGTCCGGCTGTTACGGCAATCTGGTGCCCAAAATTGCGGGCAAAACTGAGGTAACACACCCGTGCATCTTGCTGATGGAGGTCTCGAATGAGAACCAGTGAGCGATCGCGGCTGCCATCGTTGACAAAAACCAGCTCTGCGGTACCGTCGAGCGAGTCTAGCACGGCAGAGAGCCGACTATACAATTCTGGCAGGTTGGCCTCTTCGTTGTAAATTGGCACGATAACCGAATAAAGCGGTTCTGTCATGCTTACGCCTTGGCTCCAATGTAATGGGCTAGTTTGACGAGTTGAAGTTGCCTGTAAGGGCGATCGCCTGTACGAACGAAGTTAGTGAAACACCAAACATTTCATGCGGCGGTAGTTGCACCAGAACCTCTATCCAATGGCAGAAACTTAACAGAGATACCTCACCCCCGTGACAGGCGCAAATTCAGGAAGAGATCCTTAAATTTGTGTGTAAAAGCAGTTTAGGCAAGATGCCACCCTGGCCAGCATGAACCTAACCAAAAGAATTCTTATCATAATTGGGCTTTTGACGGTAACTCCGTTAGTTAGCTTCCCGGTTCTGTCACAAACCCTGCGAGGCTCATCTGGTTCTGGCGGTAGCGGAGCCTCCAGCGGTACCACCTCTGGCAGCACTACTTCTGGCAGCACCACCTCTGGCGGCTCCACCTCGACGACACCGGGAGCGGCAACGCCTGGTACTACCACCCCTGGTACCACTGTGACGCCTGGATCTGCAACGCCTGGCACTACTGTGACTCCAGGTACCACTGTGACGCCAGGAGCCGCTATTCCGGGAACTGTTAACCCTACTGTTCCGAGCGGAGCCACCACTGTTACACCAGGAGCCGCTATTCCAGGCACAGTTGACCCCACCACTCCGTCAACCCCAGGCTCAACCATTACCCCAGGTGCAGCTACTCCAGGTACAGTTACACCAGGTATTACAACCACCCCAAATACAGGAACAACTGTTACTCCTGATACCGTCCCACAAGCCAATCCTGGCGTAGTAACTCCCGGCACAGTCGTCCCTACAACCCCGACGCCAGGAGCAGCGGTTCCGGGGACAGCCGTGCCTGGAACAGGCGGCACAACTGGCATTCCGGGCGTAGTTGATGGGCAAAGTATTCCTGGAGTGGTTGATCCGGGGACGACCGTGCCGGGAGTAACCACTCCTGAGGGCACTACACAGCGCGTCAACCGTACCACGCAACCCAATGGTGCTGGAGCGATCGCCCCAAACAACGGCGGCGTTCAATCTACTCCAGGTGTTGCGACTCCTGGCACTACACCTTCTGCTGGCAATCAAAGTCCCACGGGAGCCTCGGTTCAGTTTACGACTCCATCAGCACCCGGTATTGCTCCACAGCAAGGCGTGCAACAAGGGGTTCCGCAGCAGCAAGGTGTTCAGCAAGGCATTCCGCAGCAGCAAGGCGTAATTCAACCGCAGGTGATTCAGCCTCAGGTAATTCAACCTCAAGTAGTTCCTGTTCCGCAGCAGGCCGCTGTTCCTGTTCCAACCCAGCCTCCTGCACCAATGTTTCCACAAAATCAGTGTGACGCGGGACAGGTTTACTTGAATCTGGCAGCTCTGGGGGGCGGTGCTTGCTTATCTCCTGACCAGGCTCAAAACTTGAACCGCTAACATCAGATAACATCAGAACGTTTATTTCATTGACCTGGCACGGGGCGTGGTACAACCACGCCCCGTGTTTTTTGTGAACCAGGCAAAACTTGCGACATAAAAAAACACCCCTGATGAGGGGGTGTAACAAACCAGCTAACCTTTAGACCAAACTTTTAACGTGCGCGAGTGGCTTAGCTCAGCGAAGCATGGCCGCGATCGTACGTTCCCCAGAAGCTAGGATGCACTTTGCCTTGAACATGGTTCCAGTAGTGGGATGCATCGCCAGCATCCAAACCAACTTCTGCATCTAGACGGCTCAACATCGCTTGCTGCCGCCGCTTCACTGAACGGTGATGGTTCATCATCAGCGAACGTGCCCGGTCGTGGATGGACAACACGGTGGCGATCGCCGGAACGGTGGAAACTGGCTCAATCGCCACGGCGGCGGCTGGTGTAGCCACCGGAGCCGCAACGGCTGCTTCAGGAACCGCATTGGCGGTGTAAGCAACGTTACGATAAACCAAATCTAGCGTCGGTTGTTGAACTGGGTTTTTCTTGGGATTGCGAAATCTAACATCCAACCCGCGATATTTGCCAACGGTGTTGCTGTTGCTAACTTCAACTTGAGGAGGATTGTAGTCGTAGCTAACGCCCCGGTATGTGAGTTTCATGGTATTCGCCTCTGGTGTAATTGTGGTGAGTTGAGGCGCGTTCCTTCGGGTGTCCCCTACTTCCGTCTCTCAAACCTTACGCGTAAACTTAATTTTTTGTAACGCTTGAAGAGATGAACGATTTAATTTCTGTATTCATTGTTACTGTTTTGCAGGTAATTGTCAAGCTTCTGTGAGAGAATTGTCAAAACTGAATGCAGCGCCGAGGTTGTATGGTTGAAGTACGCTTGCCCAATCCTTGCTTTGCTCAGCCAACCGGGTTCAGTAGCGGAAATTCTGAGCGAATGTGCCAGCGGTGGCCATCATGGATGAGTAACGTAAGGCGATCGCCCACAAACTGAAACTCAATCCGCCGTTGCTGTAGCTCTGTCCATGCCTGTTTAAAGATCGATCGCGTCAGGTTGCGAGAAGCCACGGTCATGTGAGGGGCAAAGGGACGGCGCTTTGCTACCGGGTCAACAATGGCTAATGTTTGTTCTAGTCGGAGCATTAAACTTGCCTGTAAGGTCAGCAATTCCGTTGTTTTAAGAACATTGATATACAAGACGCGAGGAGCAAAGGCTCCAAAGCCAGCAAGGGTAATCGGCACAGCCATTTGCTCGGTTGCGAACCTGTAGAGACAGTCTTCCAGGGTGGCTATTGCCTCTAGCGACCAACGAAATGGAGGTTGCAATGTTACGTGGGGAGGCGCTTTTGCTGTACGCGTGTGATAGCGATCGCTCAACTCTTGAATCACCCCATCGGCGTACTCTTGAATCGCTTGAGGTGGCAGTAACGCTATAAAAAAACGAGGATGAGCTTGATCTAAATTCTCTGAGGTCATAAACATGTAACTAAAACACGGCTAAAGATGAAGTTAGTCCCCTAGTCCCTAGTCCCCGGACTGTTCAACAGGGTATCCTGAAGTTCCGGTATTAGAAGTTAGGCTATGCCTTGGTTTGTCAAAATTGAAAAGGGAACGGTTGATAAAGCTACATTTGACCGATTCATCCCCGCTCATAAAGCCTTTGTCAGAGATTTGATCACAAAAGGACATCAGGCGAAAACGGGGTATTGGGCTGAGCTTGGAGGCGGAATGCTGCTGTTTCAAGCGGCTGACCTGGACGAAGCGAAAGCGATTATTGCAACCGATCCCCTGATTCAAAACGGCTGTGTTGAGTACGAGCTGCACGAATGGTGCATCGTCGTTGAATAACCTCATTGACTACAGCTTGCCTATTTAGTAGCGACAGCACATTGGAGTAACACATGAGCGATAGCAGCAACGGTTATAAGATTGTCGCTGACAATCGCCAGGCGCGGTATCAGTACGAAATTCTGGAAACGTATGAGGCGGGGATTGAGCTAAAGGGCACCGAGGTTAAGTCCATCCGCGATGGCAAGGTTAACCTGCGCGATGGCTATGGCCTAATTCGCAATGAAGAAATATGGTTGCACAACGTCCATGTTTCGCCGCACCAGAGCGCCAGCCAGGTCTTTAACCACGATCCGCGCCGCACGCGACGGCTGCTGCTGCATAAGCAAGAAATTCGCAAGCTCATTGGTCAGGTGGAACAGCAGGGATTAACCCTTGTTCCGCTCAAAATGTATATGAAGCAGGGCAAGGTCAAGGTTAATATGGCGCTGGTTCGCGGTAAAAAGCTGCACGATAAGCGCGACGACCTGAAGCGTAAACAAGAAAAACGAGAAATTGAGCGGGCGATCAAGAACTACTAACCAAATCAGCCGATTATACGGAGTCACATCCGCTACATAGCTCAGTACGGATAGCTGAACGGTCAATAAGATAGTGGATGAGCAGCTTCATTCCCTTCTACTGCTGGAGTGAATTGAACACAATACAGCAGTTCTGATGCTGGTCGTTTGCTGTGCGTTCGCGTGTTAGTGCTTTTTGTTGCCACAACCGAGCCTACTGCTGAAAGCAGGCTGGCTCGATCGCGTTACAGATAGTTGCTAAAACAAACAACAAACCTGAGTCTTCATGCTGCTGGCTCGAAGGTGTTCCTAAATCATTTCAGACTGCTTGAGTAGGTAATGTGAAAATTTCCACGAAATTTATTGGGTCTGCATTAGTAGTTACTGGACTGATCGGTGCCATTGTGGGTATCAGCACTTTTTCCAGTACTCGAATCCAGCAAGCGGAAGATGAGGCTCAAGAAGAGACAAATCTCATTATTGAACACGTCAGACATCTGAAGGTAGTATCCCGCGATCAAATTGCTGCTATCAAAGACAGTTTGCTGTTGGATGACCAGCGAGCAGACCTGAGCAGGTATCAAGCCGCATTCTCGGAGTTCTCAGCTGAATTGGCCGAACTGGAGGAGCTAATGCCTCAATCACCCGAGTTGGTGTCGGTTCGGCAGCACCACGAGTCTTTTCAGCGGCTGGTGACAGAATCCATTCAACCCCATATTTCGACGTTGACTTTTGCGTCATCAAGCCGCGATATTGCCATCGTACAGCAAGACTTCAAAGTCCTTAATTCGTTCAATGAAGCGGTTGACGCTCACCTCAACACGCTAATTGGTCGGCTGGAACAGCAAAATTTTGAATCTCTAGAGGCCGAGGAGCAGTCTCGTCAGAAAGAAAAAAGCGTAATGTACCTGGTCACTGGCACCATTTTTCTAGTGCTGGGCGGGCAGTTTGCGTTGATTTTGCTGCCAGTGATTCGATCGATTCAAACATTGCAGTTGGGGGCTGCTGCCATTGGCAGCGGCAATTTGAGCTATCGCCTCCATCTGCAAACGGGAGATGAGATTGAACAGCTTTGCCACGAATTTAATCGGATGGCCGGAAAGCTGGCGCAGTCGTACGACTCTGTGGTTGAACGCAGCCATGAATTAGCTGAAACCAACCAAGCGCTAACCGTTGAAGTTAGAGAGCGGGAGCAGGCAGAAACAGAACTGCTCAAAGCGCAACAACTGTTGCAACTGGTCATCGATACGATTCCTCAACTGATTGTCTGGAAAGATCGCAATTTGGTTTTCCTGGGCTGCAACCGCAACTTTGCACTGTCGGTTGGCTTATCGTCGCCTGCCGATATTGTGGGTAAAACCCATCACGATTTAACCCAGAATCTGGAGGCCGACCGGGCAGAGGCAGGCGACCTCCAAATCATGGAATCTGCTCGCCCAAAATACCATGTTGTTGAATCGCATACCCAGGCGGACGGTACGTTGAGCTGGGTTGATGCCAGTAAAATTCCGTTGCATGATGCCGAGCAAAATGTGGTTGGAATTTTGAGCACCTACGAAGACATCACTGAACGGATTGAAGCGGAGGAAACGCTGAGGCGATCGGAGGCTGAACTGCAAGAGAAGACCCAACAGCTAGAGCAAACCCTGCACGAACTGAAAGAAACGCAAATCCAGCTGATTCAGACCGAAAAAATGTCCAGTTTAGGTCAACTGGTGGCCGGTGTAGCGCATGAGATCAATAACCCGGTCAACTTCATTTCGGGTAACCTTACCCATGCCAGTGAGTACACGCAAGCGCTACTCGCTCTAGTGCGGCTATACCAAGAACATTGTCCCCACCCACCTGCTTCCCTACAAGCTGAGATCGACCGCATCGATCTCGATTTTCTGATTGAAGACCTTCCTCAAACCCTGAGTTCAATGAAAGTAGGAACAGATCGTATCCGGCAAATTGTCATTTCACTGCGTAACTTCTCCCGCCTGGATGAAGCCGAAGTCAAATCGGTCAATATCCATGAGGGGATCGACAGTACACTGCTGATCCTGCAAAGCCGTCTCAAGGCGAGAGCAGATCATCCCGGCATTGAGGTCATTAAAACGTACGGTCATTTGCCGCTGATCGATTGTTATGCCGGACAGTTGAACCAGGTGTTTATGAATGTGATTAGCAATGCGATCGATGCGCTGGAGAGCGACAGCAAGCGGCAAGCGGCGGGTAGCCACACATGCTGTATTACGATTCGTACAGAGACCCTATCTTCGGAAGCGGTAATCATCCGAATTGCCGACAATGGGCCGGGTATGTCCGAAAGCGTTCGCAAGCGTTTATTTGATCCATTTTTTACAACAAAACCAGTGGGTAAGGGCACTGGTTTGGGGCTGTCGATTAGCTACCAAATCATCACAGAAAAGCATCAAGGCGCTATCTGGTGCGAATCGAAACCGGGGGAAGGGACGGAGTTTTGGATTAAGCTGCCGATTTGGCAACTTAACTAACTTCTACCCGTTGAAATCCAGTGGCTAACATTTGTAACCGATTTGTCGTAGTAGGCTGTGCCGTGTAGCGACATCCTCTGCGCTTTCGACCCCTGTTGGTGAAAATCCATCGACGACGCCTAAAATGCCGCTACCCTGATCTGTTTCAGCCACAATCACCTGAACTGGATTGGCGGTGGCGCAATAAATGGTACAGACTTCTGGGCACTGCTTAACGGCATTGAGAAAATTAATCGGGTAGGCTTCGCGCATGAAGATAACAAAGCTGTGACCCGCTGCGATCGCCTCTGCATTTTTGGTCGCAACGGCTTGCAAGTCCTGATCGTTGCCTGTAACCCGAATTAAGCAGGGGCCAGAGGCTTCACAAAAAGCAATGCCAAACTTCACCTGGGGCGAAATTCCGACCAGAATTTCGTGCAAATCTTCTACTGTTTTGATGAAGTGGCTTTGACCCAGAATTAAATTGCTGTTGGTTGGAATGTCTAAGGGAACGACTTTTAATTCCATGACGGTTATCTCCTGCGTCAAAACGAGAAGAACAAGCTGTATTTTGGCTGTGTCTCTACGGTTCAACCTCTGTCTCGGCCGATGATTCTGCCAGTAGCGGTTGATAGTAGCTGGCTACCAGTGCCACCATTAGCCACCACAGGGTGCTGACCTGGGGACGATACCAAACCGTATCGACTAATCCATGTAATAACATGCCGCTCATGGTGGCGATCGCTGCCATCAGCCAGAAGCCATCAACCGCCCTCACCTGCCGCAACCGCTGAATTTGCATCCAGCCCTGATTGAACGTAATCAACAGCAACCACAGAAAACAGCCCAATCCAATCAGTCCCGTTTCTACCGCAATTTCCAGAAAAACGGAGTAGGCGCTGAGGGCGGTGTAACCGGTTTGTTGATAGCGGGGGTAGATGCGGTTAAAGGCATCGTTGCCGGGGCCAATGCCAATGATGGGGCGATCGCGAATCATATCTACCACCGCCATCCACACGTTCATCCGAAAGTTGTTGCTGCTGTCGTCGCGTCCGGCAAAAATACTGGCGACGCGATCGCGGAGCGTGCTAACACTGGCAACCGCCACAACAACAATGGCCGCTGAAACCGCTAGCACAATAGGCAAGAGCCACCGTCGCCAGAAGCGAGGCAGGTAGACGCTAAACCAGTGGGTGAACAGCATTAACAAAGCAAACTGAGCGACCACAAACCCAATCCAGCCACCCCGGCTAAAGGTCAAGATTAAGCAGGCGGAGTTCATCACCCACAAAAATACGGCTAATGCTTTGGGTAGCCATCCCTTCCAGACAAACACCGCTGCCGCACTAAACACCGTGGCAGGTACCAGATAGGAAGCCAACAGGTTAGGATTGCCCAAATAACTGTAGACCCGCGTTGTTCCGGCCAGAGTCGATTCGGTATCAACCCAGGTGGCTAACGCCGCCGCTCCAAAAAACCACTGACGCAACCCAGCGACGCTTACAACCAGCGCTACAAGCAGATAAACCGTAACTAACACCGTGCGGATGCGGGGCGATCGCAGCACTCGCGCCAGCAGCGCAAACAGCACCAGATAAAGCGTTAGTTTGACCCATCCTTCCATAGCAGCGGCTTTGACGGGTGATAGCACCGTTGCCACCGTGGCGATCGCCCAATATAGCAACACCAGCAGGTGAATCGGAGTAATACCATTCTCCACCTCATCGGAAACGGTGAGCAAAATCCAGAAGGCGGTACAGGCCAGCAGCAACAGCCCAATTAACCCGGTTGAGACGAACGGAGCCACCGCAAAAACAAGTAACACCAGAATGGTGGCAATCTGGTCTGACCATTGCAGCAGCCAACTGCTTTGTCGCCAGCTTCTCAACAGGCCGACCAGACGGTGCAAATAGCTAGAAGCGCCCCACTGCTGAAGCGGCAGGTTTGTCAGAGTAAGCTGTTGCCAAACAGAGTTCATAGCTGTTGGAAAGGTCAAAGGGATGATGGTGCAGTTCTAAATGTCCAGCAATCTTAACCTGTTTGAGTGAATGAATCACGCTGAGTGCTACAAGTTCCGGGGCGATCGCCCTTTGACCCCCTTTAACCCTGCTTCCCAGAGCGGCAGACCGTGAAATTTGGCGCGTTGGATGATGCTTTAGTTTCCTTCTCCAGACTGCAAAATCTGTTGCCAGCCTTCAATTTGGAGTTGCGCCTGGTCATAAACGTCGGTGCGTGGCGGAATGGTATTAGCGGTGGCGATCGCTCCTTGCAGGTCAAAACTGGCCTGACTTTGGGCAAATCGCAGAATCTCCTGGCTCCAAACGTTAATCATTTGATCGGCTTCAGCTCGATTGGGGCTACTGGCGGGCACCCGTTGTGCCAGTTGAATCGCGGATAACAGCGTTCTGGGGGAACCGACCCCTGCTCTCTGATACGCTTCCTGTAAAAATTGTTGCCCTTGTAGTTGGTTGCGCCAGGAGTCAACGTCGGTTTGTGCTTCGTCTGACAGGGCACGACCAGAGCCAATTTGTTCGGCTGTGGCGATCGCACTCGCTAAATCGCCAACATTGGCAAACTGTCTGGCCCGCTCCAGCACGGGCTGATCTTGAGTCCGCTGAATTCGAGCCGTCCAATCGCGAATCAGCCGCCGCGCCTCCCCATGCAGCGCTCGCCCTTCCCGAATGCGGCTGGCCTGGTCGATCGCCGCTTGCAAGGCAGCCACATCACCACCCAGGGCTAAATTTTCTGCCTGATCCAGGTAGGGGCGGTCTTCAATCGTTTCAATTTCGGTCGTCCATCGGCCAATATCGGCGCGGGCTTCATCGGCACGAGGATTACCGGGGGGAATTAATCTAGCTTCTGCAATGGCAGCGGCTAAGTCGTCCACCGATCCCACCTGTGCTAACTGCCGTGCGGTTTGCAGATGACCCACATCTTGAATTTCTAGCTGCCAACGGCTAACCAGGGCTTGCGCCTTGCTGTACAGCGGTCGATTGGATCGGATGCGTTGTGCCTGTACGATCGCCGACTCCAAATCAGCAACATTGCCGCCCCAAGACTGCGATTGTGCCTGCGCCAGGGTATTAAAGTCTTGAACCTCTGCTTGCAGGTTTGCCTGCCTGGGAATTTGGCGGGTGATGTTGATGGCTTCTTGATAGGCGCGGCGATCGAGAGCCGACTCTGCCAGATTGAGCATCGTTTGCCCAATTTCTCGAATCAGCTTTTGGGCGGTGCTGTAGGCATAGCTATTTTCCCCAATCTTGTCGATCAAGCCGACGGCCTCTAGCAAGTTAGCCAATCCTCCCTGTTCTATCAGGGTTCTAGCTCTGCCAAGCTTGCCAGCATCTTGACGAGCTACGGTAATGTTGTTGTTGAGTTCTTGATACTTGGTGGTTTCCCAATAGGTATTGCCTACATCCAGAAGACGTACTGCAATCCGAAATGCCTGGGGAAAATCTTGCTCTCGTAACGCGTCTTCGGCTTCTTGATAAATCGACTCGGCTTCACCCCAAATCGTCTGCCAGTTCTGAATTTTGTCTTTTACCAGCTTGTAAGCAGGGGTGTCTGAGGGAATACGTCTGGCCGTTTGAATAGCCTCTTCCAAGTCGCCCTGGTTGAACGTCTGGTCGCCCAGGTCTAGAATCGCCATCGACCAGTCTGCAATGTTGCGGTTCACCTCGGCTCGCAGCGGGTGATCGTCCGGTAGGCTATCAACCAGAGCGATCGCGGCCAGTAAATCGGTTGTGGTTTGTTTATTAGCGGCAACTTGAGCGCAGTATAGCCGCAGTGAAGCAGAAGCCGTCGGCCAAAAAATAGAAGGGCAGTTGGGCAACGACGGCAGTTTGAACAACAGTGCCAGTGATGTACCGCCAACCCCCACACAAACCAGGACTGAGGCGATCGCCCAAAACTTCCAGCTTTTAGGAACGCGAAGATTGCCCAAAGACCCTTTTAGGGAGCTAACGCTCAGCCGCATCGGGCGCGATTTCTCTCTGCGAGGGCGTTTTGGCTGGTGGGTTGGCAGCACGGACGGAAGTTTGTGGGGCGGAGTGGCAGCGGTTGGCGGCGGTGCAGGTCGCGCGGATGGGCGATTGGCAATGGGGCGATCGGCAGGTGTCCTGGGGAGGGAAGGGCGTTGCTGCGCTCTAGGCGGTCTTGGCTGTCTCGGTTTTTTTGGAACTCGACTCACCTTCCGTGGATCGGGAGGACGATTCGGCATTTCCCAGTCTTTAGTCATACCTACTCCACAACAACCGTGCGGCAGTTCAGTTTATGCGTTCAGGAACTGAACTGCTTTCTTGCCCAATGCAACGCCAAACGCCGAAATTTCTTAAGATGCACGATGCGATAGTTGCCATCCTACCCTTCAATTTTCCAAAACGCCATATCACGGCGGAGAACGGGGTTGGGCAAGTACGAGAACAAGCAGGTGGCGATTCGATCGCAATACTCACCCTGTTGCTTGTCCGTTACTACTGACTGGCTTCCGTTTGCAGTTCCGAGATGAGCTGCTCTAGCTCGCTGCTATTCGCTTGGTACACCTCTCCACAAAAGTGGCAGGTCGCTTCGGCACCGTCGTCTTTTTCGATCATATCTTGCAGTTCGTCTTCACCCAGCAGTTTGAGTGCCCCCAGGACGCGATCGAACGAGCAACCACAATGAAACTGAAGAAGCTGCCGCTCTGGCAAAACCTCTAAGCCCATATCGCCCATCAGTTCTTCAAACATTTGGGGCAGGGTTTTTCCGGCCTGTAGGAGTGGCGTAAACCCAGACAACGCCGCCACGCGCGATTCCAGGGTTTGTACGAGCGCTTCATCCCTGGCTGCTTTGGGCATCACTTGCAGCAATAACCCTCCCGATGCCGTTACCCCTTGGGCTCCAACAAACACCCCCAGCACCAACGCCGATGGCGTTTGCTCCGATTGAACCAGGTAATTGGTAATGTCTTCGCCAATTTCACCCGTCACGAGTTCGGTGGTGCTGGAATAAGGATAGCCATAGCCAACATCGCGCACCACGTAGAGATACCCTTGCTGCCCAACGGCACCGCCCACATCCAGCTTGCCCTTGGGGTTGGGTGGTAGTTCGATGGATGGGTTATCGACATAGCCCCGCACCGTTCCATCTAAACCAGCGTCTACCATCAGACCACCCAGTGGCCCGTTTCCCCTGATCCGAATGTTGACCCGCGATTCTGCCCGCTTCATGCTAGACGCTAATAGTAGACCGGCGGACATAGTGCGCCCCAGTGCCGCTGTCGCCACGTAGGAGAGGCTGTGCCGTTGCCTTGCCTCTTCGGCCAGACGCGTAGTGATGACCCCTACGGCTCGAATTCCCCCGTCTGCTGCTGTTGCCCGAACTAATTGATCTGCCATGAAACCCTATACAGTTCTTAACACTCGTTATGGTTCTATTCTAGGCGGTCGTCTTTTGCTTCAGGTGCCGGAGTAAAGATGCGATCGAGTTCACGATTGCCCCATTACGAACCGCCAAGTCCGTCACACCAACGGCTGTTTTGGCACGCTGAGACTGATTTAATCATGATTTAATTCGGCACCTATTTTTTCCAGTTCTGCTTACGTGGCTGAACCGTCGTTCCCTTTAAACCATCATCTAACAGAGATTTGGTAGTAAGTTTGTAATACAGCCGCAACGAATTGTCACCCTGCTCTTTGATAAAATCATCCCGTGACCTGGATCACTATTCGCACAACTGGCACCCGGTGGGAAGCTGAATTAATGCAGCAAATTCTCACAGCCCAAGACATTCCAGCTCGCGTTGTCAACCAGGGCATTGCGCCACATTTTGGTTGCAGTACCCCCGCTGCACTACAGGTTCGTCTGCAAGATCAGTGGACGGCGCTATTTTTGTTAAGTCCAGTTGAAGACCATTCAGCCGAGGCTTCAGAATATTGATTAGCCAATGAATGACAGACAGACTGATGACAGTTAAAGGCAGTTAAACGCATGGTGTCATGGTTTGGGTCATTGCGGTTTGAGCAGGCACGATTCACGATCGATGCGGTTTAATGCACATTTTGTTGTTCAGCGTCTCTGTTACCCCAACCTTAAATAGTTACTAGAAATGTCTTTATTTGACTGGTTTGCAAATCGAAGAAAATCAGGGCCGATTAGCAAAGAGCGACAGGAGCGCGAGATTGCGGATGGACTGTGGAGCAAATGCCCGTCGTGTAGCGTCATGGCCTACACCAAAGATTTACAGGCAAATCAAATGGTTTGTTTGGAGTGTGGGCATCACATTCGGATTTACAGTAACGAACGAGTGCAGCAGCTCGTGGATGCTGGCACGTGGAAGCCGCTGGACGAAAATCTGCGCCCAATGGACCCACTGAAGTTTCGCGATCGCAAATCCTACGCCGATCGCCTGCGGGAAATGCAGGATAAAACAGGGTTGGTGGATGCCGTTTTGACCGGGATAGGGCAGCTAGAGGGACTGCCGATCGCCCTTGGCGTGATGGACTTTCGCTTCATGGGCGGCAGCATGGGGTCGGTGGTGGGTGAAAAGCTAACTCGACTAATTGAGCGAGCCACACGGGAACGGCTTCCAGTCATTATTGTCTGCGCGTCGGGCGGAGCCAGAATGCAAGAAGGATTACTGAGCCTGATGCAAATGGCAAAAATTTCGGGAGCGCTAGAACGCCATCGAGAGGCGAAGCTGCTGTATGTTCCTGTTTTGACGCATCCCACCACGGGTGGCGTTATTGCCAGTTTTGCCATGCTAGGCGATATTATCCTGGCAGAGCCTCAGGCAACCGTTGGGTTTGCGGGTCGGCGGGTGGTTGAACAAACCCTGCGCGAAAAGCTCCCCGATGACTTCCAAACGTCTGAGTACATGCTTAAGCATGGGTTTGTCGATGCGGTGATTCCGCGCCCACAGTTGAAGAAAACGCTGGCACAGTTGATTCAACTGCATCAACCCTACAATCATGCGCCTTCTCATTTTGTACATGTGCCCGATGCGTTGCCGCTGCAAACGATGAGTCCAGACTAAGGATTTAGCAACGAACGTCAATACTTTATCTTCAGGTAGGTGGGCACTGCCCACCTACTGCTGCGATCGCCCGAAAGGCAGGGCGGCAACACCGCCCTAACTAGACTGAGCGCCTGACTTACCGATAGCTTGTGGTCGCCGCCAACCGTTATACACTTGCCAATTCTGGATGCTCGATCCGAGTTCCTAACACGTTAAGAAACTCTGCTAACCAGCGAGGGTGAGCAGGCCATGCTGGAGCGGTCACCAGATTGCCATCCACGATCGCTTCATCCACTGCAATATCGGCATAGTGCCCACCGGCACGAGTGACATCTGGCCCACACGCCGGGTAAGCAGAACAACGCTTGCCGTTGAGTACTTCGGCAGCGGCTAGCAGTTGTGCCCCGTGGCAGATAGCTGCGATCGGCTTGTTGGCATGGGCAAAGTGCTGTACCGCTTTAATCACGTCAGGGTTGAGGCGGATGTATTCAGGCGCACGTCCCCCCGGAATCACCAGGGCATCGTACGCGTCTGGGTCAACGTCATCGAATGTAGCGTTTAGCGTAAAGTTGTGCCCTGGCTTTTCGCTGTAGGTCTGGTCGCCCTCAAAATCGTGAATGGCGGTTCGTACTGTTTCACCCGCCTTCTTATTGGGACAAACGGCATGAACCGTGTGCCCCACCATCTGTAGTGCCTGGAAGGGAACCATGACCTCATAATCTTCAACGAAATCGCCGACGAGCATTAAAATCGTTTTTCCAGCCATGTGTTGTTAACTCCTAATCGTATTGGTGAGCAGCCATTGATTGACTGGGATGTAGCGGTTTGAATCTCACTCGATCACTATCTATTGTTTCAAAAATTACAGCCATTGGGTCTTCTGGCAAAACAATGTAATTTTGAGCTGGCCGCATCAAACTTGCTCTGTATTGTGGAGTTTTCTAAACCTATCTGCCGTTGGAGCCAATGGGTTGTTGAGATTGCTCAACGGTGTGCGCGTCTCTGAACTTGCTTCACAAACCTGTATAGCACAAGCGGTTGAGCCAACGACGAACCGGGCGATCGCCCCAGTAATCGCCGTGTCTGTTCGGGAAACCGTACTGAAAGGAGAGGCGCAACCAGTTGCAGTTCCCTCTGTCGTTCGGTACATTAGCACTCAGGAGTCGAGAGTGCTAACTCAAGCTCTGGTTCGTGTAATACTCTACAGGTCGTAGATGTTGACCAGTTCCAGAAGGGGCTGGGTTTCTGCTGGTTACTCAACCCAATCACATCTCAATTTGTCTCATCTAAAAGTCTGGAGAATTTTGTATGGCAGCTGTATCTCTGAGCGTTTCCACTGTTAAACCTCTAGGAGATCGCGTTTTTGTTAAGGTGAGCGCCTCTGAAGAGAAGACCGCTGGTGGTATCCTTTTGCCCGACACCGCTAAGGAAAAGCCCCAGGTTGGTGAAATTGTTGCAGTTGGTCCTGGCAAGCGCGACGACAATGGTTCTCGCCAAGAGCTAGAGGTCAAAATCGGAGACAAGGTTCTTTACTCTAAGTACGCCGGAACTGACATCAAATTGGGTACGGATGAGTACGTTCTGTTGTCTGAAAAAGACATTTTGGCGATCGTTGCCTAGATTGTCCTGTGTTCTGGCTCTAAGCATGGCTGTTGAGTCATCGCTAAGGGCAGCAACTCCATCCATTGTAAGTTTTGAAGTTTGAGTTCTCAACATTCAAAACGATACCGTCCACTTCTCACTCACTTGAAGTCGCAGATTTCTTACACCTATGGCTAAGCGCATCATTTATAACGAAAACGCTCGTCGCGCCCTGGAACGGGGTATCGATATTCTGGCAGAAGCCGTTGCAGTTACTCTTGGCCCCAAGGGTCGTAACGTGGTTCTAGAGAAAAAATTTGGCGCACCCCAAATTGTGAACGATGGGGTCACGATCGCCAAAGAGATTGAACTAGAAGACCATGTCGAAAATACAGGCGTGTCGCTGATTCGTCAGGCAGCCTCCAAAACCAACGACGCAGCAGGAGACGGTACCACCACTGCAACCGTTCTGGCTCACGCGATGGTGAAAGAAGGTCTACGCAACGTTGCCGCTGGTGCGAATGCGATCTCGCTGAAGCGTGGAGTTGACAAGGCAACGGCGTTCCTGGTTGACAAAATTGCTGAGCACGCTCGCCCGGTAGAAGATTCAAGAGCGATCGCGCAGGTTGGTTCTATCTCTGCGGGTAACGACGAAGAAGTCGGTCAGATGATTGCCGAAGCAATGGAGAAAGTAGGCCGCGAAGGCGTTATTTCTCTGGAAGAAGGCAAGTCCATGACCACCGAACTGGAAGTCACCGAAGGGATGCGCTTCGATAAGGGCTACATCTCTCCCTACTTCGCAACCGACACCGAGCGGATGGAAGCGATTTTGGAAGAGCCATTCATCCTGATCACCGACAAGAAAATCACTCTGGTGCAGGATTTGGTGCCCGTGCTAGAGCAGGTGGCTCGTTCTGGCAAGCCATTATTGATTTTGGCCGAAGACATCGAGAAGGAAGCGCTGGCTACTCTGGTGGTTAACCGTTTACGCGGTGTGCTGAACGTGGCAGCGGTTAAGGCTCCTGGGTTTGGCGATCGCCGTAAAGCCATGCTCGAAGACATCGCGGTGCTAACGGGTGGTCAAGTAATCACCGAAGACGCAGGTTTAAAGCTCGATAACGTCAAGCTTGAGTCGCTGGGTCGCGCTCGTCGCCTCACCATCACCAAAGACACCACCACGATTGTGGCAGAAGGTAACGAAGCCGCTGTTAAAGCACGGTGCGAGCAGATTCGTCGCCAAATGGAAGAAACCGAGTCTTCCTACGACAAAGAAAAGCTGCAAGAGCGCCTGGCTAAGCTCTCTGGTGGTGTTGCGGTGGTTAAAGTTGGCGCTGCAACCGAAACTGAAATGAAGGATCGGAAGCTGCGGTTAGAAGATGCAATCAACGCCACCAAAGCGGCCGTTGAAGAAGGCATCGTTCCTGGCGGTGGCACAACCCTGGCGCACCTGTCTCCCCAACTAGAAGATTGGGCTAAGAGCAGCCTGAAGAACGAAGAGTTGACGGGTGCTTTGATTGTGGCTCGTGCCCTGGCTGCTCCCCTGAAGCGGATTGCTGAGAACGCAGGCCAAAATGGTGCTGTGATCTCCGAGCGTGTTAAAGAGAAAGACTTCAACGTTGGCTACAACGCCGCCACCGATGAGTTTGTTGACATGTTCGAGGCTGGAATTGTTGACCCTGCTAAAGTAACCCGCTCTGCGCTGCAAAACGCAGCCTCTATTGCGGGTATGGTTCTAACCACCGAGTGCATTGTGGTTGACAAGCCAGAGCCTAAGGACAGCGCTCCTGCTGGTGCTGGTGCTGGCATGGGCGGCGACTTCGACTACTAAGTTTAGTCGTAATGATTAGTCGTTTGGAGTCAAACGGCTCTGTCACACGCTAGAAAATAGGGTAAGCCGCTCTCCTGGGAGGGCGGCTTTGTTGCTAGCAATAAAGTGATTCAACCGGCAAAACTCTATTAGTCTTTACATACAAAATGCTTAGCATCTGCTACCGTGTAGGGAGTTTTGGCTTGGAGTTTTTGCTGTAGCCAACCGATGCATAACCAACCTATGTGTAGCGAACCAGCACAGTATGAGACATTGATCTTTAAGTTGTATGACTCAGGCAGGATGAGAAGGAAAAACATCCATGAGTGATACTACGGCATTCCTCAGCGGATGTGCCATTACGGGCATTGTGGCGGTGTTGTTGCTGGGTGGGGGGTTCGCTGTTGATGGATACAGGCGATCGCCTCCGCCTCAATCGATGCCGACAGTGCCCGACTTGCCGCCTGTACCCGTACCACCCAGTCCCAACTTTGATCAACCAACTGTTCAAGAACGAGCCTTAGAGCGGGAGTTGGAGCAGCAAAGAGACGAAGCTGAACGGCTGAAGAATCAAATCGAGAAACAGCAGAATGACATTCAAGGGCTAACCACACAGATTCAAGAGCAGCAACGTTTAATTCATGAAATGTCGGCGCAGGTAGATGTGATGTCGCAGCGGAGCCGCATAGCTCCTGCGGTAGAGCAGCCCGACCGATTTCAAACAGTGACGCTGATTGCAGTAGGCGTTACGCTGCTAGTCGTTCTGCTGGGTGGTGGCATTATTTTGGTGGCGGTCATTGTTTTACTGGTGCAGGCACAATCGCAACGTCGCCCATCGCGCAGTATGCCGCCGATTATTCATCACATTCAAACGCCCTACGGTTTCCCCAATCAAGAGTTTTTGCCACCGTCGATCCGCACTCCCAGGCGAACGCGGCAAATTGACTACGAAGAATAGCTGATACGAAGAATAACTGAATTGCCGAACTTCCTTCCCTGGTTCGATTCTGCATAGGCATGTCAACGCTACGGTATGACATGGCGGATCGGGTTTAATGTTGTGACCGAGGGCATATCTGAGCGGCTGTTTGGCAGGTAGTCTGTGGTGTATGCAGGCACCTGCCGATCTCCTTGACCTCCTATTGAAGGCAGTTCAGGCCGAGCTAAGTGACATTGGCTGGCGACAAAGACCTCTCAAATCTTCCTTTTACCTCCGACGTTTAAACCTGTCCCCATCCGGTAACGCACCGTGGTTTGAGGCTAATTCTCGATCCTGCCTCGCTGTGCTATGCCGATCGTTGTTGTGAGATATGAACCTATGCGACAGTTTGTGAGATTAATGCGGCGATCGCTTCGCCCTCTAGTGTTGGGTAGTGCTGTACTGGTATTGCTGATGTCGGTACAAGCTGTTACGCCTGCCCAGCAGCCCACCCCAGCTCAAACGACCCCTCTGGCTCAAACGACTGCTCCCAGTGCAGAACTCAGCGCGGCTCCGGCTGAATTGCCTCCCCTTCCTTACCCCTATGACGCATTAGAGCCGACCATCGACGCGCAAACAATGCAACTGCACCATGATGAGCACCATGCCACCTATGTTGAAAACTTCAATGAGGCTCTAGCCGACTATCCTGATTTACAAAGCAGAAGCGTTGAAGATTTGCTGCGAAACCTGGACGATTTGCCAGACGATATTCAAACCAAGGTTCGCAATAATGGAGGCGGCCACGTTAACCACGCCATGTTCTGGGAAATTATGAGTCCTGATGGTGGTGGTGAGCCAACGGGTGCCCTTGCTGCACAAATTAACCAGACCTTTGGAAGCTTTTCTGAGTTTCAATCAGCATTTGAGCAAGCTGGAGCCGATCGGTTTGGCAGCGGTTGGGTGTGGCTGATCGTAAATAACAGCGGCACACTCGAAATTGTGAGTACCGCCAACCAGGACACCCCACTAATGTTAGGGTTTTATCCCATCATGGGTAACGATGTGTGGGAACACGCCTATTATCTCAACTATCAAAACCGCAGAGCAGAATATTTGAGCGCCTGGTGGAATGTGGTCAACTGGCCTGAAATCAGCAACCGCTTTGAACAAGCCAGTCAGGACCGCTAACGCTGGCACTGGCGCATAAGCCAAGCAGAGGCTCTGGAAAATTTGGCGGTTATCAGAGCCTCTCTAGCTGCATTACTAGCTATAATTGCCAGGCTGTATTAGAAAAATGCCTGCTTGACGATTAAGGAGAATAATCAGTAATGCTCTGGTTATATTAGATGAGCTAATTTCACAAAACTTTATTCTGTTTATCAGGTATCTTATACTACGCAGAGTATGGCTAATTAAGGAGCTTGAATGCATGTCGGAGGCACAGAAGCCCCTGACAGTACCAAAGGAGTTGTTGGGTCCGCCAGGTGATTTTAATCCCACCCTGTTGATGTTTTTGGCATCAGTGGTGTTAGCGATCTTGTCAACCTTAGGCTACTGGCGCTGGCACTGGGTGGATTGGTGTTGCTTCATGATCAACGTTATCGCTCTGCACATGGTGGGAACGGTCATTCACGATGCGTCCCATAATGTTGCTCATCGCGATCGCCTCGTCAACGCTATCCTGGGGCATGGCAGCGCTTTAATGTTGGGCTTTTCCTTTCCGGTATTTACGCGGGTGCATATGCAACATCACGCTAACGTGAACGACCCGCAAAACGATCCTGACCATTTTGTTTCAACGGGTGGGCCGCTATGGCTTATTGCTGCTCGGTTTTTCTATCACGAAATTTTCTTCTTTAAGCGTCAGTTGTGGCGCAAGTACGAATTGCTGGAATGGCTTCTCGCCCGGTTGGCGGTCGCTTCGATTGTGATTGTGGCGCTCCACTACGGTTTTATTGGCTATCTTTTTAACTTCTGGTTTTCTCCGGCTCTGGTGGTGGGTTTGGCCTTGGGTTTATTTTTTGACTACTTGCCCCACCGTCCATTCAAAGAGCGCGATCGCTGGAAGAATGCCAGAGTTTATCCCAGCCCCATTTTGAACTGGATGATTATGGGACAAAACTATCATCTGATTCATCACCTATGGCCGTCGATTCCCTGGTATAACTACCAAACGGCGTATCGGGCAACTCGCCCCTTACTCGATGAAAAGGGATGCCACCAAACGCTGGGGCTGCTTCAAGGCAAAGACTTCTTTAGCTTTGTTTATGATGTGTTTCTGGGAATTCGACTGCATCGACATCCTGCACAGCCAAGGGGTTCAGACAAGCTCAATCTCTAGCTGCGATCGCCAACTTCACACACTACAGCGCAAAGCCTCCAACCGTGAGGCTTTGTCGCTCAAGTCATTCTCTAAGCTGTGTCGAGCAGGATGCCAGGAAGCCAATGAATTGAAGCGTTGTTTCCCTTAATACTGCCACCTTGAGGGGGTAGCTTCAGAGAACTGTCGGCCAAACTGCTCTCGCGTCATCTGCCCACGGGAGAGGGGGGCATAACCGTCCAACGGATCTGGAGCGGGAGGAGAGGCAGACGCCTCAACTGGCAAAACATGGCGCACCCAATGCACCACTTCGTCGAAGTCGATTGGCTTACGGATGAGTCCGTTTGCGCCGCAGTCCAATGCGTCTTCAGGACTGGGTTGCGTGTATCCGGTAACGAGAATGATAGGGATAGGTGGCAGATCCGGATTCTGCCGGATGCGTTGAGTGACTTCATAGCCGCTCATCTCCGGCATCATTACATCTAGCAAAATGAGGTCGGGTGGGTTTTCTTCTACTTTTGCCAGGGCAGCAGAACCGCTGTCGGCAACGTCCACCTGATATCCCATCTCCTCTAATAGGGTTTGTAGCAGAAATGAATTGTCGATCAGGTCATCGACGACTAATATGCGATCGCTCGCACGATTTGATGCAGGATGAGAAACGTTCATCGCTCGATGGAGATGGTTGAACTCGGGTAGTTCTATCGTCTCTTTGCTACTAGAAAAACAGCATCAACCCGAAGAGACATTTTAGACACCTTTGCGGCTTTCCCTCTATACTGGTGGCGCTTCTAAGGATGGTTTAAAGGTGCTGGATGCAACTCGAACGGCTCCCCAATCTACCTGGTGGGGCGAATGGGTCAAATGCATCGCTGGTTCAGGCAACCTCTGGGAGACTCTGAAAAATCGGCTCGGAGGTTCATAAGGTTGAGGGTGTAGCACTTGCGGCAAGCCAGGAGAGGCGGTTCGAGTGACATATCTGCTACCTGTTAAACCATTCTCTTCACGAGACGACTCCGAGCAGCACCTCATTTCAGTGGTGCAAGCAGGCCAACTTTACTGCCGTTTTGCTACGTGTCTAGAATTAGTGCACCCCAAGGCGCTTGACGGCAAATTCGACAGTGTCCTCACATACCACTGGAGCAACTTTAGCTATAGATTTGATAGTCTAGCCTTAATCCGTTGTGGAAGATGAGAAGCGTGGACATTCAAATTGGCAGGGGCAAGTCTGCCCGTAGAGCGTACGGAATTGATGAAATAGCACTCGTTCCTGGTCAGCGGACTCTAGATCCGAGCCTGGCGGATACGCGCTGGCGCATTGGTGGAGTGGAGCGTGACATCCCCATTATTGCCAGCGCAATGGATGGAGTGGTTGATGTACGGATGGCGGTAGCGCTCTCGCAACTGGGCGCAATGGGCGTGCTGAACCTGGAAGGCATTCAGACTCGCTATGACGACCCTGAGCCTGTGCTCGATCGCATCGCATCAGTGGATAAAACAGAGTTTGTGCCGCTCATGCAGGAGCTGTATGCGGAGCCCATTAAACCCGAGTTGATTGAACGACGCGTTCGGGAGATTAAAGAGCAAGGCGGCATTGCAGCGGTTAGCGCAACACCTGCTGGCGCAACTAAATATGGTTCTGTGGTAGCCAAAGCTGGGGCAGATTTGTTCTTTGTACAAGCGACCGTTGTTTCAACAGCACACCTGTCGCCTGAATCAGTAACACCACTTGATCTAGCCGAATTCTGTCAATCGATGCCCATTCCAGTGGTGTTAGGAAATTGTGTGACCTATGAAGTGGCGCTCAACCTGATGAAAGCTGGAGCCGCAGCCGTCCTGGTGGGCATTGGGCCAGGGGCAGCCTGTACTTCCAGGGGAGTGCTGGGTGTGGGCTTACCACAGGCAACGGCGGTGGCGGATTGCGCCGCTGCCCGCGAAGATTACTACCGCGAAACGGGCAATTATGTTCCAGTCATTGCTGATGGTGGATTAATTACAGGTGGCGATATTTGTAAATGCATTGCCTGTGGTGCAGACGGGGTGATGATTGGTTCGCCGTTTGCCAGAGCAAAGGAAGCGCCCGGTCGAGGGTTTCATTGGGGAATGGCGACCCCCAGTCCGGTGTTGCCGCGCGGCACTCGGATTCGGGTTGGCACGACAGGCACGCTAGAACAAATTCTACGCGGCCCCGCTCAGTTAGATGATGGCACTCACAATTTCTTAGGCGCGTTGAAGACCAGCATGGGAACCCTCGGTGCTAAAGATATTCGCGAGATGCAGCAAGTTGAGGTAGTGATTGCACCATCGCTGTTAACTGAGGGTAAGGTGTACCAGAAAGCGCAGCAGTTAGGGATGGGTAAGTAAGTTACAGGAGCAGTTGGGCGATCGCGTCACCTGAGCAGCATTGCGAACCAACGTGATCCCCAACTCTCGACTGTCGCCTCACCCAGTGGCGATCGCTCCCTGTAAGCGTGTCCATTTGCATTTATAGCACCCAAATTAACTACACCATTAACTACACCTGGTTTGTGTTGGCCTGTTGACACGATCTCAGCCCTGGGATCGTTGTTGCAGGCTTTGTCTTTCTGCCTATAAAGAGAGTGAAGATGCAAAGAACCGCATCGAGTCAGATTGAGCTGATTCGTCACAATTCGATTTCCTCTTAGTCATGGTGTGCTGGGTAATGCAGGCAATCTGCGGTGTACAGGTATAATTACCTTTTTGGGGCGCTTCTCAAGGCATGGATTTGTTAGAGTATCAGGCAAAACAACTTTTTAGTCAGACGGGCATTCCGGTTTTGCCCTCTCAATGTATTGACCATCCCAAGGATCTTAAAGATCTGAAGATTCCTTACCCGGTTGTCTTGAAGTCACAGGTGTTGACGGGCGGGCGCGGTAAAGCGGGTGGCATCAAATTTGTGGAGAACACTATTGATGCCGTGGCAGCCGCCCAGACTATTTTTCATCTGCCCATTATGGGTAAGTATCCCGAAGTGTTGCTGGCGGAAGCTAAGTATGATGCCGAGCAAGAGTTTTATCTGGCTGTAGCACTCGATCGCTCGGCGCGTTGCCCTGTTTTGTTAGGCTCGCAACGGGGCGGTATTGAAATTGAGTCTAACCTGAAGCATTTGCATCAGGTGGCGGTTGATCAGGAGTTCTCGCTGTTTTACGCTCGGCGGTTAGCGCTGAAGATGGGGCTAAAGGGGATGCTGATCCAGACCGTTAGCTCCATGATTGAGAAAATGTATCGGCTGTTTATCCAGAAAGATCTGGATTTAGTTGAAATCAATCCGCTGGCGGTTAGCTTCAGTGGCGAACTGATGGCGTTAGACGGTAAGGTGACGGCCAATGATGATGCGTTGGGTCGCCATGCCGACCTAGCCGATTTGGTAACCAAGATTCCTACCCATTCCCCCGACAGCGAAACTCAGCCGTCATTTCCTGGTATGGAACTGGTTGAACTCGACGGTACGATTGCCATTTTGGGCAATGGTGCCGGGTTAACCATGACCACAATTGACCTGGTGAAGGCGGCTGGCGGTAAACCGGGGCTTTTCTTAAATGTCTGCGGCGAAAATCGTCATGACTGCCCGCCAACTCTGATGCAAGAGCGAATTGAGTATGGCCTGGATCGGGTGAGCCAGTCGCGGGATGTGAAGGTTGTTTTGGTCAACCTGTGGTGTAATGTGATTGCCTGCGATGAAGTGGCGACAACGATTGCCAGCTACTTTGAACGGCGATCGCAACACAATTCTCTGCCTCGCTATGTCATCAGGCTATTGGGCAGGGAGTTGGAATCAGCCCGGGAGATTTTGACCGCAGTAGAGATTTTTGTCACTGACGATTTAGATACGGCCATTGACCAGGCTGTTTCAACGGCTTCCTCCAAACGCTAAACGTTGATGGTTATTTGAGATGCGGTTCACCGTCTTTTCTTCGATTGATATGACTCGCATAGGACTTGCAATAGGCTGAATCTTAGATGAACTTTACCTCAGACAGCAAAATATTAGTGCAGGGGATAGTGGAACCGTTAGGGGCGCTGTTTGCTCCGCTAATGCAGTCCTACGGTACCCAGGTTGTGGCGGGTGTTAGCCCTGGACACGGCGGGCAAAAGCATCAGGGCATTGCCGTTTTTGACATGGTAGAGCAGGCGCTCTCCAAGACGGGAACGGTGGATGCAACCGTCATTTTTGTTGACCCCTATGAAGTGCTGGATGCGGCACTAGAGGCGATCGCGGCTGGCATCCGGCACATTGTGATTATTACAGCGGGTGTGCCGCCTATGGATATGGTTCATCTGGTTCGCAAGGCCGAGGCCACTGAAACGCTGCTAGTGGGGCCAAATTCACCGGGCATCATTGTGCCGGGGCAGATTCTATTGGGCATTCATCCGGCTGAGTTTTATACTCCCGGTTCCATTGGTCTAATTAGCCGTAGCGGTACGCTGACCTACGAAATTGCCAGAGAGTTAACCCGTGCCGGGTTCGGGCAGTCGATTGGGGTAGGCATTGGTGGCGATCGCATCGTCGGGTCGTCGTTCCAACAGTGGCTCCAAATTTTGGATGAGGATGAGCCAACAGAAGCGATCGTTCTGGTTGGTGAAATTGGTGGCGATAGCGAAGAGGTGGCAGCTCACTACATTGCAGAGGCGATCGATAAACCCGTGGTTGCGTATATTGCGGGTCGCACGGCTCCAAAAGGGCAGATCATGGGTCACGCCGGAGCTATCATTGCCTCGCAAATTGCCGGACTTGGAGCCGACATTGGCACAGCAGAAAGCAAAATGGCTGCATTCAAACAGGCCAAAATTCCTGTAGCAAAACGTCCATCTGATATTCCTGACCTGATTAAGAAGGCGCTTCAACCGAGCAAGCGCAAGTCGCAGAGTGGAAGTAGAGCCAGCAAGGAAAAAGAATGAGGTGCCAGAAATCTAGAGCAGATAGGTAATTGATGGATTGCACCTCAGCAAGCGACTGGTATGACTGGCTATCCTCTCGATCTTCAGTCTGTTTCCGGTTCCTGGTGGTAACGGAGGTGAGATTGCAGCAGACCAATGACGAGTTCAGGGGTTTCCAGGTGCGGCAGCACGCCTGAGTTGGGAATCGTATGAAAGGCTTTGATCGGTCGTGGATTGAGTTTGCTCAGCCGTTGCCCGGTTTTGAGCGTACTAAACCAGGCTTTGTCGCCCCACAGCATCACAGTGGGCACGGTTAGTGTTTCCATATACAGCGCCAGGTCAAAGCAGAGATTGCCTTTGAGTGAGGCCAGTGCGGCATATTCGGCGTTGAGCTGTTGGGCTGAGGCGACATAGGCCGCAACCATCTCGTCGGTAATGCGCGATCGCTCGGCAAACAAAAACTGTTGCAAGAAGCTGCGTACTGCCGTTTCGTTGGCGGCTCCGGCACCGTATAGCAGGCGATCGAGTCCGGGAATTCCGGCAAGCTGAGCGGCAATGCCCCGGCTATAATCTGAACCAAAGTCACCATATCCCGAAGGACAAACCAAATATAACTGTTGAAACAGATCGGGGCGCTGAGTGGCTAAGCGAAGCGTAATTCCGGCTGTCAGGGAAGATGCAACCACGGTAGCGGGTTTGCTGCCTGTGCCTTCGATTAGTTCTGTCAACATCAGCAGATAATCGTCGATCTGGTAGTCGCGCACCGGATGGGTAGACTGCCCCCAACCAATCAAATCAGGCGCAATCACCCGGAAGGCTGGGGCAAAGGCAGGATACACCTTCGACCATTCGTAGGCAGAAGAGCCTCCACCTAAACTGTGTAAAAAAATGAGCGGTGGATATGGCTCTTGTTCGTTTCCGGTACGCCAGGGGGCTGAGGTTGGCGTGTAATAAGCCATCACTCCCAGGGATGTGCGGATGACGTGTTGCCCAAAACCGGGCGGCTGAAATTGCAACATAATCAATCGTTTGCTTCAAGCAAATCACGCAATTCATGTCTAGTGTCCGGTGACTATTCAATTCTGGCAGTTTTCCTGCATCTACATTGGACTGAAACAGCGGCACGAACGGAATGCTAAAACAAAAGAGGACTGGCAGTGATACCTGTCCTCTTGATGAACTCAATTTTAGATCGAGCTGGGGATCTAATTAATGGCGCGGCCCAAACCCGATCGCTCCAGCATAGGCCGCTTGCTCGCCCAGTTCGGCCTCAATTCGCAACAGGCGGTTATATTTGGCAACCCGTTCACTACGGCACAGCGATCCGGTTTTAATTTGTCCAGCGCGGGTTGCTACGGCTAAATCGGCGATCGTGGTATCTTCCGTTTCACCAGAACGGTGGCTAATGATCGAGCTATAGCCCTTGCGATTCGCCAGATCAATGGTTTCTAGCGTTTCGGTCAACGAGCCGATCTGGTTGAGCTTGATCAAGATTGAGTTTCCAGCAGCTTGCTCAATTCCTTGTTGCAACCGGGTGAGATTGGTAACAAACAGGTCATCTCCAACCAGTTGAACCGTTTTTCCTAGCTTTTGGGTCAAGAGCTGCCAATTTTGCCAGTCGTCTTCGTGCAGTCCGTCTTCAATGGAAATGATCGGATACTGGCTCACCAGATTGGCAAGATAGTCAATCATCTCGCTGGGCGCATGGGCAGAGCCATCATAAACATACTGTCCGTCTTTGTAAAATTCGGAAGCGGCCACGTCTAGCGCTAGCGCTACCTGCTCTCCGGGCTGGTACCCGGCTTGCTCGATCGCCGTAATCAGCAGATCGAGTGCGGCCTGGTTCGACTCCAAATTAGGCGCAAATCCACCTTCATCCCCCACCCCGGTCAGCAGGTTTTTGCTGTGCAGCACTTTGCTTAAGCTGGCAAAAACTTCGGCTCCCCAGCGCAACGCTTCGCTAAAGGTTGGGGCACCGATGGGTACAATCATGAATTCTTGAATGTCCACATTGTTGTCGGCATGGGCACCCCCATTGATGACGTTCATCAACGGTACGGGGAGCAAATTGGCAAGTGGGCCTCCCAGGTAGCGATACAGCGGTAAATCGAGCGACGTGGCCGCTGCTTTTGCCGTGGCGAGTGAGACAGCCAGAATCGCGTTTGCACCCAGATTGGATTTGTTGGACGATCCGTCCAAGTCAATCATGGTGCGATCGATCAGGGTTTGATTCAGGGCATCTAGCCCCAGCAGTTCGGTGAGAATTTTCTCCTCAACATTGGTTACAGCCTGAAGCACGCCTTTGCCGCTATAGCGACTGTTATCTCCGTCTCGCAGCTCATGGGCTTCAAAGGTGCCCGTTGAAGCCCCGCTAGGAACCTGGGCTAATCCGACGGCACCATTGGCCAAAAACACTTCGGCTTCAATCGTAGGGCGACCCCGTGAATCCAGAATTTCTCTGGCTTGGATATGCTCAATTGAAGTATCCAGTGTGTCCAATATCAATTGACTGTCCCCCTCTTGTTAGAAATTGCACAGGCTTGATCCTACACGTTAGAGCACCCCTGCCAGACGGTTTCTCTGCTCGGTTTCTTGGCCTTTTGTTTAGCGTCGCTGTTGCGTTGAAGCCGGAAACCTAAGGAGTGAAACGATGGTGGAGTAGCCACCTCGTTTCTCCTGGCTAACCGATGTGACAAACGGCTGACTTAAGCGTGGTTCATCTGGCTCATGAGTCAAACGATATCCAGAATGTCTTCGGGATCAAGCCAGATGAAAGGGGCTGGTGTCTCGTCTGAACGGATCTGTTTCAGAATAGAAGAGGATACTGAGGAAAGCTGACAATTAGGAGTCAATTTATGCGATTGCTACACACCATGCTGCGCGTCGGCAACCTGGATGAGTCGCTCAAGTTTTATTGCGAGTTGCTCGGCATGAAGCTGCTGCGCCAGAAAGATTATCCAGGTGGGAAGTTTACGCTAGCCTTTGTCGGCTATGGGGACGAGTCTGACCATACCGCACTGGAATTGACCTACAACTGGGATCAAGATAGCTATACGCTGGGCGATGCTTATGGGCACATTGCGATCGGCGTTGATGATATTTATCAAACCTGTGAAATGATTCGCAGCCGGGGCGGTAAGGTGGTGCGTGAACCCGGCCCGATGAAACATGGTTCTACTGTAATTGCCTTTGTTGAAGATCCCAATGGTTACAAAGTTGAGCTAATTCAGCTTGGCACGCAGGGAACTACCACCATGTCTCAGGAGGCCACCCCCGCCGCCGCTCACTAACCCTACCTGAGGACAAATACAAAAAGCAGGCGATCGCGCCAGCCAACTTAATTCATGCTGGAATAAAGCGCGATCGCCTGTTCGGTCGTTAGCGGAATTGAAGGATCGAAGCCAGAGATGAATCGCGACTATTCTTTCTCTAGCAAATTGGTGAGCCTGTCTTGAAGATCTGACATTTGTTTGCTTTCCCGTGGAACCGCTAACAGCTTAATCTCAATTTCAGCAATGTTATTGATGCGAGTGGTTTTCTCCCAAACCCGATGTTCGCTCTCGGTTTCGTGTTCATAGCGGAAGGTAACGGTTTTGGCAGTCACGTCCAAAATCTCAGCATTTTTGACCCAACCGTTGCTGCTCTTAATAAAGAGCCAAACGTTAGACTGACCGACTAGCTCCTTAAGCTTCTCTTTCATAGGGGGGGTGAGTTGGCGTAATTTGGGCATCTACCTAAAGATAGAATTCCCAATTAATAGATTAACCAATCAGTATCCTTTACTTAGGGCAAGTTGGCAAGATCTATTGTCATCCCCCTTAAGATAGGAATGAGGCAAAATGAAGGTGTGGTGCCTGCTTCAACTCCTCAGGAGGATAAAGGATAGAAACCAAAGTAAGGCTTGCTTCGATTAATAGGGGTTCAGTCGCAGGAGCGGCAAGTGGGTAGAAATGACTGACCATCGCACTGACGAGCCAAGAGACGGTGATTTATCGGAGCCAATTCCGCAGGACGTAAACCCGAACAACGGTACCTCGCCTCAGCAGTCACGACGCGCACGCCTGATTATGAATCCGGTGTCGGGTGATGATGAGCCTAACCCGATGAAGCTGCCAGACATTTTAGCAGCGCTAGAAGCAGAAGGTATTCGAGCCGATCTGGCCTTTACTAAACCAGACGAATCCCCAGCACTAATTGCTCAGCAAGCCATCAGCGAAGGCTATGACCTGGTAGTGGTTGGCGGTGGCGATGGCACTGTGAGTGAAGTGGCCAAAGGGTTGATTGATGCTCCTATTCCGCTAGGCATTATCCCAATTGGTACCTACAACAATATTGCCCACAGTTTGAACCTGCCGATGGAGTTGGCATCGGCATGTCGAGTGTTGGCGCATGGTCAAACGAGACAGATTGATGTGGGACAAGCTAACGGCGATCGCTACTTTTTTGAGGCAGCCGGGATTGGGCTGGATGCCGCTTTGTTTCCCTTAGGTGAAGAAATTAAGGGTGGCCGCTGGGGGCGAATGCTGCAAGCGGCTCGTTTGGCCTGGGGCTATCAACCCCAATGGCTGTGCCTTCACCTGGATCGATCGTTGTCTGATGCTCGCCAACGACCTTTTAAGCCGCGCCGCTTTTTACGGCGACGGGTAGTATCGACTCGGCGCGAATTTTGCCTGCCTGCGCTGCTGGTCGTGGTGGCTAACGGGCCGTATTACGGTACGGGTTTTACAGTAGCTCCAGAGGCGATCATAGATGACGGATTACTCACTGTTAGCGTGTTTCGTGGATTTAGCAAGTGGGAACTGGTGCGTCATTTTTGGTCTATCAGCAAAGGTCAGTATCATTACAATCCCAAGATTGAAACCTATTCTGTGGCAGAAGTGCGGCTGACTTCGCCAGCAAGGCTGCCCGTTCACGTTGATGGTCATCCTCTGGGCGAAGTGCCAGTGACGCTAAAGGTGATGAAGCAGGCGCTACGTGTGGTGGTGCCCACAGAGAACATGCCCACCTACGAGCGGCAAGCAGACCCAAACCCGCCTGTTGCTTTGCCTGCCCCTAAGAGGAGACTTTAAAGATTTAATTAGTAGCCCGTCCCCTTTAGGGATGTGGCACCCCTGGCGGAAAGCTGGAAACGGGGGGTTCTGGATCTATTTCCAGAGCCATCTGCTGAATGCTGTGCCCCTATACACAGACATTAATTCGTTTCAAAAATTCGTTTCCAACACACTGCAAGGCAAGTGGATTAGGCAGGGAATCGGGTGTCAAAAAACGACCGTCCTGAATGGGTTGGCTTTAACTCATGCTGGCGTTGAGATACCACAGTAATTCTATCGGTTTAACGTAGTATTTTTTCCGATTCTATTGTAGTTTTGGAAGAAGGGCGTTGTCTGTGGTCAAGGGAATGGTTTAAAGGCGCTGATTGTTACCAGAACTGACCCTTCTGGCGTGCCGCAGACGCTAAGCTCCCATTCTGGGTAGAAAGGTTAGAGCTATCAGAAAGATTTGACCGGGTTGCCAGCTTTTTCTTTAAAACATCGGTAAATCGATCAAGATAGTGTATTTTAAACTTATTAAAGATTGCAGTCCAACGCTGGTGCCCCCCGATTTATCGGGATTCCTAATTTGCATTCATTTAGAGGACTTACACTGTGGGAATTCAGGTTGAGAATGTATCGAAACAGTTTGGCAGTTTCAAGGCTGTTGAGGATGTCAATTTAGAAATTGAAACAGGCTCTCTTGTTGCGCTATTGGGCCCGTCTGGTTCGGGTAAATCGACCCTGTTACGGCTAATTGCAGGTTTGGAAGCGCCTGATCGCGGCAGAATCTACATGACTGGACGTGATGTGACCGAGCAAAGCGTCCAGAATCGGCAGGTTGGGTTTGTGTTTCAGCATTATGCGCTGTTTAAACACCTCACCATTCGCAAAAATATTGCTTTTGGTTTGGAGATTCAAAAGTACCCTAAAAACCGGGTGAAGAATCGGGTGGATGAACTGTTGGAATTGGTTCAGTTGCATGGGCTGGGCGATCGCTACCCCTCTCAACTGTCGGGTGGGCAACGGCAACGGGTCGCGTTAGCACGGGCACTTGCGGTTGAACCCAGCGTATTGTTATTGGATGAGCCGTTTGGGGCACTAGATGCCAAGGTGCGGAAAGACCTGCGGAGCTGGTTGCGTCGCCTACACGATGAGGTACATGTCACAACGGTTTTTGTGACGCACGACCAGGAAGAAGCAATGGAAATTTCCGATAATATTGTTGTGATGAATAAAGGGGCGATCGAGCAAATTGGCAGTCCGGCTGAAATTTATGACCAACCTGCCAGCCCATTTGTTATGAGCTTTATTGGGCCAGTGAACATCCTGCCGGGTACGGCTCAAATCTTTCGCAGCAGCCACCGATCTGAACAGTCGCAGATGTTTCTTCGTCCCCATGATGTGTTGATTGAGACTACTTCTGACAAAGATACGGCACCCGCCATCGTTAGCCGTTTGATTCATCTTGGGCGAGAGATTCAAACGGAACTGACGCTAGAAGATGGACAGGTTGTGAATGCGTATTTAACGCGAGAACAATACAATCGCTTAAATTTGAAACCGAATCAACGAGTTTTTGTGAAACCTAAAGCAGCCAAGTCGTTTGAGTTGCAGAAGGTTTAGCGATTCTTTAATCGTCCGTTAACTACCCTCTTAGCGTTATCCTCCAGTCTGGTATGCCATTTGCGTCAGGAGGATGACGTTTGCGTTGTGTGAGTTCTGTCGGTAAGCTGGGTTGAATCGTCGCGTTGGTTGGTGCAGGTTAACTGAGGCGTTTGGGGCGATCGCCCCAACGAACCTACTTCGCTAGAAGGACTGACATCCTCCCATCGCCGCTCTTCGAGACGGCGTGGGGTTCCTCTTTCATCCAGCCGACTTGTCCAAATCAATTGCTTGACTTAGATAGTGGTCGTTCTGTCCAGAGGCTTCAATTCCGACATGCCCTGCCGTACTCAAACCAGCCAATCTCAGTCCCTTCTCCAAAATGTTCCACGCTGCATTCTCGTCTCTGCATCGCACAGAGCCGCAGTGGGGACACACATGAGTTCGGGTACTGAGCGTTTTTTGAACTGGCTGTTTGCAATCAAAGCAACCAATCGTGGTGTTCTGGGGTGGAACAGGTTGCTGCACTTTGCCGAAGATTTGGGCGTAGTATTTCACCCAATCCACAAACAAACTCCAGGCTGCATCGCTAATCGATTTAGCCAGATGGTGATTACGAACCATGTTCCGCACCTGCAAGTTTTCGTAGGCAATCAAGTCGCTAGACATCACCAACGCACGGGCTTGTTTTACAGCCCAGTCTTTACGCTGCCGACTGACTTTCAGGTGTTGTCGCCCCAGGCGATTAATCGCTTTTCTGCGATGCTTGGAACCTTTTTGCTTCTTGGACACTCGACGCTGCAACCGTTTCAGTTTGCGCTCCGATTTCCTCAAGAACTTGGGATTTTCTACTTCAGTGCCGTCTGTCGCCTTGTAGAAATACTTCAGTCCCAGATCAATGC
>NZ_JADEWO010000053.1 GCF_015207605.1 Oculatella sp. LEGE 06141
GGGTCTTGTCCCAGTCCGATTGGCTAACATCATTGATGGAGGGGACAGGGTTCTCTTCCATCTTGTTAGCCTAGCAGCACCTCTCGATTTTCTCAATTCCCTTTTTCAACCCCTTGAACAGTTACGAAAAAAGAGACCAACCCCGTAGATGAGATGCTCGATAAGCTGTTGGGCGATTGCCAGAGTCCAGAGGATATCCTGGGCGAATCGGGTCTACTCAAACAACTGAGCAAACGGTTGATTGAACGAGCTTTGGCCGGGGAGTTGAACCACCATCTCAAAGCTGAACAGGAGATAGAGCTTGACAACCCGGACTCAGAGAGGCTGACCCGTGGCAATAGCCGCAATGGCTACTCTAAAAAGACGCTTCAGTCGAACCACGGCGAGATGGACTTAGCAATTCCACGTGAGCGCAAGGGCAAGTTTGAACCTGTTCTGGTGCCCAAGCACCAACGCCGCTTAGCCGGCCTCGATGAGAAGATTTTGGTGCTGTATGCACAGGGATTGAGCACTCGCGACATCAGCGCTCAGTTGGAAGAACTCTATGGCGTCAACATCTCAGCCTCCCTCATCAGCGAGGTAACTGATAGCGTCAGCGACGAGGTAAAAGCCTGGCAGGTGCGTCCTTTAGATGAGGTATACCCCATCCTTTACCTGGATGCCCTGTACGTCAACATCAAGGTCTCCGGGCGCGTCAGCAAACGAGCCGTGTACGTGGTTTTAGGCATCAACCGTGAGGGCAACAAGGAACTGTTGGGTTTGTGGATTGGAGAGGCGGAAGCCGAAGGAGCCAAGTTCTGGCTCAAAGTGCTGACAGATTTGAAGAACAGAGGATTAAAGGACATCTTGATTGCCTGCTGCGATGGGTTAGTGGGCTTTCCCCAGGCGATCGAGGCACTGTATCCCAAAACCCAGGTTCAATTGTGTATCGTGCATCTGATTCGTAATTGTCTGCGCTACGTCCCCTGGAAGGAATCTAAGGCGGTAGCAGCAGAACAAGGAAAATCTGGATTTGTTCCAGCGATTGCGAGGTGGGTGATTGAGCGGTCGAATGCCTGGATGGAGCGATGTAAAATCCTGGTCAAGAACTTCGAGCGGACGCTTGCTAATGCCACGACAAAACTCAACCTTTGCTTCATTCGGCCAATGATTAAGAGGCTTGCAACCTCTCCTCAAGATCTCAAATAGGCTCTATAGCGATCGCAGCGCTTGGAGAAGCAATCAGGGACAACACGAAAGAAAGCAACTCAACTGATCTGCTCAAGACTTAGAATCACACCCAGTTAGTATCTTGACTCATGATATAACCAGTACCAGATACGTCCTGTAGAACAGCAATCAGGTTGCCATTGTGGTAGATACCCTTGTCTAGCGCCCCTGTTCCAACGTTTAAGTTCAGATCCCACGTATAATACAGGTCACTCCCTTTCATCGTCAGCCTATCTCCCTCATACCGATTGAAGTCAGTGATGACTGCATAACCACTGTCTAGATAGTAGATTCCATATCCTGCATCTCCCAAGGCGAAAGGGTATTGCCTTGATTTGTCCAGACAACTGGACAGCTTAGCGTACAGTTTAATTCCAATGCTAAACAAACCCCAACGAGCAGGTTGACCATGAACAGCAGTGGGCCATCACCCAATCGCTCATCGGCACCTTGACCGGAAGCAATATCATCCTCACTGTCAAACCCTTCTGGCACCAGATTGAACCCACCATCAATCAGTACAACAGCGATCGCTCCCTCGACGAACGACGACAAAACTACGGGCGATCGCATCAACTACTTCAGCTCAAAGAGAGTTCGATACCTGGCTCGATGCTCAACTGCACCCCTAGAAACAAACCAAACCGAAGTTCGATCGCCTCACTGACCCAGCTTTGGGATCAACGCCCCATTGCTCTGCTCAAGCCTCAATCACTCGCTCAGCAACCTCCCATAGCTTGGGCGATCGCTGCATCCCTCTTGAAGACCCCCAACCCATCTGTAATACTCCTATTTCTCTCGCTTTAGAACTCATTCTCTCAACAATCCTCCCCTCGATCCCTCTCCCACTAACCCTTTTAGCCTCTCCCTCTTAACCTCGTTGCACATCCCGTGGGCGGATCAACGACAAAAAGCGACGAACTCGACACTTGCAGAAGACACGTTTCAATCTGATGATCTACAGCCGCGATCGCAGATTTCATAAGTGGGTTTCTTCTAGACTTGGCATCCAGTTACTCTAAAATTCTTTGAACGCCAATTTGAATAATTCCGATCGCCACCTGCACCACAACCCAACCCAACGTGCAAACTGCGATCGTCTTGTTTAGCTTAAGATTAAGCCCACTGTGCAACGCCACCATTGCAGCGACTAAGCTAGTGAGTGAAGAACCGTTGCTAGGACAACCGCGCTGCCGACCACAAGTGGACAGTCACGTTGACTTGGTGGGCGCTGTCCCCTCGCTCGATAACAATCCTAGTAAACGGCGCGGCGAACCAGGTTCTGATCATGCACCGGTTAAGACACAGTTTGAGATTTAGGAATTTTTGGAAGCGATCGCCACTGGGATAAGTACTCGTCTTGGTAGTGTTCGAACAGGCTAATGCAGTCACTGCCAATCAGTATGAGGGCAAACGAGGTGGATGGGGCTATATCGAGGTGAAGACGACCAAGGGAAAGCCGTATCGCTACTTTCTAATCTTCATCCTGATCTAGCTGCGGAAACTGCTCAAGGAGTTTGGTAATGAGCAGGTAGAGTTCATCTAAGATTTCCTCCGCTCCCTGCTCATCTACCTCGGTTAATAGCTGCTCAACTCCCATAATGTGTTGAACCAGGTGATTGGATTGCTGACGGTTGAGGGAAGACATAGCAATTGTTGTTTCCTGATGCTTGCTCGCTATTCATCGTAGGGTTTCTTCTACACCTATCCAATGGATTCCGCCAACGCTGCTTTGGTTCGAGCTACCGAAAGGCGAACCCGCTCCATCTGTGACTCATAAGCTGCCTTTTGCTGCGGTGACCCATCACTGGGGTTCGCTCTCAAAATTTGCTCATAATAGCGAAAGATTTGAAACGCATAGCTAACGACCGCAACCTGCTCCTGGGAAAGAGACAAGATGCGATCGACCAGATCTGAGCAGGTTGCTGAATGAGGTAGGGCAAACACATCGGCATAAAGAGGGGGGAGTCGATCCGGTCGTGTTTTCAACTCATTCAATAGCCGTATGGCTTCCTGGGATAGTTCTCCATCAAAATCAGCTAGGGAATTTAGTAAGTTTAGTAGCAAGGACTTTGAACGTTTTTGCTTCAATTTAGGACGGTAAGGAGATAGTCAACTGCGTCAAAATTCTAACAGGTCTGAATTAGCAATTTTTCTTCCAGTGCTGCTGAGCCTGAAAAAATTCGCCGTACGCTCACTCCCTTGTGTAGCAGATGGGCTGAGCTTCATCGGTTTCAAGTTCTTGTGAAATACTCCCGACGCTGCTCTTACGAGACAGCGCGGGCTTCTCTTCGAACCGAAGTCCGTTGAGCATTTTTGAGTGTGGCGATTCCCAACCCCACTTTTTTAATCAGAATTGCAGCGTTGGTATCCCTGTCCATCTCATTTCCGCAATAAGAGCAGGAATGCCAACGCTCTGACAGTTCTTTAGGAACTTTGTTTAGACATGCACTGCAATGCTGGGAGGTTCCTTTGGGGTCAACCCTGACAACTCGCTGACCAGCTTTTTCAGCTTTGAAAGTGAGAATATCAATAAACTGACTCCAACCTGCATCAGCAATGCTCTTGTTCAGACCAGACTTTGCTGCTTGCCCATTGGGAAGAAACTTTCCAGCTTCATCCTGCTTAGGCTTAGCACGTCTAGACATATTTTTGACGTTCAGATCCTCGACAAAAACCATGTCGGCTTTGTTGAGAATTCTTCCAGCCACTTCAAAGTGAAACTGTTTGCGCTGCCGTGCAATTTTTTGATGCAACTTGGCAACCTTGCGAATCAGCAGCTTTCGGGCGCGACTCCCTTTCTTAGCAACTGATACCTTTTGCTGCAACCGAGCAAGCTTTTCTTCAGATGAGCGGAAGTGTTGAGGGATAGGCTCAAAGTTGCCATCTGAAGTAGAGGCAAACTTTTCTAATCCCACATCAATTCCAACCGAGTTGTCCCAGTTTGGCTCTACTTCAGACGAGAATACGGGAACCGCCTTGTCTTCGAGCGTTAGAGTCACATACCAACCGTCTGCCTTCTTGCTGATGATGGCAGTTTTGATATCAAAACCATCAGGCAGTGGGCGATGTTGAATCAACCTGAGCGCGCCAATTTTAGACAAATTTACGCGATTGCCCTGAATGGGATTAGCCTCAACTTGAGGGTAGGTAAATGAGCGATATCTCCCCTTGCCTTTGAATCGTGGCTTGCCGCTACGCTGCCCATTGCTATCTCCCTTGAGATAGCGGTCAAACGTTAGCTTCACCCGCTTCACCATGTCTTGCAGCACCTGAGCGTTGATATCTGCATACCAAGGGCGCTCACGTTTTAGCAGAACCAACCCTCTTTTTTGACTGTAGTAGTCAGGCTGTTCTCTGGGTTCTGCAATGCTGCAAATCAGTGGACAGGCGTTGATGGGACACCGATTCTGCTCATACCAATCAAACCGATCTGCCAGCAGCCAGTTATAGGCATGGCGCAACATATCCAGCCACCGATCCATTTCGGCAGACTGTTGAGCGGTTGGCAGTAGTCGGTATTGGTATGCGAGTCTCATAATAGAATTATAGTTTACACACTGATAGATACAATATGGACTATAAGCCTCGCTCAAGAGGAGTTTCAAGACTCTACGCTCATTTGGTGCTTACTCCTAAATATCGTCGCAGGGTCATCACCCAAGCAATGCTGGAGAGGCTAAAAGAGATAGTTGGCAACTTGTGCCAAAAATGGCAGTGTGAACTCATGGAGTTCGGCGGAGAGCCTGACCACGTTCACATTGTTTTCAGGTTCTTTCCTCAAATCCAACTGAGCAAGTTTGTGAACAATCTCAAAAGTGTTACCAGTCGCAGAATCCGAGAAGAGTTTTCAGAGGAAGTTAGTGCTGTCTATGGAGGTAAAAAAGTCTTTTGGACAGAAGCCTACTCGTTGGACTCTTGCGGAGATGCACCGCTTGATGTGCTTAGACGCTATGTGCAGAGCCAAAAAGGTTGTGTGTCAGACTCCGCTCGTCGCTCTGTCTGACGCGGGGAGTCCATGTACCCCGACGCTCGGCTTCGCCAGAGCGCGGGGACTATAGCTCCCCGAACCCCTCATTTGCTAGAGTTGGACATCCCGCCAAACACCAGTTGAATTGCCATACTGAGAATTGCTGGGGTTTGAGGCGATCGCGTCCACGAGACATTAAATTCTGGTTCAATACCAGAAGCGGCCACGATCAAAAACGCAGTGTCTCAAAGAAGGGCATGTCTTACCAAGCCATTGTGAGAATTACAACATGATTGGCGATCGTGGTAGACGATCGCCTCATTTGAAACCCCAGTCAGGGCAGCAACATCATTGAAGGTAACGCACCCCCACTCGTTTTGGCTCACCGTTGGTATGGTTACATAAATGCGATCGCTCCATTCTCATTGATAATGAAAAGGAGCGATCGCATTAGGTTGAGAGGATGGCTGAAATGTGCGAGTAGCTGGCCAAACTGTCCCCTTTTCTGGCGTACCGCAGGCGTAAGCCTGCAAAATTGGGGGACTTTTATCTAAGTGGTGCCAGTACATCTCAGGGTTAGGGCTTAAAACGCTTTGAACCGATCAGGAAAGGAAACCCATACAGGACATTAAACATCCTTTAATGAGGCTTCAACCGTCAATCAACTTGTGATGCAAGAGAAGCCGTTCCTAAAATCGCCAGGGTGACAATTCCAATCGTAAATGCCATTGAGGTAGCATCTAAAGAGTTTACTCCCGGCCTGTTGGCAGCCGATAAGGCACTTTCTATCCTGGTAAATTGAACAGCGGCCATTCCGGTATAGTGCAATCCACTAATGGCTGTTCCCATAATCAATGCAGCACCCAGTTTTAATTCCTTACGCCTGTCACCGTTGCGGATGTAATTGACCAGCAACAGTGCAAAACTGGCAACCGTAACCGCAACCAAGACCGAAAGTGCCACAATCCAATAGTTGTATTTCATCCGTGCTCCAGCAACCTCCATGGCCGCCATGCCGATGTAATGCATGGCTCCAATGCCTGCTCCCATCAGCAGTCCAGGAATTGCAACTGAAACCCAATCGGTAAATCCCTGCTTCAAACTATAAACGGCAATGCCAGAAGCAATAATTGCTGCAATCCAGGAGAGGATGACGATGGAATAATCGTAACTGACCGAAAAAGGCAATTGATAGGCCAGCATTGCAACAAAATGCATTGACCAAATCCCTGTTCCTATCGTAAAAGCGCTGATGACCAGCCAACTCAGAAGAACCGCACTGTCAGTTTGGCTGAATGAAATTCTTTTCATCAACTCTATGGTTGTATAAGAAGCAACAACAGCAATGAAAATGGAGAAAATAACTAAAAGGAAATTATGTTGAGCTATCACAGTCAATCACCTGTATGAAGTATTGCAGAACAAGTGTTCGTTTGGTGATTGCACCCTGCTTGGCATGAACTACTCTGCGGTAGTTTCAGGCATTTGAAGTATATAAACGATCTGGTTAGTAATTTCAAATTACTAGTACCGCTCGTCTGTCTCGCTTTGAGTCACATAGACTCACAAATAGTAATGTGATGGTTTTAACAGCACAAGCAACATATGGCTTGGTTTAGCTCCGCCAAGGTGCTTAGATCTAGCTGAGGAACGCGAATTTATTAAGGTGTAATTCCTTGTGTAGGGGCGTGGCATTCGGTCAAAAGCCCTTACCCTTGTTCCAGAACTATTGGCCGAATGCCACGCCCGTATCGGTAAATGTTGCCATTGATAGGTTATTTAATTCGCGATCCTTGGCAGATCGATCATCTCATCCATGGGACTGATCTGTGAGATGCGATCAACCAATTCCTCTCGGTTAGCTTGGGATCGGTCTACCTCGGATGAACTAGGAGAGACGGTTGTGGATTTAGGCGAGTCGGGTTCTAGCCCGTGAGCAGAGCATGAATGGCTCTGACTAACTCTTCTGGCTCCACAGGTTTACTCACATGCTGCTGAAATCCGGATTGCAATGCCCGTTGTCGGTTGAAATCTCCGGCATACGCAGTGAGCGCGATCGCTTTTACCTGTCCTCCCTGGTCTGCTGGCAATGCTCGGACTTGCTGCATCAGCATATAGCCATTGATATCGAGCATACCAACGTCGCTTACAAGCACATCGGGCAGAAATTGCGTCAAGGCTACCAATCCCTCAGTTGCGGTTGTAGCAGTGATTACGGTCGCTCCTGCCTGCTCCAGGACAAACGCCACAAAATCACGCGAATCGGGTTCATCATCAATCACCAGGATTTGTAAAGAGAGTGACAGGGTCGATGAGTGGGTGAGTCGGTGAGGCTCTCCCTGTCCTTCCGTCTCTCTATCCTTGGGTCGCTCCAGTAGCGGCAGTTTGACTGTAAACGTAGCTCCCAACCCTTCGCCTGCACTGGCGGCGGTCACGGTGCCACCGTGTAGCTCGACTAAGTGACGGACGATCGCCAACCCTAACCCCAAACCGCCAAATTGACGAGTGGTTGCGCCATTCTCCTGGCGAAAATAATCAAATACACTGGAGAGGAAATCGGCTGCAATGCCTTTGCCGTTGTCGCTAACGGTGATTTGCGCCTGATGATCAACCTGCTATAATCGCACCTCTACTCGTCCACCTGAGGGGGTGAACTTCACCGCATTGGAGAGCAAATTCCACACCACTTGCTGTAACCGGGTTGAGTCGCCAGCAACAGAGCCGACTTCAGAATCCAGGTTGGCTTCTACCGTAATAGATTTGGCTTCGGCCGCGAGTCGCACGGTTTCGATCGCGCCTTGAATGGTAACGGCTAAGTCAATGGAACTGACATTAAGATTGAGCTTTCCTCGCAAAATGCGAGTTTCCCAGGGGTTCATTATGGCAGTCATGCCTGATTCGTCGGCGAACGTTTCCTGCGATCGCCGCATTGTATCGCGCAGTTCCCCTGCCAGTTGGGGACTTTTAGACCGCTGTATTGGTCGAGATCCAGGGTTGAGGGGCATCTCAAGGAACAAGATATATAGAGTTATCTATCACTCTCACCAGGGTTTACCCTTCTTCCAACTATCTAGAGTCGGAGAACTTCCAAATAGCGCTCGTAGTGCTCAACCTACACGGAATCTCGTCAAAATGCAGATCACGATTACCAATTCTATTTATCTGCCAATGGTCGCACTTCATGTAAAAAGAATTCAGCGATGAAGGGAGGGATACAGCCTTCTAGTTGAGAGTCCTCTCGACGGCGGCTCTCTTTGGCTACCCTTAGCGCAACTTTATTCAAATTCTAAAACCCGTTTGCACTGGTAGTTCTAGGGCGTGTTTTAAAACTCCTGATTGCTCGGTTACATTGTGCTTTTTGCCCCCTAAATCCCCCAATTTTGGGGGACTTTGAATCGTTCAAAAATCTATAAAGTTGGGACTTCCGGGATTTAAAACACGCCCTAGCACTTTAGAATACGCTCCTGTCTTTTTCCATGTCGGTGGCATTCCATGATGCTTGCAGCGTTCTAAAGCCTGAGTCGGAAACCATCGAGAGGGTGTTTGAAACGTATCTTTTACGTCTCGGTAGGGGCGAAGCATACTCTGCGATGAAGCAAGCTGCGAATCAGGATGGCTGGAACAACCGAGACATTATCTACCGAATGCTTCGCCCCTACACCTACCGGGTAACAGATCAGACCTTTAAAACATCCTCTGACCGTTTTGGCCTATTTGAGATTCAGATCTACTGAAAGTAGAAGCGAAGATTAAGAGAGCAAATAACTTTGAAATCTTTTACAGCGATCGCCACCAACTTTTAGTCACTGAAAAAGTCTGAGCAATAAGCTACCCTTCAATGCTTATATAGATCCTCTAGAGATCCTCCAGGTGAATACCAACTTGTGAGCTGGAGTTGGCGTTTTTATAGATAGGTATGCTTGTATCAGATTACTCTTTGGCTAGCGGTATAACCGATTGTTTCGAATTACAAGTTCATTGTTTCGAATCCTAACGTTAATTATATTTTTCTTCGATTATATTTCTCATCAATGATCCTCATAATTGCTCATGTGTTATCTGTTTGCAATAACCCGCAGTACATCAAAAATCTATACCGCGACACTCAACAGGAGACACTATGAGCAGCGAAAGCGGATGCCCGTTTACGGGCGCAGGTCAGAAACGTCAGGCTCGTCATGTGACGGGGAACCGGGACTGGTGGCCGAACTATCTAAATCTGAGCGTCCTCCACCAGCACTCAGCCAAAGCTAATCCTATGGGTGAGGAATTCAATTACGCTGAGGAGTTTAAGAGCCTCGACTTAGCTGCCCTCAGGGCAGATATCTTCGAGCTGATGACCACCTCTCAGGAATGGTGGCCAGCCGACTACGGCCATTATGGGCCGCTGTTTATCCGGATGGCCTGGCACAGCGCAGGCACATATCGGATTGGCGACGGTCGCGGCGGCGCAGGTTCGGGTAGCCAGCGGTTTGAGCCCCTCAACAGTTGGCCTGACAATGCCAACCTTGATAAGGCGCGCATGTTGCTTTGGCCTATCAAGCAGAAATACGGCAACAAAATTTCGTGGGCCGACCTCATGATCTTTGCGGGCAACTGTGCCCTGGAGTCGATGGGCTTTAAGACGATTGGCTTTGCCGGTGGGCGTGTGGATGTCTGGGAGCCAGAGGAAGACATCTACTGGGGTTCTGAGAAAACCTGGCTTGGCAATGAGCGTTACGAAGAAGATCGAGTGCTTCTGAACCCTCTCGCTGCCGTTCAGATGGGGCTAATCTACGTGAACCCGGAAGGGCCAGATGGCGAACCTGACCCGGTTGGCTCGGGACGCGATATTCGCGAGACCTTTGGTCGGATGGCGATGAACGACGAGGAGACCGTTGCGCTCACCGCCGGAGGGCACACCTTTGGCAAATGCCACGGTGCGGGTGAGGCAACGCACGTTGGGGCTGAACCTGGGGGAGCCACCATTGTGGATCAGGGTCTTGGCTGGAAGAACACCTTCAACACGGGGGTTGGCGTTGATGCGATCACCAGCGGGATTGAAGGCGCATGGACACCCACTCCGACGCAGTGGGACAATAGCTATCTCGAAACCCTGTTCCAATATGATTGGGAGTTAACAAAGAGTCCGGCTGGCGCGTGGCAGTGGAAGCCCAAGGGCGACGCGGGTGCGGATACGGTGCCCGACGCACACGATCCGTCGAAACGGCACGCCCCCATGATGACCACGGCGGATATGGCCATGAAGATGGACCCCATCTACGAGCAAATTGCGCGGCGTTACCGCGATAATCCGGATGAGTTCGCAGATAAGTTCGCCAAGGCATGGTTCAAGCTAACGCACCGCGATATGGGGCCGCGATCGCGCTATCTTGGCTCCGAGGTTCCCCAGGAAGAGTTCCTGTGGCAAGATCCTATTCCTCCAGTCGATCATGAATTGATTGATGAGCAGGATATTACCGCTCTCAAAGGTAAGATTCTCGCTTCGGGACTGTCTGTTTCCCAACTGGTTTCGACGGCCTGGGCATCGGCATCAACGTTCCGCTGTTCCGATATGCGCGGTGGCGCGAATGGGGCACGTATTCGTCTTGCACCGCAGAAGGATTGGGAAGTCAACCAGCCGACTCAACTGGCAACGGTGCTGCAAACCCTGGAGACGATCCAGCAGGAGTTTAACCGTTCACAATCGGGCGGAAAGCGGGTTTCGCTGGCCGACTTGATTGTTCTGGGCGGATGTGCGGCCATTGAACAGGCGGCGAAGAACGCGGGTCATGACGTGACGGTTCCCTTCACGCCGGGACGTATGGATGCATCGCAGGAGAAAACGGATGTTGAGTCCTTTGCTCCTCTTGAGCCAACCGCAGACGGGTTCCGCAACTACTCCAGCGGCAAACACAGCGAATCGCTCGAGGAGGTGCTGGTTGATCGGGCACAGTTGTTGAGCCTGTCAGCCCCGCAGATGACGGTTCTCTTGGGCGGCTTGCGCGTCCTGGGTGCGAACGTTGAAGGGGCTAAGCATGGTGTCTTTACCGATCGGCCAGAGACGTTGACCAATGACTTCTTTGTGAACCTGCTCGACCTGGGCACGGGCTGGAAGGCCGTCTCGGAGGCAGAAGAAGTGTTTGAGGGACGCGATCGCAAAACGGGCGAACTTAAGTGGACCGGCACCCGTGTCGATCTCATCTTTGGTTCAAACGCTCAGTTACGAGCCCTGGCGGAAGTCTACGGATGTGTGGACTCGCAGCCTAAGTTTGTGCGCGACTTTGTGGCAGCGTGGGATAAAGTGATGAACCTCGATCGCTATGACCTTCGCAAAGTCTTAGAGAAAAGCGCTGCGAGGGGGTTCTAAGCGTCACTTCAACCGCTCACTGAGGTTAATTAGAGCATAGACACTGTTGGTGAATCATTTCTTCATAATTGAGCTGCAATTCTGTCATTGTCTGACTTACAAAACTCAATTAATTTCAGCAGGGAAATGAAGATTGAAGGCTTTCAAGGTGTTAAGTCATGGTTTGCCAACAGTATCTTCGCTACGCAGCGATTGATAAGCGATCGTATCAGCGATTGAGCAGGAGGACTTCGAGCCGAAAATACCGCATCTAGAAAATTAATTTAGAAAAGAATACAACCAGTCAGGTTGCTGGCTTTATCGTTTTACCATTAGCCCCTTTTGGCGATACACTCCTCCCGGCGTTGCAGCAACACGATGTAGACGAACGTTACTTGTATGACTGACCGATTGACGAGCGTGACCCAGCTTACCCTGACCGAGCAAGACTCTCTTTCCTACGGGATAGCCTTAATCAGCGCTGTTACCTTGGCAGGTATCAAAATCTAACTTATTTTTTGTGAGCCAATGAAAGCAGTATGCTGGCACGGTGCCAATGATGTTCGGGTTGAGACGGTTCCCGATCCTAAGATTCTTAACCCCCGTGATGCCATTTTGAAGGTGACAGCCACTACTATTTGTGGTTCCGATTTGCATATTTATGATGGCTATATCCCCTCCATGCAGGCAGGAGATATCATCGGACACGAGTTCATGGGGGAAGTGGTTGAGATTGGCTCAGAGGTCAGGAAACTGAAGGTGGGCGATCGCGTTGTTGTTTCTTCGATCATTGGTTGTGGTCAATGTCGTTATTGTCAGCATCAAAAGTGGTCGCTTTGCGATAACTCTAACCCCAATAGCTGGATGCAAGAACCGTTGTTTGGCTTTGGCACAGCAGGCATTTTCGGCTATTCTCATTTGTTTGGTGGTTATGCGGGCGCACAAGCAGAATATGTACGGGTTCCCTTTGCCGACCACGGGGCAATTCCCGTTCCTAAAGAACTCACTGACGAGCAGTTGTTGCCCATTTCTGATGCCTTCCCAACGGGGTTTATGGGAGCAGACTTGTGTAACATTCAGCCAGGAGAGATTGTGGCTGTCTGGGGATGTGGCCCGGTAGGGCTATTTACGATTCGCAGCGCTTACATGCTGGGAGCAGAAAGAGTAATTGCGATCGATCGCATCCCTGAACGGCTAAAAATGGCGCAAGAGTTTGGTAACGCCGAGGTCATCAACTATGAAGAAGTAGACGCAGGGGAAGCACTCAAGGAGATGACGGGCGGGCGCGGCCCCGATGCCTGCATTGATGCGGTTGGCATGGAAGCGCACGGCATGGGTTTAGAAGGGTTTTATGATAAAGCTAAGCAATCTGTGCGGCTGGAAACCGATCGCCCCCACGTACTGCGGCAAATGATTGTGTCTTGTGCCAAGGGAGGCACCCTGTCGATTATGGGAGTTTATGCAGGCTTCCTTGACAAGATGCCCATGGGAGCAGCAATGAACAAAGGGCTAACCTTCCGCATGGGACAGATGTTTGGCCAAAAGTACATTCCTATGCTGGTCGATCGCGTTGTGCAGGGAGAAATTGATCCGTCGGTTGTGTTTACTCATCACTTGCCGTTAGCGGAAGCTAAACAGGGTTATGAGATCTTCAAACACAAGCAAGATAACTGCATTAAAGTCTTGTTGAAACCATAACGAGGGTTGAAAGGACACGAGTGCCACGAGCCATTTGAAAAAAGTTGGCAGCACTTGTAGCTTGAATCATTTCACTGTTGCTGCAACTCAGGCATAAATTCAAATGCTGCCTTTACAAGAAGCGAACAAAGAAGGAGCGCTTTTGTTATTCCTTTAAATTGATTCCTTTAGATAGAGGTGGCGGAGAGTTTCCTGCTTAGGTTATAAAAAAGTTTGAATTCCTTCTCCCTGTGGAGTGAACAATCAGAAACTCAGCCGTAAAATTGCTCGGTTCGAACCACAAAAATTTGTGTCCTCTGATATGGTTTTCTATTGAAAGAACCAGCCTTTAAGGGAATGTTTGAAACAGCGCGAGGCAGCAAGCTTGATCCATCCCATACTTGTGTCCAGAGATGCATTCTCAGGAGTTATTAAAGCCAGATGGACGAACGCTGACTTTGTACAGCCGCACTCCTATTGCCACGACCCTTCAGGCTCCCAGTCCAAGCAATGAATCGGTGCGAGCAAGTCCTCACTTGCGCTGGCATCCGCTACGAGGTGAGTGGGTTGCCTATGCCAGTCATCGTCAGGGACGGACGTTTATGCCGCCGCCAGAGTACAATCCACTGGCTCCTACTCATAATTCCCAGTTTCCGACTGAACTTCCCCAGGGTCATTATGACGTGGCGGTGTTTGAAAACCGTTTTCCGTCAATGACCCCAGATGTTCACGATGCGCCCACTCAGATTGTTGAGACATTGCCTGCAAATGGAGCTTGTGAAGTAGTGGTGTTTACCCAAGACCCGCAAGCTTATCTCGGTTCTTTAGAACTGGATCATTTGGAATTGCTGTTGCAGGTGTGGGGCGATCGCACTCGTCGCTTAGGAAGCATGGCTCAAATCCAGTATGTGCTGCCCTTTGAAAACAAAGGCGTGGAAGTTGGTGTAACGCTTCATCATCCGCATGGACAAATTTATGCTTATCCGTTTGTGCCGCCTGTCCCTGCGCGGATGCAATCCTGCCAGCAGGCGTACTACGAACAGCATCAGCGGGGACTGTTGCAAGATCTGATTCAGCAGGAAATAAAGGACAATCAGCGAATTTTGTACCAGGATGAGTGGGCGATCGCCTTTGTCCCAGTTTGCGCCCGTTATCCCTACGAAGTTTGGTTGGCTCCCATTCAACCCGTGCCAACCTTTCTCGAACTCACTCCAGAACAGCGTCACGGGCTGGCTAGAGCTTTGAAAACTATCACTTTAAAATATGATGGACTGTGGAATCGACCGTTCCCCTATTTAATGGCATGGTTTCAGGCTCCTACGGATGGTCAACTTCATCCAGAATGGCATCTCCACGCCGAATTCTATCCTCCTTATCGCACTTCAGAACGGCTTAAACATCTGGCTGGCACCGAACTAGCAGCCGGAATGTTTGCCAATGATGCGCTACCGGAGGAAAAGGCGAAAGAATTACAGGCTGTACACATCAACTTGGAGAAATTACACACCGTATAAGACGAAATAAGACGAACTCGCTTTTCATCAGGTTGTACTCAACACTCATCTAAAATTATGATCTCTGCCTCAGTTCAAAACGCATTGTTCAAAACTCACTATGCTGCTGAAATCGCTCACAAATTGAAGCTGATGCGAACGGCTTTGGGTGATGGTGTGATGGGGCTACGGTTACGCGGCACCGATTGGTTTTCCTGGGCAACTGCTGGAGCAACACACACCGTATTGCTGGCAGCGGAAACCGGAGCCGCAGAGGTTCTGGTAACGGCTGATGATGCGTGGTTGTTGGCAGATGAAATCGAGGCACAACGATTCATTGATGAGGAGCTTCCAGGGCGTAATGAGTCAGCCGGAGGCTACAAACTTTTTACCTATCCCTGGGCGGATGCAACCGTACGAGAGACTTTTGTGCAAGAAGTGACTAAAGGCGGCAAGATTCTTAGTGATAAGCCTTCTTCGTCATTGGGCGATCGCCCCTCCCTCACAGAACTGCCTCTTCCAGCATCGTTAATGGCCCATAAGCGAACCATGTTGCCCAGTGAATTGGAGCGATACCGTCTGGTTGGGCGCTTAGCGAGTGAAGCGATGACAGAAGTGTTGTTTGAAGCTCAACCCACCTGGACGGAATGTCAGCTTGCCGGAGCCGGAGCCGAAGCAATGTGGGCAAGAGGGTTACATCCCGCACTAACGCTAGCAGCCGGGGAAAAACGATTGCCGCTCTATCGCCATCCTGTGCCTACTCACGAAACACTTGGGCAAATTGCCATGCTGGTCTTTTGTGCGCGGGGGTATGGATTGGTTGCCAGCCTCACCCGCTTTGTTTACTTTGGTGGATTGTCACCAGAGCAGGCTAAGTTGCATCAACAAGTGCGAGAAGTCGAAGCAGCAACCCTGGATGCGTCTAAACCAGGTGTGCCTTTGAGTGAAGTGTATGGGGCGATCGCCCAAGCCTACACACAGCGAGGCTATTCCCATGCCATTCAGGAACATCATCAGGGCGGCACCGCAGGCTATCTGGCACGAGAGGTGATTGCCACACCAACCACCACCGAGCCTCTAGCTGAAAACATGGTCTTAGCCTGGAACCCCAGCCTGCCAGGAGCAAAAGTTGAAGATACCTTTGTGCTGACCAGTGGCGGTTCAGAAAATCTTACCTTTGACCCCAACTGGCAAAGCGTTGATGTAAGTGGACGCGCCAGACCTCTACCGCTAGAAAGGTGAGGAACCCACGATGGCAAGCAAAAGGCTTGCCTGAGGGTCAAGCTTAGACAGTCAAGATCAGGCAGATGATTACGGCTTATGGATTTTCAACAGATCTTTGACGCAGCCCCTACGGTTCAGTCCAGCGCTCCAGGACGAGTAAATTTGCTGGGTGAACACACAGATTACAATGATGGCTTTGTTCTGCCTACCGCTATTCCCCAAGAAACAACTGTTTTTCTCGGTTTCAGCTCAACCAATCAACATCACTTTTATTCCGCAGAATTAGAGGAGCGGGTTGACATTACCGATTCCAACATGGATTCTTCCTCAAAGCTACAGGGATTTGCTAGCTATGTTTGGGGCTGCATACGCCTGTTGGAGCAGATGAGACACTCAATTCCACCGATGAATGTGTTTGTGACCTCGGCTGTGCCGATTGGTTCTGGGTTGTCGAGCAGTGCCGCATTGGAAGTTGCGATGTTACGAGGGTTGCGATCGCTCCTTCAGCTTGATTTGGATGATGTGAAAATTGCCCAACTGGGACAGCAGGCAGAAATTCAGTATGCCGGGGTTAACTGCGGCATTATGGATCAGATGGCATCCAGTCTGGCCGATCCGCAACATCTACTGTTTTTAGATACTCGAACGCTTGAACGCCAAAAGATTCCGCTCCCTCAGGATACGGAAGTTGTTGTAATTGATAGCGGCATTCCTCGAAAGCTAGCAACGAGTGGCTACAACCAGCGTCGAGCCGAATGTGAGGAAGCATCCCGACTGCTAAAGATCAAAGCACTCAGAGATGTAACCGACCCGGAAGCCGTAGAAACTTTACCCGAACCCTGGCGACGACGCGCGCGGCATGTCGTGACTGAAAACAATCGAGTATTGGAAGTGCGCCAAGGTGTTTCAGCAGAACGATTTGGTGAGTTGATGAATGCTTCTCACGCCAGCCTCCGAGATGATTATGAAGTATCTGTGGCTGGACTTGATCATCTGGTGGACATTCTGCAAAAAACACCTGATGTATTGGGAGCACGGCTAACTGGAGCCGGATTCGGCGGTGCGTGTGTGGCTCTGGTAAGGGCTGGGAGAGGAGAGGCGATCGCCCACCACGTCCTCGAACAATACACCAGTTTAGGTTACTCAGGGCACATTCTGGTTCCAGCATTAAATCACACTCAGCAATAAACGGTTGTAGTTGTTGCTAATTCTTGGTTAATCATTTTGTGACTCTAACTTCAGAAGTACACAGACTTGAACTAACTAAAACATTCCCAAGATGCAGATTTCGGCTCCGCTCAATCTGCATCTTATGCAACCACTAAACTGACAACCGCTCTTGAAGATAGCGGGCGATCGCCAATACTTCACTCTTGACTCGATCTCGTTTGTTAAATACGAGTAGGGTAGATATTGCTAAATCTGGATCAGGAAGAGTCGGTAAAGCTGCTAATACTTCTGCTACTGAATGAATATGGCTTTCCCACGCAGGATATGATAAGTCCATAATGTGTAACAGGGCATCTGCTTCAGTTACTTTAATAAAACCAACTGTATCGGTGAGCAATAAGGAACCCTGTATTTGAGTTAGGGGGTCGGCGATCGCAACACATCAAGGCTGAGAGCCCTTACGTATTCCCGTAACCCTTTTCCATAGTTTCAATGAGTTGACCCAGGCATAGTCTCTGGGATCGTGATGTTTACTCAATTAACCGCAATTAAATTTGAAGTAGCAGCAGACGCTATTTGAGGTTGTTAGACTGCTCAAAACGGTTATTCAGCCCCTCTGTAGCTCTTGGAGGTGATATGAAATGACAACTGATACAGTCAAGTTACTTGATGTGGTCGCTTTGATAGTCGATTTCCCTCAATACAATTTGTGGCGGGGGCAGGTAGGTACAGTTGTTGAGATTTTGGCTGGTGGGACAGCATTTGAAATAGAGTTCAGCGATCGTAGCGGACGCACATATGAGTCTCTTGGGCTACGTCCAGAGCAAATTATGGTATTACATTTTGAGCCAATTGCTCCTAATTCAACAACTGCAAGGGTTACAGCATAGGCAGCATAACAATTCGCCTGGAGCGGACTGCCAAAAAATCTTGGTGAATAGCGAAGATCGCTGGTAGCCCCTCAAGCGAACCGTTGACCATCAACACTGAAGGAAAACAGCCTGTCAGCAGCTTAACACCGTCGATTGGAGCGGGTATGAGCCAGTCTCGTCCTGAGCAGCCTCGCATTGACAACGACAGGACACAGCGATTAGAGCGCACGAATGGCACAATCCAACAATAACCGGAAAGATAGCTAAGTCTACAGCAGCTACGCAAACGACAATAAAAACGAGTTTGGTTAAGGTGTGGAAACAAACGAAGGTGACGACTCGGTTGGTCGTAAGTTCCTTCACCTGGGTTTGGCAGCACCAATTGAACCCTATAGCCGCATAACGAACAAGTGAGCGACTCGGTCGTGAGGTTGGCACGATCTAGCCACTCTCACAGTAATCTAATGCACTATTTAGCAGTAAGCACTCGATAGTTTAGTATCCGATCTTAAAGATTTTGCAAACCTCCTGTCGAACACAGGTCGCTGGAGTAAGGATGATTAGTAACTCTTTTGGATATTTTTTGTTTGAATGTAATTCTTTAAGTGCTGTTAGGTCAGGGGTGTTTGAACCGTCGTACCCGTGCGGGTGCGGCTTTAGTATCACTTAGCCCCTCTGAATTCCCTCTTAAGTTTGCCTTGTTTGCAAAAGCAGAATAAGGCTGATTCCTAAGAAAAGTGGTGTTTACTGATGTGAATATCGATTTAAAGAGTATGATATATACTTCGAGTACTGGGGTGTACTGCTAATTTCGAGTATTGGTGCACTAAGCTAATTAGTCTGAGGTTTTCCGATTTTGGACTGATTAGAACCTCGCAAATCATTAGACCAATTTGAATAACGCGATCGCACTGCATCTTTTTCTCCAAGCGAATCGCAAGCGTTTGATTTCAATTCAGGGTGATTATGCCGTTTCGACCATTCTTCCCAGGCTGGCTATAGCGTGCAGCCGAGTGAGGAATGCTGCGGCCTAACTATAAGTAGGCGCGAACGTCCGCCATATTCCCTCCACCTGTTGATAGTTTTATGACGATATCGGCATCCTATTGTTTTGCCTTTCAAACGCAGGAGTTGCCCCAAAAACTGGTTCAATTAACCAAGGAAACACTGACTGGATACTGGCTATGTACGTTCTCATCCTGCAAAACCAATCCAATTGAGACATGGTATCTCACCGTGTTTCAGGGACGCGTGGTTTGCTCTGGCACTCAACCGCTTTCCTGCGATGGCCTTCTGAAACTGTTTCGACGGTATAGTTCTCATTTACGTCGCGATACCGTTAAACAGGCCGTTCAAGATTTAGAAAAACAATTCAGCGTAGACCACAGGGACACGCATCCAGCACTGTTGCGGAAACTGTTGGTCAGCTTACATCAGCAGAAGTTGATTAGTGCAGAGGAGATGCGTAGAGCATTGCGGCTACAACTGCTGTCTGATTTCGATCAATATTTGTTTGATACAGCAGGCGATGCCCAATTTTTGCCCGTTTCCCCGCTAGATCTGCAAGTGCCCATTGTGGGGTTTGGCGTCGAAGAACTGCTAACGGAAGCGATCGAACGACAAACATCCTGGCACAGCTTGCAGTCTCACATTCCATCGATGGATCATATTCCAAGCCTGAATATGAAGGTCATGGATCATATCAATTTAACAACCGCACAAAGACAGCGGTTAGAGTCATTAGTATCAGACAACCAACCCTTAAGTGAAATTGCAGTAACCCTGGCGCAAGATCCGCTGGACATTGCCAAGGTGTTCACCAAACTGATTCGTCAGGGATTAGTTGCTCTGGAGCCTCCTGCTCGGACTGAAACTCCTACCGTTTTTGTTGTAGATGATTCACCGCTTTTACTGAAACAGTTTGAGCGGTTAGTTAGCGGTTGGGGATATTCAGTGCGTTCCTTCGAGAATCCGGTTGTTGCGCTGCAAACTCTAACTTGTAGCAACCCTGGCATTATTTTTCTAGATGTCAATATGCCCGTCATTAATGGGTTTGTGTTGGTTAAGCAAATTCGGCGGCAGCCAGAACTGGCTTCCGTTCCACTCATTATATTAACGGCTGAAAAAACGCTTTCTAATAACTGGCGTGCCCGGTGGAGTGGCTGCAAGTTTCTCTCTAAACCCTTGACCCCGGAAGAAGTACCGCAATTTCAACTGGAGCTACAGATGATATTGACCGAACTGGTGCCGCTCCACAAGCAGCAACAGGCAGATAAAGCAGTTCAGCCATTTGAACGCAGTTATCGGCTTGGCGACAATCTAGCATAGGAGGACGTATGCAGTTTTTAGTAGTTGATGACAGTGCGGTCGATCGCCATTTTTTATCGTCTTTATTGGAACGGTTAGGGCATCAAGTTGAAGCCTACGAGAGTACCGCCGGAATCCTGGAAAAACTGGCAACCGGAAACTATTCCTCTGTGTTTCTAGACATTGTGATGCCCGATAAAGATGGCTACAAGTTTCTTCGAGAAGTGCGATCGAATAACCGTACAGCCAATCAGCATGTTGTTCTTTATTCCAGTAAAAAAACGACGGTAGAGATCAATTACGGGCTAAAGCGAACCGGAGCTAATGATTATTTAGCCAAGCCACTCACCCGTGAGCGCCTGGAACAAGTGTTGCAGAAAATCTGAAGGGCTTATGGACAGTTTAAAACCAATGGAGGTTGAATCAGATTTGCTGTCTGCCACAACGTCGTGGCAGGAACGTTACCTGCTGACGAAAGTAGGCCAACAGCAGATTGCCTTTCCATCCCAGTGGGTTGCTGAAATTATTAGGGTTGAGCGATCGCAAGTGTTATCTTTGCCGTTCTATACCTCGACCATTTTGGGAGTGTTTCATCATCGCGGTGAGATTGTTCCTTTGTTTTCCTACCAGGCCAGTTTGACCAACAACGTCGATCCAGTATTTCGTCCGCTGGTAACAAAAGAGATCCTGCAAGTCATTCGTTTGAACCAATCGGTTAAGTCCCTTTCAGGGGTAGGGCTGGTGGTTGAGCAAGTAGTAGGCAATATTTCAGCCGAAGAACTACTAACGGCCCAACCCACCATTCGTCGCTTTGACGTTGAAGACATTCCACAGCAAGACTGGCAGCCTGCTCAACGTTGGTCTAACGCCATCAACTAGGTTTATTACAGGTAATTCCATGATGACATCGCTTACCAGGTCTACCTCACCCCCCACGCCCGATCTTTCTGAGCCGGTGGCTTCTCAGTTTGAGGCTCCTCAGCGTTCTATATGGTCTAGCCTTCGGTTTAAGTCCATGCTGGTTGCTATGGCCATTGGCACGCTCCCGGTTCTGTTGATCGGTACCATTGGCTATGTGGCGGTTGGCCGTACAGTTTCAACCTGGATTGAAGACACGCAACGAACTCAAGTCCGAATTATTTCCAATGAGTTAGGCTACTTTCTCGCGGATCGGTTTAGAGATGTCAATACGTTAGCGAAAGAACCCATCTTTGCAAACGCGGGGGTGCGTACAACCGTATCGACTGCGGAGATGAAAGCCTTTCTCAACGACTTCGTTGAAACTAAGAAAACCTATGAAAGCGTTGCCTTTCTGGATGCCAACGGTGACGATATTGCAATCTCAGGCGGAGCAAGTCCGCTTGGCTCACACGCTGATGATGATTACTTCCAGGCTGCTATCCAGGGGCAAACCTTCATTTCTCAACCCCGCTTCTCAGAGTCGGCTGGACAGGAGGTTGTATTCTTTGCAGCGCCCGTACGGGATAGTGACAGCAATGACATTATTGGAGTGGTGCGGACTCGGATTCCGGTGACAACATTTCTAGAGGTGACTGCGCTAAAGTCGGGACAGCAAGGGCAGGAAGACTTAGAACAACCCTTTCAGTTTCACCTGGTGGATGCCAACGGTACCATCTTTGCTTCGGATGAAACGGAAGAAGAGTTAGGAGCCGATGCTCCACCGTCGGCTGAACAACTGGCTGAGAATGAAGAGGCCGCCAGCGAGGGAGAAAGCCTTCATATTGGCAAAAATGCAGACGAGATTTTCCCTGGTTTAAGTGACGTTCGGCAAGCGGGTACGGTGGGTGTCTTGCAAACGGTAGATGCGCTGGATGACGAGAAGGAACTCCTTGGCTATGCTCCCCTCCCAGCGTTCGACGATGTACCGGATACAGGCTGGACTGTGCTGCTCGAAGTTGAGTTTGACAAAGCGTTTGCCATTCAAAATGTCCTCCTCCGAACAATTGGATTGGGAAGCTTGCTGAGTGTGGCGGTGGTGGGCACTGTCGCGGCTATTATTGCCAACCGGGGACTTAAACCCATTGAAGATGCAGCGATCGCCGTGGAGCAATTTAGCCAGGGCGATTTTGAGACTCGTCTGTCATTTCGCGGCAATGATGAAGTGGCAACTCTGGGTGCCAACCTTAACCTGATGGCCGATCAGATCCAGATGTTGCTGATAACGTTACGGCAAAATGCAGCTCAGCTCAGGCGAGAGAATGAGGTATTGTTTAACCTGTCCAGGGATGAAGCCTTAATTCAAGGAAACACTAAAGCAGCCGCTAAAACGTTTACAGAAGTAATTGCCAAAACCCTGAACATAGAGAGGGTGAGTGTCTGGCTCTACAATAGCGATCGCAGTGAGCTAACCAGCCTGGATCAGTTTGATCAGAGTTCGCAACGGCACTCTGGCGGAAGCCAATATCAGGCGGCATACTTGCCCAACTATTTTCACTCCTTAAGAGCGGATGCGTTGGTGGCGATCGATGATGTTGAAACCGACTCAGCCAGCCAGGAATTGTTAGCCGCCAAGTTAATACCACCCAACACACAGGCTATCTTGATCGTGCCGATTCAGATTGGCGATCGCACCATTGGCATTATCCGGTGTGATCAGGTAGAAGAAACGCGAGTCTGGCAGCCTGGAGAGCAAACCTTTGTCTATTCAATCGCCAGTTTAATTTCATTGGCGGTAGAAAGCGAGACGTTGCAAAGCGAAGTGGGGCATCTGCTGGATGTGGTTTCGCAGGCAGGAGAGGGCGACTTAACGGTTCAAGCTCAGGTTAGCGATCGCGTTACAGGGGTGCTGGCGGATGTTTTTAACCAGTTAATTGAGCGGTTAGGACAAGTTTTGAACCAGGTGTTAGAGGCCGCGCATCAGGTGTCACAGAATGCTAATCAGCAAAAAGAACTGACGAGGACGGTTGCCAGCAATGCTCAGCAGCAATCTGAGGGGGTAAATCAGGTCATACAGTTGACCAAGCAGGTCGAGCAATCTGCCCGAGGATCGGTTGAGAAAGTGAATCTATCTAGCAAGTCGTTGCAGACAGTATCTAAAACCGTGGCTTCTGGACAAGAGGCGATCGCCGAGTTGATACAGGGAATTAACGTGTTACAGGACGGCACAAACCGCATGGTACAGCGGATGAAGACCCTGGGAGAGTTTGTGGGATTAGCCGATCAATTTGTCCAAGATCAAAGCCAGATTGCTTTTATTACCCAAACCTTGGCGCTGAATGCTTCATTGGTGGCGGCAAGAGCGTCTGAACAGCGTGATCCCAGACAGTTTATTGTGGTAGCCCGCGAGTTTGATTCCATTGCTGAACAGGTAAACAAGTTGGCTCAGCAAACCAATGAAGGATTAACGGCTCTCGAACAAAGTAGTGCCCAAATTCACAGCGTAGTTTCATCTGTAGATGCCGATGTGCAAAGCATGGGTAAGTTGGTCAGCCAGTTTACGCAAGGGGTTGAACAATCTAGCCAGGTGTTTAGCCGAGTGCAGACTGTGACAGGTGAAGCTGTGCAAGCGGGGCGATCGGTGGCGCATTTTAACCAGCGGATTGTTAAAGCGGCTGAAGCCACAGCACAGGTGATGCAGGATATTGCAGGGCTTGCTGCTAAAACCGCCGACCTGACTCAAACCTCTCAAATGCAATCGGATCGAATTGATGTTTTATCGACTCAACTCCTTCAAAGTGTGCAGTTCTTCCAGGTACCATCTGCCCATGCGTCGTTGCTAGTGCCGCAAGAACGAGTGGATCTCTCTCTAACTGAAACAATTACGCTCGATGTGAAGCCAAGGAATGAGCTAAATGGCAAATTGAGTGATGAATTGGATGATGAATTGAGTGATGAATTGGATGATGAATTGAGTGATGAACCAATTGATATAGATGATGAACCAGGTAATGAATTGAATAATGAACCAGACGACGAATTAAATCATGGGTTGAACGGTGCCTCTATGGAATTTCCATTCTCACCAACGCCATCTCTGTTTCAATGACGGCATTGAGCCTGGTTAGTGCTGGCTGATTTGGTTTAAGAAATGAACAGGTTTTGGGTGCTAAAGGTGCGTTTGTGCTGCGATCGCTTGCTTCTCCTGATCTATATCCACTTCGATTGAATCTATGCAATTTACCTCCTCCAAGCCCTCTAAAGCTCGTCCCACACCATTTGGTGCCTCTCGTTTTACAACCAGAGTGCTGTACAATCCGGTCGTTAATCAATTGCGGCGTGGTTCCATCGGCACTAAATTGTTTATCCCAATCATGGGGTCGGCGTTGGTCGGAATTGTTGGTATTGCATTTCTCTTTGGCGAAATTGTGAAATTTCAGGCTGAGCAAGAGATTCAGCAGACGCTAACTGATAGAGTTCATGTGGTTGAAAATACCCTGGGGCAAGCTGAACTTTTAGCAAAATCGCTGCAAGCGAGCCTTTTAACCCTGCATGTTCGTAAAGCACAAACGCCAGACACGTTTCATCGGCTCACGTTAGAGCTGTTTAAATCCAGACCTGACTTTGTCATGGGTTTGGGGTTTGGTCAAAGCCTGAATGGGGTTTTACCCGCAGAACCGTGGTTCTTCTCATACTTCCATACCGATTCAGGTGAGTCTGAGGAGGCTGGTCAGTTGCTGGCAGCACCCAATGATACGATTCGATTTGTGAGTGGCAACCAGGCAGGCAGTTTTTATCCTGAAACCGATCGCTATCAAACCTACTTTTTAGCTCAACGGGATCTGTGGACGAAACCCTATACCTCTGGCGATCGGGTTCAAGCTACCCATTACACTCCCATTTTTGATGGTCAGGGTAAATGGTTGGGAACGGTGTTTGTGGATATTGACCGAACCTCGCTCACTACGGCAATTGAAACTCCGGTTCTATACGACAATGGGTTCATTGCTCTCCTCACAGAGTCCGGTGAGGTGATCGTTAACCCATCCGGTTCGGAGAGTGTTGATCAACCGCAAACCTATCAGTCGATTCCTGATTTAGCGTCCATCTGGCCTAAAGTCAATGCTGCAAGATCTGGTTTGGTTGAGAGCGAACAAGGCTATTGGGCCTATGCTCCCGTTGCAGGCAGTAACTGGATTGCCGTGGCGTTTGTGCCTTACGATGTGGTGTTTAACCGTGTAGCTGTCGTTACAGTTGTAGGAACGCTTGTCGTTGCGGTGTTGCTCGCGTTGACGGTGGCTCTCTCCGTGCGATATTTAAATCGCCGTCTGCGACCCATTTTAGATGAATGCAATCGGTTGGCCGAGGCAGATGCAGACATTGTGACATTGCAACAAAATCAAGATGAGATTGGGCGAGTCACCACTTCATTCTTTCACCTGTTAAAGCAACTCAAAGCAAATGAGGAGCGAATTCGTCAGGAGGTGGCTTACCTGGTTCGTGCAGAAGAGCGATTGCAGCAGGCGGCATTAACTGAGGAAGAGAGCCGAGCTTTACAGGCTGAAATTGAAGATATTCTTGATGTTGTGTCTGCCGTTGAGCATGGCAATTTGACGGTATCTGCACAGGTTAACCCCCATGTCACTGGAGCCATTGCTGATACGCTAAACCGCTTAATTGAACGGCTGGAACGGATTTTGGCAACCATTGCCACGGCATCGGAACGGGTTGTGAGAGGAGCCGGAAATCTGGAACGATTGTCGATCGCAGTAGCAGAGAATGCTCAGTCGCAAACTCACTCGGTGGCTCGGGTGCAACACTTGATGGAAAACGTTAATCTCCTTTCTCAAGATGCAGCCAAACGAGCAGTGCAAACTAATCAAGCGGTGCAATTGGCGCAGGTGGCGATCGATCAAGGGCAGCACGAAATTGTTGGTATGACGAAAGGCATTGATGTGTTGCAGCAAGGTATGGATCAAATCGTGAAGCGCACGCATACTTTGACCAACTACATTGAGCTGGCGGGTCAATTTGCCAAAGACCAAAAGCGGATTGCAGCCATGACCCGAATTCTGGCGGTGAATGCATCGATGCTGGCTAGCCGTGCTGCGGCACAGCAAGACCCGGCGCAACTTTCGGTTATTACTCGCGAGTTTGAGACGATCGCCGCTCAGGTTAACACTCTAGCAACCCAGACTAATCAAAGTTTGGTAATGCTGCAACAGCGAACCGATCAAATCCACACGGTGGTGTCTGGTCTTAGCCACGATGTGCAGGGAATGAGCCATCAAATAACAAGTTTTACCGCTGGGGTACATCAATCCCAGCAGGCGTTTGACACTGTTCGTTCTGTTAATGAACAGGTCATGCAACTGGGAGAGCAAGTGTCTCAATCGAGTCAGGCGATCGCTGGTTCGGCTCAAACCACATTACAGTCCGTTCTGGAAATTTCTACAATTTCAGATGAAACGCTCAGCCGGGTTGACCTCACCCAACGGCAGGCAAGGCAGATTGAGCAGTTAGCCAAAACCTTGCTGCAAAATGTGAATTTCTTTCAGCTACAGCCTCAAAATCAGCCTAAGCCAGAGTTGATCGACCGTCCAGTGCTGGCATTGATTCCAAGTTCTACCACTGGATTGGCTCCTACTGACTCAGATCATCATCTTACGGTTGATATCACGGCTAGCCAGCCTGATGATTAGCCTCTCGGTTCGTTCAATGCTGTCTTTGAATCTCTGATTATGTCGAGTCCAGAAATTGATCCAGCTAATGGAGTAGAGGCGATCGCTGATGCTCAACTGCAACAAGAGCTATCTGGCCTGTTTATCCTGGATACGCAGACCTACCTGCAAAGATATAGCGATATTGTTCAGCAGCTCTGCCCGCACTCCTGGAAGGCCGATATTCAGGAACTCTATCGTTGTGTTCACACAATTAAGGGGGGTGCTGTTACTGTTGCGGCTGAACCCATGTTGTATTGTGCCAGTGCGTTAGAAGATGTCCTGTCTGATTTGCGCTTTCTAGACCTGCCTCCACCCACAACCGATCAGTATTTGAATTTAGCTCTGCTAGAAGCAGGAGAACTGTTGAGTGGAACGCTAAGCTTCCAGCCAACGGCTGATGTTGAACCTATTCTCAGCCGCATTCGCGCCATTCATCAAGAGATTCGTGAGCGATACCTGCCGCAATGGAATGAACAACGACAAATTCAAAAGGAGTTTGCAGAACAAGGGCTTGATTTGGTGGTGCTGGAGCTAGAAATTGCTCTGGAACGGCTGCCCCGTACTGGGAGCGTACCGGCTACCACGATCATTGAAGCCCGACAGACTCTAACTCAACTCCAACAGATTGGCCAAGAGTTGGGGTTTGCCTCTGGTTGGGAAGACCTGCTGAACCAGGCACAGCAGTTGTTTACCCACCCCGAAAATGCTGTGTGGCGATCGCAGTGGATTCGGTTATTTCAGGCGCTCAAAAGTTGTGCCCAGCGGAATGGTAGTCCTGTTTTCTTTGCTTTCCAATCCTTTGATCTAACCGATGAAGACCCCAGCCAGCAATACGATGAGGAGCAGAAAGCGGCTCTGGAGATTCAAGATGCTTTGAGTATTCTGTCGGATATGGGGATTGAGCAATTAGATGCGCTATCGTTAGATCCCTCTATTTCTGCCGCTCCCTTATTCATTGAACAGGAGCAATTTGATGTCTGGTTGGATGATCCAGATGATGATGTAGAGGCGATCGCCACTGAGCCATTAGCCCCAGACCAACCGTTAATAGCCTCTGAGCCTGCTGTTGAATCCTTCGTTGAATTTGAACCGGATGATATTTGGTCAGATGATTTTGTCCAGGAAGAAATCTTTAAGGAAGGTGCGTTCTTAGAGGAATTGAATCAGCCAGCTTCAGCAGGATTTGAAATTGAAGGTCTGGATCTCTCGTCTATCTGGGATGACCCAATAGAATCAGCAGAACTAGCAGAAACGATTAGTTTCTTTGATGAACATGAGGCCGAAGAACACCATCCAACAGAATCAGCAGAATTAACAGAACTAGCAGAAACGATTAGTTTCTTTGATGAACATGAGGCCGAAGAACACCATCCGACAGAATCAGCAGAATCAGCAGAATTAACAGAACTAGCAGAAACGGTTAGTTTCTCTGATGAACGTGAAGCAGAATTCGAGTCTGACGAACACGAGCAGATAGAATTAGTAGAACTAACAGAACTGGCAGAACTGGCAGAAGCAATTAGTTTCTTTGATGAACATGAAGCAGAATATGAGGCCGAAGAATACCAGCAAACAGAATTAACAGAACCAGCAGAATTAACAGAACCAGAAGAATTGGTAGAGCTGACAGAAACGGTTAGTTCATTTGATGAACGTGAAGCAGAATTCGAGTCTGACGAACACGATCAAACAAAACTAGCAGAACTGGCAGAATTAGCAGAGTTAGCAGAGTTAGCAGAGTTAGCAGAAACGGTTGGTTTCTCTGATGAACGTGAGGCACAATACGAAACCAAAGAACACGAGCAGATAGAGTCACTAGAATTAACAGAATCAGCAGAACTAACAGAACTGGCAGAACTGGCAGAACTGGCAGAAACGATTAGTTTCTTTGATGAACATGAAGCAGAATACGAAACCAAAGAACACGAGCAGATAGAGTCACCAGAACTAGCAGAATTGGTAGAAACGGTTAGCTTCTTTGATGAACATGAGGCCAAAGAACACCATCAAACAGAATCAGTAGAACTAACAGAATCACCAGAACTAACAGAACTGGCAGAACTGGCAGAAACGATTAGTTTCTTTGATGAACATGAAGCAGAATACGAGGCCGAAGAACACGAGCAGATAGAGTCATCAGAACTAACAGAATCAGCAGAACTAACAGAGCTGGCAGAGTTGGCAGAAACGGTTAGCTTCTTTGATGAACGTGAAGCAGAATTCGGAGCCGAGGAACCCCATCAAACAGAATCACCAGAACTAACAGAGTTAGCAGAAACGGTTAGCTTCTTTGATGAAAGTGAAGCAGAATATGAGGCCGAGGAACCCCATCATACAGAATCAGTAGAGTCAGTAGAACTAACAGAATCAGTAGAACTAACAGAACTAGCAGAGTTAGCAGAAACGGTTAGCTTCTTTGATGAAAGTGAAGCAGAATACGAGGCCGAGGAACACGAGCAGATAGAGTCATCAGAACCAACAGAATCAGTAGAACTAACAGAACTAGCAGAGTTAGCAGAAACGGTTAGCTTCTTTGATGAACATGAGGCAGAATACGAGGCCGAGGAACACGAGCAGATAGAGTCATCAGAACCAATAGAATCACCAGAACCAACAGAGCTGGCAGAGTTGGCAGAAACGGTTAGCTTCTTTGATGAATATGAGACAGAATATGAGGCCGAGGAACACGAGCAGATAGAGTCATCAGAACCAATAGAATCACCAGAACTAGCAGAGTTAGCAGAAACGGTTAGCTTCTTTGATGAACATGAGGCAGAATACGAGGCCGAGGAACACGAGCAGATAGAGTCATCAGAACCAATAGAATCACCAGAACCAACAGAGCTGGCAGAGTTAGCAGAAACGGTTAGCTTCTTTGATGAACGTGAAGCAGAATACGAGGCCGAGGAACCCCATCATACAGAACCAACAGAGCTGGCAGAGTTAGCAGAAACGATTAGTTTCTTTGATGAACGTGAAGCAGAATACGAGGCCGAGGAACCCCATCATACAGAACCAGCAGAATTAACAGAAACGATTAGTTTCTTTGATGAACGTGAAGCAGAATATGAGGCCGAGGAACCCCATCATACAGAATCAGCAGAATTAACAGAATCACCCGAACTAATAGAATTACCAGAACTAATAGAATCACCAGAACTAGCAGAACTGGCAGAGTTGGCAGAAGCGGCTAGCTTCTTTGATGAACATGAGGAAGAATACGAGTCAGAGGAACATGAGCTAGAGGAACACGTTCAGGACGAAGAATTGGTTGATCTTGAAGCAGTTGTTTCCCCTCTTGCATCGGAGAGTCAGGAAAAGCAGACCGTGGATTTGAGCGACCAAAGCTGGTTAAAACAATCCACTCCTCCCAATGGAGATGCTGCTCTGCCACACCACACGCAGGAATTGCCTTTTAGCCTAAACAGGGTTCCAGATAGTTTGGCGGCTCCTGTTCTGGCAAACGTCAGTTCACCAAAACCAAATTCTGTGTCCGATATCGAGAAGGTGCAGATTCCGGTTCCTTTAGACAAGCTCAATCAATCCTCTCAACATTTAGTAGAAACCCTGCTGGCGCTTCGTACCGCTCAAGGCTTTTATCAAACGCTGCAAACTCAAGTTGCCCAACTTGTAGCGCTTGCTCAGGAGGGCGTTCAATACATTGCTCATCTACGACAGATTCAAGATGACTATGCTCTTTTGGATCAGTTGAAGAACGATGCACAGATTGCCTCGCAAGGTCCCAGCCCGGAACGCTATCGTCAGGGATATACGGTCATTAATCGCCTGTTAGAAACAAATCTGCGCTTGTCTGAAGTTGGAGCAGAAGCCGGAAGGACAACTCAACAAGTTGGGGATAATTTACGTAGCCTTGATAACAATATTCTTAAACTACAAAACACGGTTGAAGATAGCCGTCTTGTGCCGTTTCAGAGTTTAATGTTTCGAGCCAAGGCTGTACTTCGCGACTTAATTACCCGCTATGGCAAACCAGCGCAACTGGTGATTCAAGGCGAAAAAACTGAGCTTGATGTTCGTATTGTACGAGATCTGGAACCTGCGATACTTCATCTAATTCGCAATGCGTACGGTCACGGGTTGGAGACTGCCGCTGAGCGAGTGGCTCAGGGAAAGCCAGAGCAAGGTACGATCGCATTGTCCTTACGGCGACAGGGCAATGCCTTTCTGCTTGAGTTTAGTGATGATGGTCGGGGTATTGAGGCTGAACTCATTCAAGCGAGAGCAACCAACCTGGGGTTACCGCTAACCAGTACACAGACCTCTGCCGACTTGCTGGCTGTCATTTGCCAACCGGGCTTTAGTTCTGAAACCAATGTTAATGATTTGTCTGGGCGGGGAATCGGCATGGATGTGGTGGCCGCTCAGGTGGCTCGCCTGGGAGGACGGCTTAACCTCTACACCAGTATTGGTAAAGGAACCATTTTTTCCTTCCACTTTCCGGTGCCTCGTTTGCTCGTTTCCTGTCTTGTGGTGCGATCGGGCGACCACACCTTTGCCCTTCCGGTTGATGATGTTAAAACAATTAACCTGTTTAGCAATCTAACGGCAACCCCGGTGAATGATCCTGATTGTGTTTACTCATGGACGATTCAGGAAACCAAACCAATACCGGCGTTAGATGTATTGGAGTATTGGCAATGTCGTTCTATTCGTCGTCCGGTGGTAGAAACAACGATTTGCATTTATGTGGACGATCAAGACATGCGGCAGGGCGTTTGGCTACTGGCCGACGAACTGTTAGAACAAACTGACCTGCTCATCAGCCCATTGCCAGCACCATTAATTGCACCAGAGGGATTAATTGGTGTTAATCTGCAAACGAACGGTGCTTTAACTCCAGTGTTGGAATCTCGTGCTTTAGTAAAATGGGTATTGTCTGATCCTGCTAGAGCGATCGCAGCAGCGCCTCATGACCCACTAGAGCCAGAGCCTCCAGAGAACTTTTTGGAGGAACGCAGTATTGCTCCAACCATTTTAATTGTTGATGATGCCGCACTCATGCGGCGGCGGTTGGAAGCCACTCTTAATGCCTCCGGTTATGTTACCCATACCTGTGTGGATGGACGAGATGCCTGGAACTGGCTACAAGATCATCCCAATCCTCATCTAGTCATTACAGACATTGAAATGCCCAATATGGACGGCTTTACGCTGGTTAACCATTGCCGACAATCTGGACTTAGTATCCCTATCCTTGTCATTTCGTCGCGGTTATCAGAAGAATGGTCTAATGAAGCCAAACGGTTGGGGGCAACGGATTATCTAACCAAAGGGTTTTCGAGTGTAGAATTGCTCAATAGAGTAACCTCACTGCTTAGTTTAGCGGTTCATTAACGGTTGGACGTTGCGAGTCGAGCAGAATTATTGACGGTCGCGGCTGGAGATCTCATTTAAGATCTCCAGCCGCATCTGTGCATCTATTTTGCGATCGCTCACTATTTCCAACACGCGAATACCACTCACCGGAAGGGGATTTAGCCGTTGAGCTAACTCTTGCCACGATTGAATGCGGATATGTTCAACGCCGTAGGTTGTACACAATTGGGCAAAATCAATGAATTGTGGAGTTGCAAAATACTCCTCAAACGGCGGATCAAATTGGGCGATCGGCAACAGTTCAAAGATGCCGCCTCCATTGTTATTCATTAACACAATGGTTAAATGTCCTTGAAAATGGTGTCGTAGCAAAAAACCGTTCGTATCATGCAGCAAGGCTAAATCGCCCGTAAGTAAAACGCTGCTCTGGTTGCGGTGTGCCAGTCCCAAGGCTGTAGACAGTGTGCCATCAATGCCGTTTGCGCCACGATTAACAAAGGGTTGAATTTGGCGATCGCCCGGTTGCCAAAACCATTCCATATCCCGTACTGGCGTGCTGTTGGCAATGAATAAGGGCGTTTGGGCTGGTAAGCATTGTGAGAGCATCCAGACCACTTTCCCTTCAAATAAGCGCTCTGTGTTGTGGAATTGAGTATCCATACGTTGTCTGATGGTGGCATTAACCGTCAGCCAATCATCCAGATAGGCCGTGGAGATAGGCGGACGCAGAAACGGCGGGTCTTGATGGCTTAAATGGCTTTGCAATGCGGCCGCTAATTGCTCAATGGACAATCGCCAATGAACGGTTTTTAATGACAGCGGATCAAGATTGCGATCGCCCTCGTCAATGATCCACTGCAATGGCTGTGTGTGGGTTAACCATTGCCGCAGTTCCTTGCTGGTTGGCATTTCACCAACACGGATCAGCAATTTGGGAGCCAGCCGTTCAGCCGTTTCGGCATGGCGCAGCAGTGGGTCATAGGTGGTAATGATATAAGGATTCAGCTCAACATAATTGCGAACGGGCGAGAGTCCTTCTGCTAAGACCGGAAAGCCAAGGGTTTTGGCAAGATAGGCGATCGCGTCACAATACTCCCTGGGCGATCGGGGTTGCGCTACTCCGGCAATGATGATGCCGTCACCAGGGCTACCCGAAGGGCTATGAGACTTCAAACGGGCAATGAATGCCGCTATATCAGGAACAGCAGCAGACCGAGGTTCCGCCTGTTTGATATCCGGGTGAAAAAAATGGTCTAAATCAAAGTCTGCGGCAAAGGCTTGAGCGGCGGGTTGCGGTATGGGAATTAGCGGATCGCGGAAGGGAAGGTTGAGGTGAACGACTCCTGGTACAGGGTACTGCGATCGCTCCCAGGCATGAACCAGCGTTTGTCGCAGATACGCCAGCAGCGCCCGATCGAGCGCTGGAACGGCAAGTTCGCTGTACCAGTTGGGGTAGCTGCCGTATAGTTTTTGTTGATCTACGGTTTGCCCTGCGTTACACTCACGCAGTTCGGGGGGGCGATCGGCCGTCAAGACCAGTAACGGTATGCGGCTTTCTCTGGCTTCAATGACAGCGGGATAAAAGTTTGCCCCGGCTGTGCCAGAGGTGCAGATCAAGGCGGTTGGTCGTCTGGTTTGGCGGGCAAGACCCAGGGCAAAAAACGCGGCGCAGCGTTCATCCAATACCGGAATAGCTTCAACGGTAGGATGTTGGGCAAAAGCGATCGCCAATGGAGCCGATCGCGACCCCGGACAAATGACGGCAGTGGTTAACCCCAGGCGGTATAGTGTTTCAACTAAAACAGAAGCCCAAACGGTGTTGGTGTTGCGGAAGTCGATCGGCATTCGATGAGAGTAGTACGGTTCAATCCTCTTCTCACCTTACTCGCATCGATGCCCGTTCTCACGTCCATCAGCCGGGTACACCTGTGATTTCGTATTATTCTTGATGGTCTGATGATGAAGGCGGAGAGTTTCTGTCCCAAACGTCAACAACCAGTCTAAAGGGTGATCGCTCTACATCGTCTCTCAGTTACTGTCACCTGAACCAACGACGAAAGATCTGCCAGCAGGCTACTAACCACCTTAAAAAGCCACCACTGCGACATTTTTGATTTTTGGGCAAGGAATCATCACCAATTTGAGGTGCTGTGTGACGCTCAACCACAATCTTCTGTCCAATGTTCAGAATTACTGCATTACACTTCTCGACATCATTCTGAAAGCCAAGCCTGTCGAATAAGTTTCGAGCGTCTTGATAAGCGTTGACAGCTTCCCACTTTTGATCGACTCGTACCAATGCGTGCGCCAATATGTATAAAGTGACAGCTTCATTGTAGCGATCGCCAATTTGATGACTAATATTTAGCGACTGTTGATAAAGCTCAATAGACTGCTGATAATGTCCTTGAGAAAAGTAAAGCTGGCCTATCTCCTTCAAGGTACGGGCTTCTCCCAGTCGGTCACCCACCTCGCGATAGAAGCTCAGCGCCTGCTCATAGTTAGAAAGTGCCTTACTATTTCGGTTAAGGAATCGCAAGACATCGCCAATCGCAGCCAAGGTATTGGCTTCTCCCAGTCGAGAGTTGATCTCGCGATAAAGATTCAGCGCCTGTTCATAGTTGGCCAACGCCTCATTACTTCGTTTTAGGCGTTGCAAGACATCGCCGATCGCCAGCAGGGTATGGGCTTCATCAAACCGAGAGTTGATCTCGCGATAGAGGCTCAGCGCCTGTTCATAGTTAGCCAACGCCTCAGTATGACGAGCAAGGAATCGCAAGATATCGCCGATCGCAGCTAGGGTATGAGCTTCTCCCAGTCGATCGCCCAACTCGCGATAAAGGCTCAGCGCCTGTTCATAGTTGGCCAGTGCCTCAGTATGACGAGCAAGGAATCGCAAGACACCGCCGATCTCTTTCAGGGTATGAGCTTCTCCCAGTCGATCGCCCAACTCGCGATAGAGGCTCAGCGCCTGTTCGTAGTTAGCCAATGCCTCGCCACTTCGTCTCAGGAATCGCAAGACATCGCCGATCGCCAAAAGAGTATAGGCTTCTCCCAGGCGATCACCCAACTCACAATAGAAGTTCAACGCCTGCTCATAGTTGTCAAGTGCCTCGCTACGCCGATCAAGGAATTCTAAGACATCGCCGATTGCTTTGAGAGCATGGGCTTCTCCCAGCCGATCGCCCAACTTCTTGGCTAGATCATAAGCGTGCTGATACAGTTCAAGTGCCTTAGATACATTATCTCTCAGCCTGAAGTACAAATCACCTAAGCGCTCAAAGCTAGAAACCAAATCGGCTTCTAACCCCAGTTCTGTTTGTAACGCGATGGCTTTCTCAAGGGCTTGAATACCGAGCTGACGTTCTTGAGGGTGATCGATCGCTTGACCTTTGAGCCATCGACTTGCATAGGTTCGCCCTAAACTGTCGTAAAGCGTCGCCAAAATGGGAGCATTGCTGCCCTGCTCCGCTTCGGTGGTGGCAATCAGTTGCTTCAACTCCTCCAGTGGCAGACCATCGCTATCCGCTCTACTGGTGATTGAGAAAGTCGGCAATGGCATCGCGGCGACGGGTTCGTTGGCCTTGACCTGTCCTGTGAACCAAAACACACCACCGCGCCAGCTCCAAAAATCGGGTGCCCGTTGCGCCATTCGCACCAACACCGGATTGGTAAGCCACAGCACAATGGGATAGCGAAACTCTCGTAGTGATTCTCGCGTCCATTGCAGCGAAAAGAAAAAACGTTCCTGTTCTGATCGTTCGGCATCTAGCTTCACAGTAATCAGGTCATCTATACCCAACACCGTAATCGCTGCTGGATAGCCCTGCTGCAAATAGTCATCGCTTTGCACCAGTTGCAGTAGCGTTGACCGCAAGCTGGGTTGTTGCCACGGCAACCGTACCCGATAGGGACGAATACCCTGCTGTTGTAACTCTGCCTCATACTGTTGAATTAAGTCTTCTCGTAAGTTGCGATCGTCGCAAACGGCAATCAGCAAATTCAGAATGCCTTCACTGGACTCCAGTGCAGCCATCAGTTTCTGATAATTCCGCCAGTTGTCGGGTTCAGCATCAACCGCTTGCATAGGTCATTCCACCTTTAAATTAGGTTCTCGCGCTTGAGCAAATCCACCACAATTGGATGAATGTCATACCACAAATCATCATTTTCATATTCCAACACATACAGTCCGTGCAGTAGCGACAAAAACTCTGGACTTTTGGCATCGGCAGGCTTTAAATTTTTGTAGGTTTCTGCTAGCAGATTGTAGAGGTTCATGCCCAACGGACGGGCAAATTCGTTCCGCAAATTCTTGAGGGCTGCCGTCAACACATCATCATTGATTTTGATATCCTGTCGATCGGGTTCCGTTCGAATTAAAAATGTACACTCGTTACAGCATTCCCTAGCAATCCGTACCAATTCTCGAATCACACCGCCACTTTTTAGTACAACGTTTCGAGCAGTAGCTGGCTCGATCAAATCATCCGGGATTCGCTTATACAACACCTGTAAAAACAGGTCAACTTTGCTCTCTTGTGGCACAGAATCTGGCTTGTGGCTCTCTACTCTATTGTAAAACTTAGAAACCGACATCAACTGAATTCGTGGCCCAATCGATTGCAACACGGCCAGCACGTCATTATTGCGGATCGCCGAAATCGGAATTGTAAACACAATCCGAAATTTGGGCAAAAACAGTGAATTGATGTTGTCTTTATAAATATTTTCAACCAGTTCTAGATCGAGTTTATCCAGGTCATCAATTACAACTAATACTTCTTTTTTTGTTGCAGCTTGAATGAATCCTGCAATTTCATCAGCTTTCTTGGCCAAATCTCCGATTCTGTTTTGATATGTTTTTCTAATTTCTTCACGGAAGGTGTCCTCATTCTTGAGCTTGGCAGTAAACAGCTTAAAAAAGTCGCCCCCCACTCCAACCTCTTGTTTAAGTTCTTTCGTTACAATGTCGGTTTGCGTTGTAGTGAACCAATCCAACAACGATTTGCGCGTCTCCTCGGGAATAGCAACCTGCCGTTCAGTGGCTTTGCTGAGCAAGCTAAGGGCGATTGTGTACAAAATATTGACATGGTTAACGGCTGACATTTCAATCAGATCGGCGATCGAGAAAAAGACAACAAAATATCCCTGCTGCATCATCTGCCGAGCAAATTTTGCCAACAGCGTCGATTTGCCACAACCACGATGTCCTGCAAAAATTACCTTGCCATTGGGTGGAGCATTCTCAACTGCCTGTTCTAATCTAATCACCGTATCACCGCTGTAGTCGACCCGAAAGGCTTCAATTTGCTCAGCGGTGAGCAACGGAAACAGTTCGAGATCGCGATATGCTTGCCGAAATTGTTCTAAAAGTGCTTTGTCTACCATATTGCTTCCCCACTGCTTCTGATTATGATACTGACCAACATTGCTCCATCAGGAGGGGCGCGCTCAATTCGAAACGAATCACTATACTCAACTCCGTAAGCGCATGTAACAATTGACCTGCTGACTCTCTCAGTTTCGATTGCTCGCACCAAGAACATATAACGAGCAGCACTAACCCGACCAGACACGACAAACTCGACACTTTGATCGACCAGATCGGTCGGCTCACTGAGGGTATAACACGGGATTTCAGGAGTTTCGAGTAGAATTGGCCGAACAACGTCAAGAGTTCGAGCGCAACTGGTCGGGTTAAAGGCACTTACTCAGCAGTAGGCCGAAACAGTTCGGCGACACGCAGAAGGATGTTGCACGGTTGCCAGCGCTCGCCATAAGACTGATTCAGCAAAGAGCATCTTAAACCAATGATTGCAGCAGCGCTTGCAGTTTTAGCTTTACCTCGGCCAACTCGCGCTCTGGTTGCGAACCCGCTACAATCCCTGCCCCTGCGTAAAGACGGGCGTGATGTCCCGAAATGAGAGCAGAGCGAATGCCGACAATGAATTCAGCATTACCGTGACCATCCACCCATCCCAGGGGTGCAGCGTAAAGCGATCGCCCAAAGGTTTCGTGGTGGTGAATTTGCTCACAGACAATATCCCTGGGCAGACCAGCCACCGCAGGAGTAGGGTGCAGCTCGGCTACAATCTCCAACGGATGCAAATCAGCGGGGACTTTAGCCTGAATTGGCGTATGCAAATGCTGAATGTTTGACAGTTGCAGCAATCCCGGTGTAGAAGCAAAGGCTGGTATCAGGCCAAGCTGTGCCAATCGTTCTGTAATAAAATCAACCACGACCTGATGTTCGTGCCGTTCTTTGTGGCTGCTAAATAGCCGATGGGCAAACGTCTGATCGTCGGCCAGCGTTTTACCGCGCGGAGCTGAACCGGCCAGAGCATCCGTAATTAGCAACCCGTCGTTGATGCTAATCAGCCGTTCGGGACTGGCTCCAATAAAGCTAGGCCCTTGCCCACTGCTGGTGGAAAATACGTAACAGTCGGGGTGTCGCTGGCGCAAATGGTGGAGAGACTGAAGGGGCTGAAACGGAAAGCGCGAGGTTACATCTACCGCATGAGCCAAAACCAGCTTGTCGTAGTGCTGTTGCTGAATTTCGCTGAGTACCGCAGCCACGGCGGATTGAAAATCGTTTGTATCCGTAATAGTCCATTTGCTCAGGTGATCTCTGAGGCGATCGGGCCAATCCAACAAACTATATTTTGCCAGACGAATAGTTTGAAATTGATGCCAAATGGTTTCAGTTAAAGACTCTAAATTAAGCTCAGAATGAATGAATAGATTCGTCTGGCTAATGCACTGATTTTGCTGACGAATAATTTGCCATTGGGGCAAGAAAACAGTAGCCGATGGAAAAACTGAACATGGCTCTAACGGTTCATCAAAAAACGTAAAACTGCAAAAGAAACGGGGTGTTGAAACCGCTCCGTTTATTGAAGCATTTGAAATGAAATGAGGATGATACTTGTGAATAAAATGTTGGGCAGAGACAAACCGCTGAGTTCCATCAGTTTGTAGAAGTTTAGCGGAAGAGAGAGCAGCGATCGCTTCTCCACGCAAACGATTTTCTAAATAAAAATGCGGTTGATCTGGCTTTGCTAATTCATGTAAAGCAGCAAGCGGATCAACCGGATCAATGTTTAAAGCAATACTCACCAATTGGGGATGATTCTTCTCAATTGATTGCTGTTGACATACTAGAAGAAATTGATAAAGCGTCTTTTGATCTTGCAGTGGATTAGCACAGTGGGGTAGGACTGGCATGGAAGCGAACGTCAAGATTTCCAAAGCTAAATTGCTGGCTTACAATCGTGCAACTGACCATCCATACAGGTAACACATTTCAGAGACCAAACGCTACTAGCGCATCGGTTTGATGAATATATTTAACAAGAAATAGGGTCAGTTCGTTCACCTAGCTGATACGCACTGCAATAAGCCAGCCCATAAGCGATTGCAGAAGCCGCTCATTTACCAATACACCCGTGACCCCTGAAGGTAGCGAAGAGCAAGTCGTACACTTGTAAACGAATCGTTTAGTAGTGCGAGTTTCCTTTGCTGTTCGAAGAGTTTCAACCGATCGCTGCCATTGCCACAACACCAACCGCAGCCCAAACCCTCCTGTCGCTCTGCCAGTCCGAGGCCATGACGCTATGGGTGCCAGAGGCGATCGTGTCTCAAATTCACTCTACCCATTCTGCCAATTTGCAATCGTTCAACCAACCGCTGAAAGCCCATCTGGCCGAGTTGTGGACAACGCACCAGAGCCTTGTATTTGGCCTGGCGACCGGAGCCGTCACGCGGCTGATTGCCCCCCTGTTGCACGACAAATCCTCTGACCCTGCCGTGGTGGTGGTAGATACAGCAGGGCAGTTTGTGATCAGCCTGTGTGGTGGGCACCAGGCCGGAGCCGATCGCCTTACCCGATCGATCGCCCTATACCTGAACGCAACAGCCGTACTGACTGGCAGCGCCAACCATCTGCAACTGCCGGGAATTGACGTACTGGGAGTGCCGTTCGGGTGGCAACGGGGAACGGGTGATTGGACGGGGGTAAGTGCCGCGATCGCTCGCCAGGGAACAGTGCAGGTGATTCAAGAAGCGGGTTCAACCCTGTGGCAGTCCAGTTTACCCAGCGGCCATCCGTTTGAGTTTGGCTTTCCAGAGCATTCGGCAACCGTGCAACCGGCTGCCACCCCACCTGCCGCTCGCGTTTGGATTAGCCCACTTCAGCGAACATTCTCGCCAGAATCCGATTTTCCAAAGGTGCAGTGGCATCCTCGCGTGCTGTGGGTTGGCATTGGGTGCGAACGCGGCACGCCTCAACTCGTGATCGAAACAGCCGTTCAGCGAGTGCTACAGGCGCATCACCTGGCAGACGGGGCGATCGCCGGGATTGCCACCATTGATCTCAAAGCCGATGAAGTCGGTCTTGTGGAATTTTGCCGCGATCGCCACCTGCCGCTGCGGTGTTTCCCCGCCGACCGCTTACGCTCGGTTCCGGTTCCTACGCCATCCACTGTTGTGGAGGCAGAAGTGGGCACCCCCAGCGTGGCAGAAGCCGCCGCCTTACTGGCAGCAGGACTGGAGGTGCCCCAGGTAGAGCAACGCGATACACCTGCAATTAATCTGCGAGTGCCCAAGCAAATTGTGCGAATGGACGGACAACCCGGAGCTGTAACCGTTGCCATAGCTCAGACTCAGCACGAATTTACTGGACGCAGCGGCAACCTGTGGCTGGTGGGCACCGGGCCGGGGCAACTGGCGCAAATGACACCTGCGGCTCAAACTGCGATCGCTCAGGCCGATATAGTCATTGGCTATTCACTCTATATTGAGTTGATTGCACCCCTGCTGCGCCCCGGACAAATCATCGAAGCATTGCCCATCACCCAAGAGCGGCAGCGAGCCGAACGGGCGATCGCCCTGGCGCAGTGGGGTTTAACCGTCGCCGTTATTTCCTCCGGCGACTGCGGCATTTACGGCATGGCAGGGCTAGTGCTAGAGCAACTGCAAGCCCTCCAGTGGGATGGCAAAACCCCTGCTCTCCAGGTTTTCCCTGGAATTACAGCGATGCAAGCTGCTGCTTCTCGCGTGGGTGCACCATTAATGCACGACTTTTGCGCCATCAGCCTCAGCGATCTGCTCACACCGTGGGAGGTGATCGAAAAACGTCTGAATGCAGCCGCCCATGCCGACTTTGTTACATCACTCTATAATCCGCGATCGCAATCTCGCACCCAACAAATTGCGATCGCCCAACAAATTTTTCTTAGCCATCGCCCTGCAAATACACCCGTTGCGCTCGTTCGTGCCGCCTACCGCGCCGACGAACAGATCACCCTCACAACCCTGGCAAACCTGCTAGACGAACCCATTGACATGCTGACAACCGTCATCATCGGCAACCAAAGCACCCGCTTCCATGCAGATTGGATGATCACCCCACGAGGCTATCTGGGTTTTGAACCTCAACCCAATCGTCTGTAGCCGATAGACACCCAACAAAACCCTTGCCACTCCTGCAATGCAACGCGATGTATCCCACCC
>NZ_JADEWO010000054.1 GCF_015207605.1 Oculatella sp. LEGE 06141
CGGTTGCTTGGCAAATCGGACATTGGCATTGATGCACTGGTTGTTCAGACACGGCTCTGGTAATTCTATGCTCAAAGTTAAGCAATATTTTACCTAGAAAGTGTGAAGTTATTTCTTAACGACCCCTTAGCCTGGGAAAATTCTGACGCAGGCGATCGCTCAAGCCGAAGCTGAATTGGCTGAATCAACTGAAGCAGGTTTGTTGGAAGACCAATCAGCAGAGGGCGATTCTCCTGCATCCCCCCTTAACGAGCGTGCCATTGGGTTACGACGGCAAATTGAGCAATGGCAGCAAATCCTACAGAAGCTGGAATAGTGGATAGCTCAACTGATTCACCTTGCGGAGCCAGCTACAGGGCAAGAGGCTTAGGTGCTGTTTACTGGGCGATTGGGGAGGCTACATAGGCTTTTGCCACATCTAATTCTGCCGATTATTTTTCTGTGTTGAAAGTATAATTGCTACAATCCAGTAGCAGCAAGCTTTTCAGAGGTTCTCAAATTATGCTCACTTTATGGCTTTTATTTTGAACGATGCTCACTTTATGCTTGTTTTGGGCGAAACTGACTAGAATTTGAGAGCGAAGAGATAGGGATCTCAGGCTACCAGTTCTCTGGATTATGCTCAACTTATGCCTTGTAGCCTGCTCAACTTATGGTTGTATGCTCATGTGTGACTTCAACCAAATCTTTGCCAGTTTGGCAAGGGGATGATTGAAGTTTCAAGCGGCAGAGAGATGCTTTATTATCAGCCATCCCAAGTCCCATCTTGGTAAGCAATTTCATCTTTTGACGAATTGCTAATGGCAATTTGATTTAGTTAATGGCAATCGATTTGGAGATGGAATATTCTGGCTAGGCGTTGCTTTCGGACGTTGAGACGTTAAGATTTTGCCTAAAATTTAAAATAAGGCGAATTGAAACAATTCAGGGGAAATCAGTGATACCAAGCTTGAGCGAGGCAACCATTCGTCACCATACGATCGCTCAATCGTTCGAGCGAGGACAGGGTTATTACCGGGCTGGTTCAGTTCATTCTCTGATTCAACGCGGCGATCGATTACTTGCCAGGGTTGAAGGTAGTGAAGCAACCGATTACCAGATCAATGTTTATTTTGATCAAGGCGGGATTACTCGTGCAACTTGTACCTGTCCCTATGATTACGAAGGATGGTGTAAGCACATCGTTGCCGTCCTCTTAACCTGCCTAAATCAGCCCGATCGCATTGAGCATCGTCCTGCACTGGCTACATTGCTGGCTTCTCTTAACCGTGAGCAGTTAGAAACGATCGTGCAAAATATTGCCAACGAGCAGCCAGAATGGATGGATGCCGTTGAGGTTCAGATTGCCTTACTGACCCAATCCAAAACCCAAAAATCACAAAAGGCTCCTCGCCGCACTACCGTTGATCCCAAGCCAATCGAGCGACAGGTTAAACGAATTATCAATCGGTATGTAGAGCAGTGGAATGATGAACCCGCTCTGGATGAAATTCGGGAAATTATTCAAAAGGCAGACAAGTTCCTGGAGCAGGGTGATGGCAACAATGCGCTGATCATTTTGGGTGCGATCGTGCGGGCTTATGTGCAGGACTGGATGAACCTGGACGGCTCCAGCGGTGAAAGTGGAGCGTTTTTTGAAGAGCTAGATGATGCCCTAACTGAAGCGATTTTGAGTGCTGAATTGACCACCAGCGAATTTCAGCAATGGCAAAAGGAGCTAAAGAACTGGCAAAAAGAGGTTGTCGATTATGGCGTTGATAGCTTTGAGATGAGCCTGACGGCGCTACAGCAGGGATGGGAGTACCCGCCACTTCAGGAGGTTTTACAGGGAAACATTACTGAATTGGGTGCCTGGGAAGACGAAGCCCCTGATTTTGCTGATGATCTTGCCTGGATTCGGCTCAAGATTCTAGAGCGGCAGGGCAGACATCAAGAGTATCTTTATCTTGCAGAAGCAGAAGGGCAGACCGATCGCTACTTGCAAATGCTGACGAAGTTGGGGCGATCGCAGGAAGCCATTGCCCTGGCAGAACAGGAAATGAGTACGGCGGGTGAAGCCTGGACGCTGGCGAAAACGCTTCGGCAACAGGGGGAACTGAAGTCAGCACTCAACATTGCCATGCAAGGGCTATCGTTGGGCGGTTCTAATCACTATGGATTAGCTGTTTGGGCCAGCGAACTGGCAGAGGGCATCGATTTAGAAATTGCCTTCCAGACACGATTAAAAGCATTTCAACTCCAGCCCTCCCTGCCGGATTACCTGAAACTGAAGGAGTTGGCGGGTCATCGCTGGGATTCCCTGCAACCAGAATTGCTCGATACATTGCGGCAAAGCTCCAGTAGCCTGCATGCGAAGGCAAAAGCTGCCATTTTCTTGGAGGAGGGCTTAATTGAGGACGCGATCGCCACCGTCACTCAGCTCAGTTCCTATGAATCGGATATTATTCATCCAGTCATGGATGCAGCGATCGCCCATCGTCCTGATTGGGTGATTGAAAACGCCCGTCCCCGTGCCGAGTCGATTATCAATGCAGCTCAAGCGCAGTATTACCATCACGCGCTTAACTGGTTGCGTCGAGTCCGGGCTGCCTACCTTCAGTTGGGTCAGCAGGAGGAATGGCACCGCCATCGTACAGCCTTGATGCAAACCCATACCCGTAAGCACAAATTAGTTGCAATGCTGCAACAGCGAGACCTGACCTGAAACCGGAAGGGAATGCTCACAAGAACTGTTAATTCTCTTAATTGATCGAATCGTAACCCATTCCAAAGCTTTTATAATGCGGTATTCCAATTGGAGGTTGCATCATGCCGAGAAAAAAAGCCGAAAAAGATGAAGAGCGGGAGCATCGGATTTCAATGGAAGCGATCGTCGATGCCTATGGACCGGAAGAGCAGGCAATGGGATGGTACTACTACCTGGAAGATAAGATCAGCTTTCCATTTCAGGGCAAGTGCATTCTAGAGCGCAAAATTTCTCCCCTGAAGTTAAAAGAAGTTGTAGACGTGATCGAGATGGCTCCTGAAGATGAGTGTGAGCGAGAAATGTTTGTCGTTATTCGCTGGATGGATCGAGAGTTGGCAGTGCCCCTTGTGCAACTCAAAGGCATCAAGGTAGATGATGAAACTGAAGAAGCGATCGGGGATTGGCACTATTGGATGGAACAAGGATATGAATTGGGGTGAGTATGAAATCCAATCGCCTGCTGAATGCATTAACTCAACAGGAATTGGCTCAATTGCTGGATGCACTATTTATGGTTTTGTCACCGCAGTTGCAGGAGGAGGCGCGCAGCGAAGCTAATCCCTATGGGATCGCCCAGCTTCCTGGAGACACACAGCAAACGGTCAGGCAAATTCTGGTTGTATGTGACAGAGAACGATAAATCACGACAAGACTATCTCAAACAATATGCTTCCGCCGATTCGTTGGAGCAAGTCATGAACTACTGGAAAACACACCTACAAAATTTTGTTCCTAAACCAGAGTCCGCTTCTAAATCTGATTACACCGTGCATGCAAAGTGGATGGTTGCATTGAAGGAACTGTCTCCCCAAAACTATGAAACCCTTCTAGCTGAGTGGCGTGATGTTCATCAGCGACGCAGCAATTTGTGGAAAGCCATGAAACAGCTAGGGTTAGGTTGATATGAATGTAGAAGTCGTCATTGAAGTTGATATCCCACCTGAAGAGAAGGATTTTGATAGCTTGAGAAATGCAGCGTCTAAGCTAACGAATAATCCAAAGAGTATCACCGTGCAAACGGCTCAAACAGGCGAGCGCATTTCTCTGATCACCAATTTCACCATGAAAACAGCAGCTCAGTATAAAGTCATTGATGATATTTGGAGCGAGTTTAAATTTTGGACATTTGACCTTGAAGTCTATCAGGATATGAGTGTTTCATTTCCTAAATGAGCAGAGGAAACCACCCATGAGCGAATATCAGTATTACGAATTTCAGGCGATCGATCGTCCTTTGACGAAGAAAGAGCAGGATGAGATCCGCAAACTTTCGAGCCGAGTTCAACTCACTCCCCATCAAGCCATATTCCTTTACAACTATGGCGACTTTCGGGGCAATCCAGAGAAAGTACTCACTCAGTACTTTGACATGATGTTCTACATCGCCAACTGGGGCACCTGGCAACTGATATTTCGTTTTCCAAAGGCGATCGTTAACCCAGAGTGGTTCCAACCTTACGAATTGCCTGACACGATTACCATTTCCACCACCCCGAAGTACGTCATTCTTGATATCGAAATTAACGAGGAAGAAGGTATCCGTGGCTGGGTTGAGGGGGAAGGCTGGCTGCCCCGTTTACTGCCGCTTCGAGATGAGTTACTGCATGGTGATTTGCGGTTGCTGTATCTGGTTTGGCTACGAACAGCGCCTTATTTTGTGGACGATGACCTAGAGGATGATCCGGTTGAACCTCCCATTCCGCCTAACCTGGACAAGCTTTCTGACTCACTGCAAGCGTTTGTCGAACTTGTCGAACTTGATCCGGATTTAGTTGCAGCAGCAGCACAGGAAAGCGATCGCCAAATGCCATCATCAGAGCCATCACTAGAAAACTGGCTTGAGGAACTATCAGCAGATGAAAAGCAGAAATTTTTGCTGAAGCTGGTACGTCGAGAACCGCACGTTGATCTACTACTGATTAATCGCTTAAAGGAACTGGCAGGCGCAACTCAGTCGGCATCTCGATCGAAATCAGGACATCGGCGGTTTTCTGAACTGCAAGCAATTGCCGAAACAGTTCAACAAAAGCGACACCAACGGGAACAGAATACCGCCAAGAAAAAGCGTATTAAGGAACTGGAGGCTTTGGCTCCGAAAGAAGCCCAGACCTGGGAGCGAGTGGTAGAACTGATTGAACTTAAGCAGGCTAAACCCTACGATGAAGCCACTGCTCTCCTCAAAGACCTACGGGACTTAGCAGTCCATCAAGGACGACTACCTGAATTCATCCAGCGTTTTGAGCAACTTAAGTTGGACTACCAAAACCGTCCTGCCTTAATTACGCGATTCAAAACCATCAAAGGGTAGTGGGTCAATCCAGACAGATCTCTTCAGACTGGCAGCCAAAGACATAAGCAAATTTTATAAGTATGAGTTGCACTTTCGGCAAAGGGTTGCTCAAGATTTGAACTCTCGGCAAGAAGCGGCTAGTGGGCGAGGGCAACAGGTGCATAATGCCCAAGTACAAACAGTCAAAACCCAAGAAGTGTCTGCTGACGAGATGGGGTCATTTGTGAAAAAAAACAAAAGCAATGCCTCCCGGATGAATTAGAAGTAGGGGACTGCTGGATTGCGTTGAGTTTAGCCGATTCGAGTGGATTGATCCTGGCAGCACGAGTGGGAAAACATCCGGATGAATTGATTTTCGATCGCATTTAATAGCCAGTGAGCGTTCCTCTCTGTTTTGCCCGCCGTTCAGCGAGGTGAAACAGGATTAACCCTACTGCCAGGTAAAATCCTCCATTGATAATAGCGATACCCAATCCCACAACACTTAAACTCTCACCCCTTGCCATTAGATCGCGCAACAACCCTGCACCCGGCGTAATTGGTAGTAATTGGGCTAAAAAGTTTAGTGGAGGCGACCATGTTTCAGTGGGGGTTACAAGCAGGAACAACAGGATAAAGTTAACCACTCCAATCAATTGTTGAACGCGCTTGAGTAATAAGGCGATCGCGCCCAATATAAACGCCATACCGTAGGTTCCGGTCAGCACGGTGATAAAGGGTAAAAGCAACACTGGTGTAAAGGTCAAGCGACTGCCAGTTAAGCCCATAATAATAAACAGAATGCTGAAAATAATCACCATCTGTAGGGTTAAACTGGCTAGCGTTCTCATCAAGAGAAGCTTAGTAGCACTAAATTTGGATAGAAACAATTGCTCTAATGTACCGGTTTGAGCTTCCTCTTGTAAGTTTCCGGCGATGTCAGAAATGATATACAGCACTAAAGTCCAGAGGACATAGCCAACGATGATGGAGTCAATTTTATCCTCTAATTGTAAAGCAGGGCCAGCAACGTAACGAGCGCCTAAAAAAAGCCCGTAGAACAAAATGGTGGTAACGCCAATTAACCCAACAGCCTCACCTGCATAACGGCGAAACTGCCGCCAACTGCGGAGAAACTCAGCTAAGAATAGTTCTAACATGGCTGTGACCTGTAAAACGTCATTGAAATGGGCAAAAGCCTCGTGCAAGGGCATAGCATGACCCTGCGGAAAGCAGGCTACGGGCAATACTTCCGGTCTGTTTTAAGGGCTTCTGCCGAAGTGTTTGAAACGTATCTTTTACGTCTTGGTAGGGGCGAAGCATACTTTGCGAGAAGCAAGCTACAAATCAGGATGGCTGCAACAACCGAGAAATTGTCTACCGAATGCTTCGCCCCTACACCTATTGGGTTAACGAATCAGACCTTTAAAGCATCCTCTTCGGTTGAACGCAGTAATTCTTTTTGGTGAGGTGTTCCTTCTCGCACAATTTGCAAAAAGATTTGAGTTAGATCCGGTTGCTCTTTAGCGACGCAATTCAATGATAGGGGTTTAAGCACATTGAAAACGTGATAGAGCAATTCTGGATTGCTGACATACACAACGGTTTCGTTTTCAATAGCGGCACCGATTCTCTTTAACTCTGCCAGTCTGGCCTGATCCAATGCGGTTTCCATTTCAATTTTGTAATTAGTGCCCGAAAACTGCCGGATCAGTTCTTGAGTGGGTGATTCTGTTAATATTTCTCCTTTTTGCAGAATGGCAATTCGATCCGACAGTTCTTCTGCGATCGCCAATTGATGAGTGGTAAGTAAGATAGCGCAGCCAGACGCGGCAATTTCTCGCACTAACACTTTCACCTCTTCAGTTGCTTCCACATCCAGACCCAGGGTCGGTTCATCCAGCAGCAACAGCAACGGACGATGCACCAGGGCAACCGCAAAGGCCAATTTCTGCTGCATTCCTCGCGACAACTGCTGTACGGGAGTGTGGCGTTTATGTAATAGGTTAAATCTTTCTAAAAGTGCCCGTCCCGATTGCCGAGCCTCCCGGATAGAGAGTCCTTTTAACACGCCGAAGTATTCTAAATTCTCTTCTGGAGTTAACCGCCAATACACATTGCGATTTCCTTCCAGTACAGCTCCCATGCGTTGTAAAACCGCTGGGTTACGGTGGGGATTCCCGCCAGCAATTCTGACCCAACCCGCATCGGGTTGAATCAACCCTGCCATCATTTTAATGCTGGTTGTTTTGCCTGCTCCATTTGGCCCCAGAAACGCTAAAACTTCGCCTGGGAGAATAACTAGAGAAACATCTTTGACCGCTTCCACCGTTTGGTGATGTTGGCGGTACATTTTTTTAAGGCTGTAGGCTTCAAGGGCTTTCATAAGCAAAAAATACTCATCAGCAAACGATACTATGCAATTACAAAAACACGGTGCAGCACTATTTCAGTTCAATCATGATTTCATTGCGCCTAAAGAAAGGCAAAGTAAAGGGTGAATCGTAGAAAGCGGTCATCGCACTACCCTGGGTATCGATCCCGTGATGATTCAGATAAGCACGGAGTTTCGCTTCCTTTTCCCGGATGGTTTGGTCGCTAGCAGAGCCAGAGAACCGGATAGCGGCCACTTTGTTACCCTCCACTTCTTTGATCGCAATCCGGGAATCGTTAGGTTTGGGCAGTGTTGCCAGCGTGTATTGTGTTGGCATCACAAACTGGATAACCCAGTCCGTTCGATCGCCCCTTTGCACAACTGGAGCTGTCATGGCGATGTCTTGCCCTAACTCTTGTTGTAGAACCGGCGCAGTCATAGCAATCTTTTGGCTTTCCGCCGCCTGCGTCACAGGTACCGTCATGGCGATCTCGGTTGCAGGCATGTTTTCGCCCAAGATGTAATTGACCAGAATAGAAAAGGCAGTGTTGAGTGCAGCATCTCTTGTTCCCTGAGCTACCGTTTCTGCTACAAGTTTAGGCTCGTACTGCCGGATTTCAATGTCTCCCTGCGACTGCAAAACGCTGTATTTTGCTTCTTCGTACTGGCTCACAAGACCTCCACATGCGGTTAACAACAGACCCGCTAAAAGGATAATAATAGTAACTCTTTTGACCATTGTCTTTTCTCATGGCTTTTCTCAGCGATCGAACAGAGATGATACGGCAGCAGGAGAGCTATGAAGAAAGCAGGTAAGGAGCGATTTCTACCGCTAGACCAAGTTTTTACCCTCCTGTCAGCAACCGACCATCTTCCATCTGAATGATGCGATCGGCAATGTCCAGAATTCGGTTATCGTGAGTGACCAGCAAAATGGTGCATCCCTGTTCCCTGGCTAAACGCTGCATATGTTCGACAACATCACGTCCCGATTTCTTGTCAAGGGAAGCCGTGGGTTCATCTGCAAGGACAATTTTAGGACGGCTAACCAGGGCACGGGCGATCGCCACCCGCTGCTTTTGTCCTTCCGAAAGATTATTGGTATAGTAATCGACCCGATGACCCAGGCCAACGGACTCGAGCATCGCGCTGGTTAACTGGTCTACATCTTGATTGAGATACTCGTCATGTAATTCTAACGACATTTGCACATTCTGCTTGGCCGTTAAGAAGGTCAGTAAGTTATGGGCTTGAAAAATGTAGCCAATTTGCCGTCGCGTGTGCATCAAGCGTGATTTACTGGCACCACACATTTCCTGTTCCAGAACTCTAAGGCTACCGTTCTGAACCGATCTCAACCCACCCATGAGAGTTAGCAATGTCGTTTTTCCCGACCCCGATGGGCCTGTCATGATAATAATTTCTCCTGGACGAATCGTGAGATTGATATCAAATAATACCTGCTTGCGAAGATCTCCTCGACCAAAGTAATGGTTGAGACGACAGACCGAGATCACAGGATTCATTGTTGATATCTCAGGAACAGGCGATCGAGAGGTTGGAGTGCTGGAAGTCATGGTTTTCGCTTTAAAGGTACCTGTGAACCCGATTGACAACCGTTTGAATGTCTAAACCTTGAGGTGCAATCAATTCATCCCTGGCATCACGCTTACGGATCGGGAGCTAAGCAACAGCATGGACTTTAGCAAGGGGGGACGATCGCCACCAGCCTTCATGATTGATATACCACTTCACGGTTTTCTCAAGACCGCTATCGAACCGTTCCGTTGGACTCCAGTTGATTTCCTGGTTAATCTTACTCCAATCAATTGAGGATCGAAAATTGTGTCCCGTCCTGTCCTGAACAAATTCAATTAACGTTTCTCGTTGGCTGTATTCATGGGAGGGTAGCAGTTCATCTAAAAGATGGCAAATGCGTTTAACTACCGCTAAATTAGTCAAATCGTCGGAGGTGCCTATGTTGTACTTGGTAAACGGTTGACCCAACCGCAGAATGGAGAGCAATGCTTTAACGTGGTCATCTACATATAACCAATTCCGAGTATTTTGTCCACTTCCATAAACGGGAATTTTTTCTCCGTTCATGGCTCGTGTAATCGTTGCCGGAATCAACTTCTGGGTCGATTGATAAGGCCCGTAGTTGTTGGAACAATTAGTAATGATGATGGGTAAACCATAGCTCGCTCCACAGGCCCAAACCAGTTGTTCAGACGCGGCTTTCGATGCGGCATAGGGAGAAGAGGAGCGATAGGGACAATCCTCCTTAAATTTTTCTAGATGTCCGAGCGAACCGTATACTTCAACCGTGGAAACGTAGATAAACCTGAACCTCGATTTACGGTCATCGGGCGATCGCCTCCAGTAGCCGCAGGTTGCATCCAGCAGCGTATTGGTACCCAAAATGTTTGATTCCAAAGCCTGTTGAGACGCGACCAGCGATTTATCGACGCTCGATTCTCCTGCCAGATGAATCACCGCCTCCGGGGAGTACGTCCAGAGGGTTTGCCTGAGGAAATTGATATCAGTGATATCACCCTGAGCAAAATGGTAGCGATCGCTACTTCTAACCAAATCTAATGCCTGAGTTGAGGCAGAGTAGGGCGATCGGCTCACATTGACGACAGACCAATCTGTTTGTTCAATGATATATCTACAAAGGGCTGAGCCAATAAAGCCAGAACCACCTGTGACGAGAATCCTCATCTGTTGTCTCCCTAACTCCAAATGTTAATTAGTAGTGCAATTCTTGAGGAACTGAAATTGAACGTCAGAAAATATCAGCGGGATCGGCTTGCTGCAATTTCCGCAGGGCAATGGCTCCGGCTCCCACACACATAATGATGGTTAGCACCAGTACGGTGATTGCTCGATTCAGTTTCATTGCTAACGGGAGAAGTGTGGCGGATTGAAACAGGGTATACAGTCCGCTTGAGAGCAAAAAACCCGGCAGAAAACCCAGTGCCGCTAAAATCAGAGATTCTTGAATGATGACTCCAATCAAATACAGCTCGCTGTAGCCCATTGCCTTTAAGGTGGCGTATTCTGGCAAATGGTCAGACACATCGGTATACAGAATCTGGTAAACAATCACGGTGCCAACCATAAAGCCGATCGCTACACCAAAGCCAAAGATAAAGCCAATGGGAGAACCAGTCGTCCAAAAAGCCAGTTCACGAGCGGTAAATTGATCGCGGGTGAGTACCAGCAAATCGTTGGGCAGAATGGATTGCAGTTGAGCCTGTACCTGCTCAATGGTTGCACCTGGTTCCAATTGCACGATCCCCACACTAATGTCGCTGGCCTGACGCTGGGGAAACAGCCGCAGAAACGTGGAATCACTCGTAAGCAGGTTACCTCCTGCTGTAAATGAGGTACCCAACGTAAACAGTCCCACGATTTGAAGGTCAGCCGCATTGACCTGAATGGAAAGCGGATTCTCTTTTTCCAGCAAGGTAGGTATATCGCCAAGCTGAGGGCTGGCTCCCGCTCGGTCAAACAGCGCTCGATCCAATAACTTCAGCTCATCCAAATGCTGATTCAATTCTGACCAGTTAAAAGCAGGGCGATCGGGATCAATGCCATACACAAAGATTTGGCGATTGGCACGGTTGTCTGGATTTCGCCAATCGGCCTGACCAATGTACAGCGAACTAATGGCCGCCACCCCATCAATACCAGCGGCCTGATACAGATGATCGCGCGAGAAGCTTTTGACAGAGGCCAGGTTATCTGACAGGGTATTGACCAGAAACAAGTCGCCTTGCAGGGTGGCATAAGGTCGCACCTGGGAATCAAACAGGGAGTCTTGTAATCCCAATTGCACAAACATCAGCACATCAGCAAAAGCAATGCCCGTAATGGCTACCAGCAGTCGTGCTTTTTCCCGGCTCATCTGCCGCCATGCTAAAGGCGTTTTGCGAAACAGTTTATGAAACATGAATTCATTGGGTTGAGAGTGTAGGCTAACGGTTGATCGATGAGCGCTCCGGTTGGATAGCAACCTGTACTTGTAAGTTGGTTAAATCAGCTACTCGCTGGCTATCGCGTGGATTCAATTGAATTCGCACATTGATTACCTTACGATCGAGATTTTCTCCGGGTTCGCCGCTAGTCACCTCTTGTTGATTCACCTGGAGGCCAATGAAACTAACCGTTCCCTGCAACTCGCCTGGAAATGAATTACTGGTGATTAACGCCAGTTGACCGTCACGTACCTGATTGATATCGGTTTGATAGATCTCGGCAACAACCTGCATCTGGCTCGTTTGTCCTAACTCTGCAATGCCTTTCTCACCCACTACTTCCCCTGGATTGGCATAGATATCGAGAATGCGTCCGGTGATGGGTGCCTGGATAAAGGCTTCTGCTAAGTCGGCTTCTGCTTTTTTAACGGCGGCGATCGCCTGATCAACCCTAGCCTGAGCCACCTGTACATCCACAGGACGCACTTCAGCCAGTTGATCGAGCGTTGCTTCTGCCTGCCGGATCTGTTCTTGTAAGGAATCTGCTGCGCGTTGTTGTCCGGCTTTCGCTTCGTTCAACTGCGCTTGTGTGGTTTCCAGGTCAAGCTGCCGTTGATCCAGATCAGAGGCAGAAATCGCTCCTTCTTGATACAGCGAGACATAGCGATCGTACTCGGCTGTGGCTGTATTAACCTCCGCCTGCCAGCGGGCGATCGCCGCCTGCTGTTGGCTCACCTCTCCCTTTAAATCAGCCTGTAACTCAGCAATCTCGGCTCTTTGGGCTGCAATTTCTCCTGCTTTCACTCCCGCTTTTACCTGCACCAGCTCAGCTTGAGCCACTTTCAACTGTTCCTGCACTTCCAGTAAGGCACTTTGCAAACGATTGCGGCTATCTAAAACAGCAATGACCTGCCCCGTCTCAACACGATCGCCCCGTTGTACTCGTAACTCAGCGACCCGATCATTATTCAAGGTTGCGGGTACGGAGAGTTTGATGACTTCTGTGGTCGGTTCCAGTCGTCCTAAAGCCGTAATCTGGCGCACGGATACCGGGGGTGCCACCACTGCAACCGGATCATTGCTCGGTTTTAATTGAGCCACACTATAGATTGCAATGGCACCGGAGGTGACAGTACCAGCAATCACTAAAACCAGCATCCACGGATTCGACGGTTTTAATAGCTGTTGAAAGTTCATAGTGAGTCCTGGGAATGATTTGCAGCCTGACTAGGCGATGGAAGGCCAGTTTGCCCACTCTTGAGGCTTCAAGAAAGTGTCGTATAACTCGGCTTCTGGGGTGTTGGGTTCTGGACGATAACCATACTCCCAACGCACCAGCGGCGGTAGCGACATCAAAATAGATTCGGTACGTCCATTGGTTTGTAGACCAAAGATCGTGCCCCGATCGTGTACCAGATTGAATTCTACATAGCGACCGCGACGGTAGAGCTGGAAATTACGCTGGCGATCGCCATACTCCATTGATTGTCGCCGTTCAACAATGGGAACATAGGCCGATAGAAACGCTTTGCCACAGTCCTGTACAAAGGCAAACAATGACTCCCAACTGCGTAGCGCAGGCGTGCCAACCTGGTTACTGTAAGCTGCCGCTGCTCCGTCTGGGTGTTGACCTCGATACAGTTTCCCCTGACCATCCTGGTAGTCGAAAAAGAGACCGCCAACCCCCCGTGTCTCCTGCCGATGAGACAAAAAGAAATACTCATCACACCAGCGTTTAAACACCGGGTAATAGTCGGGATGATGTGTATCACAGGCACGCTTTAACGTGGTATGAAAATGAGCCGCATCTTCCGCAAAGGGATAATAAGGGGTTAAGTCGGCACCACCGCCAAACCACCAGACTGGGCCAGCTTCAAAGTAGCGATAATTGAGGTGAACCGTCGGCACATACGGATTGCGGGGATGCAGCACCATAGAGATGCCCGTGGCATAAAAGGTATGTCCAGCGGCATCTGGCCGTTGTGCCAACACTGAGGACGGTAGATGCGAGCCAAACACTTCCGAAATGTTGACTCCTCCTTGTTCCAATACGGCTCCGTCCCGCAGCACGCGCGATCGCCCGCCACCGCCTTCGGCTCGTTCCCAGGTATCTTCCTGAAACTGGCCGACTCCATCGAGCTGTTGCAACGCCTCGCAAATCTCATCCTGCAACTGCTGCATAAATTGGCTAATTCTAGCCCTGGCATTCGTTGGAGCCAGATTTGAATCGAGAGGCAGACTGGGTGACAACGGGGTTTGAGGAGTGAAAGCGATCGTCATCTCAACGGTATCTCCTTAAACGTGATTATCTGAAGCAATTGCACCATCACCAATGTTTGAAGATGGATCATGATTAACCACCTTTTGCTAACCAGCGAGCCGCCTCTTTGGCATGATAGGTCAGAATTAAATCGGCACCCGCCCGTTTAAAGCTCGTTAATGTTTCCATGACGACGCGGTGTTCATCAATCCAGCCGTTCATTGCTGCCGCTTTGATCATGGAATATTCGCCAGAGACATTGTACGCCGCGACGGGTAAGTGGGTGGCTTCCTTGATGCGCCAAATAATATCCATGTACGCTAACGCGGGTTTAACCATCAACATATCAGCCCCTTCGCTGATATCCAGTTCCACTTCTTTGAGCGCTTCACGGGCATTGCCATGATCCATTTGATAGGTGCGGCGATCGCCAAACTGCGGCGTGGATTCAGCCGCATCGCGGAACGGGCCATAGTAAGACGAGGCATACTTTGCGGCATACGAGAGAATGGGAATGTCCTGAAAACCCGCCTCATCCAGCCCCAGCCGAATGGCCTGCACAAATCCATCCATCATGCCCGATGGCGCAATGATATCAACCCCGGCATTAACTTGAGCAACGGCTGTTCGCTGCAACAGGTCTAAGGTTGGATCATTCAAGACGCGCCCGGTCAAATCCCCCACGTCCAGATAGCCGCAGTGTCCATGCGTGGTGTATTCACACAAACAGGTGTCTGCAATCACAATCAGGTCGGGTACAGCTTGTTTAATTGCCGCCGCTGCTCGTTGCACCATACCACAGGCGTGCCATGCCCCGGTCGCCTCTGTATCTTTATCCTCTGGGATGCCAAACAAAATCACGGCAGGAATCCCCAGGTCGTAGACCGCCTGGGCTTCCTCCACAATTTTGTCAACCGATAGCTGGTAAACCCCCGGCATTGACTTCACTTCCTTAGCAATGGCGTTACCGGGTACGGCGAAGAGAGGGTAAATTAAATCGCTGGTTGTCAAAACGGTTTCGCGCACCATCCGACGTAGCTGCGGATGGTTTCTCAAGCGACGCGGACGATGCACTGGAAACATAGCGTCTTTAACCTCTGTGGATTGTGGTAAAAATGTCATCCAAAATCGCCTGGGCACCCTGCTGCCGCAAGCGCTGTGCTAACCGTTGCCCCAGTTCCTCTGAGTCGCTCACTGAACCCATTACCGTATCTTTGATTACCTGTTTACCATCGACGCTGGCAACCAGTCCGGTTAAGGTCAGCCTGTCGTTCTGCAACTGGGTGTGAACGCCAATAGGCACCTGGCAACCGCCTTCCAGTTCCCTCAAGAAAGCGCGTTCGGCCAGGGTGCGATCGCGGCTTGGGATATGCTCGATCGCCTGCAACAGCGACAGGATTTCGACATCATCAGCACGGCATTCAATGCCTAATGCACCCTGCCCAACCGCATAGAGAGAAAGATCGGTTGGCAAAACTTGATGAATGCGATCGCTCATCCCTAACCGCTGTAACCCTGCAGCGGCCAGAATTAGCGCATCATATTCTCCACTATCTAGCTTCGCCAGACGTGTATTCAGGTTCCCTCGAACATCCTTAAACGTGAAGTGAGGAAAGCGGTGGCGCAATTGTGCCAGACGGCGTAAGGACGATGTACCAATGATGGCACCCTCTGGCAGTGTCTCAATTTGGCGATCGCGGTGCTTTTCATGCACCACCAATGCATCTGCCGGGTTCTCTCGTTCGGTTACAGCCGCCAGCGTCAATCCATCGGGTAAGCGAGTTGGCAGATCTTTGAGCGAATGAACGGCAAAGTCAATCTCTCGATTTAAGATCGCCCATTCCAATTCTTTCGTAAATAGTCCCTTATCGCCAATTTTGGCTAAAGCCACATCCAGAATTTTGTCGCCCTGGGTGGACATGGTGTGAACTTCAACGGTGAGATCGGGAAACCGTTTCTGGAGCTGTTCTTGCACCCAGTAGGTTTGAATTAAAGCCAGTTGGCTTTTACGAGAGCCAATCCGAATCGTGCGAGACGGACGAGCCAGGGTAGATGAAGCCGAGCGAAGTTGCGTCATAGCTGTTAGTTGAAATCGTTGGATGAGTAATTGAGCTGCTTAACGGTCTCAAAAAAGAAGGCGACGTTCTCTTCCGGCGTGTTCTGTAAGACCCCGTGCCCCAGGTTCATGATGTGCTTCTGGTTTCCGGCTTTACGCACTGTATCCAGAATGCGATCGCGAATGAAGGCTTTATCACCAAACAATACGCATGGATCGAGATTACCTTGCACGCCCATCGTGGCACCGAGCCGCTGCCGCGCCACGGCCATATCCACCGTCCAATCGACACTGACAATATCCACACCCGATTGCGCCATTAAGTCTAAAACGCTAGCACTGCTGTTGACGTACAAGATCAGAGGCGTATCGGGATGGGTTTGCTTGACCTGTTTGACGACTCGTTGCTGGTAGGGAAGCGCAAAGGTCTGATAATCGTAGGGGGTTAGTTGTCCCGCCCACGAGTCGAACAGTTGCACCACCTGGGCACCCGCATCAATTTGGTAGCGCACGTAGAGGGCGATCGCGTCTGCCAGTTTTGCTAAAAACTGATGCAGCATGGCGGGTTGGGAGAAAGCCATGCGTTTGATAATGGCATAATCCTTTGAGCTTTTGCCCTCAATGGCATAGGCCGCCAGCGTCCAGGGCGCACCCACAAAGCCTAAAACAGTTGCGGACTCATTCACCTCCTGGCGGAGGGTTGTCAAAATTTGCCGCACAAAGGGTAAAGCAGTTTCAGGATCAAGCGGAGTCAGGGCATCAATTTGAGCTTGCGTCCGAATCGGGTGTTCAAAGACTGGCCCTTTGCTTTCGATGATATCAAACGGGATACCAATGCCGGGTAGGGGCGTCAGGATATCGGAAAACATAATCACACCGTCGGGCTGGAAGGCGCGGAACGGTTGTAGTGAAATCTCAACCGCGATATCAGGCGTTTCAGACCGCTCTCGAAAGGAGGGATACTTTTGGCGCAAATCTCGATACGCCTGCATGTACCGTCCTGCCTGACGCATCATCCATACAGGGGGGCGATCGAACACCTCACCTCGCGCCGCTTGTAGCAGTGAAACATTTTCCATACCGTTCTCCTACATTAAAAAAGTGGGTGGATAGTCAAGAGGCTTTGTTCGCATCAGCGATTTCATGCAATGGAATTACTCGATTGAACGGTTGCACCTGCGTGGCACGAATATCACTCTCAATGATGTCCATCAGGTAACGTCCATAACTGCTTTTTGCCAATGGTTTCGCCAGTCGATAGAGTTGCTCCCCGTCAATGTATCCTTGACGATAGGCAATCTCTTCAATGCAGGCGATTTGAAACCCCTGCCGCTGTTCCAAACTTTGAATGAAGCTGGCAGCCTGATGGAGCGATTCGTGAGTGCCCGTATCCAACCAGGCGTAACCTCGGCCTAACACCTCGACTCGCAGTTGTCCTTTCTGGAGATAAACCTGATTCAAGTCGGTAATTTCCAGTTCATTGCGAGGGGACGGAGCCAACTGAGTCGCAATCTCTGTCACCTGAGAATCATAGAAATAGATGCCGGGCACCGCGTAATTGGATTTAGATATTGAGGGCTTTTCCTCCAGGCGCAAAACCTGCCCTGTAGCATCAAATTCAACGACTCCATAATGCTGCGGCTCGGCCACCCGATACCCAAAAATGAGGGCACCCTCACGCAGTTGAGCGGCATGAGCCAATACCTCAACCAGACCATTGCCATAGAAGAGGTTGTCGCCTAGCACCAAACAAACAGAGTCGTTACCGATAAACTCTTTCCCCAGGATAAACGCCTGAGCAATACCCTCCGGTTTGGCTTGTTCGACATAGCTAAACGTGAGTCCCCACTGGCTACCATCCTGCAACAGTTGTTGAAACAAGGGTAAGTGAGTCGGCGTCGAAATGATCAGAATCTCTCGAATCCCAGCCAACATCAGAACAGACAAGGGATAGTAAATCATCGGCTTGTCATAGACTGGCATCAACTGTTTGCTCACGACCTGGGTGAGTGGGTACAGCCGTGTACCAGAACCACCCGCTAGAATAATGCCCTTCATAATGAATTCCTCAAGTGATATAGGATCTCGCTAGCGAGATAACACAGTGACCTTATCGCCATAGTTCTGCTGAATCCAGGTTTGATACGCACCCGATTGCACTTGCTGCACCCAAATGGGATGGCTGAGATACCATTGAATCGTTTTCAATAAACCGCTATCAAAATTCTCGTTGGGTTGCCAACCTAACTCGCGGTTGATTTTGCTGCAATCAACGGCATAGCGCCGATCATGACCGAGGCGATCGCTCACAAAGGTGATTAACGACGAGTAGCGATCGTTAGTAGGAACCAGCTCATCCAAAATGGCACAAATTTTTTCAACCACCGTCAGGTTCGTCTGCTCGTTGTTGCCGCCGATATTGTAGGTTTCTCCTATACGACTGGATTGCAAAATCAGATAGAGCGCCTCACAGTGATCGGTGACATAGAGCCAGTCTCGAATATTTTGACCATCGCCGTAGATGGGAAGCGATCGCCCCTGTAATGCATTGAGAATGATCAAGGGAATTAGTTTTTCGGGAAACTGGTATGGCCCATAGTTGTTGGAGCAGTTGGTAATTAATGTAGGCAGACCATAGGTGTGAAAGTAAGCCCGTACCAGGTGATCTGATCCAGCTTTTGATGCCGCATAAGGACTGTTTGGCGCATAGGGCGTATCTTCTCGAAACGCGGAATCAGTGGGCGAGAGCGAGCCGTACACCTCATCCGTAGACACATGTAAAAACCGGAAGGACTCTCGCTGTTGGGCAGACAACCTTTCCCAATACTGTTTGCTGGCTTCTAGCAGTTGAAAGGCTCCCAGTACGTTCGTTTGAATGAAGTCCTGGGGGTTGAGAATGGAGCGATCGACGTGGCTCTCGGCTGCAAAATTAATAACGGCACTGGGTTGATAACGCTCCAGCAGATCGCGCACCAGTTCGGCATTGCCAATATCTCCCTGGACAAAATGATATCCAGCATCATCCTGCAATTTGGCTAACGTTTGAGGATTGCAGGCGCAGGTTAACTTGTCCAGATTGATAATGTTAGCCCATTGCTCTTTTCGCGCTTTGAGGATGAAGTTTGAACCAATGAACCCAACTCCACCTGTAACTAAAACTGTCTGCATGGTTTTACATCCTAATCGGACAAGAATCTTAGATAGATGAGGCGATCGCTGGTTTGGTTATCCACGAATCAATCAGACTGCGGCGATCGGGCACTGCATCCTGTACGGCGTGTATTACACTCATACCCTCGGCATCGGTCATGTGAGGGCTGATGGGCAGGCTCAAAACAGATTGGGCAAGCTGTTCTGCGATCGGCAAACGGCTTAAATGTAATTCTGTATAGGCGTCAGATAAGTGGGGTGGAACAGGATAATGAACCAGAGTATCAATTCCTGCCTGGTGCAGATGGTGCATCAAACCAGAACGATTGGCATAGCGCACCACAAACAAGTGCCACACGGGGTCTGCCCACGCTGGCACAAATGGCAGCGTTAAATCAACACTGTTTGAAAGGATTTTAAGGTACTGGTTCGCTATCCGAGTACGACGGCTGTTCCACTCATCCAGCCGGGTTAGCTTCTCCCTCAAAAAAGCTGCCTGTAGCTCATCCAAGCGGCTATTAAAGCCTTTCATTTCATTGGCATATTTAACACGCGAACCGTAATTGCTGAGTAACCGAATATTATGAGCTAAATCACTATCATTGGTGGTAACGGCTCCACCATCACCCAATGCCCCTAAGTTTTTGCCGGGATAAAAGCTAAATCCAGAGGCATCTCCTAAGCTACCCACCCGTCGGCCTTTATAACGTGCGCCGTGGGCTTGAGCTGCATCTTCAATGACCTTGAGCTGGTGGCGGTTAGCAATGTCGTTGATGGTGTCCATATCCGCTGGCTGTCCATACAGATGAACGGCCAGAATTGCTTTGGTGTTTGGTGTAATTGCGGCTTCAATTCGCTGTGGATCAATGTTATAGGTGTGTTCATCGGGTTCAACGGGAACAGGCATCGCTCCAGCATGAGAAACGGCTAGCCAGGTGGCAATGTAAGTGTTTGCTGGCACAATCACTTCATCTCCTGAGCCAATATCCATCGCTCGTAAAATCAGGTGGAGCGCTTCCAGTCCATTGCCCACGCCGACACAGTACTGCGTTCCACAATAGGCCGCAAATTCTGCTTCAAACGCCTCTACTTCCTGCCCAAGCACATACCAACCCGACTTCATCACGCGTTGATAAGCGGCATCTAACTCGGGTTGAAGTTCAAGGTAGGATGTTTTTAAGTTCAGAAAGGGAACCTTCATAATTGCTCTCCGACGGCATTGATGAAGTCTTGATGGTTGCGGTAGTAATCAGACTCATCGTAAAAGTCGGATGCCAACGCCATACAAACCGATCCCGAAGAGAAATTTTCAATTTCGCGCCATACCATTGGACAAATGTAAAGACCATAGTAGGCACGGTTTAAATGATATTTCTTCGTTTCGTACCCATCTTTGATCACGACATCAAAACTGCCCGACATCGCTACCAAAACCTGGTGTAAGGCTTTGTGGGCGTGGCCTGCGCGTTCTGCGCCACCGGGAACATCGTACAGGTAATAGACCCGCTTGATATCAAAAGGAATGGTTTTGTTGTTCTCAATAAAGGTCAAATTGCCGCGATGATCTGTAATCTTGGGAAGCTCAATGATGTGACATTGGTCAATGCCGCTTCGGTTGAGGCGATCGCCTGGTTTAAGACGTGGCCCAATCAATGGAACGGATTCAATGAGCCTTTCTGTTGTTTGTATAGTCACAAAACTTCTCCTTTTTTCTCTAGCCCAAATTGGTTAATGTAGGAGTGACTTCAATCGACGATTTGACTGCATTGAAGTGTATAAGGTGCCTTCGATCGCATTTGCAGCCAACGCCGGAGAGTCCATTGCATGAATCTTTTCAGCAAACGCTTTGACTCGACGACGCAGCACATCATCTTCTAACAGGGCTGCGAGTTTGGCTTGAATGGCTTGAGGTGTCGCTTTACTGCGATGCAGGTGATAGGCCAAGCCTAATTCTGCGGCTCTAGCACCTGTCGCTGCCGAGTCTCCCACACCAGAGATAATCAGCATTGGAACACCAAATTTCAATGCTTTTCCGACCGAACCAGCACCACCATGCGTCACCATTGCCCGGACATAAGGTAACACCTCATCAAACGGAACAAAGGTTTCTAGGCGAACATTGTTTCCTAGCCCTACGGGGATATCGGTAGCAACACCAGAAGCCGCCAGGACAGGGATTCCCATTTGCGCCACAGGTTCCAACACTTGACGAAATTGACCATCATCTGCGACCGCTGATGTGGTGGTGCTAACCAACACCGTATTGGGATCGAGGTTGGCTCCATAGGGAGAATCATCAGTAGCGCGAGGCATCTGAAAGGCAGTGGAACCCACAAAGACCTGGTTCGCCTGAAGCTGTTTGGAAGGAACAAACTCGCGATAAAAGGTGACAACGTTCAGCAGTTTAGAAACCATTACCGTCATAAACTCAGACGGTGCCTTCTTGGAACGAGGCGGCAGCCCCATTTGTTGACGGATACGACGCAGCGGAAAGATAAAATTAGTGATGGCATGGATCAGCCACGGGGGTAAGGGCAGGTAGGAGAAGCCCGCAGGCAGGGTATGGGCATTGAAGGCTCCTATCCACGTAACAGAAATGGTCACGAAGGGAATATCACATCTCTCTGCGGCGTAAGCCGCGCCAAACCCAATGAAATCGGCCACCAGGCAATCGACCCGTTCCTGTTGAATGATGGCCTCCAGTTCCGTCACCATACAGGGAATCATGGTTAGCACTTCATGGCGAAATTGCCAGAACCCCTTAGCAACGGCAGGCAGCCACCAGGGGCGACGAACCGAGGATGTCTTCAACCGAGAAACAAAGTTGCAAGGTTCAGTCATGGGCACCACTTCGGCACCGATCGCCTGTACCTTGGCATAATTGTTAGCGCTGGTATGCACCAAAACACGATGCCCCCGTTTCACCAAAGCCTCAACGATTGGCAGCATCGGCAGACTGTGACCACTGCCTTCGGGCACCGTTACCAATAGAGTCGCCATAGATCTCCTAGTAGAAAAATAAAACGAATCAAGATTGAATTGGCCGGGTTCAAGATGCTGAACATGGAATGTTCACTACGAAGACACCGTTGATGCCAGCCTGGCAGCGTGTGTCGGTTGAATGGCTGACCTCGTCATTGAATGTTGAAGTGTGCGTTCAATGGCATCGGCACCCAGTTCTGGAGAGTCCATCGATCGCAACTGTTCAGACAGCGCTTTAACCCGATTGTGCAGAGCCTGATCTTGCAATAAGGCGTTGAGTTTAGATTGAATCGCCTTGGGCGTTACTTTGTTTTTAGGCAGATGATACGCCAAACCCAGGTCTGCGGCTCTAGAGCCTGTCGCAATCTGATCGCCAAAGTCAGAAATGATCAGCATGGGAACCCCCATTCTGAAGGCGCGTCCGACGGAGCCAGCACCGCCATGAGTCACCATTGCTTTGACATAGGGCAATACCTGATCAAACGGCACAAAGGTTTCGAGACGGACGTTTTCTCCCAAGTCTGAGGGAATATCAGTAGCATTCCCTGAAGTAGCCAGAACCGGAAATCCCATCTGAGCCACTGACTCCAGTACAAGCCGGAATTGACCATCATCTGCGGTAGAAGATGTAGTCGTGCTCACCAATACCGTACCTGGCTCCAAGCTAGCGCCATAGGGATCATCGCTGGCGTGAGGCATTTGAAATGCAGTCGGGCCAATAAAAACCTGATTCTCTTGCAGGTCTGTTGCAGGAATAAAGTCCCGATGAGCCGTTACGACATTGAGCAGTTTAGAAACAATGATGGAAATAAACTCGGCGGGTGCAGATTTGGGACGCGGCGGCAAACCCATCTGTTGCCGAACGCGACGCAAAGGAAAGATAAAATCGATCGCAGCATGAATCAATCGTGGCGGTAACGGCAACGCAGCCAGAAACGAAGGAACAGCATCCGCATTGGGAGTGACTGTCCACGATACTGTGATGGTAATGAAGGGAATACCGAGCCGTTCGGCTGCATACGATGCACCATAACCAATGTAATCACCAATGAGGCAATCCACCTGTTCCCGTTTCACGATCGTTTCCAGTTCAGCCATCATGACCGGAACCATCGCCAGCACGCCATGCCGAAAGCGCCATAAACCATTAGCAACAGCAGGAAACCACCAGGGACGCGGGACTGAGCAATTCTCGGTTTGAAACTTAATGTCGCACTGTTCAGACATGGGAACCAGCTCAGCACCGATCGCTTCTACTTTGTCCTGATGTTGCTGGCTCGTGTGTACCAGAACACGATGATCTCGTTTTACTAACGCTGCGGCGATCGGCAATATTGGCAGAACATGGCTAGTAAAATCAGGCACAGTGATTAACAGAGTTGCCATAGGTGTCTCCTTAACAGAAAGACGAATTGAAATTCATTAATGCGGCAAAAAAGGTGAAACGCTCAAAATCGAAAGAGTGCAGAACAGAGCAACTCATTTCAATTCAAACTAAAGCAGGCACAGTCGCTCGATGCAGATGGCAAGCCGTCACCATCATATGTACCGCTTTGGATGGCACTAAACCTGGCCCGCGCCGGATAGGTTGAACTGGACGAGAATCAATGAGCGCTAGCTGATATCGAGACAGAATGGTGAACAAGACCAGCTTCATTTGAAACTGAGCAAACGTCGTGCCAATGCATCCCCGTGTTCCGCCCCCAAAGGGGAAATATTCGTAAGGAGAAAACTGCTGTTCCAGGAAGCGCTCTGGTTTGAACTGATCGGGTTCTGGATATACGTCTGCACGGCGATGAGCAGAGTAGATATTGGGATAAATCCACGTCCCCTGCGGCAATTCCTGCCCCATTATCTCCAGCGGCATTTGAGCAATTCTCACCGATCCCAGCACAATGGAGGGGGTTAAACGCAGCGCTTCCTGGCAGGTGGCGCTCAGGTAAGGCAGTTTAGCAATGGCTTTGGTATCAGACGGATCGTCGATCGCATTTAATTCTTCAAGCAATCGTTCACGCACATCGGGTTGCCGATGAATCCAATACAACGCCCAGGTGATCGCCGTTGATGTGGTATCATAGCCGCCCAACAGCAAGGTCAGCAATTCATCCCGCAACTCCTGATCGCTCATTGGCTCGCCTTCTTCATCACGAGCTGACATTAACAACGTCAGGATATCAGTACGATCGGGTTGCGGGTGTTGATGACGTTGAGCAATTTCCGCATACAGCAGTTGATCCACCTCTTTTTGCAGGCGGAGAAACCGCCCCCACGGACTCCAGGCTCCCAGATTCTTACGTAACGATGGCACAAAAAGATGGAGCGCCAGCAACGGAGAGGTGGCAAATCCAACTAATTTCAACAGTTTTTGGTGCAATTGCTCGGTATTTTCTCCTTCCGCCACGCCAAACACTACATTTAAGAGAGTGTTAAGAGAAATCTCTTGCATGGAGGTGTGGAGATTAAACGAGTTCTCCAGCTTCCACGATTTCATCATCTGTTCTGTTAGCTCGCAGATGAGATTGCCGTAGAGTCGCATCCGTTCACCATGAAAGGAGGGCATCATCAATTTTCGCAGACGTTGATGAGGTTTCCCGTCCAACACCATCAACGAATAGTTTCCCATAATGGGTCGAAACTTTTCACTACCCTCTCCAGAAACGAATGTGCCGGGAGGAGCCGTCAAAATATGCTCTAGCGCTTGAGGATGACTGACCAGGGTAAACGGTTTGCTGCCCGGAAACGCTACGGTAAAAAAATCTCCATAGCGTTTGGTACAGTCATCCAAAAATACTGAAGGACGACTAGCCCATTGAAATAGTTGGAGAAACGAGAGCTTATGAGGCACAGTAATTAGATTCATGAGTCCCTCTTGGAAAGGATAGGGAATGGCAGAAACTGTGCAAGACCTTATAGCAGTTCTCAATCGAGTCAGCCACAGTCTCGCCAAGATGGGGTGGGAGTGTAGGGTTTGGTATGTGGTGAATGCAAATGACAATGGCTGTAAGAGGAGGTTTGAAACGTATCAAATGTGCTGCATTTGCCCCCTAAATCCCCCAAGGTCGGGGGACTTCCGATCCGATTCTGTTTCAACGTCCCCGTTCGGATGAGCGCTCACGTCGAAGCCAGAATTGAGGGTTTGGCACCTGCGGAAAGCCAGAAAGGGGAGCGGTTCAGGTGTCAATCAGCACCTTTAAAACATCCTCTAAGTCTTGGCCAATGAGAAGGGCTGTGCGGGTTGGGTCTGTGGCTGTCTGGAGGTTTGCTCAGATGGCGGCAGTTCCCATCCCATCGCCTGATATTTTTGCCGAAGCTTGCGATAGGTCAACGCCAATGCATCAGCCGCAATATGAAGTTCTTCGGAGATGCGGGGCATCGGTTGGGGCGCTAGCGTTTCAACAATGACCGTATCTTCATGACCCAGGGCATAGTCCAGTTTTTTAGCCCAACCGTCGAGCCAGGGTGAGGTGAGAAAATTGCGGAAATACACTCGTTTAGTACAAGTGGTGGTGTCATCAATAGGAAGATAAGCCACTAAAATACCGAGCTTAATCGCAAATTTGCCATTTCCACCCACCGTAATTTCAGCCAGGGTGACGTTCGGCAGGTAAAAGCTCAGTCGCGTTGTAAATTGTGGTCGTCCTCCCATCAAAGAGTTCAACACACTTCTTGAACTCTTCAACGAATCATAGGTAAATGAAGCCGCAGCGCTCCAGGGATCTTCCTCAACGGCATAACGAATGGTTTTGTCTAGCGCAACTCGTTGACCAAACGACTTGCGGTGAATTGCAATGATATGGGCAAAGTCAATATTCACTTCCATCAAACGGGCATAGTTAACTGGCTCCATCACCTCTTGAGAAACGGGATGCAAGGTAGAGAACAGGTAATCTGGAAATGTTGGCAGAGGGTGACGTTCGGCTTCGGGTAAATCACCATAAAATAGCCAGACAAATCCGTACTTTTCCTGAACGGGGTAGGTTTCAATGCGAGCTTTTAGCGGAATGGGTGTCTCAGGTGCGTTAGCCGGAATATCAATGCATTGTCCGTTTGCCTGAAATTTCCATCCATGATAAGGACAACGGATACAGTCTCCTTCTAGCCAGCCTAAAGAAAGCGCCGCACCTCGATGAGGGCACTGGTCTTTGAGGGCGATCGCTTCTCCCTGGCTGTTGCGATAAAGAACAAATCGCTGATTCAACATCACGACCTGTTTAGGTTTAGCGGTGACAGCCGCACTAAATTCACAAGCGTACCAAAAGTTCTTCAACATTCTTAGCTCCTAAGTTTGAAGAAGGCATTTTCACAGTGAGCCGTTAAGTTACATTCAATGATCGATGGTTGTAGAGCGAGAACCAAAACCAACCGCTCAATGATGTATTGAGAAGGCGAATCCTAGTTGACCAGTGCGGTGGCAGAAAGTGGCGCGATCGTGCCGTTAGAGGAAGGGAGTGAGGAATGAACTGGCTCTAGCCCCCACCCCATTGCCAGGTATTTCTGCCGAAGCTTACGATACGCTACTTGCAATGCATCGGAAGCAACATGCGTTTCAGCAGACAAGTTATAGGGTACTGTTCCAGGGTATTGGGATTCACTGACTACACTATCTTCGGCATAAATCTTGGTGTAATACTTGGCAAACATGCGGTCTGACCAGGCATAGGGAAAGAAACTGCGGAAGAGAATCCGCTTACTAATGGTGGTCGTATCGTTCACCGGAAAGTGAACCGCATAGTTCACAATCTTGATATGTTTAGAACTGCTTTCAACTTTAGTAATGTTAGGCAAGTAGAACGTCAGTTTTGAAACTAAATCGGCGCTTTCTTGGCGGGCGAAGTGTTTGAACAAGCCCTTTGGTTTAGCAGAACTTTTGCTAACAATAGTGGCACTCATGCCCCAGCCTTCATCCTCAACGGTGTAGTCATCCACTGTAGGATTATCACCAAATCCTGCGCCGAATGAATTGGCATGGACAATGGGCAAGTGAGAAATATCAATGGAATTCTCTAGAACACGAGTGTAATGGGTGTTCACTTTGAAGTCTAGAAAGAAACGATGCAGGGTTGGGTCTTCAAACTCCGGCAGAGGCGGAATGGGAGGACGTTCTGCTTCTGGCAAATCTCCATAAAATAGCCAGATAAACCCATACTTTTCCTGAACTGGGTAGCTCTCAACATACGCCTTTTTAGGAACAGGAGCATTCGCTGCATTGGCAGGGATATGAATACATTGTCCATTCTCCTGGAATTTCCAGCCATGATAAGGGCAGCGAATACAGTCGTTTTCTAACCAACCCGCAGATAGAGCAGCCCCTCGGTGGGGGCATTGATCGTTCATGGCGATCGCCTGCCCCTGAGCATTGCGATAGAGAACAAACCGTTGATTCAACATCACGATTTGTTTGGGCTGATTCGTCACCAGGGTGCTGAATTCGCAGGCATACCAAAAATTCTTTAACATTCGCGGCTCCTACTTTCTACCTTGTGGAACTATCCTCTGCCTGGGTTCTGTCAAGTTGACGCTAGCGGTGGAGTGACGGAGGCATAGGGTTGTTCCCCGTTCAAACGATGCCTTGAGATCACGCAGGACTCCAGGTTGAATACAGTTTGCAGTGTTTGAGCCACCAGACGTTGGGACTCTATGTCCTGCTGCGATCGCAGATGAACCATCGGTTCATGCAAAATTTTGTTGACGATACAGCGAGTCAGGGCTTCAACAGCCGCTTGATGTTTTTGGGTGAAGTCAATTCCCAGACGCGACAGCGTTTTTTCCAATTCTTGCTCGCGAATGGTTTCGGCTTTTTCCCGTAAACAGCTAATGATAGGAACCGTCTCGCGCGATCGCCACCAGGTATGAAACGCTGCCAACTCATCATTGATTAATGATTGCGCCTCTGTTACCAGTTGCTGTCGGCTGTCTTGATTGTGGGCAACCACGGTCTTTAGATCATCAACATTGAAGGCTTGAACCTGAGGCAATTCATTCACATCTGCGTCAACATTACGCGGAACCGCTATATCAAACACCATCAACGGTTGGTTTGGTGTCAGGGTGCATTCCAGATTGGCTCGATTCAACAAGGGTTCTGTTGAAGAGGTACTGGTAAAGACCAGATCGGCAGAGGCAATGACCGACATCATGTCAGTAAGAGGATACCATTTCAATTGGGCATTGGTGAACTGCTTGGCCAATTCCTCAGCTCGTTCAGCCGACCGATTCACAATTGAAATGTGAGTTACTTTTTTCGCCAACAGATGCTGCACCAGCCGCCGAGCCATGTTGCCAGCCCCCACGATCGCCACTCGGCAATCTGATAAACGGGCTGTTTTAATTTGGGCTAACTCCACCGCCGCAGAACTGACTGAAACAGCCCCCGTTCCAATGCTTGTCTCGGTTCTAACTCGTTTTGCCACGGTAATGGCTTGCTGAAACAGGCGATTCAGGGTCCGTTTGGTGCAGCCGTTATACCGCTGGATCAACGTGTGGGTGTGTTTGACCTGAGCCAGGATTTGCCCTTCCCCAATCACCAGGCTATCCAGACCGGAGGCAACCTGCATCAAATGATTGACGGCATCCTGCTGCGACCGGATAAACAGATGTTGATGTAAGTATTGGAGAGGTAGTTGGCTGTGATCTGCCAGGAATTGAATTACATTTTGAGTTGCCTGTTCCGGGTCTGCAACCACCGTGTAAATTTCCAGACGATTACAGGTGCTTAGAATAGCTGCTTCTTCAATGTGAGGATAGCAAGACAGTTGGGCGATCGCCTGTTCTATTTGCGTTTCTGGAATGCTCAGCTTTTCACGAATTTCTACCGGAGCCGTTTTATGGCTGAGACCGATCACTGCAATATTCATTCATCCTCCCTAAAGTTGTCTTACCGCGCAGACATGACTGGAGCATTGGCCTGAAGCAAACGCAGAACTAAGCCGTTAGTTGGGGAGTTTTTTCGTGTGCTACTCCATCAAACCCACCCAACTCAAACGCCTGAGGCACACAGGACTGATGCAGGATCGCCATCACCGAATCGGCAAACATGGCCATCGTTTCATCGCTGAACATCGGAACAACATAAGGAAATGTACAGAACATCTGGTCGTCCAACGTTACTACATTCAAAGCAAAGCAAGGGCCAGCCAAATGGACGCTGATCGGGAAATAAAGACCTTTCAATTGAATCGTGCCATATTGCCCTGAGAATTTAGCTTGTCCGGCATTGGCAATCAATACTGACGCATATCGCCCCATCAACCGTTCTAGTTCGGCTCTAAGCTGTTCAAGCTGAGGCATGTTTTCCATGCTTTCAAAGAAGTCAGCGCTATTCACAATCCACGAACCGTTACTCATGGACTGCACCAGGTTCGATTTGGATTCTCGCGCTAAATCCCAAAATGAGGTCGTTTTTCCGACACTGTAAGTATGGGTTACTCCATCTGAGATGCAAGACAGATGATCATCCTGCACCTTCGGTTCGCAATAGTTTCGTAAACTGACGCTTGAACCACAAGACAAATAGACGGGTGCATCGGCACGCGCAATGGCTGCGGCTCCAAACAGCATGGCTGCACACAGAGCAGCATGTACCGTTGTCCCTTCTTCTTTGCTGCGGGTTTTGAGCTGAATCGTCATCTCTCGACTGAGCTGCCGCGTTAAGAAGCGGGTATGACAATCGCTTAAGGCGGCCTGACCTTCAAAGAACTCGCTAATCAAGGGCTGCGGCCCTCCCCAGGCCGACTGAGCATCCCAATTCGATTCCTCCTGGGGATTCTCACCCGTGCCCTGATTTACAGAACTGGCATTGAACAGGTCTTTCAGGGGAGGAAGCGCCGCCAGCGTCACTACATCAGCAATGGATTCACCGGCCTCAATTTGCTGACAATACGACAACACCTGGTCAATGAAATTTAATCCTGAGATAGCATCGCAGATAGCGTGATGCATCGTTACGATGATCTCACTGGTGCTACCTGGTTCAGTAGAACGCAGAAAAATCACCCGACACAGAGGGCCAATGTTGACACAAAGCGTCTGGTTGACTTCAGTTTCAGCGATCGCCACCCACTGATTATCAGATTGCTTATCAATGACCTGCAAGGGAATATCCTGTGCGTCCCCTGATTCAAAAAAAACACCTTCGTCTGACTTCGAAATATGAACCTGAAGCAGCAAATGACGTTTTTGCACCAACCGGAGAGCCTGTTGCAGTACATCCGGAGATATCAACCCCTCTACCTGTCCAATAAACGTCATACTCATCTCTCCCCCTAAATGAGTAAACATTTTCTCACCGGGAGTCAGTTCTCGTTTGAAGTAGTTCATGGTAGCACCGTTGATAAATTATAGGATCGTGCAGTTAAGCATCATGAAAATTTGCCAAATGCCTTCTATGCCGAAGCAGGGTTCTACCAGACAGGTGATGGCACTGGTTTAATTGGTCTTATGCCGACTCGTATTGAAGGAAACCGGGATTAAGTAGACCCTTGGGATCGTATTTTCGCTTCATCTCATTCAGCGTGGGCCAATACTCTCCAAACTGGAGCCGCCATTGTGGAAGGCCAAAGTCTGACCAGGTAGCCAGGTAGCGTTTACCCCCCATTTTGAACCCTAACTCAGTTAATGCATTTAGCTGCTCTGCAACCAGGGGAAGCTGAGGTTTAGGGATGGTGGGATACATACCAAACCCAATCACCAGATCCTCCGGCGGCAATGGAAATAGCGGGTTGTGGATCGTTTTAGGAGACATACAAAAAGAACCCACTGGCGTTTTGCGAAAGTCCAGGAAACCCGGAATACGCTGCAATGCCGTTTCGATGTAGTCTTTGGCGATCGACGCTGGCAAGAACATATCAAGCCAGGGATTTGCATCCCCCGCCGGATGGGGTACCTCTGCGATCGGCTGAATGAACTGCTCAAAGGTCAGGTCTTCAGTGTAAATGTGTCGCTGAAAGTTCAAATCAGAAAGTAATTGCTCCTGATTAATATCATTGGTGGAATCAACTTCCACCGTCATTTGCATTCTGTAAAACCATTGAATAAGCGGCTGTATTCCAGTTCCTCCTCTGGCGACTCCTAACATGCAGGGAGAGAACAAGGCGAGTAAGCCATCGACGCGATCCTCTGATACGAGAAGGCGTTCAGCCGTTAGCAAGGAATCAAGATCATCGAAGCGCAGAAAATACGTGCGCGTGAAGGGGCGATAGGGTCTGAGGCGATGCTGTATCTGGGTCATAATCCCAAATTGACCGTAACCACAAAGCACATGCCTGAACAGTTCACTGTTCTCGTCGGGGCTACACCACACCAGATCTCCGGTTCCAGTCACCACTTCTAAACCAAGGCAATTATCGGCCTGGCATCCGTACCGGAAGGAATTTTGGCCGATACCTGCTGCCGAAAGCGTTCCTCCTATGGTGACATCAAAGTTATTGGTGAGGACTGGAGGAATCACCCCCTGAGGCAGCGAAGTGTCAACGATTTTTCTCCAGGTTACGCCAGCATCCGCTTTGAACCAGAGGCGATCGGGATAAAATTCATGAATTTGGTTCAGGCTTCTCATGTCTAGCAGGATGCCATCCTGATTCAGCGATTGCCCGCTGCATGAATGTCCTGCGGCACGCGACGATAGGGTTAAGTCGTTACTGAGCGCATATTTAACGGCGGTTGCAACATCCATGGAATTTTGGGGACGAACCACCACCTGAGGCCGCTTTTGAACAATGCCACCAAAATCCTGGGAAACGTCCAGCAGATCGGTTTCGATACTGCTAACATCTCCATTGATCATTGATTTCAGGTCTGAAGCAATGCTGTTGATGTAAGTAATCTGGCTTGGCATCGGTTAAACCTCTCCCAGTGCAGGTTAATATCGAAAATTCATTGAGCCAATGTTGTGAGTGGGTAATCAAAGGTGTCAATGAGTGGCGATGAAATACCCCTTAATTTGAAGCATGTACCTTGAGCATCTTAGTGCCAATACGAATCAACGTAGGGATGAGTCGGACAAGATCGCCAATTTGAGCAAGCAGGTTCGGCGATTTGAGCGTTGATGCTGTCTCTACCTGTGCTGGTCGCTCATACTTAAAGACACAAATACAATCCCCTTCGGCCTGCTTGCTTAGAATAGATGCTTTCATCTCTGGGTAAGCCCGTCTGGCTGCTTCTTGTTCCATCTCACAAAGGATACGGCAAGGCGTTTCAATCCCATATTCCTTAGCAAGCGATAGAGCCGGACAAACTCGTTGAATTTCCAGTGCGGCATCGGTGCCATTCTGAGAAACATCGACAATTTCTGTGATAAATCCCATCAACCCCAGCATGGGAATTGTTTTTTCAAAGCCTTTCGCTAAGGTCGTGTCATCAATGACGGCACCCATCAACGCTTTCTGTTGTTCAGGATAATTTTCCATCAATTTCTCGAAAGCGGCATCCTCCCCCATTTCTTCTGTCAGTTCCTTGTATTTGGTAAATCTGTTACCAAACATAGTCATGGCTTTGGATTGGCTTAAGTTCAGGATATCTTGCATCCGTAAGTCGCCTGTGCCAGTTTTGTTATCCATTGTTGCTCTCCTGTTCTGATTTCCCTGCGATCGCTACTCGTTAACCTTGCAAATACACTTCAACGCTTGCACATAAATAAAGCAGAATGAGCATAGCCAGAAGGTACCTGAGGACATTGCGGCAAATCAATATGATGTTGGCTTCAAGTTCGTTCGTTGTGAATCTGCGCTTTATTTTGGCAGAAGCAACATTGTTTCTCATTTTCTGCAACAGCTCCTAGAATTGAATCGACCCTTAAATCAACCGCCAGGAATGGTTCAAACGTGCTAATTGTCATCCGAACCACTCCCTAACCCCTAACTCTGTTTCAACGTCCCCCAATGAGGGATTTAGGGGGCAAATGCAGACTATTGAATCCTTCTCAGACATCCTCATAGAGGTGATCGCCCTTCGTCTCTATGAATTGCCTCTATGAATTGCCTGACCAACCACATCCCGATCTGGCATTGAATGGTGTTCGCCGACTCAAACTCAGCTCGCATTGAATACTTAAAGCCACTCTCGTGGGTTTCGCAGCACTTCTTTCAATAGGGCTTCCTGGCTACCCGAATCGGGCTGATCGTTGTATTGCCAACAGACAGCCGGGGGCATGCAATTGAACACACTCTGCGTATTGACCATACCGCTCTCTATCCCAAAACGCATACCCCGATCGCTGGTTAAGATAAACTCTACATAGCGCCCCCGAACGAGATGCTGCCAGTGCTTGTTTTCTGGGGTGAAGGCCATATCTTTGCGTCGTTCTACCAGCGGCATATAGGCAGGAATAAAGGCTTCGGTACAGTCCTTAACAAATGTAAGAAGCTCCTGAACGCTGCGATCGTTCAGATGGTCGAAGAAAATGCCGCCTACACCCCGATTCTCACCACGATGGGGAATGCGGAAGTACGCATCACATCCCGCTTTAAAGCGTGGATAATACGAGGAAGAGTGCTTATCACACACATCCTTATGTATCCTGTGAAAATGTATGGCATCTTCCTCAAATAGGTAGACTGGCGTGAGATCTGCCCCACCACCAAACCACCAATAACCAGGTTGGGTACCATCACCGATCTGAAAATAGCGGTAGTTAACATGGGCGATCGGCACCATTGGGTTGCGTGGATGAATGACAAAGCTGGTTCCTGTCGCAAAATAGGATGCTCCCTTTTCACCCGTAACCTGATCGGCGTCTGCTGTTACCAGGGCACCTGTCTTCTGAAACGTCATTCCGGCGGGCATTTCGCCTTCGATCGCAACATAATTTACGCCCACTTTTTCGAACACGCTGCCGCCCTGTAAAGCCCGGTCAACGTAAACCATATTTGGACGGTTGTTGCCAACCACCCAGCCAGCGTTATCGTTACGAGTCCAGGTTTGTTCTACAAACGTTTGATCATCTAGCTGCTCAATCGCCTGACATGTGTTTTCAAACATTTGTTTGAAAACGTTCTCCAGTTGCTCATGTAAGCCCTGCGGTTTCCGTGTGAGCTTGTCTAGTATTTCGAGCATAATCTACGTTTTCTCCACGAGTAGATAAATCATGACCCTTTCTCAAGCTTTCCTAGTGCAACTCGTCTAAGCCTTCACTAGTGTCAAGTAGTAGCAAACTTGTAAACGTCATCAATAACAGCGGCTAAAGGATCAATTAGGATTTCTCTGCGGTTTCATTGTCCTTTGCTGGTATCTAGTTTTTTCGATTGGCGAGGCTTTTGCCAGTGAAGATCCAAAAAGTTATCGAAAAAGATAGGAATGAAACGGATGTTTAGACTGATCCAATGGGGGATGTATTGTGTGCTGAAATACCAAACAGAACCCTCTTTGTGAAAACTATGCGGTTTGCTGAAAAGGTTAGCCTGACTGACTTCCCGCCACCCTGCCGCTGCTCTACTTAACTCGCTTGAATACTATCTAATTCACTGGAGAGCCGTTACATTTATCTTCATCGATCAACACAATTGCTTAGAGGAATAATAGATAGTGCATGGAAATTTGCTTCAAGAAAGTTAAAGATGATTTGATCCACTGATTCGTTTCCAGAAATGCTACAGGTCATCCGTCACGGGAACACGGCTGCTTAAGGTATTACATAATCAAAGCAATTATCTTAAATCTTTCTAAAAATGTAACGATGTAAACAGATAGGAAGGTTGCCTGTGATATTACGTCAGTGCAACAACAACCGGGAACGATCTTGAACTATTCGCTGACAGTTTCGTGACTGGCTGCACTTGCAAAAAGCCGTCCAAGAGGATGTTTTCAAGAGCTAATTTGCGACCCCACACTTGTAGGGGCGTAGAATTCGGCAGGTAGCCTTTGAAATAAACCCAGATGTATGACCATAGCTTGCTTGCCACAGAGTATGCTCGCCCTTCAATGCGGCATGTACTGCCGTTTAAATAGCCTCTAGCCGTTTGTTTGCAGGAGAAACGAGCAGCGTTGCATAGCAGCGATAGACAGCAGCGTTCAACAGCAACTCCATTCGTATCGGTTTAATGTATATGCCTATATACAGTTATCATCAGCTAACTTTTTGCTTAACTTCACTAGTTTCTGCTGGTATTTTTTTTAAGAAGACTTAGCATATGTCACTAGAGTTTCACGTTAGTTTTTTGAACCTAAATGTCTACAGAAAACTCTGAAGCGTATGCCGTGATTAAAGGAAAAATACCGCGATCGCTCAAGCTTCAGTTCAAAGCCTTCTGTGCCCAAAATGGATTAAAGATGAGTGAAGTTTTGGAAACATTAATTAACCAATGGGTACAAGCGGACGGATTAACTTCTTCCTTGATTAGCGATTGGCAAGATGAGAAGCGCATCGATACCGAAGACATTAAAATCCGGATTGCCTCTGACTTAGTAACACAATTCAAAGGTCTTTGTAGCCAGCGCAAGGTTAAGCAACGCTTCGTTCTTTACACCATGATTTATGAATGGGTGGAAGCATGGCAGAAACAGAACCAATCTTTCAATTAACTGTCTGGTCTGTAAGAGGATGCTTTGACAGTCTAATTAGTAGCTCGACACCTGTAGTGATATAGCATACCTGACGACAAGCAATTGATGGGTCATTCGTCTGGTCTAAAGGATTACCTGCCACAACAGGATAAATCACTTACGTCACATCAAATTTGTACTTCCACTGACTGAAGCAAAGCTAAAATGAATCGCGTTAGCCCCCCTCCCTGGCTCCAGGTTGGGGGCTTCAAGCTAACTTCAAGCTAAGAGGTTGCTCCTAGCCGTTTTAATGTAGCGATCGACGCATCCATCAAACCAGTCGCTCCTACAATGTTCATGCCCTCATAGGGTTTAACTGCCTTCAGGACTCTAAGACATTCACCGGTTTGGACATCCCAAAGTCTAACGGTTTCATCTTCACTGCTGCTGGCTAAAATCTGACTCTCGCCACAGAAAGTAACAGACCAGATCCAGGCCGAATGTCCCTCTAGCGTTTTGAAGCAATGACCGCTGTTGACATCCCACAACTTGATGGTGTGGTCTTGACTGCTACTGGCTAAGATTTGTCCATCTGAACTAAAAGCAACTGCCAGCAACCAGCCAATTCCCGTCTCCAGGGTTCTGAACCCTTGTTTGTGGTTGAGGCGATCGAGATGCCAAATCTTTGCGGTGCGATCGGTACTCGTACTCACTAACGTCTTACCGTCGGGGCTAAACGTGACAGCCCAAACCCAACTGGTGTGTTTCTCCAATATTTGGAGACATTGCCCCGTATGAATATCCCATAACCTCACCGTTTGATCTAAGGAAGCGCTGGCCAATATCGTTCCTTGAGGGTTACAGGCAACCGACCAGATCGGTGCATCATGTCCTTTCAGGGTTCTTACCATTTGGCCTGTATCGAGATTCCACACTTTAATGGTGTGATCTTCACTGCCACTGATCAATATCGGGCTATCTGGACAAAAAGCAACTGACCAAACTGTAGCGGTATGCCCTTGTAAGGTTCTCACACATTGCCCTGTGGCTGTATCCCATAGCTTGATTGTCTTATCGCCACTGGCGCTTGCTAAAAGATTGCTGGTGGTGTGAAAGGCAACGGAGTGAATCCAGTTCGTATGCCCTCGTAACAACCCCAACACACGACCAGTGGTTGTATCCCATAGTCTTACAAGACAGTCGCGCCCCGCACTCGCCAAGATTGGACTACCGATGTTGTTAAACGCAACCGAGAAAACTTGATTGGTATAGCCTTGAATCGTTCTAAGACACTGACCTGTATCAACATTCCATAGTCGTATCGTTTGATCCCGACTGCCGCTAACTAAAACATCATCCTGTGGGTGAAAGGCAACTGATAGCGCCCAGTTAGAATGACCTCGAAGTGTTTTGAAGCACTGTCCTGTATTAATGTCCCATAGCTTCACGGTGTGGTCGTGACTGGCACTTGCTAAAGTCGTTCCTTTTGCATCAAAGGCAATGGAAAGGACAGAGCCAGAATGCTCTTGCAATGTTCTGAGACACTCACCTGTGTGCAGATTCCACAACTTGATGGTGTGATCATCACTGCTGCTTGCCAGGACTTCCCCATTTGGACTAATGGCGATCGCTCGAATTCCATTATTGTGCGCTTGAACCACGCTGAGACATTGAGCGGTCTTTACATCCCATACTCTAACGGTGTGGTCATCACTACCCGTTATTAAAGTTGAAGTATCTTGACTCAACACAACCGAAACAACCCAATTCGTATGACCTTGAAATGTGTTGAGACAGTTACCAGTTTGAACACACCACACTTTTGCTGTATGGTCATCGCTGCCCGTAGCCAGAATTGCCCCATTGCAACTAAAAGAAACCGACCAAACTTCATTGGTATGGTCTCGCAACGTGTGGAGACATTGTCCATTTTCGATATGCCACAACCTCACCGTACAGTCGCTGCTACTGCTAGCAAGAGTCTGTCCATCTGGACTAAAAGCAATGGATGTTACCCAATTGGTATGGCCTCTGTAGATAGCAAGGGGTCTACCATCGATAGCATGGTAAAGGTGAACCTCGCCATTACTATCACCTGCGGCCAAAAGGGTGCCATCAGGACTATAGGCAACGGAATGGATGTTGCCTAGCGTTTCAACGAAGTTGCATTTAGATAAGTTGGTGCCAGCAAAGTTGGTGTTGTGCAGGTTTACACTTCGCAGATCCGCTTGCCAAATGGTTAGATGCGAGAAATCGTAGTTCGTTAAGTCAGTTCCTAGCTGGTTGAATAAGTTGAGTACATTTCCCCCAACGTATCCCGGTTCTAGGGGAGAGTTCTCTTGCTGCTGGATCAGGATCTGGTGGAGCTGATGCTCCAGATTCTTTTTTCCTTGAAACAGTGGAAGTAACGTGTCAAGAATAGGACAAAGAATGAGACAAATTTGGGCTTCTCTGACATAGTCATCGGCAGTGGCCTTGATCAAAGCATGGCTACGGAAAAGGGCAAACTCTTGCTTAACAACCTCATCGCATACTTGTTCAATCAAGCGGCTGGTTACATACTCCATGACCGCCGGTTGAAGCGTAAAACAAGCAGCATTTTGCTCAATCAGCGATCGCCGCCCCAAAGATTCTAGCGTTTCGAGCAGATGAAGTTGTGGAACAGGCGATACTAGATCCTCTCGTAGCTCGCAGAATTCGACCGGTTCTCGGCTAATCGCAAGCCAATACATTAGATGTTTTTCTAACTCGGATAATCGCTCAAACTGCTGATCCAACAGATCACGAATATCACCAAAAACAATTATTTCTTGCTGTAAAAATTTAGAAATATAGCCGTTAAATAAATCCTGAATTGTGGTTGCCACAATCTTCAAAGCCAGGGGATTTCCTGTGTAACGCTTCACCAGGACACTAAAATCGCCAGCCGATCCTTTTAGCCCCTTGTTTTTAAGAATTTTTTCGCCTTCCTCTTCATTTAGCCCACCGATCCGTAAGGTGCGTACCGCCAAGGCATCTCCTTCTAGATAGGCTACTTCTTTAGGTTTCTCGCGGGTCGTTAATAGCAAACAGCTTTGATGATCCGATTCGCCAATCCAACTGAACAGTTTGCCATAGTCCTCATATCCAGGACGATACCGTCCTGCGCGGCTGCCGCCACATAAAACAGCATCTACATTGTCAAATATCACCAAGCAGCGTACTTCCTTGAAGTAGCCAATGAGTTGTGAAATACCTTTGCTAACGTCTTCCGGCAACTCAGTATCTTCATCCGACAAAAATTGAAGAATATCGGACAGGAGTGCGTTAACCGTTGGAGCATCACGAAGCGATCGCCAAATAATACAATCAAACTTATCTTGTACTAATTCTGCTAATCTAACGGATAAGGAGGTCTTTCCTGCACCTCCCATTCCCAAAATAGTTACTAACTGGCAGCTATCTCTTAACAGCCATTCGTTTAAGAGGTTGAGTTCCTGATTACGCCCATAAAATGCCGGAATTCGGCTTGCCTTTCCCCAATCCTGTCGTTTATTTGGGTCGAGAGAGGAGTAGTAGTCTTCGCAAAAGTGAATATTGAAGGAAACAAACAAAGCTTCGAGTGTTCGCTTGTCAACTGTCTTCTTACAACTTAATACTTTCCGAAGGGTTATTGGATCTAGATTAGTCCGTTGACTCAACTGCTCGAACGTGAATCTTTTGCCAAAGTTGTCTTGAAATTCCAACTCACGTCTTGCTTCTTGAAACTTCTGTAGTCCTTCAGGAGTGAGCACAATTCCACGCTTTCGTTTTTGCATGTCAGGTCACATAAGAACAGAAACATCTTAGAGTAAAAGTACTTGGGGGATTTTGCACCTACATGTCTAACACTTTGGTTCTTCAAGGTGTTGTTTTGTGTAATACATTTAAGATAATTAAAAAATAGTTTTAGCAAGTTCTTTTAATCATTAGTACTTGTTATTGATAAACCCGCTTTATCAAGAGCCTTGAATACTATTAGGTGATCAAACAATAGTCAAATGACATTAAACATGAAGCAATTAAGAGAATGTCTTAAAACGTAGTTAACGCGCCGGAATGGTGGTATAGAACCTTTCAAATAATCGGTTGGTTGGCTAACCGACAAAACACCTGAAACGCTGAATTTTCGAGCAGGCCGGACATAGCCGAACCCTGAGGTCTGGCAAAAGTGTGGACTTCAACTGCGCTCAATCTACGCTCCAGAATTGGTTTGGCAACCTGGTTTTTTTAGAAATGGTTGAACCCTGTTGAGTATGACTCAAACTGCTCTTGGATTCTCCAGAATCGACAGACTTTGAAATAGAAGTAGCTCTACGGTATTTCCTAGCGATGTGGAGTTTAAGAGGATATTTAGAACGTAGTAAGTGCGCTGCATTTAACCCCTTTTTTGGTATTCCCAAGGGGCTTAGCGCTTGCGGCAAGCCAGAAAAGAGGGCACTTCGAGGGCAATCAACGTCTTTGAAGCCCTCTAAGAGCTAAGAGGACACAAACGTCGCTAAAGAGCCTTTATGGAGAGGGTAGCTTTCTAAAAAGAGCTAGAGGGATACCAGATGTCTTGCATCATAGCCAGTCAATTGAGCGTGTTTTAAACGGACTACATCCAAATCGAACTGCTCTCTAATCCCTCAAGTTTGGAGGACTTTCGAGCCAATTTTGCTGTAAATTCTCCCAGAGTTGGGGGATTTGGGGGCTAATGCAGAACGTTGATCCTTCTCAGACATCCTCTTTAATAACCTCTACGGCGTGAAATGCTAAGAGTTCCATAAGCAAAACAGTTCTTTCATCCTGATTTGACAATTGCAAAGCCTTACCCGTTATACACCAATTGTTGAAATTGGAGCAATCGTTAGCCAAATAATTAAATGGTATCCAATCAATCTGGTCTTGAGATGTAACTCCCTCAGATTCACTTAGAGTCTGTATTAAAACGTTGTCTCCCTCTGGGATTCTCTTCCAACCTTTACTCGAAGGAAAGGTTGATTGAAGTTTTGTAGCCTTCTCCGTACATGTAACGAATTAAACGTTTAGCCCTATTTCAAAAGGATCCTTAAAAGAGCTATAGCTGACTCCAGTCCTCTCTTTTGCGCCGTTTAGAATATGCGACAGTGGAGACAAATACAGACTACTTGATATATTTCAAACCCTCTTTAAGCAGTGCCACTCTGTTCCTTATGAAGCAACAACCGATCAATCAACAGGGCAATACACCTAGAACCTGAGTTGTATAAATGTACCTGGATCTGAACGTTTGAATCAATTGAAAGCAGCGATCGCTCAGCAGCACAACAGAAACTCTTTGGGTAATGTCTCGATTCATTCAATAACAATATATTATGGCAAGCCCTGAGGTCATTCTAAAAACCAGGGTAGCCTGAAAAACGATGAGCCACTTTAATCTATGTACGAATAAACCTTGTCTATATTCCCTAATTCTATAGAAGGATAGAGGAACCATAGCTCTAATTCCACGGCTGTATACGCCAATGATGACGAGAGATAGTGGCAAAGGCGATGTAGATGCTGTCAGGATTGGGTAGCACAGAGATCGAATCGGACAGGGATCGGGTGGGC
>NZ_JADEWO010000055.1 GCF_015207605.1 Oculatella sp. LEGE 06141
AATTTGGAATAGCAACCACCCCTCCCATTTCCATCCATACCAGATTGCTAGGCGAGAAGAACGGCGTCAGTGAAATGTTGAACCCACCATAGCCATAGAGATAAGTAGGATTGTTACCATCCAGCGCGATTCCGGTTTTGTGAACGATAAACATGGGCACCTGTGTGCCATCGTTGCTGGTATAAAACACTTGTGTGGTTTGATACTGGTCTGGATTGAAATCAACCTGCGGCTGCCGAAAGACGGTGCTTTCTCCAGTGGCAAAGTCGTAGCGGTAGATGGTGGTGGGTGTGGTGAAACTGGTAAAGCTGTAGAAGGTTTCGGTGTCCTCCCGTTTGCCGTCAAACCCGCGAGCCGCACCAATGCCGGGTAACTCGATGTCTTGAATAAAGGTACCGTCGAGGTGAAAGGTTTTGATCCGGGTGTGCGCGTCTTTGAGGTAAAACGCGATGAATTGCTGGTTGACGACGCTAACGCCTAACAAGGTTTCGACGGCTTCTGGAATCAGTTCTCGCCAGTGCTCCTGTTCAGGATGGGTGAGGTCGATCGCAATTACCCGGCCTTTCGGTGCATCCAGGTCGGTAGTAAACCAAAAGATGCTGCCCTCGTTCTCAATCAAGCGATAGCTCGCTTCGAAGGTGTTAATCAATTCCACCACTGGCGCATTGGGTTGGGTCAGGTCTTTCCAAAACACCAGATTCTTAGGCTCTGTGCCGCGATCGACATCAATGATTAAGTATCGACCGTCTTCCGTTACCTGAGCGCCAAACATCCAGTCTTTCTGGTCAGGACGTTCGTACACTAAAACATCATCGCTCTGTGCCGTTCCTACCTGGTGATAGTAGAGCTTTTGAAAATAGTTAATATCTTCCAGTTTGCTGGCGTCGTTGGGTTCGTCATAGCGAGAGTAGAAAAAGCCCTGGTTGTCGCGAGTCCAGCTTGCTCCTGAGAACTTAATCCATTGCACGTGGTCGGGCAAATCCGCTCCGGTTTCCACCTGCCGCACCTTCCACTCTTGCCAGTCTGAGCCAGAGGCAGAAACCCCATAGGCAATTAACCTGGCATCTTCGCTCAGCGCAATTCCAGAAAGGGCGATCGTGCCATCTGCCGAGAAGGTATTGGGGTCAATGAGCACCTGTGGTTCTGCTGCTAAATCCGTCAGGGTGTAAAGAACATCCTGGTTTTGCAAGCCGTCATTTTTGAAGTAGAAGTAACGGTTGGCTTTTTTGAATGGAATGCTGAACTTTTCGTAATTCCACAACTGCGTCAGTCGTTCCTTAATGGGTTCGCGGCTGGCAAGCTGATTGAGGTAGCCAAAGGTTACTTCGTTCTGGGCGGCAATCCAGGTTTTCGTCTCGTCTGAGTTGGGGTCTTCTAACCACCGATACGGATCGGCGACCTTGATGCCGTGGTAGTCATCAACCTGATCAACTTTGGCAGTCAAAGGATAACGTAACGAAGCAGCAGACTCAGACATAAACGCAGCCGCAAATCAACACTTCAACTCTATCGCGAGGGTAAGCCAGTGTTATCTATAAAAGTGAATTGATTCAGGCTAGATGAAATTCTTGCAGCGCCGGCAAAAAATTCTTGTTCTCATGGTTCGAGCGGCTGAGTTTGATCAACACAAACCGCTGGATTGGCGTTAATGCGCTCCATTGCTCTAGCGTCAGCGGTTTGCCTACGGCCTGCCCCTGGGTTACAACGCTATCGGGAATGGTGGCTCGGTTCATCCAGTCTGGATCGGCTGCAATGGCTAAGTCTGAGGGGCGATCGCCCGTATGATTGACAACCAGGGTTTGCAGGTGCGATCGATAGGCTGCTATCTCATCAGCGGTAGTGCAGGGCATCTCAACCAGAGACTGCCGTTCCGCAGATGTAAACTGATGCCAGTGGGAAAGTTTTAACTTAATGCCGCAGGTATCCAGCTTGTAGCGTACCTGCATCGGAATGCATCGCAGTGATTCCACAAAATCGGCTTCAAAGGCAAAAAAGTTAGACATTGAGACACCCAAAGACTTCAATATATAGATTGGCGCTGGCCGTTGAACTGAGTCGATCCAGACAGCAAACCCCTATTGTCTCTCGATTCTGACGCATCGTTTCCCGGCTGCAACCTGCGGTAAGGATGAAATAGTCGGTGGCGGTCATTGCCAGGTTGGTGTATCACGTTGGTTCGTCATGTTGTTTAACCATGCTGCTTGGGTGCTGGCGATCGCCGCATTAATTGACTATGGCATTGGCGATCCAAAACAGTGGCTGCATCCGGTGCAGGTGATGGGTTGGGGCATCAACGTCTACACTCGGTTTGTGCTGAAGCGGTTGGCGCATCCGCTTAGCCTGAAAGGGGCGGGAGTTGTTTTAGCGATCGCCATCGTCCTGTGCAGTGGTGCGATCGGTTGGGGCATGGTGTGGGCAGCAACGGTGATTCATCCCGTGGTCGGTGGGGCGATCGAAAGTAGTTTACTGGCAAGCTGCTTTGCTGGACGCAGCCTCAGAGCGGCGGCAACAGACGTGTTGCAACCGCTGCAAACAGGGGATTTGGCAACGGCACGGCTGCGCCTGCGCCAGTATGTGGGTCGTGATACGGAACAGCTATCAGAATCGGAACTGCTGCGAGCCGTCCTGGAAACGGTGACAGAAAATGCCACCGATGGGGTGATGGCTCCCTTGTTTTGGGCGATCGTTGGCGCTATGCTGCCCATCGGGAGTGTTCCCCTGGCTCTGGCCTACAAAGCCGTTAGCACCCTGGATTCAACCGTGGGATATAAAGAAGCACCCTACACCGATCTGGGTTGGTGTAGCGCTCGTTTAGAAGATGGGCTGACCTGGATTCCCTGTCGGCTAACGGTATTGACCCTGGCGGGACTATCAGGCCGACCGCGATATGTTTGGGGACTTTGCCGCCGCGATGCACCCCAAGACCCCAGTCCCAATGCTGGTTGGAGCGAATGCGCCTACGCCGCTATTCTAGAGGTGCAGGTGGGTGGAACCAACTGGTATCGCGGCGTTGCCAAACGCAAGCCGCTGTTGGGAGACCCGTTACAGCCGATTACGGCTCAACAGATCAACCAGGCGATGAACCTGACGCGAACCAGTTTTTTGCTGTGGTTGGGGATTGCTATGGTGATGATGCACGGCTTACCTGTCTTGAGTGCTGCTTGACTATGCCTCCTGAAGTGATTCAAATCCTCTCATCTGACGAACTTCGCCGTACGGCCACTCGTCTGTCGTCTCAAATTGTGGAACGGGCAGCAGATTTATCGAAGGTTGTTTTGCTGGGCATTCACACAAAGGGTGTGCCGCTGGCCAACCTGCTTGCCCGACAAATCGAGGTGCTAGAACAGGTGAAAGTGCCCGTGGGCGCATTGGATATTACGTTTTATCGGGATGACCTCGACCAGATCGGCATTCGTACCCCTGCCAGGACAGACATCTCGGTTGACCTGTCTGGGATGACTGTGGTGCTGGTGGATGACGTGATTTACAAAGGCCGAACCATTCGAGCCGCGCTGAATGCCGTGAACGAATATGGCCGACCCTCCGCGATTTGGCTGGCGGTATTGGTGGATCGGGGGCATCGAGAAGTGCCGATCCACCCCGATTTCACTGGCAAAGAACTGCCAACGGCTAAAGATGAGCAGGTCAAGGTGTATTTACAGGAGTTGGATGGTCGAGATGCTGTGGAGTTGGTCAGGCGCGGTTAAGGGGCGATCGCAATCATCTGGTCTGGCTGAGCCTGGGAGCACGAATGAAGCATAGTTATAAATCCACATGCTTGTAAGTCGCAGTACGTGGCATTGGCTGAGCGTCGCTGAAGCCGACACGCGCGACATTCCGTGTTTGAAAAGTGTTGCCAGTCGATCAGAATCGCAACAATTCATGAACCAGTAACCCAGAATCTTAAGAATCTAGAAACGATTAAGTTCTGGTTTTCTACTTATTCAAGTCTGGAAACGGTGCTGGGGGCGCAATCCCTGGCAGAACTCGCTGTTTGCCAGCATTTTTGCAGAGGTATCCTGAGATAGGCTTTACAATACGAAACTCTGACCGATGGAGGAAGACATCTCAAAGTTGAGCAATTGTGCTTACTGGCCTTCGTTCCCAACCCGTCTGAGAATCTGTTACAATACGTAAAGTATTACAGTTAATTACAATTTATTTAAGAATGTTTTTTATTTTAATCATTGTTATTGGCTTAGTCGCGTGGGCGCTGCATCTGATGCAGGAAGCCGTCGAGAGTCGCGAATTTTCGCTCATGTTGGCGGGGTTTCTGGTTTCTGTTGCCGCTGCTGCCCTGATGGCTGTTTACTTCTTGATGGGAAACTACGTCGGCTACATGACCGACATGGCGCATCGTGCCTATCTCTCCAACAATTTGCCGGAGTCGGTTGGCGTTGCCAATTCCACAACAGATTGGTTTGAAGACTGGGTAAAAGAAGTCCAGATAGAAGTAGAACAGGCTCAGGTGGTGCAAACTGCCTCGGTATTTACGCCTCAAGCTTCTGGTTTGTCTGCTCGTTATTTCGATTTGAACAAGCAAAGTTTAGATTTTTAACGATCGCCTCAGATTCCGTGCCATTTTGACCCATTCGCTGACCAGCTCATCGCTTCACCCAAATAAACACCCACATAAATAGATACGATCGAACAGCTACCTGTCGTTGAGGTATCGCTGGGAGGTTGAGTTTGCATCATCCGCCGTTTGAATCTGATAGAGACCGTCTGGGAGAGCCTCCTTTGGGGGAAGAGTCTCTTGAGCTAGACGCGGCTCTGGACGATACCATCCTCGGATTCGAAGATATTCAAGCAGAGCTAAATTATCGACAGGCTCAGGATGCCCTACATGAGCTAGTCGGCAACTTAGACCTGACCCAACGGGAACGCAGCGGTTTAGAGGCTGAAATTCAAAGCCTGGAGTCGCTGCTGGATAAGCTCGATCGTCAGGTCGTACATATTGCCGTGTTTGGCATGGTTGGGCGAGGAAAATCGTCAATGCTGAACGCGCTGCTGGGTCAACCTGTATTTGAAACGGGGCCGCTGCATGGCGTAACCCGCACGGTTCAAACCGCGAACTGGAGCGTTAAACGAGAGGCGATCGCCAACAGCGACCAGGACATTTTGCGAGTGGCTCTCCCCGGTCTAGGCGACTCTCGGATTGAGCTAATTGACACCCCTGGCATTGATGAAGTGGACGGCGAAACCCGCGAAGCGCTGGCTCGGCAGTTGGCAAAACAGGCTGACCTGATTTTGTTTGTCATTGCTGGGGATATGACCAAGGTTGAATATGAGGCGCTTTCGGCGTTACGGCAGGCCAGCAAGCCGATTTTGCTGGTGTTGAACAAAATGGATCAATACCCCCAGGCCGATCGACTGGCTATCTATCACAAAATTCGCGATGAGCGGGTTAAAGCGTTGCTATCCCCCGACGAAATTGTCATGGCGGCGGCCTCGCCGCTGGTGGCTAGAGCGGTGCGGCGGCCAGATGGCACAATGGCCGCCCAATTGAGCCAGGGTGAACCGCAAGTGGAGCAACTGAAGCTCAAAATTCTGGAAGTTTTACACCGGGAAGGCAAATCGCTGATTGCGCTTAATACCATGCTGTATGCCGATGATGTGAACGAGCAGTTGGTGCAGCGCAAAATGGAGATTCGCGATCGCTATGCCAGTCAGGTGATCTGGAACGGAGTCGTTACCAAAGCAGTGGCGATCGCCATCAATCCGATTACCGTCATCGATCTGCTAAGTGGGGCTGTGATTGATGTGGCGATGATCTTAACGCTATCCAAACTTTATGGCATTGCTATGACGCAGCAGGGAGCCATCGGGCTGTTGCAAAAAATCGCGATCGGCATGGGGGGCATTACCGCCAGCGAGCTGTTAGCAACCTTAGGGCTGAGTTCTCTGAAGGGGCTGTTGGGGGTGTCTGCCCCGGCCACTGGAGGGCTATCCTTAGCTCCTTATCTCTCGGTGGCGCTAACCCAGGCTGGGGTGGCTGGGGTGTCGTCCTATGGAATTGGACAAGTGGCAAAAGTGTATCTGGCGAACGGTGCCTCCTGGGGACCTGATGGCCCCAAGGCGGTCATTAGTCGAATCCTGGCAACGCTAGACGAAGCCTCCATTTTAAGCCGAGTGAGAGAAGAGCTCAAAGCCCGGTTGGAGGGCAACCGCACCATAGAAGCGAGGAATCAAGAATCGGAAGCAGGTCATCAGCCCCACAATCCTTGATTCCTGATCAGCAGTACGGCGGATTAGTACGGTGGGTTATCTCTGCGTAAGGAGGATAGCCATCCGCGAATCTGCTCTGCCGCAATTTCTCGACCGCCCAAACCAAAGGCGATCGCGATCGCAACGGCAATGGAGCCTAGCAGCAACCCAAAGGCCAGGTTCACAATATCGCTAGCCACACCAATTTGCTGTAACGCCATCGCAGAAACCAGGGTAATAATGGCAATTCGAGCCGTTTGCCCCAAAATCTGCGCCTGTCGTCCACCGGAACTGGTGATAATGCTGTAGGCCAGGTTGGCTAAATATAAGCCAATGGCAAAGACGATAAGACCCGCCAAAATACGGCCTGAAATGACCACGATGCCCGTAATCAAGGCTGTGAGCGCTGCAATGTTAAGCACTTGAATGGCTGCAACAGCCGCAAACAGCATGATGCCTACCCAAACCACAATGCCAACGACTTCGGAAGGTGTTTTGCTGGGAAGCGTTGTGGGTGGTGCGGCTGGGGTGATCCCTTCGGGTTGTGCGGGCGGAACTCTGGCATCTGTTGGGGTGTAGGGGGTCGATTGCAGCCCTAACCAGTAAAAGATGTTGTTGAATCCCAATCCAGTGAGGATGTTGGTTACCAGATCCGCGAGGAAATGCCCAATCACATAGGCAATGATTAGAATGACGGCGGCTGTGAAAATAGCAGGCAACGCATTCAAAATCTGGTTGAGCATGGCGATCGCAGGCTGAGAAATGGCCTGAATTTGCAGCGCGTTTAACGCTGCGATCGCGGTTGGAATCAAAATCAGAATATAAACAATGGTGCCAACGATCCAGGACAGGGAATTGCTGCCTGCCGTTTGGCCTAACCCAAAGCGAGCGCCGATGCGATCGGTACCAGTCGCTGCCAGAAAATTAGTGACAATTCGCCGCACAACCTGAGCAATTAGCCAACCTGCGGCTCCAATTAAGATGGCTGCAAAGATATTGGGCAGAATGGAAAGAATTTCATTGAGCAGTTGCTGTACAGGTTGAAGCGTACCCTGCAACCTCAACGCATTCAGGATGGCTGGTAAAAACAGCAGAAAGATAAACCAGTACAGCGCATTACCAATGGTTTCGCTGAGCGAAAACTGATTGTTGCTGGGGGGCGGTGCTGTAGTGGTAGGAGGGGTAGTCGGCGGAGGGGTAGTGGTTCTGGGATCGGTCGGATCGCCAACATACGGCTCGGCAGTATAGGGGTCAACCGTTCGGGTTGGACGATCGTCTAACTGCTGCCCCAGCCGCTCGTCAATTCTAAAGGCGTTGAGGGTTCGCACAACAATAAGCTTGACCAGTGTGGCAATCAGCCATGCCACGCCTAACAGAATCAGTGCCCCTCCTAATAACGGCAGGTAACCAATGACCTGGTTAAGGAAGTTGTTGAGCGGTTCCGTAACGGCAGTGAGTTGAAGTGCTTGCAGGAAAGCAACAATAGTAAAGATGAAAATGAGCCAGAAGACCGCACTGGCAATCCACTTTTCAATCGGAGGGGACTCAGCCGATGACTGGGTGCCAGTGACCCACCGGGCAATGCGGTTGTCGATGCTGGTTTGTTTCAAAATGCCTTTGACGATCGCCGATGCAATCAGGGCAACCAGCCAACCAATCACCAAAATAAAGATGGCTCGCAAAAGATTGGGTAACGATGTGCCCAAATCTGTGCCGATGGTTTGAATGAAATTTTCCCCACCTGTAGGGGTGGTGGTCTGCGCTAACCATGCAGACGCGATCGCTGATTTAGGCACTAGTGCAGGAATTGCTCCCAGCACTAAGCCGTTTAAAGTCTCGTTCATTGTTCCCTTCAGATAACTACAGACATCTGCCAAGGATGCTTGGCTGCTGACCGCAAGAATTGATGACGTTCACTTGGCAAGTAGCCCTGCTGCGGAATTCACTGAGCCTCGGTCAACAGATACAGATGAAATTAGAATGCAGTCTACGGTTTCGCATCTACCTTTGTAGATAATTAAGCCGTAAAAAAAGCGTAAATTGGGTGATTTTTGCTGCTAGTGTATCGCTTTTCGGGGGAAAAACAAGTCTTTTCGAATACTGCGTCTGGTTTAACAACGTTTTGCAATGGTTTTTTGTATTGCATTAACGATTAATACAGTGTCTAACTTTCTGGCGGTACGGCGATGGCTGCAATTCTCGCTACAGTATCAATAGACAGCACTGACAGTTAAATCGGTTGAGTTGGGTTAAAGTAAACGCTGGATGCCAGTTGAAGTATTTGAGCAGTCTATTCAAATTCGTGCCAGTGCCACTGCGGTAGAACAGTGCATTACCGATCGCACCCTGATGCATCGCTGGCTCAATCCGGTTTTGCGGTGTGAACCCATTGGCGAATGGAGTACCGATGTGGGCAGCCGCAGCCGTTTTATCATTCAAGTGCCGTTGATTCAACCCACCTTAACTAGCGTTGTAGTAGAACGCGAACCAGGGCTGGTGGTTTGGGGTTTTAGCGGCTTCTTTAAGGGGCGCGATCGCTGGGAATGCCAGCCTCATCGCGGTGGGACGCGGCTCTTAAACCGATTTGAGTTTGATATTCCCAATCCGCTGATCCGCTATGGGTTCAACACCGTTGCGGCTAAGTGGACACAGCAAGATATGCAAGCTCAACTGAAGCGCTTGAAACGGGTGGCTGAAGAAGTGTATTTGGGCGTGAAGTAACTCACGCGGGAACTTGAATCTGTTGGTTACCCGCCAGCCCAAAGGCGGCATGAACCGCCTGTAGCGCTTTGATTCCTTCGTCTTCAGCTACGACACAGCTAATCTTAATTTCGGAGGTCGCAATCATCTGGATGTTGATTTGCTGCTTGGCGAGCGCTTCAAACATACGAGCCGCAATACCGGGACGACCAATCATTCCCGTACCCACAATGCTGACTTTAGCGATCGCCTCATCAACGGTGATTTCGCCATAGCCAAGGTCTGGAATTGCCTGCTGTAAAACCGATTGCGCGTTAGCGGCATCAACCTGAGCCACCGTAAAGGCAATGTCTCGCGTGGGAACCCCGTTAACCAGGCGGCAGCGTTGCGACTGAATGATCATATCGACGCTAATGACATGATCGGCCAGCAGTTTGAAGATCCTGGCAGCCATACCGGGGCGATCGGGCACATAGCGAATGGCAATCCGGGCTTGCTGTCGATCCAGTGCGGCACCACGAACGGGCGGTACGGTTTGGTTGGGCGGTACGGTTGCCTCGCGGTTCAAAGGAGAACTGGTGACGTTGAATGCCTGACAGAGGGCTGCAATGGCGCGATCGCAATCCTCGGCGGCAATGGCACAGCTCACCTTGACCTCAGAGGTGGAGATCATTTGCAGGTTGACTCCTGCCGCTGCCAGGGTGCCAAACATGTGAGCGGCTACTCCCGGTCGTCCAATCATGCCTGCTCCTGCAATGCTGACCTTTGCCATGTGTCGATCGACCATGACTTCGGCTTCGCCAGCAGCGGGAACCTGGTTGCGTAAGGCTGGGGCGATCGCAGCCGCGACGGCTTCGGCGCGGTTGAGCGAGTCTTTCACCACCGTGAAGGCAATGTCGTTGGTGTTGCCCTCATGAATGGATTGAATAATTAAGTCAACATCAAGCTGTTGGGCGGCAATTTCGCCAAACAGCCGCGCGGCAATGCCGGGGTGATCGGGCACGCGCAGCAAGGCAACCTTGGCTTGATCGGTATCAAACTCGACCGCATCAACGGGATGCACCAGCTCCAGCCCTTCAATCGGTCGCGATTGGGGCATGGGCGACAGCACTTTGGTGCCGGGATCATCGCTCCAGCTCGATCGCACAACCAGCGTGACCCCATAGTTCCGCGCAATTTCAACCGATCGCGGATGCAAGACCTTTGCACCCAGGCTGGCCAGTTCTAGCATTTCGTCTGAGGTGATTTCTGCCATGAGCTGCGCGTCTGGCACCAGGCGAGGGTCGGCGGTGAGAATGCCGGGAACATCGGTGTAAATTTCGCACGCTTCTGCCCGCAAGGCGGCAGCCAGCGCCACGGCTGAGGTATCTGAACCGCCCCGTCCCAACGTGGTGATTTCAAGGTCTGTCAAGCTGGTAATGCCCTGGAAACCAGCCACCACTACCACCTTGCCGTCTTGCAAATGGCGCTGGATGCGGTTAGTTTCAATGCTGAGGATGCGGGCGCGGCTGTGTTCTGCTTCGGTGACAATGCCCACCTGTGCCCCGGTCAGCGAGATGGCGGGTTGCCCTAGCTCCTGTAACGCCATGCTCAGAAGGGCGATCGACACTTGTTCTCCGGTGGAGAGCAGCATGTCCATTTCACGGCGGCTGGGGTTGCTCGACACCTGGTTTGCCAGCTTTACTAACTGGTCTGTTGTTTTGCCCATTGCAGATACAACAACTACCAGCGAATGTCCGGCCTGAACCGTTTGCCAAACGCGCTGCGCGACGGACTGAATCCGCTCAGCAGAACCAACCGAGGTGCCACCGTATTTCTGGACAATTAGTGCCATAGCGATACTCTACTGATTCATCCTCAAATGCCTGATTGGCCAAAGAACCGATCCACGAGTGTTGCGGATCGTATCTGGCTCAATCTATAAACTTATCAGACGGGTAGAGCGATCGCAGCGAATGACGTTAATTGTGTTACACGATGCTGACTATTGCTAATAGGTCAATCGCTAACAGTTCCTCTGGCTGTTTCGGCCACGAGGTAATCTACCACATCTTCCAGTCGTCCCGTTTGCTGGTAAACGGCCCGTTGGCGGGTAGCGCCGTTGCCGTTTTCTAGAAGTTGGTAAACGATGGTGCTAACCTCGTCCCAATCTCCTTGCGTTTCTAGCGCTGGTTTGATGAAGGTCAGCAGGGTTTCGATCAGGTCTGGGGCGGACAGCGATCGCTGATTGACCACATCAATCAAATCGCCGTCTAGGCCAAATCGAGCCGCTCGCCATTGCGCCGCCCGCAATAGTTCAGGCCGCACGTCTGCAAATGGCTTTTCTTGCACAACCTGTTCATAGCAGGTTTGTACCAGGGCGCGAGTGATTCCAGCCATCATCACCGCTTCATCGACTGTAGCGCACACGTCTGTAACGCGAAATTCCAGGGTTTCAAACCGTTCGGATGGTCGAATGTCCCAATAGAGTTTGGTGCCGTCCCTAACGGCTCTGGCGGCAATCAGGGCATCCACCAGCGCATCATAGTCTGCCCGTGAGGCAAACGAGGAGGGCGGCCCTGCCGTTGCCCAGCGGCTCCACAGCAAGGTGCGATAGCTGGCGTATCCAGTATCTTCGCCTAACCAGAAAGGAGAGTTTGCCGTTAAGGCCAGCATGGGAGCCAGCCATGTCCGGGCGCGGTTCATGACTTGAATGGCAATTTCGCGATCGCTAATTCCCACATGCACATGGCAGCCAAAGATGATTAGCTCCCGCATAATCTGCTGATAATCTCGCACTAAACCCTGGTATCGCTCTTTAGGGGTCACGGATTGTTTAGCCCACTCGGAAAAGGGGTGCGTTCCGGCGGCGGCAATCTGGCTATTGGTTTTAGCGGCGGCTGCAATGACTTGACCCCGCAAATACAGCAATGCCGATCGCACATCGGCTAACGTGTGGCATACCGGGGTCGCAATCTCAATTTGCGAGAGATACACTTCAGGCTGAATGTCTTTACCGAGCGTTTTCTGCGCTTCGGCCAAGACCTGTTCCCCTTGAGAACGCAGTTCTCGCGTGGTTGGATCAATGATTTGATACTCTTCTTCGACACCAAGGGTAAATTCTGGGAGCGAGGGTGACATGAGGCTTCCTGCGGCTAATGGGCGATCGCACTGAACTATGGATTCACAAGTTGAATCTGTGTCGCGTTGTGTCTTGTCTAAATTCTAGGAGCGATAGATAAAGGTAGGATTGGGTCAGGCGTGGATCTTCACAAAGGCGATAAGGGCGAACTGGAATGAGATTGAGCCTCTGTATGATTGTCAAAAACGAGGCAAAGCAATTGCCTCGTTGCCTCGACAGTGTTAAAGCTGTGGTGGATGAAGTGATTGTGCTCGATACGGGTTCTACTGATGAGACGGTGGCGATCGCGCAACGGTATGGTGCAAAGGTGTTTCATTTTACCTGGACTCATAACTTTGCTGCTGCCCGCAACGAATCGCTGCGCTATGCCAGTGGAGATTGGGTTTTAGTATTGGATGCGGATGAAGTCCTGGTTTCGGGCATTGTGCCGCAGTTGCAGCAGGCGATCGCCCATCCCACTGCGCTAGTGGTGAATCTGGTACGGCAAGAGGTAGGAGCGGCTCAGTCTCCCTATTCGTTAGTCTCGCGGCTGTTTCGTCGTCATTCGGATATCTGTTTCTCTCGTCCTTACCATGCCCTGATAGATGATAGCGTCCATTCATTGCTTCAGCGGGAACCTCACTGGCAGATCATTGATTGGTCAGAGGTTGCTGTGTTGCACTATGGCTACCACCCAGAGGCGATCGCGCAACGAGACAAGCTTCAGAAAGCCAAAACAACAATGGAAGGATTTTTGGCGGCGCATCCCACCGATCCGTATGTGTGCAGCAAATTGGGGGCGCTGTATGTGCAGATGGGCGATGTGCCGCAGGGAATTGATTTACTTAAGCGAGGGTTGCAGTGCAGTCGCAATGATGTTCCTATTTTGTATGAGTTGCACTATCACTCGGGCATTGCCTACAGCCAAATCAAAGACATGATACAGGCAGAACATCATTATCAGATGGCGATCGCACAACCCATCCTGGAACGTTTAAAGCTGGGTGCTTACAACAACCTGGGTAATTTACTCAAAGCAAAAGGGGCATTGGTTGAGGCCAGGGCAACGTATGAAACAGCATTAACCATTGATCCAACCCTGGTCACTGCTCATTACAACCTGGGAATGACGCTAAAGGCAATGGGACACATGAGAGAAGCGATCGATCACTATCAAACCGCGATTCAATTGCATCCCAACCATGCAGAAGCGCATCAAAACCTAGGCGTTGTCTTGCTGAAATTAGGACGAGTTCCCGAAAGCATGACGGCATTTGGTCGGGCGATCGCTCTCCATGAACAGCGCAACCCAACTGAAGCAAAACGATTACGCCAAACCCTCGCCGAAATGGGATTTCAACTGTGAAGAGAACACTATGCCATGAACCTCAGGGTAATTGAAACCAGGGCGAGAAAGGTAAGAAACCCAACAGCATCTAATGTTGTAGTGAGCAATGGACCGCTGATTAACGCTGGATCGAGATTGATCCGCTTTAAACCCATTGGTAGTAGTGTGCCAGCCGTTGCCGCAACGAATACATTAATGACCATCACTGAACCCGCTACAAATGCCACCCAGCGATCTTGCGGCGCAGACCAGATCAATGACAACAGGCCCAGGGCTAACCCCAGTGCTACTGCGGTTCCCAGTCCGGCCAGTACCTCTTTACGCAAAATTTGTAAGGTATCCTTTGGCGTTACTTCTCCAACGCCTAACCCTCTCACCGTGACCGAGAGCGCCTGAATCGCAACATTACCACTGGTGTTGGAAAGAATGGGCATAATTACCGCTAAAACGGGCACCAGAGAAATGACATGCTGAAAAGGAGCGATCGCGCTTGCAGCACCAATGTACAGCCCAATGTTACCCAACAGCCAGGGAAGCCGTTTTTGAATCGTGACCAGAGGCGGTGACAATGCTGCTTCATCGCCACCAGCGACCCCAGCTAGTTTCTGGATATCTTCGGTGGCTTCTTCCTGCAAAATGTCAATGACATCATCAATGGTAATGATGCCGACCAGCCGATCTTCACGATCGACCACTGGCAGGGCTAACAAGTCATAGCGCTGCATCAGGTGGGCGACATCCTCTTGATGCATTTCGGTATAGGCTTTGATCACCCGATTGCTGGCAATGTCGCGAATCAGGGCGGTTGGAATCGAGAAGACCAACTGACGCAGTGAAACAACCTGCACCAGTTTGCGGTTGCTGTCGGTGACGTAAGCATAGTAGACCGTTTCTTTGTCGCGATCGCTCAGCCGAATTTTTTCTAACGCTGCGGCAACGGTTAACCCCTCTTGCAACCGCACATACTCGGTGGTCATTACCCGTCCAGCCGTCTGTTCGGGATAGCCGAGAATGGTGGCGGTCGCCTGCCGCTCGCCAGGGCTTAGCTGTTGTAACAACCGCCGCACCACTTTGGCCGGGAGTTCATCAAACAGTTCTGCCCGGTCGTCGGGGCGCATCCCCTCTACCAGGTGCTTTACCTGTGCTGCCTGAAGGAAGCTAATCAAGCTCTCCTGCACATCGGGCGGTAAATATTCAAACACGTCCGTGGCTTTGTCTTTGTTGAGCAGCCGAAACGCGATCGCCTGCTGCTCTGGCGCTAAGTCGGTGATGTAATCGCCGGCATCCACGGCCGGGAGTTGATTAATCTCAAACTTGAGTCGATTAAAGTCATCAAAACCTGCCAGCGAAGCACGCGCATCCTGAGTGAGCATGTTAAACCTCCTAAATCTCCCTCGCGCCGGGAGACCTGCTCACCAACTCAAGGGAGGTAAATACTGTGTGGGAATGGACTTGGGTCCATGCATCTAATCAACTCAACATCAATGCCGGACTGGGGCATTGCTACCTGTATGCTACTCGTTTGTGGCGCAATCGGGTAGGGGTTTTCCGTCTCTTTATCTGCAAAAAACTGAGATGAAGCCAGAAATCTCTGTTGTCAGGGCCGTAAAACGGTAAACAAGGCCATGCGTGATGAAGCTCGGCCTTGCTCAAATTTACGCAACCAGTGAGGTGCCCTCGCCTGTCAAAATCATCCTCACTGTTGCTTAGGAGGTTGGTATTGCCAGATCTTAACAGTAGCATCCGCGCTACCACTGACGAGTATTTGACCCTCTGTGTTAAAGCTGAGACTCGTTACCCCCCACGCATCTCGTAAGGTACAGAGTCGATCGCCATCGGGTAAACTCCACAGGCGAATGGTGCTATCGTCACTGCCGCTGGCAAACCATTCTCCGTCTGGACTAACCGCAATGCTGGTAATTTGGTCGGTGTGGTGCGCTAATGTCTCTATCTGTTTGCCTCGGCTCAAGTTCCACAACTTCAAGGTTCGATCCCAACTGCCGCTGATCAAAATCCGCCAGTCGGGGCTAACGGCAATGGCGCTAACCCGATCGCTGTGTCCTTTTAAGGTGGTGATCAGGCGATCGGTTTTCAAATCCCACAGGCGAATGGTTTTATCTTCACCGCTGCTGATCAGGGTTTGCCCATCGGGGCTAACAATAAGGGACGTCACACAGTCACGATGTTTAGACAGGCTAGTGATTAACGTCTGGGTGGTTAAGTCCCACACGTGAATGACACCATCGCCACCGCCACTCGCCAGGATTTGCCCATTTTGGCTAACGGCGATCGCTGAAACAACCCAACCGTGATCGGGCAGCGTCTCTATCAATTTCTGGTTTGTCATATCCCACAGCTTGATTGTGCTGTCATCACTGCCGCTGATTAACATCTGCCCATCGGGGCTGAACCCCAAAGCACTGATGCGATCGCTATGACCATTGCCAAACCAGAGCGATCGCCCCGAAACGGTATGCAGCAGTTCTCCGGTCAGTAGATTCCATAGCTTGATGCTTTTGTCGCTGCTGCCGCTGGCCAGGATAGGGTCGCTGGGGCTAACCGCAACGGCGGTAATGCCTCCGGTGTGCCCTGTGAGAACGCGAACACATTGCCAGGGTGGAATGGCTTTAGCCGCAGGACTGCGGCGCATAGTGGGGGAAGCCGCTGGTCGTTTGGTTCGATGGGATTTGAGCCGATGAGAACGCACCGTTCGATGCATTGGCTCAACGGAACCGACCACCTTTGGGGAACTGCGAACGAAACTGCCGTTGCGCTGAAGGTCTTGAAGAACGTCTGTTGCGTTGCTGTATCGTTGGCGGGTTGCTCGTTGCAAGAGGTGATCTAATACTTGCTCTAAACTGCGGCTAACGGGTTCTGGTAAGTATTGCGGCCACACCCATTGATCTTCGCTGACTGAATATAAATCAAACGGATGCAGGGCGGTCAGCAAGTGGATGCAGGTTACGCCTAACCCATACAGATCGCTGGCAAAGCAGGCTTTTCCCATTGCCTGTTCTGGAGCCACATAGCCTGCACTGCCAATCATGGTTCCCGTGCGGGCTAAGACGGTGCCCGTTGCAAATTTGGATGCGCCAAAGTCTACCAGCACGAGGCGATCGCCCCTGTTGGGTCGAATGATGTTTTCTGGCTTAATGTCGCGGTGAATGATCTGGTTTTGGTGAATAAAGTCTAAAACGGGCAATAAATCGGAGAGCAAGGCGCGAATTTGAGCTTCATTAAAGGCTCCTTCGGCAGCCAGGACTTGTTCCAAATTAAGGCCGTCAATAAATTCTTGAACGAGATACTGGCTGTCATTCCACTGAAAATGATCCAGCAATGCCGGGATTTGCGGATGTTGCCCCAGTTCTGCTAGGCGCAGTGCTTCTTGATGAAATAGCTCGATCGCCCGTCTCTGGCTGGTTCCCTGCTGACGCGGAAAAAACTGTTTGAGTACGCATTGGGGTTTAGCTGGATCGGTACTATCAACGGCTAAAAAGGTTCTGCCAAACCCACCTTGCCCAATCAGCTTTAATGCCTGATACCGCCGAGCAACTTGCAGCCTCGATCCGCAAGCCTGACAGAATTTAGCATTATTCGGGTTTTGGGGCTGAGGACAAGCAGGATTGAGGCAATAGCTCATTAGCAAAACGCAAGCAAACGGTTCTTCTATAGTATGTCTGCTGTCTTAGCGTTGCTGGTTTTGGCAGGTTAACCCAGCCCATCAGAAAGGACTCAATGGGTTGGGTTATAACCTGGCAGGTGAATGATTACGCTTGAACCGCGAAGTTGTTAGCCGTTAGCGCTCCATTGGCTGAAGTAGAGTTTGCAATGACAGCAAATTGCCCGCCTGAGCCAAATCCGCCAGCCGACCCGTTCTGGTTGTAGAACAACCGACCGCTGGATCGGATATAGGTAATTAATGCAGAACTGGATCGGGCTTGAGCGATCGTCTGGACGGATGCAAAACTGACATTTTTACCCAGGAACGTAAAGGTGGTGCGATCGAGCACAATCTTGTCTTGCCCTTTTGCAAAGTCTTGAATGCGGTCTTTGCCAATGGTGTTGTTGAACGGCGTGCCAGTATCAAAGATGAAGCGATCGCCTCCTGCTCCACCCGTAAGGGTATCTTTACCTGCGCCGCCGCTAATCTTATCAGCACCCAGACCGCCGTTAATTCCATCATCACCATCATTTCCGCTAAGGGTATCATTGCCTCCTAAGCCAGTAAGGGTATCATTGCCTCCGTTACCGCTGAGCGAGTTGGCTCTTTTACTGCCCGTGATGCTGTCGCCTAACTGGGTTCCCAGGACATTAACAAAGCCCGTTACATTGACGTTAACAGGCGCAAGGCTGTTAATTACTAACGTGCCCGCTTTGAGATTAGCGGCCAACGACACAACTCTCTCTTGAGTGCCATCAACTAAGCCAGTGATGGCATCGGTAACCACCAAATTGGTGCGGTTAGTCAGTGTGGAAATAGTATTAGCACCATAGTTTGCTGTAATCAAATCCAGTTTTCCATCCTGGTTGAAGTCACTTGCTTCAATCCCGGCAGAGCCAGTGTCGGTTGCGAAGTTAATGGCACTACCAAAACTCCCAGAACCATTTCCTAGCACTATTGAAAGATTTTTGGTGTCGTAGTTTGCAGTGGCGATATCGAGGTTGCCGTCGCCGTTAAAATCGCCAGTGGTGACATCGTAGGGACGTGTTCCTATCGTGAAGCTAGTTGCAGTGCCAAACCCACCCGATCCATTACCGAGCAGCACAGAGACAGTATTGTTGCCTGCACCATAATTTGCCGCTACCAAATCAAGATTTCCATCGTTATTGAAGTCTCCTGCGGCGATCGAAACTGGATCTGTTCCTACCGTAAAGTTTGTGGCTGTACCAAACCCGCCCGATCCATTGCCTAACAGTACTGAGACGTTGTTAGAATCACGGTTCGATACGGCAAGATCGAGGCGATTATCTCGGTTAAAGTCGCCCACTACAATACCAGAAGAACCGGAGCCGCTGTTAAAGTTGGTAGCAGCAGCAAAGCCCCCACTGCCATTATTGAGCAGAATTGAAACGTTGTTGCTTGAGAAGTTGGCGGTAGCCAGGTCAAGCTTGCCGTCCCCATTGAAATCTCCAGTGGCAATTGCCGCCGGTCGAGTACCAACTGCAAAATTGGTAGGCGCACCAAACCCACCGGAGCCATTGCCCAATAGCAGAGAGACAGTGTTGGAATTGAAGTTGGCGGCAGCCAAGTCAAGCTTGCCATCCCCGTCAAAGTCTCCGACCACTACGTCATAGGGACTGTTTCCTGTGGCAAAGTTTGTGGCGCTGCTGAACCCACCTGATACTGTACCCAGGAGAATAGAAACATTGGAGGATGAGGTATTGCTGCTTGCCAAATCAAGTCTGCCATCCCCATTAAAATCACCTACCGCAAGCCCCAGGGGGCGCGTTCCTACTGGTACATTCGTTGCAGTTCCAAAACCTAAAGAAGATGGATTAGTTGTAGCCATATGGTTAAAGCCTTCCTTAATAAAGGTTTGAGATAGTGAAGTTCTGCCCCAACGGGTGCATTGATCTGTGGCGGTTGTTGAATCCTGGGAACCGTTTCGCTGAAGGCGTTAGGCGTTCACTTCTGCCAGGGTGCCGCTTCCAGCACAGGCATTGTGTTGTCTGGTTGTAGTGCGTGATCAAACAGTGGAGCGATCGAATCGAGGGTGAGTAATTGAGCAATTTCATTGGTTTGAAAGCCCAATGCCATCGGGCGATGCACCTGGGGTAACACTTGGACATCGTACAGCTCATTGATGACCCCTTCGAGCCGCAGCCAATGAACAATATTCCCTGTTGTCAGATCAATGATCATGAATCCACAACGGGGTTCAACGTCTTGAGCTAAGAGGCGATCGTCCAGGTCTAAGCCACCAAACGTTTGCTCACCACGGCGCGGTTTAGACAGGCCGACGATGGCAAAATTGTGCCAAAAGGCCAGTCCACGCAAGTATCCTGGACAAAATGTAACGGCTTCAAATCGGCCTGATTGCAGATCAACATAACCAAACTCTCCGGTGCCAGAGTTCAATAGCCAGAGGCGATCGCGATACCAGCGAGGCGAATGGGGCATGGACAAGCCCGTACACACCGTTTGATTCGATCGCAAATCAACCACACATCCTCCAGTACGCCGTTTCTCTCGCCAGCCATCGACTACATCCGACTGACTACAAGCGGTGACGTAGCCCGGTTGTCCGTCGAGCATGGCTAAACCGTTGAGATGGCAACGGTCTTCATTCACCAGTTTTGAAATGAATGAGGGATGCCATAGGGGAGTGCAGCTATGCTGTTGGCTCAAAGTTGCCAAACTGTTGAGTAAGGTGCTGACAAAGATCATCCGTCCAGAATCATCAATAGCCAGATCATGAATGTCTAAGTCGCCCGTCGTGTAACCAACGCGAGGTATATATAATCGGTCATAACCGTTGTATTGCTGCCCTGCGGCCAGCACATTATCCAGTTGCCAGATTTGGTAAGTAGAACTCAAATACAACCGTTCTGACGTGGCATACAGCCCCATGGCGCGATCGAAGTGTCGCTCAAACCCTGAAATCCTCCCGTCTGGAGTCACACCTAGCAGTAGTAAGCGTGAGGATTGGTACGTCGTTATGGCCAGACTGATGGACTGGTCATTCAACCAATTGGGCAAGTGCCGCGAACCAATGATGTCTGCCGCCAACCCCTGAGGGCTGGGCGACGAATTGATCGAATTCACAGAAATCACTCCACGCTGAAGAGAGGAATGGACAATGGCAATTCACCTTATCCATCCGAGAAAGTAATAGAGTTGAAATCAGTTGGACAATGAAGCGGCAACCGGAAAAAAGGTCTTGATCTGACGGGCTATAGCGCAAATTAAAACATCCCGCTTTGGTGGTACCCCTGTGCGAAAGGAATACCTAATGGATACCATATCTACGGCGATGTGTATTAAAAGTTACAATAAATTAATCCGGTAAACTTGTGAGGCTTCTAAAGCCAGAAGATAGGGTCTGCTAGTCTGCCTCCTTTGCCTGGAAAAAGTGACCCTACGGAGCTAAATTTTTAAGCTGGGATCGACAAAGCGTAGAGGAAGTTTGAAGACGCTCCACGCGGTGTACTTGGTAGACAGGTTGATTCCCAATGCGGTTTTACATAAATAGAGGGCATATAGACAACACAACGTTAGCAAAATCCGCTGGGCATGTTTCATAAAAAATTGATCAGATACGCACTCTGGTTTGGTGCTAAAAGCTATCGTGAGATTTGGCTGTCGGGTTGTACATCTTCTTTGAGATAGGGGTGATTACAGCGTGACTCAATATATACCAACCTCATATGCTTAAACTGTGTAGACTGGATGGCAATGGTATTGCGATCGCTCAATGAATTCTCTTGAGACTGAAACGAGTCCCTCATTCTGGGTGACATATCCCGATATTGAAGCGGCGGCAGCTATTTTGCAGGGGCAGGTAAATCAAACGCCCGTCCTGACCTCGCGTACTGTGAACGAGCGCACAGGTAGCCAGGTGTTTTTTAAGTGTGAAAACTTCCAGCGCACGGGTTCTTTTAAGTTTCGGGGAGCCTATAATGCCCTGGCGCAGCTTGCCGATGAGCAGCGACAACGGGGTGTGTTGGCCTATTCCTCTGGAAACCATGCACAGGCGATCGCCCTGGCCGGAAGGTTGCTCAATATTCCAACCACTATCATCATGCCTGATGATGCTCCGATGGTGAAACAAGCGGCTACACGCGGCTATGGTGCCACTGTTGTTCTGTACGATCGCTCGCAAACGAACCGAGAAGCGCTGTGTCAACAAATGGCACAGGAAGAAGGCTATACCGTTGTGCCACCCTACAACCATCCCCATGTGATTGCTGGACAGGGGACAACCGCAAAAGAACTGATTGAGGCGGTTGGCGAGCTAGACCAATTGCTGGTGTGCTGTGGTGGGGGTGGGCTGCTGTCTGGATGTGCGATCGTAGCTCAGGCGTTAGCCCCCTCGTGTCGAGTGGTTGGTGTTGAACCAGAGCAAGCCGACGATGCGGCGCGATCGTTCCACAGTAAGACGCTACAAACGGTACATAACCCTGACACGATCGCCGATGGGGCACGCACTCCTTCTCTGGGCAGCCTCACCTTTCCTTTGGTGTTGAATCATGTTCACGACTTTGTGACTGTGTCGGACGCTGCTTTGCTGCGAACGATGTATTTTCTGTGGGAGCGGCTCAAATTGGTGGTTGAACCAACGGGAGCGCTTGCGGCCACCGCATTGTTGGAAAAAGCTGTCGCTACTCCTGGCGATCGCATTGGTGTGATTATTAGCGGCGGCAACGTTGATTTACAGAACCTCGGAGAACTGTTTGCGCCGCTTTCCTAGTCACATTACTTGGCCTGTAACTGCCAGAAATGGCTGAGCTTGACCGTTAAGTAGCCTTGAGTGGCGATCGCCTCAGGTGGGAACCAGTTCACCCGGACGCAACTTCGCCCATTTGCCTGTCTCTTGCTTAAAGCTGAGGCAGCCAACCACATCCCATTCCATCTCAATAATGTCGTCCTGGTGGCGGATGTTGACGTTAATTGTCGGTTCGGTCGCCTCAAAGTCTGGAGTTTCGGTTAAATGAGGCTGTTGGTGCTGCCCTTCAACTGCGTGGTAGGTGGTACAGCGATCGACATAATGACAGTTGACACAAATACACATCGCGAATGCCTCCGCAACTTCAGCGAACCAGTTTTACTAGCCCCTATTTCTGTTACTCTAGCTCAAGTTTTGGTAAAGCAAATACTGATTGCGAGAGATGTTGCAAAATGAAAAACGCAGATGATGGATGAAGCAAGGGATATGAGCGGTGCCAGCAGCAAAATCTGGACTCGAATGGCTCAGTCGCTCATTTTCAGCACTCTCATGGTTGAACGGGTACCGCTATCTCAATAAAGTGGCGTTATCTCCATATCTCAAGCTCTAACGTTTTCTGTTAAGGGAAAATTAAGAGAACAAATTCACACCGTCAGCCGCTTCATCTCTTGCCAGAATGAGAGCAGAAGATAAGCCTGAATGTCGGCTGATGTCATGTTGTAGTCACTCATCAGTACATAAAAGTACAGACCATCGTTGAAGCAAGAAAGTTTAGCGTTAAATCAACACTGGGATACCGTAGCAGCAGCGGCGTTGTCCCCTCAGGCGTGGCCATTTCATTTAAGTATGTTGCCACCTGCAACTTATTTAGTGGGAGGGAGTGTTCGTGATGCGTTGTTAGAACGCCATGCCGACTATTTAGATCTCGATTTTGTTTTGCCCACTGGAGCCGTGAAGGTGGCAAAAGCGATCGCCAATCACTATCAAGTGGGGTTCGTATTGTTAGATGCCGAGCGGCAGATTGCACGGGTGGTGTTTGAAAAGGCCACGGTTGACTTTGCTCAGCAGGTTGGGCCGAGTTTAGAAATAGATTTGCAGCGGCGCGATTTTACAGTGAATGCGATCGCCTATAATCCTCACACCGCGCAGCTTCTTGACCCAATGCAGGGCTACGCAGACCTGCAAAAGCGCTTAATTCGGATGATTGCCTCCGAAAACTTAAAAGAAGATCCGCTACGGCTACTGCGTGCTTATCGGCAAGCGGCTCAGCTCGGCTTTACGCTGGAGCCTGACACCTGCGACACGATTCAACATCTGGCACCGTTGCTGCAACAGGTAGCAGCCGAGCGGGTGCAGGCAGAAGTGGGGTATTTATTAAGCACGCCCCAGGGGACAGCGCTGTTAGCCAGAGCCTGGCGCGATGGGTTATTTAAACACTGGTTGCCCCATATCACCCCGACGGGTTTAGAGCAGGTCGAGCAAATTGATCAAGCAGCGATCGCCCTTCAGCACAGTTGCTCTGGGTTTGCCTTAGAACTGTGCGGTTGGCTCCGGGATCAGCAAAAGATGTCCCTCGCTGGTCGAAGCTGGCTCAAGGTTGCCAAACTAACCTGCTTGATTGCGCCCGATGCTGCCCTGGCAGAGCAAGAACTGTGGCAGTTGAAATACAGCCGAGCCGAGGTGCAGGCGGTGCTAACGGTACTCCGGTTTCTGCCGCAGGTTCAATCCACTCAGTTGGCTAACCTATCGTTGCGCGAACAATATTATTTGTTTCGTGGGGTGGGTGCGGTGTTCCCTGCGATCGCTGTGCTGGCCGTTGCTGCTGGCACTCCCATTGCAGCGATCGCCCCTTTAATTGCGCGATTTCTAAATCCTGACGATCCGGTGGCTCACCCCAATCCTCTGTTGACTGGGCACGACTTGATGACGACACTGCAAATCTCGGCTGGCCCCCAGATTGGTCAATTACTAGAAGCACTTCAGCTTGCCCATGCTGAAGGAAAAATTGCAAATCGCTCTGAAGCGTTAGTGTTGGCTCAACAGATGCTGACAGCCAACGATTAGGTACCCCCTGGAGGTTGCTCCAATTTTTGACAGACTCGTTATGATTGGTAAAATGCTCAAAATTTTGAACAGGCTGCAACTCTACAATCGGAGTTGACCTGGCGATGGCGATCGTCGCAAATCGTGCTAAAGTATACCTCTTGCAGGTTTGCTGCTCAGCTCGCGTGGCTGATTGTGGCAGTTTAAGTTTGATTCCTGTCAGTTTTCCTCCCTAAGCCCACCGTTCCAACGAGGTTCAGAATGGCTAAACGCCGAAACCAAAAGAAAGAAAAAGCTCTCCGTAATCAGGCATACGCTCGTAAGTTTCGTAAACGCACCAATACCGGACGCCACAACAGACGTTCCTATGGTAGCGATAACAACGCCCAGGATGGTGATGATACCGGGCGGAACAGCGGCGGCAACAGAGATGAAGCAGAAGAGCCAGTCGATTAAACTGGGGTTGTTGAGTCTAGCTTGCTCGTTCTACAGCATTCGTTTAGAGCTATTATGCAACGATTTAACTCAGAGAGTTAAGCCAGTTAATTAGCCATCAATTCATTAGCCACCAGTAAGCCACCAACGATCGCATTATCGTTGGTGGCTTAGCGCTATAAGAGTGCTACAAGAGGTGCTGAAGCATCTGATCAAAGCTGGGAGTGGGCAGAGTGTTCCCCAGCCGTAGGCTAATTTCGTCTGCGGCAGCTAACCCTGACTCCAGGGCATCTTCTACCTGGTTGCCGCCACACCAATCGCCGCTACATACCAGAGGTAACGGTTCGGCTATCGATAGACAACACTCTGGCCGAGAACGAGACGCAAACGCATAACGCCAACGATGAACTTGCAGCAAGTCGGGTGAGTTGAGCCAGGGCAAGAGTAACTGGGCTGCACACTGCATCAACTGGCTACCAATCGGTTGCAGGTCAGGTGTATTCAAATGCCGTTTGGCGAAGTCAGCACTGCTTTGGACGACCAGCAGCGGAGCCTCTGAGGATGATAAGCGCTTGCGGCTGTCGATGCTGATCCAGCTTAAGGTTGGGTTTCCAGAAAAGCTAACGGCGTTCCAGGGAATTTCGGCGAACGCAGCCTTTTGCGCTGCGGCATAATGGGCGATCGCGCTGATGCAGGGATCAAACTCCACCGAGCGCAGTTTCGCCAACAGGGTTGATAATCCCGGATGGGCTACTGGTTCCAATAAGTCCAGAGCTTGAGGAGCCGGGATCGCCAGCACCAGAGCCTTGGCTTCGACCCTGACTGGCTCAGCCGATGCGCTGCTGTCCACCGTTACGTTCCAGGTTCGCCGAGCGGTGGGAGCAATGGCGATCGCCCTATGACCTCGCAAAATCTCTAAATGGGTGGCTAACGCCTTGGCAACAGCCGTTATCCCCTGAACTGCACTGTAGTGTGGCAAGGCATCGGGTGCTGGAATCAGACTGCCGTTCGTATCGTGGTGATACTGTTTAGCCCACGGTTGCAGTATTCCGGCTCTACATAGCACCTGAACTAATCGTTGAGTGCGATCGCCCTGTGCCGCTAAATAGCGCACTCCGTGATCGGCACAGGTACCCATTAGCCGTCGGGTAGCTAGCCTACCGCCCAAGCCCTTTGATTTCTCCACCAGCGTCACCATGATCCCGGCTTGCTGAAGCTGTTGGGCACAAACTAATCCAGCAATACCTGCCCCAATTACAACCACATCCTTCATGTTCTGTCCCGTTCCGCTTGCAATTTAAGTAGAATATGTGACAGCAGGCGGAAATCTATAGCCGTGGAGGAATTTGCGGTGGATGAATTGAGATCAGCATTGGAGTTAGCTACTGAAGACGAATTACAAACCCTGACTGACATTTTGTTTCGCCGTAAGTTCAATCCGCTCGACTATGTCTACACCCCCACTCCGATTGATGTGCAAAGCCAGGATCGACAAGTCTGGATCGCGAGCATCGAAGATCGGTTTCGGTTTCTGGCAGCGGATGGAATCACAATTTTGCGGCAAAAAACAGACGGTGTTAGCTATCGTCATGTGCTGATTCAAGTCTGCCGCTATCTCAAAATCTCGTATTCCCAGGCAGATTCCACGGCTGATTTAGAGTCTGAAATCTTTTTGAATCTCTTGCAGCGAGCCTGGCAGCAGCTTCCGATCGCAGAACAGCGCGTTCTAACCGGGCAGCTACAGCAAGCATTGTCAGAATCGCATTTAACCCGGCAGTTGCCGCCATCTCTGCACAAAGATCCGGTTAAGCTGTTGCTTAAGGGAGGCAGTGCCCTTGCGATTAGTTCTGTAATTCGTCCCTGGGTGTTGCAGCAAATTGCCCGCCAGTTTGCCCTGCACGCTGCTACTTATCAAGTGGCAAGTCAAGCGATCGCCAAAGGCGGAGTGGCGGTTGCGGCTCAGGTGCAAAGCCGTGTTGCGTTGCAAACGGCCTATCGGGGCATGGCGCTCAACGCAACGCGCTATAGCGTAGTGCGGGGTGTTTTTGCTGTTGTGGGGCCAGCTCTGTGGACCTGGTTTTTAGCAGATTTGGGCTGGCGGGCGATCGCCACCAACTACAGTCGTGTGATTCCGGTGGTGTTTACCCTGGCACAGATCCGCCTAACTCGGATGGAATGCTTTGAACCAGCGGTCTAATCCAGATCCCATTCTTGAGCCTACTGGTTTTTGGGCATAATAGGTTTTGGGCATAATAGTAGGCACGCATATCAACGGCAATGAACCCGGTTTCTGAGAGAATAGCTTGACAGTGCTAACGTTACTCGAACTACTCCTTTACTGGCTTGTCGTGGGTGTAAATCCCCAAGTCCAGGCTTTGGCCTGAGCGTTCGACGAGAGGCTCAAGGTTAGGGGGTTGCCCTTTCAGTAGACCAGAAAAGGAGTGAATGCAGCCTGTTTGCTACGGGTTCAGAGGACTTCTGAAACACAATCTGCTCGGTTGGTCAGTTAGACTGGGTGATGGTTTTCAGGGCAATGGTTCTCAGATGGGGTGAGATTAGTTCAGTTAGCCATTCTTTAACGACAGAACTCAGGCAATCAGGCAATCAATAGAGGAGTTCGGGTGACACGGGGAACCTTTCCAAATCGTGGAGATCGGGACATGATGTCAGACAATAATCTGACACCTAACTACTATGACTTGCTCAAGTTAGCGCCATCCGCTTCGGTACAGCAAATTCGTCGTTCCTATCGCGAGCTGAGTAAGCTTTATCATCCTGATACGACGACCCTGCCCGCAGCGATCGCAACGGCAAAATTTCAGGAACTCAACGAAGCCTATGCCACGCTCAGCAGTCCAGAGCGGCGGTTTGCTTACGATCTGAAGCAGGGCTACTCTCGGGTATCGGTGATTCAGCAACCACCCGGATTTAACCGTCCCGTGTCCGAATCGCGCCAGTTTCGTTCTTCATCGGCCTATCTCGACCCAACCGATCGCCCCCTGTCCCCCGGAGAGATCTTTGCCCTGTTCATTTTGGGCGTTACATTTGCAGCGTGTTTAATTTTAGTGGTGGCGATCGGGCTAACGCGGGGAGACATGGTGTTTCAGCCGCTCAATGCGTTTCAGCCCGGTTTAGAGCAGCCTGCACAGGTCGTAGAGACGCAGGTGCCATCGGGTAGTGATTCAACCTCAGCCCCAACTGTTCCTGTTCTAGCCGCCGATCGGCCATCTCCTGTCGAGTGGCCACCCGAACGGTCAGTGGCAGCTCCCAACCCATCTAATCCGGGTACAACCGTTTCTGCTCAAGACTCAACTCTTTTACAATTGATTAAGAAGCAGCCAGACTTCATGTTGAATTAGTGATTCAACGGAGGTTGTGCGTTGCAGTTAGCCCTTAGTTTGAAGACTTCATGACTCTCCCTTCCGCTGATACTCCGCTTTACAATCACCCGCTTCCCGATATAGAAGATTGGCTTATGTCTCAGGGTTGTCAGCGCGATGCCCAGGATGTTCACTGCTGGCATGTCCGGCAAGATAGCTGGAAAGCAGAACTGTCGCTGGAAGTTGACTCGTTGTCGGTTCGCTATTTGGGTGCAGGCGAAAACGGACGAGATATTCAGCGATCGTTCAAATATTCTCTGAGCCGCCACGACCTGGATGCAGCGATTTTCTCTGGTCCATAGCGTTGGTGTGCCAGATCTCAGGTGTCAGGTGTTCAGGTGTTAGATGATGGCGTGAAGGTGTGTTTGCACCATCATCTAACGGTTCAACTCTGTGACTATACTCGACCAAAACGGCGATCGCGCTGTTGATACGCACACAACGCCCGATGAAATTCGGTGCGGTCAAAATCGGGCCACAGCGTATCGGTAATATAGAGTTCGGCGTAGGCAACCTGCCACAGCAAAAAGTTGCTGATTCTCATCTCACCGCTGGTGCGGATCAGCAGATCTGGATCGCACACTCTGGAGGTATAGAGATGCCGAGCAAATAGGGATTCGTCAATTTGATCGGGTTGGATCACCCCTTGTTGTACTTGAGTGGCGATCGCTCGACAGGCATCAACAATTTCCTGCCGACCTCCATAGTTGGTTGCTACGGTAAACTGAATTCCTTTGTTGTCGTAGGTTTCCTCCATTGAGCGGTTAATTTCAGTTTGCAGCGATCGCGGCAATGCGTTCAAATTCCCGACAAAGTGAATTTGAACATCCTCTTCCATCATTTCTCGCAATTCTTGCCGCAACACCCGCTCAAACAGCGTCATCAAAAAATCAACTTCCTCTAATGGCCGTCCCCAATTCTCAGTTGAAAACGCATAGGCGGTTAGCGCTTTAATTCCCCAGTCTTTGCAGCACCGAAGAATATCTTTGAGCGTGTCCACCCCACGACGATGACCAAGAATGCGAGGCAGCCCTTGCCGTTTTGCCCATCGACCGTTGCCATCCATGATTACAGCTACATGCTTGGGCAGCCGCTCCCGATTTAAGTCAGCAGGTAACTCTCGTAGGGCAGTTTGCTTTGCTGTCATTTTTTCTCCCGAGAAGCCGAAGATGAAAAGCGAAAAAGGCGCGAAGTTAGCGCAACAGCTTGGGATACTAACCGTCGGCCAAGACTACGTAACTGGGGTGCTACGGCTTCGCGCTCAGCCGTCTGAGAGAATTTAGCCCGAAGCAATTCCCTCAGTTTACTGCTGGTCAACGGTCGGTTTAGTGTTCCCCGCTCCGCTAGTGAAATAGACCCCGTTTCTTCAGATACAACGACGCAAACGCAGTTTTCGACTCGTTCAGTAATTCCCATCGCCGCTCTGTGCCGAGTTCCCAATTGACGAGATGCCGTTCGTTCTGAAATGGGTAGAATGACACCTGCTGCGACGACGCGAGAAGCGCGAATGAGCACTGCTCCGTCATGCAAAAGGGTAGACGTTTGAAAGATGGTTTGCAGAAGTTCTCTGGAAACCTCAGCGTTCAATCTAACACCTGGAACAGAAAAATCGCGTTCGTCGATGGGGCGATCGGTTTCTAAAATCATCAATGCGCCGATGCGGTTCTGCGAGAGTTCTTTAACCGCATCAACGATTTCGTCAATGACGCTATCTGGTTTGGCAACCGCTTCTCTAGAGCTTTGAAACAGTTGCAAAATTTCACCTCGGCCCAGTTGTTCCAACAGGCGGCGAAATTCTGCCTGCAAAATAAAGGCCATAGCGACGGCTGAGCCAATCACCAGCTTTTCTAATACAAAGCTCAGCAACCTCAACTGCAACGTGCTGCTTAACGCTGCTGCCAACATGAGGATAATTAGCCCGCGCACCATCCACAGCGTGCGACGCTCACCAATGATGACTAGCACCATATAGGTCAACACCAGAACCAGGCCAATGTCGATCGCAGGAAGCAGGAAGGACTGAGTCCAGCCAAGGTTTGTCAGCCATTGCTTCAACAGAGATCCCATCTGAACTGAATCTGGATTGACCTTGCTTCGAGGAAGAAATTAAACGAGGAAGAGAAGACAAAAGCACAACGGGTAAAGCTGCTCAAGAGGATACTTTGATATCCTCCGTCCTCTATCCTTGGTGTTTGACACTAATGTTCTTGATACTGAGCCGCTCTGGTAAGCGATCGTGTCGAACCAGATCCTGGTAGGTTTCCCGTTGCAGAATCACATTGGCTTCACCTGAGTTAACCAATACCGCAGCGGGACGAGACAGACGGTTGTAATTAGAAGCCATGCTGTAATTGTATGCGCCTGTGCCCATAACGACGAGCGTATCTCCGGTTTCGGTCTTTGGAAGTGTTGCTTCCTTAATCAGGATATCCCCAGATTCACAGTGTTTTCCAGCGATCGCAACGGTTTCAGTCAACGGAGCCGACATTCGATTTGCCACAACCGCTCGGTAAATGGATTGGTAGGTAATGGGGCGAGGATTATCAGACATCCCGCCATCTACAGTAACGTAGGTTCGCACTCCTGGGATCACTTTCTGGCTGCCCACCGTATAGGCAGTAACGCAGGTGGTGCCTATTAGTGAGCGACCCGGCTCAGCAATTAGCTTGGGTAGAGGCACGTTCTGGGTTTGACACGCCTTCACAATGCTGTCACAGACGACTTGCGCCCATTCATTAATACTAGGCGGATCGTCACTTTCCGTATAACGGATCCCCAATCCGCCGCCAATATCCAGTTCTTGTATGGGTAAACCCTGTTGAGCCGCTTTGCTTAACCACTGCACCATCACAGTGGCTAAATCGCGGTGCGGTTGCAGTTCAAAGATTTGAGAGCCGATATGGGCATGTAGCCCAACACAGTTTAGATTAGGCTGCTGGCTCACATAAGCAAACACCTGATCGAGCTGGTCTGGATCAAAGCCAAATTTGCTGTCCAGGTGTCCAGTCCGAATATATTCGTGAGTGTGACACTCAATTCCCGGTGTCAGTCGCAGCATAATGCGAACTGGCAACCGACTGGATGGGGAAGCAGCATCTACTTCAGATCTAGCTCCCTCGGGTTTCATCGTGGCTAAGGTGTTCAGTTCCCACCAGTTGTCAACCACGATGGTGCAACCGGAATCGATCGCCAATTTCAACTCTTCCGTCGATTTGTTGTTGCCGTGAAAATAAAGTCGGTTCGCTGGAACGTTCGCTTGTAAAGCGGTGTAGAGTTCGCCACCCGAGACGACATCAATCCCCAAGCCCTCGCTGGCTGCGATCGCACACACTGCCAGACAATTCCAGGCTTTAGACGCATAAATCACCAGCGACTCGCCTGGATAGTGCTGCTCAAAGGCCGAGCGGTATTGCTGGCAGGCGGTTCGCAACGATTCTTCATCCAGGACATATAGCGGGGAGCCAAACTGCTGCACTAGCTTGACAATGTCACACCCCCCGATTTCCAGATGATCCTGGTCATTAACGCGAGCGCTTAAAGGCAAGAGGGACTGGTTGGGAGATGCTGCTGAAGGAGCGGGTAAATATTGACGACCAGAGCGATCTATGGCGGCGGGAGTCGATACCATCGTGATGAACTGTCCTCGGGGTTAAACTTTGCAAGCGTCTGTAACAGGTAAAGCGAGTAAGTCCTATTGCCTACTGTTAACAGTGTACAATTATGGGCTGTGCATCCTGACCTAATTTAGCGATCGCTTCAGTGAAATTTTTACAAGTCACCCTGCTAACGGAAGCACTCCTCTCTGATGCCCTGGAGCTAGATCAGCGCTGCCTGGGCGGTCTTTGGACTCAAGCCGGATATGAACGGGAACTGACAAGCCCCAATAGCGATTTGCTGGTTTTGCAGGACATGTCGCCGGAAACCGATTCGTCCTCGTCTGTTATTGGCCTGGGCTGCCTGTGGGCAATCTTAGAAGAAGCCCACATCACAATACTGGCCGTTCACCCCGATTGTCAGCGTCAGGGTTTTGGACAAGCACTGTTATATGCTTTGCTGATTCTGGCCTGGCGACGCAATTTAGAATGGGCAACGCTTGAAGTTCGCGATTCGAATCAAGCCGCTATTTCGCTGTACCGTAAGTTTGGTTTTCGGGACGTTGGCAAACGACGGCGCTATTACCAGGATACGGGCGAAGATGCCCTGATTTTGTGGCGTAATGGCTTGCAAAAGCCGGAATTTAGTCAGATAGTGTTGAATTGGCGGCAGCAAGTGAGCGATCGCCTGCATGACGCTGGATGGTCGTTGATCGATCGCCTCCCTGGAACTCCCCTTGACGCAGGGGCAGGTTCTTCATAAAAATTTCTCTTCAGGACTCAAAATTAGGCTTCGCAAAAGTTAATACCGAAAAATGGCAGGCTCTGCTCGTTACCTGTTGTCTATCTATGACAGCTTGAGGTTTTTCCTATGCTAAAATCAGCGTACCGGCACGCAGCAGGTGATAAGACACGCCATGTTTGAACGCTTCACAGAAAAAGCCATTAAGGTGATAATGCTCGCCCAGGAAGAGGCACGTCGCCTGGGTCATAACTTTGTGGGTACAGAGCAGATCCTCTTGGGTCTGATTGGAGAAGGGACCGGCGTCGCCGCCAAAGTGCTGAAATCTATGGGCGTCAACCTTAAGGACGCTCGGATTGAAGTTGAGAAAATCATCGGCCGAGGCTCTGGTTTTGTTGCCGTTGAAATTCCGTTCACACCCAGAGCTAAGCGCGTTCTAGAGCTTTCGCTTGAGGAGGCTCGGCAACTCGGCCATAACTATATTGGTACCGAACACTTGCTTCTCGGTTTGATTCGAGAGGGAGAAGGGGTTGCCGCTCGCGTTTTAGAGAATCTAGGGGTCGATCTTTCCAAGGTTCGTACCCAGGTGATTCGGATGCTAGGGGAGACCGCGGAGGTTTCCACTGGTGGCAGCCAGGGGCGAACCAAAACGCCAACCCTCGACGAATTTGGTTCTAACCTGACCCAAATGGCGGCTGAGGGTAAGCTTGATCCCGTCGTTGGACGACAAAAAGAGATTGAGCGCGTTATTCAAATTCTGGGTCGTCGTACCAAAAACAATCCGGTACTGATTGGTGAGCCTGGAGTTGGTAAAACAGCGATCGCCGAGGGCCTGGCACAGCGCATTTCTAACAACGATGTCCCGGACATTCTGGAAGAAAAGCGAGTGGTCACGCTGGATATCGGTCTGCTGGTTGCCGGCACCAAATATCGGGGTGAATTTGAAGAACGGCTCAAAAAGATCATGGATGAAATCCGGCAGGCCGGAAACGTCATCCTGGTGATTGATGAGGTTCATACCCTCATTGGCGCGGGTGCGGCTGAAGGTGCCATTGATGCGGCCAACATATTGAAGCCTGCTCTTGCCCGGGGCGAGCTGCAATGTATTGGTGCCACAACTCTGGATGAGTACCGTAAGCACATTGAGCGGGACGCGGCACTGGAACGTCGCTTCCAGCCGGTGATGGTTGGAGAGCCGACCGTTGCTGAAACCATTGAAATTTTGCATGGGTTGCGCGATCGCTACGAGCAGCACCACAAGCTGAAGATCTCTGATCTGGCGCTTGAGGCAGCGGCAAAGCTATCCGATCGCTATATTTCCGACCGTTATCTACCAGATAAAGCGATCGACTTGATCGACGAAGCGGGTTCTCGCGTTCGGTTGATCAACTCGCAACTTCCCCCAGCGGCGAAGGAGCTAGACAAGGAACTGCGTCAAGTTTTGAAAGAGAAAGATGATGCGGTTCGTGCCCAGGACTTCGACCGGGCGGGTGAATTGCGCGACCGCGAGATGGAAATCAAAGCCGAAATCCGGGCGATCGCTCAGAGCAAAAAGTCAGAATCGGACAGCGGAGATGATTCTCCGGTTGTGGACGAGGAAGACATTGCTCAAATTGTGGCTTCCTGGACAGGGGTTCCAGTCAACAAGTTGACGGAGTCCGAGTCTGAGAAATTGCTGCACATGGAAGATACCTTACACAATCGCCTCATTGGGCAAGATGAAGCGGTAAAAGCGGTGTCTCGTGCGATTCGTCGGGCGCGTGTTGGCCTGAAGAACCCCAATCGTCCGATCGCCAGCTTTATCTTCTCTGGCCCAACCGGGGTTGGTAAAACTGAGCTAACCAAGGCGTTGGCGGCCTACTTCTTTGGCTCGGAAGATGCCATGATCCGGCTTGACATGTCGGAGTACATGGAACGCCACACGGTTTCTAAACTTATCGGTTCGCCTCCGGGCTATGTAGGGTACAACGAAGGCGGTCAGTTAACTGAAGCGGTTCGTCGTCGTCCGTATACGGTGGTGCTGTTCGATGAGATTGAAAAAGCCCACCCTGATGTGTTCAACATGCTGCTGCAAATCCTGGAGGATGGTCGTTTGACCGATGCCAAGGGACGCACAGTTGACTTCAAGAACACGCTGCTGATCATGACCTCTAACATTGGTTCGAAGGTAATTGAGAAAGGCGGCGGTGGCCTTGGGTTCGATTTCTCTGGCGAAAATGCGGAAGATACCCAGTACAACCGCATCCGATCGCTGGTGAATGAGGAACTGAAGCAATACTTCCGTCCAGAGTTCTTGAACCGTCTGGATGAAATTATTGTCTTCCGCCAACTGACGAAGGACGAAGTCAAGCGTATCGGCGATATCCTGCTGAAGGAAGTCTTCGGTCGTCTGGCTGAGCAGGGCATTACGCTGGAAGTCACCGAGCGATTTAAGGATCGTCTGGTGGAGGAAGGCTACAACCCGAGCTATGGTGCCCGTCCGCTGCGCCGTGCCATTATGCGTCTGCTGGAAGATTCTCTGGCAGAGGAGATCCTGTCGGGTCGCATCAAGGAAGGCGATACGGCTGTAGTAGACGTGAGCGAGGAAGGACAGGTTCAAATCCATCCTGGAAAAACACCAGAGCTGCTTCCCCAAGCGGTTGAATAGGAGCCGATGAGCCTCTAATTTATGGACGGCAGCCGTTTGATTTTACTCAGCGGCTGCCGTTTTTGCGTTTCTGCTTTTCATGGTGGATGGCGTTGGACGGTTTGGAAGGACTCGGTTATAAACAGAGCGTTTGACCGCTCAAAATTCGGCCAGGGACTGGCATTGCCAAGTTCCTACAAGCACCTGTTGCCCGTTCATAGCGATGGTAGTACTTTGCTCTGGTAAAATTGGGCTGCCTTATTTTTTGCTAGCCACGGTATTCTTGAGCCATGTTGACTTTGACACGGCGTTTGCCGCCCAACTCAACGGTTGCGATTTGGTCTACTCTGACGTTGACGGCAGATGAGCGATCGCGATCGCGCCATTGTTTTGAAACAGATGACCACCAGGAAGTTTACCTGCAACTGCCGCGAGGAACGGTGTTATATCATCAGGACTTGCTGGTTGCCGAGACAGACGAGCGTTGTGTGCAGGTGGTTGCCAGGCCAGAACCCGTTATGACCGTTACGGCAAGTGTGCCCCATGCGTTGTTGCGGGCAGCCTATCATTTGGGCAATCGTCATGTGCCGTTAGAAGTGGCGGCTACCTATTTACGGTTGGCTCCTGACCCGGTTCTCAAAGATTTGTTGATGCAGCTAGGGCTACAGGTGTACGAAGAAATAAAGCCATTTCAACCCGAGTCGGGTGCGTATGGACACCATTCGTCGCACGACCATGCTCATTGACAGCACTCCTCAAGCGTTGCTACGGCTGTTGCAGTTGGTCAGCCCAGCTCTACCAGTGGGGGCATACAGTTATTCCGAAGGGCTAGAGACGGTTGTTCAAACTGGAACGGTTGGGGATGCATCGACTCTGGAGCGCTGGCTAATTCAGGAATTGCGCTGGGGAGCGATTCGGCTGGAAGCGGCGGTGGTAACGCGAGTGTATGACTGCGTAGATTCTGGCGATGTTGAAGCGTTAACCCGGTGGAATCAGTGGTTGTCGGCCATGCGCGAAACGGAAGAGATGCGATCGCAAAGTTGGCAGATGGGACGATCGCTAACGCGACTGCTGCAATCGCTAGAGCCAGAGCTTAGGCCAGCCATTGCTGCCTGTGGAGAACCCTGCAATTTTGCGATCGCTTTCAGTTTGGCGGCGGCACACTGGCAGATCAATCGGGAGGTGACCGTCTTAGCCTATTTACACAGTTGGGTCAGTAATCTAGTGAATGCGGGGGTGAGGCTAATTCCGCTGGGGCAAACTCAGGGGCAACAGGTGTTACTGAACGTGTACCCCCAAACTATCGAAACGGTGCAGGCGGTCTTGGTGATTCCGGATGATGAGCTATATTGCTGTAGCTGGGGTGTGGCGATCGCCAGCATGAATCACGAAACGTTATATTCTCGCCTATTTCGCAGCTAGACACGAAGTGAGAACCTCCTGAATTGGAAATCTTTGAGAATTTTTGGTCGTTCCAACTTCAAAATTCCTCAGTCTGGCCAGCGATCGTCATTTATCGCTCTCCCTTGTAAAGTTCTACTGTGCCCTTCAATTAGCAGATTGGTGGAGAAGCTATGCAACCCTTTCGAGTTGGAATTGCCGGCCCGGTCGGATCGGGAAAAACAGCCCTGGTAGATTCTCTGTGTAAAGCGATGCGAGATCACCATCACATTGCCGTGGTTACGAATGATATTTACACCCAGGAAGACGCTCAGTTTTTAGTGCGGAGCCAGGCTCTGGAGCGCGATCGCATTGTTGGAGTTGAAACGGGAGGGTGCCCGCATACGGCCATTCGTGAAGATGCCTCAATTAACTTAGTTGCAATTGAACAACTAGAACAGCGCTTTCCCCAGCTCGACCTGATCTTTGTTGAAAGCGGCGGCGATAACCTGGCTTCGACCTTCAGCCCGGAGTTAGTAGATTTGACGATTTATGTGATTGATGTTGCCGCCGGAGATAAAATTCCGCGCAAGGGAGGGCCTGGGATCACCAAGTCCGACTTGCTAATAATCAACAAAATTGATTTGGCACCCCTGGTTGGGGCAGACTTGAGCGTGATGGAGCGAGATGCCCGCCAAATGCGGGGAACAAAGCCATTTGTGTTTACGAACCTGAAGACCCAACAAGGACTAGAAACCGCTATTCAGTTAATTCAGCGCCATATGGGAAACATTTCAGTCTCGTGACAGCTCAAGGCTATTCGCGGATTGGTTGATCTATCTAGCGAAGGTCGTTCAGCCTTCTACTTTTTTGGATTGGGCTTGAATAGTTATGCCTCAAAACAATTGATTGAATTCGTCAAAGCGATGCCATCAATTGCAGTTTGCCGCTGCACATTCCTGGTTTTTGTCAAGAACTATTTAAACTTCTTTTAAAGTACTCCTTGTTGATACCGCTCTGCACAATTTGGCACTGAAAATAGAGTATTAAATAACCGTTTGATGCAAAGCGATCGCTGCCATATTCTCAGCGTTGGGTTTGCGGTTTTGCTACGAAAAACAAGATTTCTATAGCAGGCTTCTGTGCTGCATTTATGCCACAAAGGGCAACCGGAATTGATGTGTGTCGTGTTCGGCACTTCTCAAACATCTTTTTGCACCTGGCATAAACAGTCGTTGTCTACACCGCTTAGTTATTTGATAAACTGTTAACTAAGCTACTAAAAAAAGTGCTTTTTTGATCTAATGGTTTTGCATGTTTTTTCAGGTTGAGATCGATTAAATGTTTTGAAAAAAATATTTATTTGAAGATAAAAATACTTTCAGATACTTTCATTATCGACTTGCTGTATTCCTGCTCAATTCCCTTAAGAATGTCTCTCATCTGAGTCAATGTTCAGGTTTTCAAATTAAGGCGCTGCCATTCAGTTGAGGGAAAAAGATATGCCTCCAGTTTTGTTTAAGGTAGATTTGACCAAACCAATGTCAGAGCAGGAAGTGGTTGGTCATAACCGTTGGCATCCTGACATTCCCGCGATCGCCTCAGTGAATCCGGGAGACGTTTTCCGCATTGAATGCAAAGACTGGACGGATGGTCAGATTAAGGACAACGATGACCCCAGCGATATTCGAGACGTTGACCTTACGGTTGTGCATGTCTTAAGTGGCCCAATTCACGTTAATGGGGCTGAACCGGGAGACATTCTGGTGGTTGACCTGCTAGATATTGGAGCCTTGCAGGGAGATGAATGGGGATTTACGGGCATCTTTGCTCGCGAAAATGGCGGTGGCTTTTTAACTGAGCATTACCCCAATGCGGCTAAAGCAATCTGGGATTTGCAGGGAATTTATACCTCGTCTCGCCATATTCCAGGCGTTCGGTTTGCTGGTATCACTCATCCAGGACTCATTGGCTGCGCTCCATCCCATGACTTGCTGGCGACGTGGAATAGCCGGGAGTCTGCTCTGGTAGCCACTAATCCCGATCGCGTTCCCCCACTAGCCGCGCTGCCCAACCCTCTCAATGCGGTTCTGGGTTCACTCAAGGGAGGCGAGTTCGATCGCGTTGCCGCTGAGGCCGCCCGTACCGTTCCGCCCCGTGAACATGGCGGTAACTGCGACATCAAAAACTTGTCGCGAGGGTCACGCATTTATTTCCCGGTGTATGTGGATGGGGCAAAGCTCTCTATGGGAGACATTCACTTTTCCCAGGGGGATGGCGAGGTTTCGTTTTGCGGGGCGATCGAAATGTCGGGCTACATCGATCTGCATGTAGACATCATCAAAGGCGGCATGGAAAAGTATGGCATGATTAACCCCATCTTCAAGCCAGGTCCAGTAGAGCCTCGTTATTCAGAATATTTAGTGTTTGAAGGAATTTCTGTTGATGAATTTACGGGTGAGCAGTATTACCTGGATGCCCATGTTGCCTATCGTCGCGCCTGTCTCAACGCGATCGAATATCTGAAAAAGTTTGGCTTTACCGGAGAACAAGCCTATCTGTTGCTAAGCTGTGCGCCCATCGAAGGGCGAGTCAGCGGCATTGTTGATATTCCTAATGCCTGTTGTACTCTGGCGCTTCCAACGGAGATTTTTGATAAGAGTATCCTGCCGACCTAGCGTTGAGTGCCAGGGAGCGCTAAAACCAGAGCGCTAAAACTAGAGGAGGCACGTATATCTTCGCTCCAATGCCAGTGGTGCCTCCTCCTTTGTTATGTGGAACGGGTAGCCTCTGCGTTTGAATAATGCCGAATAGCATTGATAAACCAGTCAAGCTAATCAAGCCAATCAAGTTAATCCGAGTTAGTCAATAGTAAGGAGAAGCATCATGCCACTGTATGAGTTTCAGTGTTCGACGTGTGGACCGTTTGAACAGTGGCGATCGATGGCAGACGCAACCCAACCAATGCAATGCCCCACCTGCGACACTGCGGCACGGCGAATCTTTTCACCTCCCAGCCTGTTGTTGAGTTCTTCACTGCGGTTGCGTCAAAGTCAAGGTTCAGACCCTAGAGTAACGACGCGATCGCCAGAACCGACTCCGCCCAAACTTCACAACCATTCTCACGGGCGACCCTGGATGATCAGTCATTAAGTAACAGTACGTAAATCCTGTGGTTATTTAATCGGCAGCTAGCGTTGTTGGAAGATGTGTTCTCCAGCAACGCTAGCTGTTTTGTTGGGTGCATCTTGGGTACAGACTGACCTGACTCCTCTCCGGATTGAGAGATTTAAGGCGCGATTGAGCGTCTGGCCTCGCAACCATTGATCCATCGATGCAGCAACGCCAGAATTTTCGACAGAATGATTGCTTTGTCCGGTTGTAGTATGATGTAGTATATGAAGTGTGTCTGAACTAGACTGTTTTTAGATCCTGCCCCCGAAGTCGGGCAAGATGCTTTACTCCGTTGAGACGGGTTAACCTGTATGGACAGAACGATTAACAACAGCCGAGGTGGTGCGAGCGAGAGGCGTTGGTTGATGAACTCTATATGCAAACGCGCTAGCGTAGACATGGCGTTGATATAGGCACACCGTCGGGTGGTTTGCCACAGGCCAGAGGGCGATCGCGTCGTCCTGAGGCAACCAAATTGTAGACACCGTGCCGCTTCGTCCGTGTTGCTTGGCAAGCCCGATCGCGTTCTGGTAACAAAATTCGTTGTGGTTCTTAAATCAACTCCTCACATCCAATCATTCAACGGCAATCATGACTTCAAACGATTGGTGGAACAACTCAACTCAACCGTTTAACACTCCCCAAGCGAGGAGTTTGTTAAGCTCTGGTTGGCGATCGCTCAATCGTCAACTAGATGTAGGATTTCTCTGGCAACTCGTTTGGAATGACTCGTCTGAACTTTCCCGCAAAACGGCTGATTTATTGAGCGAAGTGGCAATTACGCTCGGTCGCAAAGAGTACGAATGGTGGGCGAATCTGCTTAGCTTTTTTTCAGACAACACGCGCTACAAGCTAGACGAGTATTGGAACTACATTAACC
>NZ_JADEWO010000147.1 GCF_015207605.1 Oculatella sp. LEGE 06141
GTAATCGTTCACGGGGTGGGGGTATCAGTAGGCAGCAAGGATGGAACAGGTTCTCCCTGGCGAGCAGCCCGACATGCCTCAACCAAGTAATCTAACACTGGGCGATTTTGAGATCGCAAGGTTGTCACTACCGTCAGCATTCTGGAGACAAACAAACTGCCCTGCTGGCTTTGAGAACCAAAGCTATTTTTACGCCACAACACTGCCGGACGCAGTGCCCGCTCTGCTGCATTATTGGTCGGTTCAATCCCTTGAGTTGTGACAAACGTCCACATCGCCGCCTCGACTTTCAATAGTTGCTGACAGGTTCGCACCGTTTTTGCCAAAGGTGTCTTCTCACCCTTGCTAATGGCATAAGCTGCACCTTCTTCCAACAGGGTATGGATGCGCTGTTGAATTACAGCAACAATGGTGATGAACTCAGGGCGACTGAGGGTGCCATCTCGCACCCGATACCATTGCTCAAACAACAATTTCTGCTGCTCCAACAAGGCTTGACCTAGTACTCCGGCAACCCCACTGCGTTCGGCAATGCGAGTGAAGTCTCGTTTCAGGTGTGCCCAACAGATTTGCCGTTGGTCCAACTTCAACGGGTTATAAGCACTGAAACGGTCACTGCTGACAATGCCATTGAACCTCTCACCCAACAGTTGCTGGCACACCGCCTGAGAACGTCCTAGAAACACCGCAAAGTAGCTGACCAATGGGGTGACCATTACCCACAACCAACCTTTACGTCCGCTTGGATTGTTCCCATCTCCATTACCTTGTGCAAAACCTGTTTCATCCATATTCACATTGCTTTGTCTTTGCACATACTGGTGGGCTTCCGCCACAGCTTGAGCTAGTGATTCGCAACTCTCCTGCCGCAGTTGGTTGATACTGCCAACCGAAATCTTGACCCCAAACAACTCATTGAGCAACTCTTGAATCATCCGGTGGGATTGGCGGTACTGTCCACTGAGTACTCCAACATGAGCAGTGACTCGTTCTCCATAAATGCTGCCATTGATGATTTCCTCATCCCAAGCACGGGTGTATCCACCACATCGTTCACATCTCAAAGCGTGAAAGCGATGTTCTCTCACTTCAGGCAAAAGTTTAGGAATCTCAATCGTTTGAATCCGGTAAGGCTCACTATCTTCCCCCGCTAACGCCTCGCCACAATGGATGCATTCAC
>NZ_JADEWO010000056.1 GCF_015207605.1 Oculatella sp. LEGE 06141
GGTCAGCATGGCGTATTTGGATACCTGCTGAACGCGCAAACCATGCGTTGCCTACCCAAATGGTAGATAAGACTTCCATATGAAACAATGGTTCATGCTGGTCAGCAGCGATATCCCTTAAGCCAGTTGACGGAGGAGTAAATCGGTTGCTGGTTCAGTAACGTTGTACCTGAGGGTAGTGACGATGAATTTTGGATGCAACTACGATTAAACGTGATGGCTTTCAATAGCGATCGCTCGACAGCAAAATACTGTTGTTTTGCTCGATCGCTACCGACTGGAGGAGGTCTTGCCGAACCGTGACGTAAATGGATGCTGCCAGATACCATGAACCAACCCAATTCACTAATTACGTTGAGCCAATTTGATGCCGCCTTGTTCGACTTAGATGGAGTACTGACGGCAACGGCAAAGATTCACGCGGCTTGCTGGAAACGAATGTTTGATGATTTCCTGAAACAGCAAGCGGCAAAAACACAGGAGCCGTTTGAACCGTTCGACATTATCAACGACTATAACCTGTACGTTGATGGAAAGATGCGCTACGTCGGCGTTCAAAGCTTTTTAGCATCGCGAGGAATGCAGTTGCCCTATGGCGATCCAGCCGATTCACCAGGCTATGACACCGTGTGCGCTCTTGGCAATTTCAAAGATGTTTATTTTGATGAAGTGCTGCATTCTCAGGGGATCGAAGTATACGAGGGGTCGATTGCCCTGGTTCATCGCTTGCGTCACCAGAGGGTTAAGATAGCCGTTGTATCATCAAGTCACCATTGCAAAGCGGTTCTGGAAGCGGCTGGTATTGAGGATTGCTTCGATGCGATCGTGGATGGCAACCTCTCCGATCAATTGCACCTGGCGGGCAAGCCTGCTCCTGATGCGTTTTTGTTGGCTGCACAACAGCTAGGGGTTGAACCTTCCCGAGCGGCTGTATTGGAGGATGCTATTTCTGGAGTTCAAGCGGGTCGTGCTGGTCAGTTTGGCCTGGTAGTAGGAGTCGATCGTGCCCAAAACGCTGACGCATTGCTGCAAAACGGTGCCGACCGGGTTGTCCACGATTTAAGTGAGTTGCTCTAACGAGGAAGACTAATGTTACAGCGTGAACCAATCAACCCTCCTCGATACATCTACCCTCCTGAGCCGTGGCAATGGGTTGAAAAGCAATTCTATCTGCCGTTTATGGCTCAGATGGAAACCCTGTTTTCGACAGCAAACGGGTACCTGGGGATACGAGGTGTGTTTGAGGAAGGTGAACCGGTAAGCCACAACGGCACGTTCATCAACGGTTTTTACGAAACATGGCCAATTGTTTACGCAGAAGAAGCCTACGGTTTTGCTAAAACGGGACAGACCATTGTGAACGTTACCGATAGCAAAATTGTGAAGCTGTACGTTGATGATGAGCCGTTTTACCTGCCAACAGCCCATTTGCTGCACTACGAACGGGCGATCGACATGCAGGGAGGCATACTGCGTCGAGAAGTCCTCTGGCAAACACCTTCTGGTAAGCAGGTTTCGATTCGATCGCGCCGATTAGTTTCCTTTGCCCACCGCCATTTAGCTGCTATTTCCTACGAGGTAACCATTCTCAATGCAGCCGCACCCGTGGTCATTTCTTCAGAAATGCACTATGACTCGTCTGCTCGTGCCAGTGAGGGCGATCCTCGCCTGGCAAAGGGGTTTAAAGAACGGGTTCTATTACCTCAGCAGCACTATATCAAAGATCGACGGATTGTATTGGGGCACATTACCCGCAACAGCCAGATGACGATCGCGTGTGGGATGGATCATGGACTCGAAACGGACTGTTCCTACACCAGTCGATGTTCAGAAGACGACGGCAAAGTTGTCTTTTCGGTTGAGGCTCAGCCCGGTATTCCGATTCGACTGGTGAAGTACATGGCGTATCATACCTCTCGTCGCTCTCCCAGCACGGAATTATGTGAACGGACAGAGCGATCGCTCGAGCGAGCCATGTCTCATGGTTTTGATGATCTGTTGATCAGTCAACGGCAGTATCTTGATGAGTTTTGGGAGCGTAGTGATATTCAGGTCGAAGGAGATCCAACGCAGCCGACTGGGATATCAGATGCCATTCAGCAAGCACTACGCTTCAATCTGTTTCAAATTTTTCAAGCCTCGGCGCGCGCAGAAGGAGCCGGGGTTGCCGCTAAAGGACTCACCAGTCAGGCGTATGAAGGGCATTACTTCTGGGATATGGAAATCTATGTCCTGCCCTTTTTAATTTACACCGCTCCCCGCATTGCCAAAAACTTGCTGATGTTTCGCTACAGTATGCTGAACAAGGCACGACAACGCGCCCAGGAAATGAGCCAGGATGGAGCGCTGTTTCCGTGGAGAACAATCAATGGTGACGAAGCATCTGCCTACTATGCCGCCGGGACGGCTCAGTATCATATTGATGCAGACATCATGTATGCCCTAAAAAAGTATGTGAACGCTACAGGAGATGAGGAATTCCTGCTCAAAGAAGGGGTAGAGATGTTAGTCGAGACGGCTCGAATGTGGTATAGCCTGGGGTTCTTTTCGCAGCGGATGGGCGGCCAATTTTGTATTTACGGGGTAACAGGCCCCGATGAATACAACACTGTGGTGAATAACAACGCCTACACCAACTTGATGGCGCGAGAAAACCTGTGGGATGCGGCTAAGACCGTTGAACTGCTGCACGATCGCCATCCCGATCGGTTCATCACCTTGGCCGACAAAATCAACTTAAACCTGTCTGAAGTGGAAAACTGGAAGACAGCCGCTGATGCTATGTATCTGCCCTTTGATCAGCCGTTGGGAATTCACCTTCAGCACGATGGCTTTTTAGACGAAAAAGTGTGGGACTTTGAAAATACCCCGGCTGATCACTATCCACTGCTATTACATTTTCACCCTTTGGTGATTTATCGACATCAGGTCATTAAGCAAACCGATATTGTGCTGGCCATGTTTTTGTTAGGACATGAGTTTTCACCCGAGCAGAAGCAACGGAATTTTGATTACTACGACCCTCTAACCACAGGAGACTCTTCCCTGTCGGTGTGTATTCAAAGTATTGTTGCCGCCGAAATTGGCTATATGGAAAAGGCGATCGAATACGCAAAGTATGCCTTGCTCATGGATTTAGGAGATGTGGCAGGTAATGTCAAAGATGGCTGCCATATTGCAGCAATGGGGGGAACGTGGATGATGGCAGTCTACGGATTTGGCGGATTTCGAGACAGTAATGGTCGCTTTTCCTTCCGTCCCAAGTTGCCTAAAATCATTAAACGGTTGCGCTTTCCCTTAACTGTTCGCGGCCACCAATTAGATGTTGACATTCAAGCAGAATCCGTAACTTATCTACTGCGGCAGGGAACTGAGCTGTTGATTCAGCATCAAGGTAAAGATATTTGCCTGACCAAGGGTATCCCAACGACCGTTGAACTAAAACCTGTGATTGAGCTGGAAGGGGGAGCCATCAAAACAGACATGCCTCCTGAAACAAGTAATGAAGCTGAAGCTGACAAAGACCCTTGAGTTTTGGAGCGTTGCTCAATCATGGGATGCAACATCCGAAAGGACGCAGCGTGTGGCGGGTAAATCTCTGAACTCTTCAGTTAGAGCAGTTGTTCTCCACTCCAGGGAGATTCAGTTAAGAAGTGGTGTAAGGACTGTTGATTGTCTAAGCGACCGCTTTGGCGATCGCAAGCAATGACTTACGCTTGATATCACTGATCAGACCCAAGTGTAGGAGTTTGAAAGCTTCAAAGCGTCGCACTTCTGGAAATAGCCCTTAATACAATTGGCAGTATTCACAACAAAACGAATCGGGTCGAGCCCCTCTCGAAGCAGACATACATCCTAAAGCATCCTCAAGCTCTCTATCCCCATTCTAAATTCTTCTCCTTAGAGTGATTAAAGAGGGGTACGTGTTCGAGGTGGAGGGGATAAGCTAGGATCAAAATAGTTTGCTCGACGGTATGCTCCTATGGCGATCGCCCCATCTGATCCCGCCCTTGCCCTCCCAGACCATACACAGTTGCCGGAGTCTGACGGTACGTTTGTGAAAAATTTTCAGGAGCATCCACAAAGCCTGTTGCTTACGGATTCTGTTCGTCCTATTCTCGACACTCTTCATCCAGAGGGGCAATATGCAATTGGGCAAGACTGTGGCATTTATTGGCGACTGACCGATCCACCAGAGCGTGGTGCTGAAGCACCCGATTGGTTTTACGTGCCCAATGTGACGCCGTTGTTAGATGGAAAAAGGCGGCGTTCTTATGTGATGTGGAAGGAAATCGTCGCTCCCTTGATTGTGATTGAGTTTGTCTCTGGAGATGGCTCTGAAGAACGGGATACTACCTCACCTTTTGCAGGGGATGAATCAAAAGCTGGAAAATTCTGGGTTTACGAACAGGCGATTCGAGTGCCCTTCTACGCAATTTACGAAGTAGACAAAGCTGCGGTTGAAGTATATGAGTTGGTCGCTAACCACTATCAACGCTGTGCTCCCAACGAGCGGGGACACTTCCCAATCGCGCCAATGGGTGTAGAGCTAGGGATCTGGCAGGGACAATACATCAATCAAACGTTGCCCTGGTTACGCTGGTGGGATAGCAACGGCAATTTGCTCTTTAATGGAGATGAGCGGGCTGAGCAGGAAAAGCAGCGGGCTGAGCAGGAAAAGCAACGGGCTGATCGATTGGCGAATAAGTTGAGGGAGTTGGGTATTGATCCAGATACGCTGTAAGCCTGTGAGTGTATTGAACAGCTACCGTTGATAGAAACATCAGAGGGTGTTTGAAAAGTAGGGGCGAAGCATTCAAATCAGGATGGCTGGAACAACCGAGAAATTGTCTACCGAATGCTTCGCCCCTACACTTATCTCTCAGTGTCAGACGTGTTTAATTGGGCGGGTCAAGTTGTGCCGATCTCATGAGTGGTATTCCCATAGGTGCCTCTGAGTCGGAAATCGTGCTCTTTACGTCTTCAGTAAGGCAAGTGTCTCTCGAATTGCCTTTGCTGACTAGCGCCAGCATGAAGTCCCCACCTCGAACGGTTTCAGAATTTGGGGCTTCATGCTTTTGGGCGTTAGCAAAAAGAGTTGATGGGGATTCGCTTCGTTTCGGTTAACCTGTACGGTCAAGCAACGATCGCCCAACATTCTCTTCTGTCGTGTGAGATATGCTTCTAGACCGTTTGACCGGGCTTAAGTACGATCTTGATGCAGTTATCCTTCTTGTGCTTAAAAATCTCATATCCGTGTGGAGCTTGCTCTAACGGCAAACGGTGAGTGATGACGAACGAAGGGTCAATATTGCCATTTTGAACATGGTCAAGCAGCGTTTGCAAGTACCGATGTACATGGGTTTGTCCCGTTTTCATCGTCAAGCCTTTGTTCATAAATGCACCCATTGGCATTTTGTCTACAAAGCCTGTGTACACACCGGGAACCGATACAGTGCCACCTTTGCGACACGCTACGATCGCCTGACGCAACACATTGGGGCGATCGGTTTCCAGGCGCACTGCTTGCTTTGCTTTGTCGTAGAAGCCTTCTAAACCCATACCGTGAGCTTCCATTCCCACCGCGTCCATTACCGAGTCAGGCCCCAGCCCACCCGTCATTTCACTCAAAGCCTCGCCCACTTCAATTTCTTCGTAGTTTAGGACTTCGGCTCCGCCGTCTTTTGCCATCTGGAGACGTTCGGGAACGCGATCGATCGCAATCACGCGTCCAGCACCCAGCATAAAAGCACTTCTAATTGCAAACTGTCCAACAGGCCCACAGCCCCAGATAGCAACTGTATCGCCGGACTGAATGTCACAATTTTCTGCGGCCATGTATCCGGTTGGGAAGATGTCGGTGAAAAATAGCACCTGATCGTCTGATAATCCATTGGGAATTTTGAACAGCCCAACATCGGCAAAGGGAACACGAGCATACTCCGCTTGACCGCCTGCATACCCTCCTGTGAGGTGAGAGTAACCAAACAGACCCGATGGAGAATGCCCCATCATTTGTTCTGCCATCCAGGCGTTAGGGTTCGAGTTATCGCACAGCGACCACAAATCGCGGTTGCAGAAAAAGCAACTCCCGCAGGAAATGGTAAATGGCACAACGACGCGATCGCCAACAGCCAACGACTTGCCGTTGTTATGAACGTTTCCATTCTTGAAGGCACTACCTAACTCAACAATCTCTCCCATAAACTCATGGCCGAGGATATCGCCCGGTTTCATGGTGGGATTGTAGCCGTCATACAAGTGCAAATCGGAACCACAAATCGCGGTTGATGTAATTTTTACAATGGCATCGCGCGGGTTAATGATTTTGGGATCAGGTACAGTTTCAACTTGTACCTTATTAGTTCCTTCCCAGCAAACTGCTTTCATTGATTTTTCCTCGTTTAATGAATTTTTTAATGACCCGTTACGATCAGCTATGCCCTTTGGGTTGTCCCTCGGTTGTGGCAATTTCTCCCGTTTCCATTAGCATTTTGAAGCGGCGCAAATCGTCTCCTAGCTGCTGGTCAGGCGATTCACCAAAGAGTTTGGCGATCGCATCTCCAATGGCTCCCGCAGGCGGGTTGTATTCTGTAACCACATTTACTTCAGTACCGCGATCGTTGGGGGTTGGCCGGAAGCGAACCACTCCAGAGTGGTCAACGTCTGCACCCGCTACCGATCTCCAGGCAATTAATTCGTTGTCGCGGTCTTCAATGATTTCTGCATCCCATTCGATAGTGCTATCTAAGGGACCACTGGTGATCCAATGCGATCGTTTATCGTCGTAAACCTTCACCTCTTTGAGATGCTTCATGAAGTGAGGCAATGCCTCAAAGTTATGCCAGAAGCGATAAAGCTCCGCTACGGGCCTGTTAATGGTCAGTGTTTTTCTAACGCTGATCGGTTTGCTCATGCCCAGTGCCTCCTGTGCTTTTCGTTAATTGAGTGGTCTAGTTCACTGCAATCAAATGGATTAGCATCAATTTTGATGTGGCTCAACGGCGGTTCAGCCCCCAGGGAAAGACTAATCATGCAATGTTCGCCAGCGTTTGCCCAATGCTAAATCCATTACAGTAACTCTGTTCACTCCCTGCCTATGATGAATGAGTGACGAATGCAGGTCAGTTGATTCCGTACCGCCATTCGGCACGGAGCTGACATAATTGACACACTCACGGATCGACTCTACTGCCCCTTGCAATCAACACCGTTCAGTGAAATTGTGTTTGCAACTTTTTAAGATCCTAGAAAGGCAGACCTATACTCGCGTCCTTCCAATGGCGTATTGCTGCCCATTTTTCAGGGCTGCCATTGCACCGACTATGGGACACAATAGGGTATTTTAGTTCATTTGTACTACTTCTAGCTTCATGTTCTGAGTCAGGACGGAAAATAGTTGGCGATCGCCACCACAAAAAACGTTTCAGAACGCCCCCTACGAACGTCGGGCGTTGGTAAATGGCAGGATGAATTCTCGCATCCTTTGTTGCTAGCTTCCAGGCTCGACCCTATAAGTCTGCCTGGATTTCCAGTAATGGGTTTCGACGCGAGCGTTTAGCCGAACGGGGGCATTGACAGGTTCGCAACTCCCAGACCCCAAAGGGAACGAATTCATACTGCAAACCAGCTACGTCCAAAACCGTGTTGAACCTGTTTTTTAAATCCAACTGCGACACCGTTGCGTACTAAACCTACGAGCTTTAAAGCTTGGGCAATCCTAAAAGACCGATCCCAACCCAACTGTTCAACTCATACATGTCTATGTCTGGCCGATTGATTCTATACACACTGTGCAGGCGTTGCTGAATACATACACACCTTCTGCACGGGCAGTGCAATGCCCCTACAACAGTGAATAACCTGTTCATCCCTCTATTTCGTAACACCCGCTATGCACACTGTCTAGTTTGGAATGTGGCTGTATCGTCCGTTGCTGTTAGAGGAAGCTTAGCCTGTGACTAAAAGAACCGCTGCTCAACCTACGGCAACCCTATCCATTTTTGGCAAAATTGGACATCTTGTATACCAGCATCGTCGTCTTGTAATAGGCGTGTGGAGCATTTTGCTGGTCTTGAGCCTGGCATTAACTCCGCAGCTTGAGTCTGCCCTTACCGGAACAGGAGTAGTTTATCAAGATGGAGAAGCATACCAGGTAGAACGGGTGCTTCAGCAAGAACTAGGGATTTCGCCTGAGACATTGACAGTAATATTTACCAGTCCCCAAGCCCAAAATTTAACAGAAGCTCAGGCAGACATTGATTGTGTCATCGAACAAATTCGCACGTTGGCAACGGTTGAAACAGCCAGCAGTCCTATAGAGCCAGGCTACCTCAGCAGCGATGGAAATACCGCCTATAGCGTGATCAGTTTGCATGGGGATGAACGCGATCGCTCGCTCGTCATCGATCGCATTGAGCACGTACTTGACGAAAATCAAATCCCTACGGTTACTACCTATTTAGCTGGAGAACCCGTATTCGATCGGGATGCCCAAACCATCAGTAAAGCCGATCTAGCCCGAGCTGAATTCATTACTTTGCCGCTCACGCTTATTGCTCTACTGTTTGTGTTTGGTTCGGCGATCGCGGCGGCTCTTCCTGTAGCAATGGGGATTATGACCGTTTCAGTCACGCTTGGTCTGCTGGCGTTCATTGCTGCCATCACCGATGTGTCTATCTTTGCTATCAATATCACGACCATGCTGGGGTTAGGCATTGGAATTGACTTCTCGCTACTCATGGTCAATCGATTCCGCGAGGAGTTGCGGTCTGGCTCTGTTGAAGATGCGGTGGTACGCACAGCCGATACGGCAGGACGGGCTGTATTTTTCTCAGGTTTAACCACTTGCATTGGTCTGGTAAGTCTGCTGCTGTTTCCCATTGTGCTATTGCGATCGCTGGGACTTGCCGGATCGCTGGTCGTTTTCATGTCAATTGCCGCCGCTCTGACGCTGGTTCCAGCGCTGTTAGGGCTTTTAGGAACAGGAGTAAACCGCTGGCGTGTGGTTCGTCCAGCACCCGAACGGGATGGGCTTTGGGCCGCGATCGCGCACACTATCATGCGTCATAGCTTGGTGGCAACAGCGGTTGTGTTTGTCATCATTGGTCTGCTGGCATCACCCTTCCTGAGTGCCCAATTCGGGTTGGGTGAAGCAGACATTCTGCCCGCTCAGGTGCAATCGCGCCAGGGTATTGAGATGATGAAGCAAGCCTTTGGTGAGGGTGAACCCACTCCCGTTGTGCTGGTTATTCGCACCACTGAACCAGGGGATACTATCCTCTCGGCTCAACATATTGAGACGCTGTACGGGTTGGTGGAGCAGCTAGAGGCTGACCCACGGGTAGCAGCCGTCAAAAGTTTGGTGAATATTGATCCACGGCTTAACCTGGAAAATTACCAGCAGATCTATAGCAATCCCGCTCAAGTCTCCCTGCCAGATTGGGCTGTATTGATCGATCGCTTGAGCAATGAGACAACAACCGTAGTAACAGTTACCAGCCAAACCAACAGTAATGCAGAAGAGACGCGCGGTTTGGTTCATGAATTGCGCGATCGATCGATTGATCAGCTTCAGCTTCAGGTCGGTGGGCAAACGGCACGGGCGATCGATACGATGCAAGTTATATTTCAACGCTTTCCCTGGGTACTGGCCGCCATTATGTTCGTGACCTTTGTGGCGCTAACGGTTCTGTTTGGTTCAGTGGTTTTACCGCTCAAGGCGATTTTTCTGAACCTGATGTCAATTGCTGCATCATTTGGAGCACTGGTATTCATCTTTCAAAACGGCAACTTCCAGACATGGCTCAACTTTACCCCCCTGGGATACCTCGATATCATGCTGCCTGTGGTTCTGTTCTGTGTCCTGTTTGGCTTGAGTATGGACTATGAGGTGTTTCTGCTGACCCGCATCAAGGAAGCCTACGACGAGTCGGGAAACAACCGACGCAGCGTCGCCGAAGGACTGGAACGCACCGGGCGCATCATTACCAGTGCAGCTTTACTCATGATTATTGTCACAGGCGCATTTGCTCTGACCAGCATCATCTTTGTCAAAGCGCTAGGGTTGGGGATTGCGATCGCTGTCTTAATTGATTCCACTTTAGTTCGAGCGGTGTTAGCTCCAGCAAGCATGAATCTAATGGGTAAATGGAACTGGTGGTCTCCCAAATTTCTGCGCCTTGAGCGAGTAAGCACCAAGCTAGACTAGGATTGAAGAGTTCAGTTCATAGTAGATTGGACATTACATTGCAATGTTGCCAACGTTCATCAAAGGGCGTTGCCAAATAGAGGTATGAAGGGTTTGTTTAAGCGATTACTGTAGGTGTATTGTATTACATTGCCCCTACAAAATTCATAGATTTTTTTAGCAACGCTTGATTCAGTAACACATCAATAAACTCTTATGACTGCGTTTAAAGTAGGCGGTTTATGTCCAGGCGATCGTCTTTTGCATAAGAGCTTGGACAGTTTGTTATGAAAGAATTTACCTTACACAAAAATAGTTATCAACAGATAGAAATTCAGTAGAGAGTGGGAGCTGTACCTGGCTCCTACTCTCTATTTCTGCCAGATCATGCCTTAGAGCTATTATGGGTCGATAGAGCCGTTAAACGCTGTTATTCCGCATTCATGCTGTTGATTGCTGCTAATTGGAACAGTTAATTAGAACTATGTGAGTAATGGCAGTTCCAGTTAGGTGCTTTTTGTTTCTCGATATTTATTTAAACTACTGTTGTCGCTTCATTGAAAACGCTATATTCTAGAACTACAGAGGGAGCGACTATCGGCTAAGAGGGACTCAGAGCCTCTAGACTTGAATTTGCTTATTCCCTAAGTATTCAGTACTGATTGATTATCTACCACTTCATTTGGCATCTTTCACCTAACGTTTTAAGCGACATCAACAGTTTAGAGGTTTGTTCCTCAGGGTAATAGTCGTAGATCTCGTCGGTTTGTCCTTTTTCTAGATCTTTAAGGAGCTATCATGGAAGGATATGAGCACGAGCACAAAGAAGGTGAACAGCACGATCACCTTGGCGCAGCAGATGCCTCTAGTTCTCTTTCTGCTGATTCGGGCAGTTCTACAAGTGGCTCAACAGGTTCTTCAGTACAAGAAGCTGATTTCAACGCGGCTCTAGATGATGCATTTGAGGCACCTAAAGCGCCTGCTTCAAGCGGTTCTATTGACGATCACGATCACGCTCCTGATACCACTGGCAACTCCAACCCCCATGTCTCACAAGAACTGCTTAGCAGCGCCAGGGGGCTCGATTCCAGTAAGACTCAAATAGTGAAAGACCTAAACACCCGCATTGGCCGGACAGGCGATTTCCTTGACGGTGGCACTGGAAATGATGTGGTGATTGGATCACGAAGCAAAGATCTGATCATGGGAACTGGTGGTGGATTCAACGTCATGACCCTGGGTGGAGGTGGAGACACCGTTGTCCTGGGTAAAGAAACCACCAACAAGATCTTTGATTTTGAGAAGGATGATAAGTTTGTCCTGGCAGATGGTTTGACGTTCGATGACATTGCCATTGTTAAAGGAAATAATCCTGGAAAAGGTGGGCTTGACCAGCCTCTTGATTCCGAAAACAATGTGCTGATTGTTGACAAAACAACAAACCATATTCTTGCGGCTCTAACCTTCGCAGATGAGTCAGCAATCACTGAATCTACCTTCAAACTGCTGGGTGAAGGTGCCGTGGAGAAAATAGACCAGAATCGATTCAGCAATATCAACATCCAGGATGGAGGCGATGGCCAACTGAATGGAACAAAAGGGAGCGACAGATTAGCGGGTGGAAGCGGTGACGACTTCCTCTATGTCGGTAACGATGGCTTCAAGCTAAATGCAATGACATCGGGTGAGGAATTTCCCTTTGCCACCGATAGTCCTGGCGAGTTCACCGTCAACTTTGAGCTAAAGGATGGCAATCTGAAGGCTAGCGGCAAGTACGAGAACGCTGACGGTGCGCCACTGTTTAGCCAGGGTGAAACCACCATTGATCCAACGGCCACCTTTAATGGTGGAAATGCAGAAGCACTAGTTGAAGGCTTCTTGCGAGTTCCGGAAGACGTGGAGGGCAATAAAATCACTGGCCTTCACATGCACTTTAGTACCGCTGGTGACGATCGCGGCAACTTTGCCGATGCTACAGTGATTCGCTACTTTGACGTTGACCCAGTCGATGCCAAGAGCGGCACAATCAGCGGTGACTTCAACCTGTCACCAGAGGAGCAAGCGGCATTCCTGGCTGGCAACCTTTACATGAACCTTCACACCAATGTTGACTTGGATGGTGATGGCAAAGGTGGATTCGCCAATGGAGAAATGCGGGGTAATGCAAACAAGAACGTTGTGCGCCTGTAACCTCACACATTTCCGAAATGCTCTCCTCTAACTGAGTTAAGACCTGCATTCTGCCATGATGATATCCTAAAAAGAGAGCCTGTTGCGGTTCAAACCACAACAGGCTCTACTTCCTGTGTCGCGTTGCATGGTATACCTAAATCAATGGCATCTACCTGAGAACGAATTACTTTGACCTAACGAGGGTGCGTTGGGGTTGTACGGGTGAGTGCAGCAATCTTAGCCAGCTACATATCATACAGTGGCTGACACGGGATAAGCCGATTCTGCTGTAGACTGATACAAATCAACGAAGCGTCGGAATAAGAGCATGGTTTCGTGATCGGAGATGCGGTTTAGGCTCACTAGACGGTGAATGCTGCGTTCAGAGAGTTTGTGCAAATAAGGCAAATCTTCAAATAATGTCAGGCAAGAAGCTGTGTGCAGCAGCATTTGCATTAATGGCCTGGGGTACTTCAAATTGCTGTAGATATCAATGAACAGTTGATGTTCGTCGCGGCTTAATGGCAACACATTGAAAATCACAGTGATGCGTTTGTCGTTGTAGACCGGAATACTCAACTCGACCATGTAAGGCGTGTGAAGCGTCAAATCTACCTCAACAATCGGCTGTCTCCAGATCCGCAGTGCGTTGAATGGCGAATCAAGCATCGTCTGAAACTTTAGAGTTCCGCCAATTTTGGTTGGCTCGAAATGACTGACTTTGATAACTCTCAAGTTACTCAAACTAAAGCTATGCACTTTTTCTAGATGTTTCAAATTCAACAGGTGGTAAATTTGACAGACATAGGGAAAGGCAAGCGTGTATTTCTGGCTGATTAGATGCTGGTCGCGCAGTTCTTGCATCCGTTTTTGAGCCGTTTGGATATATGCTGCATCCTGATTTGATGCGGAATGGAACGCGTTGGTTTCCTCTGAAGGAGTAACAAAGCTGGCGAAGCTAAGACCCGGTTTCAGGTAGAGCCACGCACCAAACAACAGCGCAACTAATGAGAGTTGAAGGAAATCGCTGGTTGAAAAGTAGTTGTCTGCAACGGCAGCGCTGCTGCGATCGACAATACCAAACGCTAACAATAAAACACCTAGAAACCAAAAGTTGTTTTTGATTCTAGTCAAGTTTAAAAAAGTGTCTGAGGATGGTTGAGTGTTCATCGCTATTATTGGTTTGTAAAAGCGTAGTAATACGTGATTAGCCTCTGCACTCTGAAGTTTCTTTTGATTTGAAACGAATCAAAAGGTATCAGAAGGTAGACATCGAAGGGTTAATTCAATGAGAGCTAAACCGCACTGAACGAAAAGGACGCTGATTTGGATTTGTAAAGCACCTAACGCTTTAGCCTAAATATAAGTTAACAGTTGCAATACTCACTTACCCTCTGCCTCAGGTGCAGTTTGGACACTGAAGTTGGACAAGTCGCATCGTCCAATGGAGCGATCGCCTCTCTATCGAAAGTAATATTCCGAATGAGCTAGCTCAAGAAACAATAAAAATGTACTGATGGTTACAGTCAGGTTTGCCGAATAGGAATCTCAACAATGAACGTTGTTCCCTGGCCTGGATCTGAAACACACCGCAGCGAACCACCATGTCTTTCTGCCACAATTTGATAGCTGATGGATAACCCCATACCTGTTCCTTTACCGACAGGTTTTGTTGAAAAGAAGGGATCGAACAATCGGGTTTTTATCGATTCAGGAACTCCTGAACCATTGTCAATCACTTGAATACGGATGCAGTCAGAGGCGATCGCTTCTGTGCAGAGGATGATTGCAGGATCAATAGGCTCCTGTCTATCAAAAACGTCTTCTAAGGCATCAATTGCATTACTTATAAGGTTCATAAAGACCTGGTTGAGCTGCCCTGCATAACACTCTACAAGCGGTAAGCAGCCATAGTCTTTGATGATCTGAATTTCGGGACGGCCAGAGCCTGCCTTGAGCCGATTTTGCAGAATCATCAAGGTGCTATCGAGTCCCTCATGAATATCAACCGCTTTCATTTCGGCTTCATCCATGCGAGAGAAAGTTCGCAGAGATGCCACAATTTTTTGGATGCGGTCTGCACCCATTTTCATAGAACTCAATAGTTTGGGTAGATCTTCAATCAGGAAATCTAACTCAGCCGCTTCCACTTGAGCCTGGATAACGGGATGCGGTGCAGGATAGTACTGCTGATACAGCTTTATCAGCTTCAGCAATTCTTGAGTGTATCCATTTGCGTAACCTAAATTGCCGTAGATAAAATTCACTGGATTGTTAATTTCATGCGCCACGCCTGCCACTAACTGCCCCAGACCCGACATCTTCTCGCTTTGAACCAGTTGCAATTGGGTTCGCTGCAATTCTTGTAAAGTGGTTTGGAGTTGATTGGCCTGCTGCTTCAACTGAGTTTCTGAGTCACGGAGCTGGAACTCTGCCTGTTTGCGCTCTGTGATGTTTAATCCGGCACCGCGAAAGCCAAGCATTTCGCCCTGATCATCTAGCAGGGGAACTCCATTTACCTCCTCCCACAAAATATCGCCCGATGGCGAAATATCGCGATGTTCGAGCTTAAAGACACTTTTTTGGGCATGAGCGTCCTGAAGAATGGCTTGAACTGGTTCAATATCTTCAATGGGCATAAACTCGAACGGCGATCGCCCAAGCAGTTCAGATGGCTCATACCCTTTAACCGATTTGACCTTGCCAGTTATGAACGTATAAATTCCGTTGTTGTCTACTTCCCAAATGTATTCTCCAGCGGCTTCACTGATATCTCGAAACCGCTGTTCGCTACAGCGCAGGGCTTGTTCAGTCTGCTCACGTTCGTTTTCGATGTGCTTGCGTTCGGTGATGTCGCGGAAGTACCAAATTCGACCGTAGTAATCTCCATCCGGTGAGTGCATGGCTGCGGTATAACGCTCTAGCGTCCGACCATCTTTGAGCAAAATTTCGTCCTGGCTAACAATCTCTGGGTGTTGATATAAATAAATTACCTTGGCAATAAATTCGTCTGGATCTTGGGGTTTTGTGAGCACTAATTCCAGGACTTTGCGATCGTCGCCCTGCTGAACCAGCGAGTTTGGCAACTCCCAGATCTGGCAAAACCGTTGATTGTAGCTGACGACCTGATTATGTTCGTCAACGACCAAAATGCCGTCGATCGCCACTTCCTGCTGCGCTTTTAGAATGGCGTTGCTGCGGCGTAGCGCTAGTTCGGCTTGTTTGTGTTCATTTTCAACCCGCTTGCGTTCGCTCACATCAATCAGCAAACCATCCCAAACAATCACGCCATCGGCTTTTTGATCGGGACGGGATGCCCCTTGTACCCATTTCATCTGCCCTGAAGCGGTAATGATTCGTCCTTCCCACTCCCAGGTTTGTAAGGTTTGAGCAGAGTGAATAATGGAACTGGTGAGGCTAGTGCGATCGTCTGGATGAACTGAATCGAATATTAAAGAAGCATTCTGCTGTACGGCTTCTGGTTCTAGCTCGTAGAGTTCTCGACACGCCGATGAGAGATAAGGAAACGTGATAGAACCATTGAGGTTCAGTTGGAACTGATAAATCATTCCGGGTACATTGGCCGCCAGCTTACGGAATCGGGTTTCACTCAGGCTTAAGGCTGCTTCTGCCTCGCGACGATCCTCCGCTTCACACTGTAGCTGTTCGATCGCCTGCCGTAACGCAATGGTACGAGCTTCAACCCTATCTTCAAGCTCTTCATTTAACTGCTGTAGCGTTACCTCAGCTTGCTTCAGGACAGTAATATCTTTGACAGTGCCAAGAATACCAATGACATTACCTGCCACATCATGCAATGGAATTCGATGCGTTTCCAGCCAGACTGACTTGCCGTCTGCCTGAAGCTGTGGCTGAATCGTCACTTCTGGTTGATCAGACTCCATTACTCGGCGATCGCACTGTTGATGCACATCGGCCTCTTCCGGTTTCCAGGCCAGGTCATTGTCATGTTTGCCAACAATTGCTTCTGGTGAGTCTAACCCTGCTGCCTTCGCAAATTGATGATTACAGCCGAGATAGCTAGAGTGACAATCTTTCCAAAAAATGGCTTCGGGAATGCTGCTGATGACCCGTTGCAGTAATTGGTAAGACTGCCGTAACTGCATTCCTGCTTGTTGATGTTCCAGCAGCGCAGATTGGAGCGCCCTGTTTTGCTGAACCAGTTCTGCGGTGCGCTCCGCGACTCGTCTTTCTATGTCTTGTTCAAATTGTTCGTGTGGCGGTTGAACGTGCTGGCGTTTAGCGAGTTCGGGTTCCAATCGGGCGTTGGTTTGAGCTAACTTAGCGGTTCCTTCTCCAAGCAACAGTTTCCGGTTGGCATTCATTGAAGCCAATGCAGGTTGTGAGGTCGTTAACAACGAACCTTCAAGCCAAACGCTAGAGTAATACCATAGCGCCATATACACACCCGCCACGATCGCTGCTGCTAAATCCATCCCCATTTGCATTTTGAGGAGCAGAGGCGAACTATGGTAATGTCCATCAATGCTAATTAGCAGAACATGGCTACCATGCCCCAAGGCGCAGAAAACTAGAAGGGTGACCAGTACTAAAGGAGCCTTTTGATGTTTACGTAGAAGGGGCAAAAAAATCAGCAACGCAACGCCGAAGTAGCCAACCGAAATAATGATATGGGTAGTAACTAGAGTAATTAGAGTATCAAGCAGCCCGTTGAGCATTTGTTGTGGTTCGCTTTGCTGGAGGTGATCCATTGTGGGTTGGGCAAACCAGTGGTTGTACGCAGCTTTGAATCACCCAAGCTCACCCTGAACCGAACATTTATCAGAACATTAGAATCCTAATTACTAGTTTTACCCAACTTTAGGGGGTTGCTTACAGCCGAGTCGCTGGATCTTGTCCAGCAGGATTGCTGATGTTCCACGGTAACACCACTGTTTTTGCTCAGGTGCAATCCTTCGTTTCACCACCAGGTGGCTATAGGTGAATGGCACTGAAACAAAGCTGTGCCATTAGTATAGACCGGGCTTCGACTACGCTCAGCCCTCGTTGGTGAGGGCTGAGCGTAGTCGAAGCCCGGAATGAACGCACTTATTTCAGTGCCATTCGGCTATGGGTGCCTTCTCGCCTGTCTGCCTGGGTGCGGCACCGTTCCAACGAGAATGGAGCGGCTCATGCGACACTAAGCAAGGGAACTAACGCAAACAAACTATGAACGTCATCGTTATTGGATGCGGATATGTGGGTAAAGCGATCGCTCGACAGTGGCAGCATCATGGGTTTACGGTCACAGCTACAACTACCACACCTGCTCGAATTGCAGAATTGGAAGCAGTGGCGCATCGAGCCATTCTGTTGAGCGGTAACGATACCGCAACGATGCAAGCGGAACTGGAAGGGCAACACACCGTGTTGCTGAGCGTTGGCGCACCCAGAGCCGATGCCTATGAAGAAACCTATCTGCAAACCGCGAAAACCGTGGTGCAAGCGCTGCAATCGGTGTCTAGCGTGCGACAACTAATTTACACTGGCAGCTACGCGGTGTATGGCGATCGCCAGGGAGCCTGGGTAGATGAAACCTCGCCAGTTGCCCCAGCCAACCGCAATGGCGAAATTTTGGCTGAAACTGAGCAACGGTTACTGGACGCAGCCAATGACCAGCTCAAGGTTTGCATTTTGCGGCTAGGCGGCATTTATGGCCCCGGACGCGAACTAGCCAAAATCTTTGCCCGAGCCGCTGGTACCACCCGACCCGGTGATGGTTCCGATGCGAGTAACTGGATTCATTTAGACGATATTGTGGGTGCCATCGACTTTGCCCAATCGCATCAGCTCCACGGGATTTACAATCTGGTACACAGTAAACCGCTCACCACACGAATGGTGTTGGAGCAAGTCTGTCGGCAAAACAATTTGTCGCCAGTAACCTGGGATGCTACGAGTCAAAGCAACCGCCCTTACAACGCCAGGGTGTCCAATCAAAAATTGAGAGAGGCCGGGTACTCGTTCAAGTATCCCAACATGGTTTTTTAGACAGAAGCAGGGAGTCGCAGGGTGAACGCTGTTTGAGCGGAAGGCGATCGATCGAGGGTGAGGGTGCCCTGGTGCGCCCGCACAATTTCGCGAGCCAAACTTAACCCCAACCCAATTCCCTCGATTTTTCGTGTTCTGGCTGGATCGCCCCGGTGAAACCGATCGAAAATGCGATCGCGATCGGCTGCTGGAATCGGGCTGGAAGCGTTACTGATGGTGACAATTATCACTGCCTCTTGCAGGTGGGCATGAATTTGAATCCAGCCGTTGGGTAAATTGTATTTAATAGCATTGCTGATCAAGTTCTGCAAAACCTGGGTCAGCAAATCGCGATCGCCCTGTACTTGCAATCCTGCTGCAATATCCGTGGTCACGGTTAAGTCCGGTGCTAGCAGTTCCATATCCTCTGCTATTTCCACCAAAATTTCGGAGACATTAACCTGGACGCGATACAAACTCATTTGTCCGGCATCCGATAGAGACAGCAGCAGCAGTTTCCGCACGATTTCGCTCAGGCGACGCACCTCATCCAGCAAGTTGCCTAAGTTCTGCTGGATCTCGGAACCGGGTTCCACCTGTTGCAACGTTCGTTCTAGTTCGCCCTGTAAGATCGTGAGGGGCGTTTTCAGTTCGTGAGCCGCGTCCCCACTGAAGCGAGAAGCTTGCTTAAAACTGCGTTCTAGCCGTTCCAGCATTTGGTTAAAAACCTGAATCAAACCAACAAACTCCACGTCGATTTCAGTGACGGGAATTCGCTGATCTAGCCCTTGGGCTGTAACATTTTGAATGACATTCGTGAGCTGATGAATGGGCTGCAACGCGCTACCTGATAGCTTCCATGCCCCTCCAGCAATGAGCAGCAGGATACCGGGAATTGCAATTAAGAAGACATTACGAATCACCATCATTTCCTGATCGACGGCGTGTAAACTAACCGCGATCGCCACTGTTGTAGAGGGAAAAGCAGTGATGCCTACGCGCCAGGCTCCCGTTGTCGCTCGGTGGGTAACTATGCGAGGTTTGGGGGGTGGCCGCATTGAGGGGCGCTCAGGACGGAGCGACGAATGGTTTGACGAATGCTCTAATGATGGCGTTCGTGTGCGGCCTGGTGGTAAATCGGCATCTGGTGAGGAGGCATCTGGTGGCGAAGGTCGCCAGGACGATGAATCGTAGCCAGGAGAGCGCCATGATAAACCCAAATTCAGATCCGTAGGCCAGTCATCCGAGCGATAAAGTGTATGGCCATCTGCACGAACGATCCACAGCGCAATGGGAGCCGCTTCGTTTGTTTCAAAGTCACGGGCGAGTGAGTCTTCTAAGAACTGCCATCGATCTGGTTCCTGCGATCGAGGTCGGGCTGTTCGCATCAACTGGTTTTCCAGGGTGGCATCCAAACGGCTGACCTTGGCATCATAAATTAACCACCAGGAGGCGGCCCCAAACCCGATTAAGGCACCACCTGCCAGAGCCGCAGACAGCAGCGCAATTCGCAGTCGAAAGGAGTGTCGCCAGTTGCGGAGATTGACCATCACGATTCTGGTTTGCGAAACCGATAGCCTACGCCCCGGATGCTTTCAATCCAGCCTGACTCACTCATTGGGTCAATTTTCCTGCGGAGTCGCTGAATGCAAACATCAACAACATTGGTACTGGGGTTGAAATTATAGCCCCAGATGCGTTCCAGGATTTGGGTACGGGTGAAGACCCGACCCGGAGAGCGCATCAAATATTCCAGCAGATTAAACTCGCGGGTGGTGAGTTCCACCTGTTGCTGGTTGCAGGTGACTTCCCGTGTGATGCGATCGAGTTTAAGCGAGCCAACCGAGAGCAGATTTTGGCGATCGCCCACACTTCGACGCACGACGGCATGAATTCGAGCAACCAGCTCTTCTACAAAAAACGGTTTGGCAATGTAGTCATCTGCCCCCAGGTTCAACCCTTCCAGCCGATCGTCCAGTTCGTTGCGAGCGGTCACCAAAATGACTGGCACATTCTGTCCGGCGCGGCGCAGGCTCTTAAGGATAGATAGCCCATCCTTTCCAGGCACCATGATATCCAGCACAATCACATCATATTCATTGTCTATGGCCTGGATATAGCCGTCATCTCCGTTGTCGCAATAGTCAACGACAAACCCCTGCTCCTTCAATCCGATTTGGACGAAGTGGGCAATTTTAGGCTCATCCTCAACGAACAGAACGTTCATAGCAGTCTCCTATCCCTTTTACTGTACCCCCAGCATCCGCTGCACTAAATTACAGTTTTGTAATTAGGACGGTGGGCAAACTGTCATTTGGGATTGACTTAATCGAAGCATAGCCACATTAGAAGGCTCAACTTCAGGAGTTAATCTATGACGATGAATCGCTGTTTTTTAGTCTTGTCTGCTATTCCTCTTGTAATGGGAACCTTAATCGCTGTTTCAGAACAGGCGATCGCTCTGCCCAGCCAATCTGTAGTGGCACAGAATGCTGCTCCATCTCCGTCGCAACGAGGCCAGCAAGAAGGACAAAGGGGGCAAGGAGGCCAGCAAAGAGAAGGACAAAGAGGGCAACGAGGCCAGAGGGGGCATAGACCTCCAGATTTTGCAGCGGCGGCGGCACAATTAGGAACCACGGAAGCAGAACTAAAGGAAGCCCTGGGACTGCCAACTGAACCGCCAGCACCGGGCAGCCGTCCAGCTAGAGGTGAGCGTCCGCGACCCGATTTTGCAGCCGCAGCAGAACGATTGGGCGTAACTGAAGAGGCATTACGAGAAGCGCTGGAGGCAAACCGTCGGCCTTCGGACGATCGCCCACCAGGTGCCGCACAACCTGATGCCCGTTAGACATCGTTTGAAAAAGTAGCCTCCCCTAAATTCCCTAAATTCTGGGGAACGTTGAACTAGACCTGGGGATTTAGGGAGCAGGTTGAGTCACACTCATTTCTAATTGCTTGTCCCTACACCAGAGCCACAGTAGACTCATTACAATCCCTATGTTCCAGGAGTCTGCCACTCATGAACGACTACACCCTAATCAGTTGCGATTTTCATGATGAGCTAGAAGCATTGGCAACTCTGCGTCAAACCTGCCAGATCCTCTACCGCAACGAGGTCAATGAGCAGGTTGAAACAAACAGTCGAATTGCTGATGTTTATGCCTTCAACAAGGCCGATTACCTCAAGTTAGACGATGGCACCGAGATTCGATTAGATCACATTATTTCAGTCAACGGGAAGCCAGCGTCCTACAGTCTTGGCTGAGCTAAACTCTGGTTGAATCAGCAACGGATCATGACTCGTTAAAACGGTGGTTCTGCGTGGAACTGAAGACGTTGTCCAGTTTGGGGATGCTCAAAACACAACTTCTTTGCCTGTAAATACAACCGATCGGTACCAATAGCGCTTCCATATAGCCGATCGCCCCAAATCGGTAGCCCCAATCCGTTTGGATCAGCCGCATGAACCCTGAGCTGATGGGTGCGTCCGGTGACTGGCATGAACACAACACGAGTAGAATGCTGATTGCGCTCCACCACTTGAAAGCGCGTTGTGCTGGGTTTGCCGCGTTGCCAATCTACTTTTTGGTAAGGGCGATCGTCTGGATCTGCCCACAGCGGCAATTCAATGACTCCCCGATCGACCCTGATGACACCAGCTAGTATCGCTTCATATTCTTTGTAAATCTGCCGTTGCTGAAACTGCTGGCTCAGTTGACGATAGCTAGGTAAATCACGAGCAACTAACAGAATGCCGGATGTATCTTGATCCAACCGATGAACTGGAACGAGCGCCATCCCGTCCGATCGCCACTGGCGCAAACGGCTGAGGACACTATCCTGGCGATCGCTGTAACGACCAGGTACCGAAAGTAATCCAGCCGGTTTATTGACTGCAATAATCCATTGATCTTCGTAAAGAATGGCCAACGCCTGACCGTCTGTTACGGATAGGCCAGACTGCTCTGTGCCCCTCTCCTGAGCAGAAGTGGAATGATAGAAGGGAGTAGGGCGACCAAACCGGAGTGGCTCGGTTGGCCGCTGCGGTAGCCCTGACAGCAAAAATCCCATTAACGGCTGGCAACGTTCCGTACAGGCTCCGTAGAATTCTCCCTGAATCTTATCTCCATTGGTTGAAGCCGCGCCCCACCAAAACTCGGCCATTGCCAATGGCACCAGCCCCTGCACGGCGGCATAGTGCAGCAGTTTAGGAGCGCAACAGTCTCCTGTTCCGGTAGGAATTGAACCGTGTGGCATCAACTGCTGTATGGACAGAGAGGTTCCCAGGAAATTGGTGAGGCTATAGGTGCTGTGCATCAATGATTGGAGCTGCCGGGATAGCTGCTTGCGCTGTTGTTTCAGCTCATGCATTCGTTGGTCGGCTTGCTCCACTACTTGTTGCAGGGGATGCAATGCGGCATCTCGTTGGCGCTTCAGTTGTCGTCGTTCCATTCCATCCCGGCGGCTTTGCTCCTCCAGTGGCTCTAAGGCAAGCGCCAGCGTTTGACCGCTCAGGGTAATAGACATTTGCTGCCGCTGGTGGTGGCGATCGCCTTTGCGCTGTCGGTGAATTAGAGCCAGAGTGTGCAGGTGTGTTTCAAACGACTGGCGACTGATGCCATATTGCTGGCGTTCTGGCAAATGTTGTAAGGCTATCAGCTCTTGCTTTAGTGCATCCAGTTGAGCCAGGGTGCGAGCTTCCTCCAGGGCAACCTGATCTCGTCCTGGAATAGGTGGAACCCAGCCGTCTACCCTGCTGTTGCCGTTTAGCAATCCAGAAAACGCTTTGAGTACCCGCTGTTCTCCAGACGGAGTTTTGACTAAAAGCACGCCGTACATTTTACCTTCACAAGGCTCGTCGGCACAGAGATGATGCATTAAACCACGGGCGATCGCCTCTGCTAAGGGAGTACGGGGTAACCTTAACCTGTCGCCGTTTTGAGGAGAACGTCCTTCATACCAATACGCCACAGGTGAGTCACTCAAGGCAACATCTTGCGTAACAAACTCTGAAAGTGCATGAAGAACTGATGTGCAAAGCATAGCAAGGTTAGCTACAGATGAGATCAGAGAGCGGGAAGGACTCGTACATAGGTCGTAGTCCCACTCTAAACTATGACTTACTCTATTTCCTTACCCTATTAAACTGTAGGCAGGGCACATCTTAACGGGACGATTTCCACCATTGAGCAATGAGATGAGCAGAAACGGCACCAATCAGCCCAACTGCTAAAAAGCGAATCCAGTCGTTGGGAGCCTGAAACGTGCCTGAGGCTACCCTGTAACCAACTGCCGTCATTGCAGCTAAGAACAGGAGGCGAATCAGGTCTACATACGAGAAGCCTGAGCGATCGCGCCGTTTCCAGTCTTGATAAAAAACGATTGTATCTGTAATCAGAAATGAACCAATTCCTGCAAACACAACTAAACCCGCAAAGTATTGCATGAACTCATATTGATCTCAATCATGTTAGATGGCGATCGTGCCAGCCCTTTTTATTCAGAGCAGGAAGCTTTAATGACAGTACCTTACGACTGTACGAGTGGCATCATCAAGATGATATAGTCCGTTGTGAATAATGTGGAGTCGCCTCCGAACGGCGATCGCACCACTATCGCACAATCATCCTGCAAAGATACAGCTAATCACATTAGCTTTCAGGCTCTGACAAATTAGATGGCGGTACATCTGCTGTTTTGTCCTGCGGTTGAAGGGTCTCTGCTACTCCTTCGGGTTCGTCCTGCGATTGAAGTTGGGGTGTATCTTCTATCGGGACAGGATTGGGTTGAGGTGGTTCTGCCGCTGTTTCCTGGCTTGGTTTAGATTGAGGCGCTAAGAATTCTCGCCAGGCCGCTTTTGCCGCTGCACCCAAACGACTGCCCAACTGGACGGCTCCCTGGCGAGCAACCGATCCTAACTGGGTACCCATTCTGACTGTGTTTTTAGTAATGAATTGCCATTGTTTTTCAGCTTCTTTCTCGAACTGCACGGGATCAATGAGCTTGTTATGTTCAACGGATTCTCTGGCATTGCGGATGGCTTTGAGGTACGTTTCACGAGTCAGATTACCTGCGGCTCTTAACTCGGCAACCACCCTCGCATTGATGGCAACAAACAAGGCTTTGGTTTGAGTTTGTAAATCGTCCTCTGGCTCTGGCTCTGGCACTTCTACCTTGACAATGGCGGATGATTCTTCATTCACTAATTCAGCATGAATCACTTGCTCTGTCTCAGGTTCAGAACTGGCTGTGCTGTCTACGGGTGCTGTTCCACCGGGGTATCCTGTTACAACCGTTGCATCCAGACCCGACACCACCGTTTCTGCCAAATCTTCGGTAGGACGCGAGGTTGCTTCCAGCAAGAGAACAAAGTCGCCAATCCGTAGAGTATCCCCTAGTTGCAGTAAATGCTGCTGGTTCGCTATAGCCAGATTGCCATTGATCATTGAACCATTGCTGCTACCCAGGTCGCAAAAGTAGTACTGCCCATCCTGGCACCAGAACTTAGCATGAAGTCGGCTGATGTTAGAACCCTCCAGGACAAGACCGGAGTTGGGCGATCGTCCAACAAAACACTCCTCTCCATCTGCGATCGCATGAGTGAGATTAAGTTCTTTCGTTTCAGCTTGAGTTTCTGAATGGAGAACTTTGATTTTCATGGCTTCTGCTACCTGGTATCGTCCTAAGGGTCAACAGTAATCAGTTAAGAGTGAAGTCGAGGACTCCATGCAGTTTACAGTTCAAATACGCTTTACTCGCGCCCCTCCAATGATGCAATGACGTTACGGATATAATGAACGATCGCTTCAGCGGTTGGAATATTATTGGCAAACAAGATTTTGTTGACATTACATGAACGAGAAAGTGCCTCATCGTTAGCTTGTGTGGAATGAGGAATGAGGAAATCTCTCAAGAAGATAACTGCCAAAACCTGGTTGGACATGACCAGACTGTTAACAGCTTGATATCCTCCCGGTGGCATAACAGGGGTTTGTTGGCTGACCTCAATTCCAATCTGCTGCTTCAAGAGGTCATTGATCGCAGGTGTCGCAATGGTTAAACACTGTGAAAAGAACTCCTGATGACGGGCAACCAGTTGAATCAGTTCTGCCCGCTGGCTGTCGTGCGCCATGAGGGCGATGTACTTCTGCTTAAGAATTGCGGGTATTTCCTGAACAGGTGCAGGAATGGAGGGTGTAGCGTCAGTCGTTATATCCGCTTCAACTGCTGCGGGGTCACTTGCGATCGCCGTATCTAGCCCATCATCGGGAGTTAAAACTACTGGCTCATCAATTTTTACTTCAGAGCGATCGGATAGAATCTCAGCAACTGGATCTACCAGTGCATCGCGTTGATCGCTCTCTGCATCAGCCGCTATCATTACATCGATTGCTTCGATCGCTTCGACAACGTCTGAGGGCGGCGGGATAGTCTCTAGATGATCTAAATCATTGATATCTGACGATTCGAGGTCTAATTCCGTCTCGCTAGCATCTGCACTGGTCGTTTGTGAGTTTTCAATGATCGCTAATGAATCAGCCAGGTCTGATGCTTCATCCTTTTCTAACGTATCCGTTGAAGCGGGATCGCTGACAGCAGGCTCTGTGTTTATTATGAATGATGTTTCTACTGCTTCGAAAGCTGCCTCCGGCGATTCAACCTGAGTGACATCCTCCGCAGGTTCATCCAGGGCTACAACTACAGGTTCAGCGATCGCAGTATCAACATCAACCACGGTTGGCGCAGCGGTTAGCTCAGCTTCGACTGGATCGACTACAACCGCATCTGTGTTGACACTATCTCCAAAATCGTCTTCAGGTTCCATAGCCACTGGCTCAGTGTGAAGCACTGCTTCAACGGTGGAAACTGGATCGCTTGTTTCACCACGACCTTCAGCCGGAACCACCGTTGGTTCTTCAATGGGTGTTATTGGCTCAGCCAGGTCATTAAAATCGATCGCGCCGGGAACTGGCTCAGAGATTAGAGATACTTCTTCTGTTCTCTCTAGAGGAGTTGCCATTTCAGGTGATTCAGAGACGGAAGCGATCGTCTCATCGTCTGTAGCAGGTTGAATAACGGTCAGATCATCAGCGATCGCAGGCTCAGTATTTGCTGCATCTGCTAACGGCGTGATTGTCAGTTCATCTAGTTCGTCTGGTTCAGACCAGAGATCTGGCATGGCGATCTCGGTCAATCGCCTCGGTTGAGAGACTGGTTCGGTCGCTTCAACCATGCTATCCGATTGAATCACGGTTGCTTCATCAGGCGGAACATCAAATAGGGGAGCTTGATCGTCCAGTAACGGCTCTACTGGTTCATCAGCAGATCCGCTTGCAACCAGGTTAGGGGCACTTGAGGCTTCTATATCTTCGATCGCCTCATTGGTTTGAATCGTTGTTGTTTCAGCAAGAACATCATCATTGAAGGATGGAGCGATCGCCTCTTCTATCTCAACAGATTCAATGACGTTCTCTTCTGTCGGTTCAATATCTTCGATCGCCTCATTGGTCTGAGTCGTTGTTATTTCAGCAAGAAAATTATCATTGAAGGATGGAGCGATCGCCTCTTCTATCTCAACAGATTCAATGACGTTCTCTTCTGTGGCTTCAATATCTTCGATCGCCTCATTGGTTTGAATCGTTGTTGTTTCAGCAAAAACATCATCGTTGAAGGATGGAGCGATCGCCTCTTCTATTTCGGTAGATTCAATGACGTTCTCTTCTGTGGCTTCAATATCTTCGATCGCCTCATTGGTTTGAATCGTTGTTGTTTCAGCAAGAAAATCATCGTTGAAAGATGAAGCGATCGCCTCTTCTATCACGGCAGATTCAATGACGTTCTCTTCTGTGGGTTCAATATCTTCGATCACTTCATCTTGCTGAATCGTTGTTGTTTCAGCAAAAACATCATCGTTGAAGGATGGAGCGATCGCCTCTTCTATCTCGACAGATTCAGCCACGCTTTCATCAACGTCTTCTACTTCAGCTTCTACCGATCTGGATGACACAAATTGATCGATTGGCTCACTGATAACTGGCTCTAACTGAACGTTAACCGCTTCAGCCGCAGTCGGAGTTTCGTGAGCTTCAATTTCTGCACTGGAGCGAGACGGTTCTAAATCAGTAACGCCAAGCGGTGTTTCAATATCAGAGGAATGAATAGCTGAAGTAGACTCCGCCTCTTCGATAGGCGATTCAGCGGCTATCGAGATCGGCTCTACTTCAAAAGGGCGATCGTGTGCAACGGGTTCAGGCTGTGGACTCTCAATCTCCGGTGTGGGTGCTGCAAGTGGTTCAACTAAACTGGGTTGCCAACCTCTAACAACAGTCGCATTGGGATCTCCAACGACCGTTGCCGATAAATCTTCAAGCAGTTCATTGATATCTTGCAGAATCAAGATAAATTCACCTACCCGCACAATGTCTCCAGGCTGAAGTAAATACCCCTGGTTCGCATGAGCAATTTGTCCATTCACCAATGAACCATTGGCGCTACCCAGATCATAAAAATAGTAGTGCCCATCTTCAAAGGCAAATCTGGCGTGCAAGCGGCTTACATCCGGACTATCTAGAACTAAACCCGAATTAGGTGAACGTCCCATTAAACATTCGCCGGTTAGGGCAGTAAAGTCAAATAGGTTGATTTCCCTGACTTCGATTTGAGTTTGTGCATTAATGACTTTGACTTTCATGGCTTCAGTAGTTTAGTTCTAGAGAGTAACTTGCATAACCTTTTCAGCAACAATTTCAGCAACAATCTCAGCAAAATGATGAGGACTAACCCGTATTTATAGATTGAATAGACAATAACGTTTTATTTATATCGGAACCCTGAAAACAGCACTACAGGCAAATTGGATGCTTCAAGATAGTGGTTGCGATCGCTGATTAATTCTACTAATCTCCTTAACCCATCGCTGGCGATCGATGTGTTCCAGGTTCAAAAGTTCATCTTGCGACCAGTGGAAGTGATAAGCAATGAATGCTACCTCCTCGTAAAGCTGCTCGGAGGGGTAGCTTAAGACTCCCCCGACAAAGTCAACTCCACTGCAAATTCCGTTTGACAATGGGGACATTGGGCTGGAACGTGAACATCTCCCTGCTGATTGAGCCGATTGTAGAACTCTCGCAAATAGGCAATATCTCGAATGGTCAACTGCTCTAATAGGGTTGGGGTAACGGAGGTTAAACTCCCCAACCGCACAATTACCCGCGAAAGCATTATCAAGGCAGCATAAGCCGGATTATCCCTTACGCTAGGCTCGCGTTGCACACAGAGTTCGTCCTTCGCCGTGGCTAACCGCATCCGTCCCTGACGATGGACACGATTCTGGTCATCCGTCCATCCTCTAGGTAAGGTAAATGAAAATTCTGTACAAGGCTTATCTTTACGAGCCATAGATCAATACAAATCCAACAACCGTTTACACTTCAACAGCCGATCGGGACACTGTTTCAACATCGTTTGTTCTATCGTTATCATCCTCCAGTTCGTTGATACGACGATAAAAATTCTGTAGGTAGTTCAAATCCTGAGCAAAAAATTCCTCTACCACCATCGGTGAGAGGTCACTTAACGCCCCCAAACGGGTAATAACGCGAGATAGAATGATGACGGTAGCATAGGCTGGATTAGCCTTCACACGCGGATCACGCAGGGGTGCAATTTCATCGATCGCCGTTGCCAGCCGCATAATCCCTTTGCGGTGAAGATTACCGTCTGAGTCCAAATAGCCCTTTGGCAAGGTAAATTCAAATTCAGTTTGAAACATAAAAAGCCTCAATCAACTCGTTCATTAACTCACTCGCTTAAACTCCTCAAACGCGATTTCCAATTCTTCAATCTCAATGTCTGTGCTGCGAGCGCTGACATCCGTAAATTTGTAACTGGTAGGCCACGCTCTAGAGAAATCAAACCGTGCCACTTCAGCCGATGCCTGATCGTAAATGACCAGAGACGCATCTTTGCGCTGCTTTGCCCAATTCCCCTCCTGCACTTGATGAAACCATGTCCAAAACGTTTTAGAAAGTGTCATCCCTCGCCGCAACGTCAGATTGCCGCTTTTCACATTACCGGGCATCTTGGTTCGTACTACCCGGCCTTGCGTCGCTCCTGCGGAACCCCATGCTTGAGGGGTTACCTCACACACCTCGATGACTTCCTGGGTTTGTTGAAAGCCCCGGCATTCCAGAAAGATACCGTCAATGCCATCTTGAGAATCATCCAGTTCTAGCCCCAGGTAGAAGCGATGGGCGGTCAGAATTTCGAATGCATTGGTTCCGGTTGGCATGGTTCTAAGGCTGGCTGATAGGCAGGAGGGATAATATCTCTAAAAGAACTGCAACGAGTTACCGGACGCGCTTGATTCCTTCATGAACCAATTCAATGGTTTCATTCGCCATGTCGCCGCCCGATGCGGCAAGGGTTGGCCCTGTGTACTTGCAGGGATAACAGTTAACGATGTTCCATCGGGCTTTTTCTTCTCCTCGTTGGTCATAAGCAACCACCGAAGCCCCTTTACGGTTTTGCGACCATTGACGTGGATCGCCCATGTCTTCGTTACATTTCTGATACCACTCGTACAGGTCAATGTCGTCAGTGGCAATGACTTTAACGGTGATGTTGGTAAACTTAACGACAGTGGGAGTGGCCTGTCGAGTAATTACGCCTTTTCGAGTCGATCCATGCACTTCCTGAGCCGGAGTGTTCTCGACCCCCAATCCGCTGATCTCTTTAATAAACTTGTCCGTAATTCCATCGGCCTCAAAGTAAAACTTACAGGCTGTTAAATATTCACCGGGCATGTTGAACCTCTCAATGATGCAAAAGAATGAGTACGTAAAGCCATGTCCAAACGTAGAACTCGCCTCAGGATGGCGTTATTCGTTGTCTTCTACTCCATTCCACTGGCTGATGCGGAAGACCACAAACTCAGCCGGGCGGACTGGACACACTCCTACTTCGATGTATAAACGTCCCAAAATCATGGTTTCGGGCGGATTTAATTCGGCATCGCATTTGACATAGAAGGCTTGAGCAGGCGTTTCGCCAAATAGCGCGCCCTCTCGCCAAATCCGCTCCAAAAAGTTACTGACTGTACGGCGAACTCGTGCCCATAGGTCTTCATCGTTTGGCTCAAATACAGCCCACTGGGTACCCAATTCGATGGATTTAGCGATGTAGCTCATCAAGCGGCGAACGCTGATATAACGCCATTCTGTTTTATCTGGCTCCACCAGCGTTCGTGCGCCCCAGATGCGAATACCGCGGTTTGGGAAATTGCGAATACAGTTAATGCCGAGCGGGTTGAGGAGTTCTTGCTCACGGAAGTTGGTGTCGTAGGTAAGACCCAAAACACCCCTGGGGACTTCGTTGGCTGGGGCTTTGTAAACACCGCGAGTTTCGTCGGTTCGTGCCCACACTCCCATAACATGCCCACAGGGAGGAACAGCGATCGCCTTGCCATCTCGGGGATTGCGAACTTTAATCCAGGGATAATAAAGCGCCGCAAACATGGAGCGACGGTTGAATTGACCTAACCATTCCACCACTTCCTGAGGCTTGACACGATCGGAGGGTGGGTCAAACACAACCATGCGATTGGGCGGATTGGGAATATCGCCATCGGCAGCCCCTTCACAGGCACTCACCATCAGATCCATAATGCCATGAACCTGATCTAAGCTCATGAGCTGTGCTTCATAGGCTCGCATTAAGTCAGGACAGGCCAACATGGTAATTTCATCCATTTCGAGCAAGCCCCGAACCCCGGTGCGATCGTCCCGTACCCCTTCCAAATCGCGCGAAAATTCATCAAGCCGAGACGGAAGAATAGGAGGAGATAAATCATAAATTCCATTAACCGGGCGGCGGGTGGCGGGTCGTCTCTGTTGGGCAACGTCCTCCAACGTGATGTACAGCGATGAACGAATTGCCGGAACAGCATAGGTGCCCAGGTTGCTAGGTGTGTCAGGGTCCATCGTCAGGTTTTCATACTGCTCTAACAGTTCTTCACCTCGACGGATTTGTAGCGTAAAGTAGTCGCCTGTATCGGCAGGTGGCTCTGCTTCAGACCCTTCTGGCAGGGCACGGGGCGACCCATCCGTCACGACAAGTCGAATCGTACCGGCCCCGGCTTGTTCTGGACGTAGCGTTGCATTAAGTGACGGGCGATTTCCCCGGCCTGGAATTTGCAAAGTAGCAGCTTGCTGCGTGCTGGGTGGGGTTGCACCGGGCAGTTGTGTGCCAATACTGGTAACCCAGCAACGACCGCCCCCGTTCATGAAGTACCCGTATACCGAGAAAGGCAAATAGGCGTTAAAGTCTGTGAAACCGTCCGAATCGGGGCGAGCAAAATAGCTGAGGTACTGCGTCCAATTTGTCACCAGCATGGGCTTGAACGGTTCAGCCCCACCGCGAACCTCCTCGGTAAACCCGACAAACCCAGCAACGGCAGTACTAACGCCCTCAATGGGGCGGCTCCCCCGGTCTACTTCTTCAATGTAGACACCTGGAGCAAAATAATCGAGTCTAGGCATAATAAGGTCTACTCCAAATCAGGTTATTTTGGCTAAAAATCTATCGGTACAGGTTGAAGGGGGTTACTCGAAAACGTCTCTGGTAGTCAAACAAGCCTCAGGAGGTTGAAGGGTTAGGAACCAAGACAATTTCTTTGAAGACGCTGCTGCCATCAACCAGAACATTGCAGCTCTGAAGCGAATAGCCGGGACGTTGCAGGTTCAGCACATAGTTGCCATCGCGCAAGTCTTCAAAAAAGAATAGGCCGTCGCGATCGCTCACCGTACGTTTGTCTGTATCCACAACGGTCACTGCTGTATCGGGTAAGGGTTGCGCTGTGACGGCATGTTTGACAATGCCAGCCATTGCCACCCGTCGCGTTAGGAGCTGAGACTGTCCAGAACGGTTCCAGTCGCTATGAAGATTGATGATGCGCTCCCAAACCCTGGGTGCAACCGCACTCTGGGGTTCAAACGGAATAGCAACAGTGAGATAGACAGCAGGGCGCAACGGCAGACTGAGGGCACTCCACAGTGTGCCAATTTCAACGGCAGGTGCGGTAGATACAGATAGGGACAGGTTGCCATAGCCTCGCAGGTCAGGCGCTAAAAAGCTCTCTTGTAATGATCGGTGGCGTAATAAAACCGAAATGGCTTCGGTTAGCAGGTGGTACTCTCCTAGCGCCGTTCGATCCCAGGCTGTAATGAGCAGCGAAACGTCGAACCAATCGGGAGACCAGTTCACCTTAGCCGTTTGCGATCGCGGAGCGCCTCCGGTGGACGATCGCCCCTCCGAGAGTTTGCGTTCAACCTGACGACCAGAATGTTGTACTTGCTTACTTTCGCGAATGTCGTAGAAGTAAAGGTTCAGTGATGGCCCTGTTCCCTCATCTCTCCGGCTTCCAGGACGGCTGAAGTCAATTTGCTCTGTACTGGTGAGGGAAGTCCCTCCCGCCAGAATCTCTGCCAGGGTCTGAAGTACGGAGACCAACATGCCGCCTTCCCTAATGTCTCTTACTTCATTAGTTCTAATAAAGAGAGGGCGCTCGCGGAATTAGACTTACGTCGAAAGTTTTGTCTGTAGCCATACTTAAGATAGACGACAAACAATTCTGTATGAGTTGTTAAGCTTTGCTGTGTCAAGCGTAGAGTTGCGGTATCGTGATCTCATCAATACAAACTTGTTTCTGCGCGATACGAAATAGTACGTGCAAAAGCTTAGTCACTACAAAGCAGCATCTACTACCGTCGTTTTAGTAACCGTTGGAGGGTAACCCTTTCAAACTTAAAACATGGCACAACCATAGATATCAAGACTTTAAAACTTCTTAAGTTTTATTACTTCAATCGTTGCCTCTGCCTTTTGCTCAATCTCTTCGATGGAGATTCGGCTTAACTCATTTCAATGGAACGCAATCAGGCAAAAGTACAAACAGCGTGGGCGATCGCAACTACAGGGGTGTTTCGTCTAACGTGTTGTATGGTCAGTACATGTTTCAGGCTTAGAGAATAGTACCCTCCAGGGTACTAACCGTAACTGAAAGGGTTTTCCATAATACAAACACTGGGTTGGCTGAGCCGTTCAGCCAGCCTAAAGCCAGACTTTCTAAGTGTGAAGAAGGTCAAATTTATGCAGCTTAAAGTACAAGATTCCAAATCAACTGCCGAGCCTTCCACGCTCGCGACTCCGACTGGTCAAGATGCCCTAACGAGTAATGAGTTAAGCGATTTCTGTCAATTTCAGGCCGATCAACTAGCGGCACACCTGCCGATTTTGTTCGCTCGAATTGTTTATTATGACCCCTACTTAAAAGCGCATCAAGATGTTAATAGCCAACCTTTAACGGCTCCTGGATTAACGCAGGAAACTCTAGCTTATCTAAAATCGAACAGTTGGCTATCCGACTTTCCGCTAGTTCTAACGTTAACTGAATTATCTTTGGCAGCGATCGCAGCAGTGGGCTACGTTTGCCCCTTAGGATATCGAAATCAAGCTCCCGAATATCTATTAATAGTTACCCATCAGCCGCTGGAATCTGCTTCGAAGTCTGGTTTGCTGAACTGTGCCAAACAGCTCATAAACTACTTAAATTTATACCGCAACTCTTTAGACCAACAGGCTGAAATTCAGTTATTAGAACAAGTGGTACACCGGGTTGGGCATCAGTTACGCAATCCTCTGGGGTTGATTTCGCTTTATGCAGAAAACTTGCGATTAGGCTTACCCGGTGGCAGCTTACAAGAGCAAGTAACAGTAATTCACAATACAACTGAAGACATCCTTACCAACTTAACCAACCTGATTAATTGCGGCAAAGGGAGCCATCTTCGAGTCACGCTGCAAGACCTGCGTGATTTAATGAGTCAAAGCATTGAAGGACTACAGCCTTTCATTCGGCAAAAGCAGTTAACGATCGATATTCCAGAAACCTCGGTCATGTTAATGGTCGATCGCCTGCAACTGAAGCAAGTGTTCGACAACCTGTTGAGCAATGCGGTTCATTTTAGCCCACAGTTTGGTTCGATCAATGTAGATTGGCGCATCTTCCAATCAGAAGTTCTAATCCAAATTACAGATCAAGGGCCAGGGTTATCACCCGAAGAGGTGCAAAAAATCTTCCATCCTTTTTACTCGCGTCGTCCAGGTGGAACTGGATTAGGGCTGACGATCGCCAAAAAAATTGTGCTAGACCACCAGGGTAGCCTCTGGGCACAACCCCCAACAGAGAACGGGGCAAGCTTTTCATTAACCTTACCTCGCCTCAGGCAAATGGGAGAAAGTTCATGACGACCGTTCAGAGGTTACATATCTTACTCATTGATGATGAACCTCAGTTTCGTCAGGGCTTACAAACCCTACTGGGGTTTTACACAACCAACCATGCTTTAGACCTGGAAGTCATTGGCGAAGCTGGCTCGGCTGAGCAAGCGCTACCGCTAATCAAGCAGTACAACCCCGATCTCATTCTTTTAGATTTAGAACTGGTAGAGAGTGACGGTATCACTGTACTTTTACACTTGCCAGAGTTGGGATGTACCAGCAAAGTTTTAGTTCTCTCAGGACATCAAGAAGATGAATGGATTTTTCATGCTATGCAAGCAGGCGCATCGGGATATGTTTTCAAACACCGCGTAGGCACACAATTATTTGAGGCGATCAAAACCATTCTCAACTCTGAAGTGTATTTGCCGCCAGAGGTCGCAAGTGGCTTCTTTCGGCTGTTTCAGCTTTATAAAGAATCTCAACGGCAGGCTCACCAGCAGCTTCATTTAACCGCACGTGAACGAGAGGTCTTGGGCTGGTTAGCCCAAGGGGCATCCAATGACGAAATTGCTAAATACTTATATGTCACGGTGGCAACGGTCAAGGCGCATCTCACCAGCATCTTTGAAAAACTTCAGGTTACAAGTCGAACTCAAGCTATCATTGCTGCCTTTAAACTAGGCTTAGTCCAACCCGACGAAACTATCCAGTTGAAATCGCAAAATTAAAATTGAACCTCCCTTCATTGCCCAATCTCCCTTCATTGCTCAATTTAGTCAGGAGTTTCTCAGGTGCACCTCTCTGACCCATATTCTCAGGAGTACCGCTGTTCTCGGACGGCTCCGCTTCGTTGCGATCAGCCGCAGAAAACGCTTCAAGACTACAAGGGAGCGAGGTTCTGTATGGAATGTGGCTTCCCAACTACCCTATCGCCTCAACGAGAAATCAAAGGCAGACGAGGCACCTATCAGGTTAAACACTATTTAGGGGCGCGAGGTTGGGGGCGTTTGTACGCTGGGATGCGGCTCAGTGATGCTCAACCCGTTGTGATTAAGGAATATTTGCTGCCAAATCGGTGTTTCAATGCAGAGGAAGCCCGACAACGGCAGGAAACCTTTGTTCGAATTGCGGGGTTGAGTCCGGCAGATGGGCGAATTCAGGACTTTCGGCTGATTCAAACCCTGGAGGCGATCGCCGATCCCCGAGACGAACGGTGCTACTTGATCACCCAACAAAAAGACACTGCCCTCACGCTGACACACTATCTGGCAACCTATGGCGCAATGAATGCATCTCAAGTGCGTGATGTTCTTAATCAGACCCTACAAACCCTACAATTCATCCACAGCCAGAAGTTTCGCCGTCCATCTGGACAAATCGATAAGGGCATTGCTCACGGCAATCTCAACCTGGAAAGTGTGTTGTTCCTTGCCGATTCGGCACAGTTTTATGTTTATCTTTGCGATTTAGCCGAGTGGGAGTTTTTATTTAACCCTGGCTTCACCTCTATCCCTTCCCAACCGGCTCAAGATCTGGTTGCTCTCGGCCAACTTGCCATTAATCTGTGGACAGGACAGTCCTCCAACCTAACGCCTGAGTCGTCCCTGGAGCAATTCAACCACCACCCCCTGGCGACAGAGGATCTGCATCTTAAGTCATTTCTACTGCGTTTGCTGCGAGTAGAAGCGCCATTTGAAAGCGCAGAAGCCGCCCGCCAAACGCTGTTGCAACTTCCCACGGGCGAGCAAAACAGTTCCCATATTGCTGATCTTGCGCCAGAGGTTCCGGAGCACACTACAAAGAAGATTGGATTAACTCTACTGGGCCTGTTGGCTATCTTTCTCCTGGGCGGTGGACTCTGGTATGCCTTGAAACCCAAACCATCCCCGTCTTACCCCAACGTCACCTACAATGAACTCCTGAAAGACTTTGCCGGGGTAAGCGGGTTAGAACCGAACCGCGTTACCTATATTAGTGAACAAAACGGAACCTGGAACTTTGTCCTGCGCTACCCTCTTCCAGGGGGGACGTTACAAGAACGTCTCAACAAGCCACAGCCCAATGTGGAAGCCTACTTCGATTACCAGGGCATTCACTCAGAAACGAATCCTAGTCGCAATGAAGCGCAATCAGCGCTATTCCAAGCTGTAGAAGACGGTCAAGCTGCCTTTGCAATCACCAGCCTGACCAACAATTTGCCGGAAGCATTAGAAGCCATCCCCATTGCTTACGATGGTTTACTAGTGTTCATTCCACCGAACGACACAGCCCAAAACCTGCCGGAGGCGTTGAATGGACAAATTAGCCTGACCGATTTGCGGCGGCTTTACACCGGAGAGATTACCAACTGGCAGGAGTTAGGCGGACGCGATCTCCCAGTCTCATTACGGATTCCGACTGAACCAGAAGCGATTCATCAGTTTCAAACCTTGGTCTTGAACAATGATGCTGGGGCGATCGCCCAGTTCCGGCAACGGGTAGAACCGCAAGCAACCGTTGACACGTTGCGGCAGATGCGCGATGAGTTTGATGCTAACCGATCGGGAATAGTCAGCTTTAGCATTCTAAGCAAGATCTGGGATCAGTGTTCAGGCTACCCCCTTGCGATTAGAAAGGAGAAGGGAACAGCGGTACAGCCACTGGTACAGGCGAATGGCACTCCAATCCAGACAACAACCGATCTGTGTGATAAACCATCACCTCAACTGGATGTACAAGTATTTAGCTCAGAGCGCTACCCGTTGGGCTATCCTCTGGTTGTGGTATACCCTAAGGACAATAGGCGATCGGCAGCCGGTCGTAAGTTTGCCGAACTCCTGCAAACTCAGCAGGGTCAGTGTCTCTTGCACAACGTTGGCTTAGTCCCACGGCAACCTGTCCCTGAGGATTGTCGTCCTTAAATGTGCATCGCTCTCAAGCTGAGCCATCCCCTCCATGCCTATTAATCCCTGCCGCAACCCAAGCTGTGAGTATTTCAACAAGTCACTTCCCAGCAACGCTAAAGTATGCCCAATGTGTGGTAAGCCGTTGGGCAACGTCCTGCCAGCCCCAGAAGCATCTCCGGGGATACCACCACAGCCACCTGTCGTTCCCCCACCGCCTAAGCCAACTCCAGCTCAGCCATCCCCATCACCGATAGCTTCACCTTATTACCCGGAGTATCAAGCACCGCCCCAATCTCAACCAGCCCCTCCCCAACCTGTCTCGAGACCCAGTATTCGCCTGATTCACCCAAGTGGGCGAGAGTTTTATCTAAAGGGGGATGAGGGATATATTGGGCGGCGTGGGCAAAACAGTACAACAGTACCGGATGTCGATCTAACGGGGCTTCCCCATGAGGGTGTCGTTTCTCGTTCCCATGCCCGGCTCTATTGGGATGCCGTTCAGAACAGCTACATGATCATGGATAATTCCAGCCGCAATGGCACGTTTCTGAATGGTAGTCTTCTGCGACCAGGGATGCCCTATCGTCTAGGGCATGGAGTCTTGTTGCAATTGGGGCAAGAGGGTTTGGTGTACTTCACAGTGGCGATCGCATAGAAATTACTGTTCAGCAAAACTGCCCATGCCTGCTATATAGGGCCTATATAGAGCAATTTCATCAAGCACCCAAGTATGCTCCAACCAATTTTGCTCCAGGCAACACTGGAGTTTCTGGAGTGGCAAACCTGAGTTCAAGTGCTCAAAATTGTCAGAAGGCCATCGCATCAAGGCGTAAGCGATCAGTTGAAAAAGAAATTTAGATTTTTCTGATTTCAGCCACACAAACCAGTAAATTACCTGCTATATTGGGGGAGTGCCAAAAAAGCGCTATCCACATTTAGCGCCACGGCAGCAGGCAACCGCTAGGGGTAGAGTAAAATTTACTGCTTTCGATTGTAACGTTCAACAGAACAACTGATGCCCTGGAAAGCCAAAAATGTAGAAAAGCTAGCTTCAGGCGTATAGAACCTGGACAAAAGAATAGTTTGAAAGCGTCAAAGCAAAACCTCGTCAAGTAATAGCTGAAGGGAAACCTGAAGCAAAAAGAAGAGGAAGACCAAAGAGAAGAGAGGGAACTCGATTTACTTTGGCAAAGAAGAGTCCAAACTCAACACAATGGAGAGTTTGATCCTGGCTCAGGATGAACGCTGGCGGTCTGCTTAACACATGCAAGTCGAACGGAGCTTTTCGGAGCTTAGTGGCGGACGGGTGAGTAACGCGTGAGAATC
>NZ_JADEWO010000057.1 GCF_015207605.1 Oculatella sp. LEGE 06141
ACCCAACCCCCCACAACCCTACCGCAAGATGCCAGCAGTCAGTCTTTAACCGAGCTTTTGCAAGGATTTTCGACCAGTAGCGGTTCATTTGCTACCCTGGCTCAAGCGGTTGAAGCCGCAGGTTTAGCAAATGCACTGCAAGATGACGGTAGCTATACCGTTTTTGCTCCCACCGACGAAGCGTTTGCAGCATTGCCGCCAGGGACGTTAGACCGATTACTACAGCCCGCAAACCGCGAACTGCTACGCCAACTGCTGGCCTATCACGTTGCGCCAGAAGAGCTGACCTCTGATGAACTAACCACCGGCGCGTTAACGACCTTAGGCGGTGGCTTGGCTATTCGAGTCACGCCAGAACGGGTTGTTGTTAACGACGGCAGCGTGGTTCGTGCCGATATTCAGGCAGGAAACGGCGTGGTTCATGTTGTCAATCGCGTCATGATTCCCCCAGACTTGCGGCAGCAAATTGAAGCCCTCCAATAGGAGGCGATCGCCCTCACTGCTAATGTCGCAGCAGCACTAAAACAGCACCCAAAAGGAGCCAGAACGCAAAAACTGGCTCCTTTTGCTTGAGGTGTCGGAGGATAAAAAATAGGTTATAAAAGGGTCGGGAACGGGGATAGACCGCACTGGATGCCAACCGAGCCAGATGAGCAGGGCAACCAACCAGAAACACGCTTCCCCATGTGGCTAAAAAAGAGTGAGCAGAGAATAAAACACGCTCCTGCTTTGAATCAGCGGCTTTGGTTATCATTTCTGACTATTTTGATGAGTGTTTTCTAAAAGACCTGACAATTGGCTCAAAATCGGCTACATCTAACATCGGTAATCTTCATAACACCAATCGGTATGAAGCGGTTCCGTTGGGCATTTTGTTTGGAGTTGATTTGGGGCGATCGTTCCCACCAACGCCTTAGCCCGTCTGTGTGGGTGAGGAAACAACTATCTGTTGGTTTAACTGTTCCGCTATGGGCAGCAATGGGGCTGTCGGCAACGCCAGCCTACTCTATGTCTGTTCCTGCTGACGAACCCCTAACACCGGGAATGGCCTGCACTCCGGCAGCTAATCCGGCAACGTTAACGTCAGACAGCATCACTCAATTAGTAGATTGGGTTGTGAGTCCCGAAACAGGGCTAGATTCCCTGGTTGGAACGCTAGGCCCTGCCTTAGCCGCTTCTCTTGCGGCTCGTCCGTTTCCAGATATTCATGAGCAGGCACGATTGGCTAACGTTCCGGTGATGATGTATCACGACATCTTGCCGGAAAAAGAGGTGTTCTTTGATGTCACACCCGCCGAGTTTGAAGCGCATCTTCGCCTGATTCAAGAGAATGGGCTAACCCCTATTAGCCTGGATCAGTTGGTGTCTCACCTTTCAACGGGCATTCCACTGCCAGAGAAGCCAATCTTGCTGTCCTTTGATGATGGCTATGAGGGGCACTATCAATACGTTTATCCGCTGCTCAAGGAATACAACTATCCTGGGGTTTTTGCCATTTATACCGCCAAAGTTGGGAAACAGTTAGGCCGATCGAGTCTTTCCTGGGAACAACTGCGAGAAATGGCTGCCGATCCGTTGGTGACGATCGCCTCCCACAGCGTCAACCATCCGCGCGATCTCAGCGAATTGTCCAATACTGCCTTGCGACGCGAAATTGTTGAATCAAAACGCATTCTCGAAACCGAGCTTGGGATTTCAATCAGGCACTTTGTTTATCCCGAAGGCAAGTATGACGATCGCGTCAAGCAGTGGGTGCAGCGAGCTGGCTACCGCTCGGCGCTAACGATGGACGATGCGGAAGACCAGTTTGCCAACGAGTCACAAGACTTACTCAGCATTGAACGAATTGGGCAATCCAGACTGGAAAGCGTCGTCTCCCAAGCCTATGGCGGGCCACCCCTGGCACCCTGGGGGAATCGCTTTAACTTTGAAGCACCCGTCCAACTGAATCGGCTCACGGTTGACGACACCCCGTTGATTTTGATTTCAGGGGGTCGCCCTGTCACCATTCATGCCAACAGCCGCTATCAGGTGCCCGAAATCATTGCCAACACTAACACCGTCGCTGCTGTAGATGGCGGATTCTTTTCGCTGAAATATCTTGACTCTAATGTGATGATTGGCCCCGTTCTAAGCCAGAGTTCTGGCGAGTTTGTTCCGGGCAATCCGGGAGAAAATCTCAAGCTCAAAGGGCGACCGTTGGTGCTAATTAGTCCGGAGGCGGTGCGGTTTATTCCATTTGCCCCAGAAAAGCACAACACCGTGGAGGGTTTTGAAGCCGAGCTTCCAGGCGTGACCGATGCTTTTGTGGCAGCGGCCTGGTTGGTCAAAGACGGCAAACCTCAGTCTTCCACCGCATTTGGTAGCCTGTTTGATTTTGATGCCCTGCGCCATCGGGCGTTTTGGGGTATGAATCATGCTGGTCAGCCAGTGATTGGGATCTCGGTTGATCGGGTGGATTCAATCACACTGGGGAAACGGTTAAATCGAGCCGGGTTGCGAGATGTGGTCATGCTCGATTCCGGAGCCAGTACCTCGTTGGCCTATCAAGGGGAGTCTCTAGTGAGCTATGAGCCGCGCCCGGTGCCTCACGTTGTTGCGCTGGTGCCGCCCGACAACGCATTGGATTCAACCTGTGCCCTGGTGTCTCAAACCCGGATTGACCCCTGAGGAGGTGCTGTGGCATCAGAACCGTGCTCCCCACCAAAGCACCCGCCACCCGCCAGGGTAACGGTAACGGTTGCGGCAAAACCAGGTATTTGGCGATCGCTCGTACCGTTACAGCGACGTTTACGCCTGTCTCGCTTCTCTTTAGAGTGGGGCCTACTCTGGTTAGCAGGGGTGATTGGGGCAACGCTGATTTTGACCCATCAGGCGATCGCCCACATCACCACCCAAACCTCGCTAAACCAGGCTCACACGGCTCTGATGTCTATTTCTCGCCAGTTTCAGCCTGTGGTTTCCGTGCCTCCCGTCTCGATCGCCACGACGACCCTTCCGGCCAACCTTGCCGATTCGCCCAACTTTGGGCATCTTCCCTATCCAGAAGCAGCACGCGATCAGCTTATTCCTATTGGCAGTTATTCCCAGGGCACCGAGCAGCGGTTTGAATACCTGACCCCAGAAGCAGGGCTGGCACTGATGAAGCTGCTGGATGCGGCTCGGGCAGATGGCGTTTGGATTGTGCCCGTGTCGGCGTTTCGTGATGTGGAGCGGCAAGATCTGCTGTTTCAACTGCAAGTGCAGCAAGCGGGTTCCCGGCAGGCGGCAGCCACAGCGGTCGCTCCTCCGGGGTATAGCGAACACCACACCGGGTTGGCGGTTGACCTGGCCGATGGATTGGCGCGGGCGCGCGATGTTAGCCTCTCGTTTGGGCAAACGGAAGCCTTTCAGTGGCTCAGCCAACATGCTCAGTCCTTTGGCTACGAGATGTCTTTCCCGGCAGATAACCCGCAGGGTGTAATTTATGAGCCGTGGCACTGGCGGTTTGTTGGCTCATCAGACGCAGCGCGGGTTTTTGCCCTGGCTCGCAGTTTCTAAGGCGGTTTTAGCGCCAGAGGCCAGGTTCGAACTCATATCAACGGCGATCGCAGCAACGAACCACAACGGCGATCTACCATGATGACAAGAAGCCCTTCATTGAGGGCTTCTTGCCGTTACGGAAACAGGGCATGACGCAAGTCGAACAGTTACTTCGCGATCGCTATCGGCTGATAGAGCGTCTCGGCAAGAGTGCCGGTCGGCAAACCTGGTTGGCGCAAGATGTGACCTCCCAAACACAGGTTGTGGTCAAACTGCTGGCCTTTAGCGACCAGGTTGAGTGGGACAACCTCAAGCTATTTGAACGAGAAGCCCAAACCCTTAAACAGCTAAACCATCCCAAGATTCCTCGCTACCGAGATTATTTTTGCATTGACGACCAGATTCTCTGGTTTTGCCTGGTTCAAGACTATATTCCGGGTGTATCGCTAAAGGAGCGGCTAGCCAGGGGAAAGCGGCTTAATGAAGCTCAAGCCCGTCAAATTGCTGCTGAAGTGCTGGCGATTTTGAGCTACTTACACCATCTCAGTCCTCCGGTGCTGCATCGCGACATCAAACCCAGCAACTTAATTTGGGGTGACAATCAGCAGGTTTATCTGGTCGATTTTGGAGCCGTTCAAGACCGGGCGGCAGCGGAGGGAGCCACTTTTACAGTGGTTGGCACCTACGGCTATGCTCCCCTGGAGCAGTTTGGCGGTCGAGCTACTGCCGCTTCCGATCTGTATGCGCTAGGTGCCACCCTGGTTCACTTGCTAACGGGCATTGCCCCAGCAGATCTGCCCCAAGATAATGCACGGCTCCAGTTTGTCGATCGCATCTATGCCAATCCGGGTTTCGTGCGCTGGCTCAAACACCTCACCGACCCCAACCTGGAATACCGCTTTCGTTCGGCGGAGGATGCGCTGGCAGCTTTGCAAGCCAATCAAGCGGCGATCGCCGTAGTCGATTTCAAGGACATAGAGCCGCTTTCTACTCCTATCCAGATTCGCAAAGCTGCCAACTATCTGGCGATCAAAATTCCGAGGCGATCGCGTCAATCCCTGATTTTGGCAAAGCTGCCCGTTTGGTTTGGTTTAACCGTGTGGCTGCTGTTGTGCAGTGCGATCGAGCTAAATACGTCTGGCTGGTTTGTGTTTGGCTGGTTCTGGTTGCTAACGGGTCTGGGTGCCGCCATCTGGCATACTCTGCCTGCCTGTGGCGAAACCCTGGTGCGGTTTGATTACCAGCACTTTGAAATTCGGTGGATTTTGTTTGGGTTGTGTTTGCAGCGGCAACGGGGTCGAGTCGCTGATATTGACGCTGTTTTGCAAGGTGAAGTAACCGGAATCATCGACAAACACACGCCAGAAGTGACCCTCTCCGCCGGGGTACAAGAATACTCCTTTGGGCGCTTAGATCCACCTCTCACTAGAGCCGAATGCCGCTGGCTCATTGCCGAACTGCACAGTTGGCTGGGGTTACAGCCCCAACCGCCCTTCTCAGATCACTATTCATCGCCTAAGAAACTGCTTTAAGGGTGGTTTCACCATCCCTTAAACCGCCAAGATTTGGCAAGCTGTAAGAGAAACGCTGTTTCCATAGTTGAGTGAGTCGATGCTGCGATCGGAGCAAGTATTACAACAGCGATACCAACTCAAAGAAAAGCTAGGGCAGGATGCGAGCCGCCAAACCTGGTTGGCCGACGATTTAAGCACCGATGCTGATGGGCGGGTTGTGGTGAAACTGCTGGCGCTGAGTCCAGAGATGCAGTGGGATGAATGCAAGCTGTTTGAGCGTGAAGCTCAGGTGTTGCAACATCTCAATCATCCTCGTATTCCCGGCTATCGAGATTATTTTGTGATCGATCGCCATCCCGGTTCTCGGTTTCCCTGGTTTGCGCTGGTGCAAAACTACATTTCAGGGCAATCGTTGCAGCAATTGTTAGACCAGGGGCACCGCTTTTCAGAAGAGCAGGTTCAGCAAATTGCGGTTGATGTTCTCAACATTCTGCTTTATTTGCATACGGTTGACCCGCCTGTTTTGCACCGTGACATCAAGCCAAGCAATCTGATTTTGGGAGACGATCGCCATATCTATCTGGTAGATTTTGGTGCGGTGCAAGATCAAGCCCTGCTAGAGGGAGCCACGTTTACGGTTGTGGGAACCTATGGCTACGTGCCGATGGAGCAGTTTGGTGGGCGGGCGGTTCCTGCCTCAGATCTGTATGCTCTGGGTGCGACCTTAATTCATCTGCTCACCGGAACGGCTCCGGCGGATTTGGCTCAGCACGATGGCCGGATTCAGTTTGGCGATTACGTCAGCTTCGATTTGGGTTTCATCCACTGGGTTAGCAAACTAACGGAACCACATGTGTTTAACCGCTTTGTGACGGCTCAGGATGCCTTGACGGCACTAGAGGAACGACATGCCCTCAGCCCTCCTATTACTAACCCCAAGCCCAACGGTAGCCGAATTCAGATTAAGAAATCTGCCAACTACCTGGAAATTGAATTACCCCGGCGCGGCAGCAAAGCCTACCGCGTTTTGTTCCTGACAGGATTATTTATTCCCCTGCTGTTTTATTTGCCGCAATACTATCAGGTGCTAATCCATCGGTTAGATATCTGGTGGATCAGCTTGCTGCTGGGGGTTTCAGGTGTAACCGTGCTGGATTTGCTGCGCCCGGTGTTAGAACAAACGCATTTTTATTTCGATCGCCACAACTTTGAAATGCGGCGCAAGCTGTTTGGTGTTTGCTACTGGCGGCATCGAGGCAAAACGGCTACTATTAGCAAAATTTGCGAGCAGGAAAACAAGGTAGGCGGTGCAGCTAAAGGCATCACGATTGAGTTATGGACGCGCAAAATTACCAGCAACCCGATCGCCACTGTGGAACGGATATGGCTGATTGAAGAGTTAGAAGAATGGTTGGGACTCAATCGCTGGACTAAGCTGAAGCAGCAGGATCGCCGCGATCGCCGCAACTCGTCGCACTTCTAGCCACATCACCCATTTCTATCTAACCTGCCTTCAAGCCTGACATACTGCCGCTGAATGCGCTTGAATGCAGGTCGCTTGCTCCTGGGGCGATAAATCGCTCCAGTTCACATCCCGCCGGAAGACCACGCCGTTGTTCCCCACCACTAAACGCGGCAGCTCTTGCTGGTCGATCAGCCGCATTGCCTGCATATCAAACGTTGTGTAAACCGTTGAAGCGCTGCTTAACGTAACATCAACCACGGTAATGGTTTTGCGCGGCGGCAGAGGACTATTGAGTAACTGACGCGGCCCTCCCCCCAGCGCTCCGGCATGTAGCATCTCTAGCGTGCCCCGGTGCCCCGGATAGTAGGCGTGGTGATGTCCGCTGATGTAGGTGTGAACGCGGTGCCGCTCTAGCAGTGCCCGTAATTCATCTGCATCCCCCAGCACTTCGCCGGGGCGATCGCGGTTCACCCCAACGGCATACAGCGGCAAATGCCCAATCACCAGCCGCAACCGAGCCGTTTGAGCCGCATTGCTCGCCAAGCTGCGCTCCACCCAGGCCAGTTCATCGGCTGGCATCCGCAACGAACTGGACGCATCCCACACCAGGCCAAAGAGTTCACCCTCGCGAAACGTGTAATAAAAGGGAAACTTGTAGCGATCGACAAACTCTAACCCCGGATCGTGAGCCGGATCGTTCCAATACGCCGCTGCCAGCTCAATCTCCTGTTGATAAATTGCTCCATTAGGGCCGATCGCCCGTGACGCGTCGTGGTTGCCAATCGTAAACCCAAACGGCAGATTTGCCTGCCGTAGCGGTGCAGCCACCGCCCGATCGAACCCTGCCCACATGGCTTGAATTTGCGATCGCGACAGGTTTTTACTTTGACCCGCCACCATATCCCCACCCGCCAGCACAATATCGGGCTGCCATTCGGGAACCAGCTCTATGGCTCGTCTAACTTCTGCATCGTAGGTGGTTGAACCATACTCGCCGTTGAGGTCACTAATCACCACAATCCGCGCATCACCTCTGGGGGGATTCATCAGCCCTGCTTGCTGGAGGACGTTGGACGTTGGTGTGGCCTGGGGGGACGCTGAAGGCGGAGACGCAGGTACAGAAGGGGATGCCGCTAACTCACTGGTCGAGCGATCTGCCCTGAAGCGGTGAACCAGGGTTGATGCGCCAAGCCCGCCGACCGAGCCGAGCAACACTAAAAACTGACGGCGACCTAGAGACATAATCCATTCCACAACTGAACGAGAGAGGAGCCACTAGATGATTGAGATGGCACTGGTCAGACTGACGCAGACGAGATTTCCTCAATTCGATCGCGCTGCAATCTGCCCTCTCAATTCAACCAACAATTTAGCCCTTAAGCAAAGACGTTGATCTCAGTGCGGGGTGTCCGCTTCTGCTCTGCGAGCGATCGTGATCCAACTCTGAATGTCTGGCTGAATCGGGATAGGTTGCATCGAGGCGATCGCCAAGCCCTATTATCAGAAGCAAAAAAACAGTGGTAGATCGGACATCTACCACTGTTTGCGGATCAGGCCATTGAACTGCATTACCGGGAACAGCTAACGCTACTTCTGATCGGGTTGCGCTACTCCGTTGAAAGGCAGTCTGGTTAACTGGTGGCAACTAGAAAGGTTCGTCGCCAATGCCGAGTTGCTTTTTCGATTTTTTTAATTGTTTCCAAAGGGAACGAATTTGCTCAAACGATTCTTGTGGAGATAGCTTGCCGTTGGTTTCTAGCCCGGTAATCAAGCTGACCCGTTGAGAAAACTCTTGTAAATTAGCATTAAAAACGAGATTCTCAGGCTTAACCTGACCGTGGTAGCGGCTACGGGGGTACAAAAAATTGGAACGATCGGCTGGTGTCATGTTCTTCTCCGAAAAGCAGCATAAAAAGAGCAGGGCAGAATCAACTTAACCTAAGCTTAACCTACGTTTAACCAAAATACAAAGGATGCTCGTCTGCCTTAAGATAGGTTTTGGGACAGGTTCAGCAGCGTTGGAACTCTGTTCTGTTGAGAACTTCAGGCTTGTATGCTCTTGTCGCTTAATCTACAACAGTGCCATCGGTATGATCGTGGTGGCGATCGCTGATCCTGGCGATGGTTAACTTGCTTCGTTTCCGCAATTTCACCCGATAGGCAATTTACTACTTGTAGTCAACAATACAATTACGGCTTTTTGCTGTTTCGCCTGTTTATAAAAAACAACGTGGCATTAAGGCATTCCGCTGTTTCGCCCCTCTTTTTCGCATCATCTAATTTTTGTCAAGAAAGTTGAAGCAGTTCCGGAAACGCCTCTTTTTGGATTAGCCACCCGTCCTGCCTCTGCAAAAGCGCTGCAAATCCGTCACCTTAGACCGCTAGAATGATTAAACCAAAGTGCTGCGCCGAGCGGGGAATGGGGGAATGGTTGCCGTTAACCTGCTCGTCGTTGCTTTTGGATTCTTTGCTGTACGCCACCCTAGCCGTTCATGACTGCCCGTCACAAACTGTACGAAGGTAAAGCCAAGATCCTTTATACGACTGACGATCCAGAGATCTTGCTCACTTACTTTAAAGATGATGCCACTGCCTTCAATGCCCAAAAGCGAGGCAGCATTGCTGGCAAGGGTGAGATTAACTGTGCCATCTCCAGCCATTTGTTTCAGCTTTTAGAGGCGCATCACGTTTCGACTCATTTCGTAGACCGCCCTACGGCCAACGAGATGCATGTTCGAGCGGTCACCATTTTGCCGCTGGAAGTCGTCGTCAGGAACATTGCAGCCGGTAGTCTCTGTCAACAGACAGGATTGGAGTTGGGCACGGTACTGGAGCAACCCTTGGTCGAGTTCTATTACAAAAACGATGCTCTGGGAGATCCGTTGCTAACGCTCGATCGCCTCTTTTTGCTCGATCTGGCTACCGCAGCACAAGTGGATCAGCTACGTGCCAAAGCGCTTCAAGTGAATCGTGTTCTCTCCGAGTTTTTCCAAAAGTGCGGCATCACCCTGGTAGACTTCAAGCTGGAGTTTGGTCTGGATCGAGAGCAGCAAATCCTGTTGGCGGATGAGATTAGTCCAGATACGTGCCGACTTTGGGATCAGGCTGACCCCGACCCAAACCGCCGCGTCATGGATAAAGATCGCTTCCGCCGCGATTTGGGTGATGTTGAATCAGCTTACCAGCAGGTGCTTCAGCGAGTGCTGGCACAAACTGCTCAGAGTTAAAAGATGAGAAGGGCGATCGATGCTGTAAAATTGCTCCGTTCACCCTAAACGACTCGATTTCGGTTTTCTCGATTCACTCAGTTCTCTGTTTCGTTGACTTACTGCCGTAAGTCAGGTGGTGTGTGGAAGTGCCAAACAATTTACTCTGTATGCGTTTCTCTCCTGTTTTGCTGGCAGTCTTCACTGTTTCTGCAACGCTTGGTTTATCGAATCCTGCCAAGGCACAAGCGCCGAACTCAGCAGATATTGAAGCTGAGAACTCAAATCATTTAGGTTTGGCAGGTCAACCGAGATCGGCTGAGGCTGAGGGTAGGGGGCAAACGGTTGCTCCTGCACCAGTCCAACCTGAATGGTTCTCGTCTGAGTTTCTGGCTCAAGCCATTGAACCCGTGCCCGATGCCGCTCAGCAGCCGTTGCCCCCCGCGCGACCAACTGAGCCGCCGCAACCGCTGGATTTGCCATCTGAGATTGATCCGGCAACGCCACCTCCAGGAACGCAAACACCGCTTGAAGGGTCGCCCGATCGCATTCAGTTTGATACGGCACCAGAACCCAGTACGCCGCAGATTGAGTTCAACCTGCCGGAACCAACCACGCCACCGGAGGCGCAGCCCGTTCCCGATGATGGTGTTTTAGACGAACCGCCGCCGCTGCCCGATGGAACCGTTGCGCCTCCTGCTCAACCAACTCAACCAACTCAACCGGGAGCCACTCAAGCAGAAGAACCTCGCGTTTTAGTCTCTGAGGTTGCTGTAGAAGCCGTAGAGGGAGAACTCAGCGACGAGTTGCTCAACATTGTTTATAATGCCGCGCAAACTCAACCGGGGCGAACCACAACGCGATCGCAACTTCAAGAAGACATCAATGCGATCTTCGCCACGGGCTTCTTTTCAAACGTTCAGGCGGTACCAGAAGATACCCCACTTGGGGTGCGGGTCGCCTTTATTGTGCAAGTTAACCCCGTGTTGCAAGACGTTCAGCTAGAGGGATCGCAAGTTGAAACCTTGCAATACCAGGGAGAAGAAACGTCTGTACCGCAGGTGGTAGACAGCATCTTTGCCGACCAATATGGCACCACGCTCAATTTGCGCGACCTGCAAGTTGGCATTGAGCAACTGAACCAGGTGTATCAAGAAAATGGGTTCGTGCTGGCCCAGGTGATTGATGTCCCTCAGGTATCCCCCGATGGCACCGTTACATTAGTCGTTGCAGAAGGGGTAATTGAAGACATTCAGGTGCGCTTCCTCAACCGGGAAGGGCAACCGACCAACGAGGATGGCACCCCGGTGCAGGGGCAAACGCGAGAGTTTATCGTCACGCGGGAGTTTGAGTCGCAGTCGGGAGATGTGTTCAACCAGCAGCAAATTCAGGGCGATTTGCAGCGCGTGTTTGGCTTAGGCATTTTTGAAGATGTGCGCGTGTCGCTGAATCCAGGTACCGATCCGCGTCAGGTGGACGTGGTCGTCAACGTAATTGAGCGCAACACGGGATCGGTTGCTGCGGGGGTTGGCTTCAGCTCGGCCAGCGGTTTGTTTGGCACGGTTAGTTTTCAGGAGCAAAACCTGGGTGGAAACAACCAGCGGCTAGCGGCTGAGGTGCAGGTGGGTGAACGGGAACTGTTATTTGACTTAAGCTTTACCGATCCCTGGATTGCCACCGACCCATACCGTACGTCTTACACCGTCAATGCCTTCAACCGCCGCTCGATTTCGCTCATCTTTGATGGGGGTGAAAACGAGGTTGAGTTGGAGAATGGCGATCGACCCCGGGTGAACCGTTTGGGCGGAGGGGTTAGCTTTAGCCGTCCGCTTGACGAATGGCTTGGGTTAGAGGGATGGCGCGCCTCGGCTGGGTTGCAGTTCCAGCGAGTGACCGTTACCGATGCCGATGGTGAAGTGACACCGAGAGACGAACTGGGGAACTTGCTCAGCTTCAACGAAGACGGGCGAGACAATTTGCTGTTGCTCCAGTTAGCCGCCGTGCAAGATCGGCGCAACAGTACCCTCACTCCCACCAGTGGTTCGGTGCTGCGCTTCAGTACAGAGCAGTCTCTTCCCATTGATGGCATTATCTTCAACCGGTTGCGAGCAAGCTACAGCTACTACATCCCGGTTGATTTCACTAACTTTACCGAAGGGGCTGAAACTTTAGCCTTTAACGTTCAGGCTGGCACCATTCTGGGAGACTTGCCCCCCTACGAAGCCTTTGCGCTGGGTGGCACCGACTCCGTTAGAGGATACGACTCTGGCGATCTTGGCAGTGGTCGCAGCTTTGCCCTGGCTACGGTTGAATATCGTTTCCCCATCTTCTCCATTGTGGGCGGTGCCCTGTTTGCCGATTTTGGTACGGATTTAGGAACGGCAGAGGATGTGCCCGGTTCCCCCGCCGAGGTTCGCGGTAAACCCGGTTCGGGCTTTGGTGTCGGTTTGGGGGTACGGGTGCAATCGCCTTTAGGTCAAATTCGGATTGACTACGGTGTTAACGACCAGGGAGATGGCCGATTGCACTTTGGGGTCGGCGAACGGTTTTAACGAACGAGCGATGACCCGTTAGGCTGGAGGGAGAAACCAATTAAGCGTGAAGTGCAAGGAACGTCAGGCATGAGCGGATTAGGAGTCCGGGATCAGGGTGCAGCGATCCAGACCGACCCAAGCTCTAGATTGTTAGCGGATGGGCAACATACGCTGGCCGCCCCGTTTGAACGATCGGGGATTGGTTTACATGCTGGCGTGTTGGCGCAGGTGCGGGTGTTACCTGCCCCCGTTGGGCACGGTCGTTCCTTTGTTCGGGTTGATTTGCCAGAGTCGCCCCCTATCCCTGCTTGCATCGATCGGGTACGGCAAACGCTGCTGTCAACCGAGTTGGCGCAGGGTGAGGCATCCGTGCGTACGGTAGAGCATTTGCTGGCGGCGCTCAGCGGCATGGGGGTAGATAATGCTCGAATTGAAATTGACGGGCCAGAGGTGCCGCTGCTAGACGGTTCAGCCCTGAAGTGGGTAGAGGCGATCGCCCAAGCTGGAATAGTGCCGCAACCCGCACCGCGTTCGTCTTTTACCCTGAACGAACCGATTTGGGTGCGTTCTGCCCATGATGATGCGTTTGTGGCGGCTTTACCGGCACCAGAGCTGCGGTTCACCTACGGAATCGACTTTGAAGTGGCCGCTATTGGCAATCAGTGGCATAGCTGGTCGCCTGCCAGTGAGCCATTTTCAACGGCGATCGCCCCAGCTCGTACCTTTGGCTTAGCGCATCAGGTAGAACACTTACAGCAACAGGGGCTAATCAAGGGTGGTAGTCTGGAAAATGCCCTGGTTTGTGGAACAGACGGATGGATTAATCCGCCGTTGCGATTTTCAAATGAACCAGCGCGTCATAAACTTTTAGACTTAGTAGGGGATTTAAGTCTGCTAGGATTATTTCCCTTAGCTCACATCATTGCTTATAAAGCAAGCCATCATTTGCACACGCAATTGACTCAGCTCCTGGCTCAGGCTTTTATGTCTGTTTGATGGCCTCAAGCCTGATATGTTCTGTCATGCCCTACCGAAGTTGACCCATGTCTATATTGACTGACGTTCCCACCCCGACCCCCCACGTTGAAGCCGATCAAAACCAGGCGGTAGACAACCACGCTGCGGCAAAGGCTGTCCTAACGGTTGAAGATATTCAGCAGTTGTTACCCCATCGCTACCCGTTTGCGCTGGTTGACCGAATCATTGAGTACATTCCTGGAGAGCGTGCCGTTGGTATCAAGAACGTTACCTTCAACGAGCCGCACTTTCAGGGGCATTTTCCCGGTCGTCCCATTATGCCCGGTGTGCTGATTGTAGAAGCTATGGCTCAGGTGGGTGGGGTTGTGCTAACCCAGATTCCAGACGTTCCAGAGGGACTATTTATGTTCGCTGGAATTGATAAGGTTCGGTTTCGCCGCCCCGTCGTGCCTGGGGATCAGCTAATCATGACGGTGGAACTGCTGTCTATCAAGCGTCGTCGTTTTGGTAAGATGCAAGGTCGCGCTGAAGTAGGTGGTCAGTTGGTGGCTGAAGGCGAACTTATGTTTTCTATTGTTGATTGACCCTGCGGTTGATTGACCCTACGACTGAGCATCATCCCTCGGAGACTTTCCCTTGACTACCCTGATTCATCCAACGGCTGTCATTCATCCCGGTGCCGAGCTGCATCCTACGGTGCAGGTAGGACCGTATGCTGTGATTGGGGCAAAGGTTAGAGTCGGGGAACACACCACGATTGGTCCCCATGTGGTACTGGATGGGCGAACGGAAATTGGCGCTCGCAACCATATTTTTCCGGGTGCGGCGATCGGGCTTGAACCGCAGGACTTAAAGTATGACGGCTCCCTCAATTTGGTCAAAATTGGGGACGACAATGTGATCCGCGAGTATGTCACCATCAACCAGGCTACTCACGCGGGTGAAATGACGGTTCTCGGCAACGGGAATTTACTGATGGCCTACGTTCACGTGGGGCACAACTGTGTCATTGAAAACCAGGTAATTATTGCCAACTCGGTGGCGCTGTCTGGGCATGTCCATATCGAGTCTAAAGCTCGGCTTAGCGGTGTGCTGGGGGTTCATCAGTTTGTTCACATTGGGCGGCTGGCAATGGTAGGTGGCATGAGCCGAATTGAACGAGATGTGCCGCCTTTCATGATGGTTGAAGGTAATCCCTCGCGGGTGCGATCGCTCAATTTAGTGGGCCTCAAGCGCGCCGGATTAGCCGACGAAAATGAGGGCAAAACTTTTCAGGCACTCAAAAAAGCGTTTCGCCTTCTGTATCGTTCCGGTTTAACGCTGAATCAAGCCCTGGATCAGCTCGATTTGCTGTCGGATAGCGACGTGATTCAACACTTGCGCCAGTTTTTGAAGGTGTCGTCTCAGGGACAGGGGCGGCGTGGCCCCATACCGGGACGGCGTGCCAAAGATAAGGACGAAGCATAACCAGACGGCACCTGCCGTCAAGATATAGTTAGGGCTGAAGCAGCCTGACAGTGCAAAACTCCTTCAGCCGAATTCGTGCTGCCAGTTGGCTCCTTGCTTTGACGGCTGCTTTTTTTGTCGTTCACAGTTGTGGTGATGAGTCCTGAACGTAATGTTGCCTCGCCGTATTTGCCGTCTTCTGCGAAATCCGTTCGCATTTTTATTAGCACTGGAGAGGTGTCGGGCGATCTACAGGGGTCGCTGCTGGTTGCTGCCCTGAAGCGGCGAGCCGAACAGATGGAGATGGCGATCGATATTTTAGCTCTGGGGGGCGATCGCATGGCGCAAGCAGGCGCTCAGCTTTTGGGGCATACCAGTGCGATCGGGTCGGTTGGCATTCTGGAATCGTTGCCCTACATCCTGCCCACCCTACAGGTGCAGCAACGAGCCAAGCAGTATTTGCAGGAAAATCCGCCGGATCTGGTGGTTATGATCGACTATCTTGGCCCCAATTTAAGTATTGGCAGCTATGTGCGGCAGCACTTGCCTCAGGTGCCACTGGTGTATTACATCACGCCGCAGGAGTGGGTTTGGTCGTTTGGCTCCCGCAACACCAACCAGATTATTAACATGGCCGATCGCATTCTGGCGATTTTTCCAGGGGAGGCACGCTATTACCAGGAGCGTGGCGCAGCGGTCACCTATGTGGGGCATCCCCTGGTGGATCGGATGCAGGATGCGCCCAGCCGAGAGCAAGCCAGAGCGCAGTTGGGTCTTGCCGACGATCAGCGGGCGATCGCGCTGCTCCCAGCCTCGCGACGGCAGGAACTTACGTATCTGATGCCCGCCATGTTTGGAGCCGCTCAACAGATTCAAGCCAAACTGCCAGACGTGCAGTTTTTAATTCCGCTCTCGCTAGACGCGTACCGCTCGGCTATTGAGCAGGCGATTCAAGCCTATGGGTTGCGGGCAACACTCATTGCGAATCAAACTCAAACGGTTTTGGCGGCGGCAGATTTAGCCATTGCCAAATCGGGTACGGTAAACCTGGAACTGGCATTGCTGGATGTGCCGCAGGTGGTGATTTATCGGGTGAATCCGGTGACTGCCTGGATCGCTAAACGGGTGCTGAAGTTTTCGATTCCGTTTATGTCGCCCCCAAACCTGGTATCAATGGAGGCGATCGTCCCTGAACTACTCCAGGATGATGTTCGTCCAGACAAGATTACCCAACTGGCGATGGAACTGTTGCTGAATCCAGAACGGCGGCAGCAGACGCTGGCTGGCTATGGGCGAATGCGTCATGCTCTCGGAGAGAAAGGCGTGTGCGATCGCGCCGCTCATGAGATCTTTGCCCTATTGGTTCAGGAGGTTAATACCAGCTCGATATGAGACTCAGTATTCAAATGTGATGAGCAGATTTAGCGCACGGCTATTGATGATGTGAAACTAAGCGTCCTATTTTAGCGACATGTAGCTTGTTATCACACTGCTCGACCTATTGCTGGAGCATTCATTGCATGAAACGAATTTTGTTGGGTGGGGTTGTTTCGAGTTTGCTGGTTCTATCGGTACCGGGTAGAGCGTTGAGTCAGTTGATTCCGCAACCCTGGGTATCGGTGGGTGCCAATCAAGGCGATGTCACGTTTTCCATTGGGGCTAGAGCGCTGGGGTTTGGTGTAGAACTGGGTCGAGGGCCAGATGACTCAACGGGAGTCGATGCGCTGGGGTTCGTCAATCTGCCGTTTGTGCCAGTCTCTCCCTATGTGGGGCTGGGGTACTACACCGAGGATGAGGGGGTGGCGTTTTCCGGCGGTGTGCAGCTCGATGCCGCCGATAACCTGATGTTGGGTGTGGGATACAACTCTGTGCGCGGGGTTAATGGTCAGGTTGGGGTGCGGTTTTAAGATCGATCGCCCGCCTGAAGTGCCATAAGAAAAGCCTCTGACACGAGTGCCAGAGGCCGTAATTGGGTTCTAGGATGACTACTTTCAATGTTCCCGTTTTGAGATAGATAACCACCAGGCTGGCCGCTAGTGGCTTACCGTGAGAACGATTTTGCCGCTCGTCCGATCGCTCTCGCTGTAGGTATGAGCCGCTGCCGCTTCTGCCAGTGGAAAGGTGCGATCGATTACCGATCGCACCTTTCCCGTTTCTATCAAGTCCTTGAGATAGTCCAGGTCGCTACCGCTCGATTGCACCAAAATGAATTTTGCCTTCTTGCCGGGGAGAAACGACGTCAACCCAATTTGCAGGAAGAGTTCGGGAGTAGGCAGGGTGGTGACATAAATACCGTTGGGTTTGAGTAACGGTTTACAGGCTGAAAAAGATTGTTTTCCCACCGCATCGAAGATCACGTCATACTGGCTGGAGTCCTGGGTAATGTCTTGCTGGGTATAGTCAATCACGCGATCGCTTCCCAACGACTGCACCAGTTCCACGTTTTTGCTGCTGCAAACGGCTGTCACTTCCGCATCTAGCGCTTTAGCAATCTGCACAGCATAGGTGCCAACCCCTCCTGATGCCCCGTTGATCAACACCTGTTGGTTGGCCTGGAGCTGACCTTGATTGCGAAGTGCCTGGAGGGCAGTCAGGGCAGCCAGCGGCACGGCTGCCGCCTCGGTGTGAGTCATGTTCTTTGGCTTGGCGGCGGCCACAGATTCCGACACGGCAACATACTCAGCATAGGCTGTTCCCGGTAGTTGATTGAGACGGGCATAGACGGCATCACCCAGTTGAAACAGACGGACGCGATCGCCCAGCTTCACCACTTCTCCAGAGACATCAAACCCCAGGGTTTGCGGAAACCGATTTCCCGTGACCAGTTTGAGCATCCCTTTTCTAATTTTCCAATCAACAGGATTCACACTGGTTGCATAAACCTTGATCAGCATCTGGTCGGGCTGAATTTGGGGTTGCTCAATGGTGGTGTATTGCAACTCTGCGGCGGCACCGTAGCGGTTAAAAATGACTGCTTTCATTAGTGGACTCATGGCAGCCTACTCCCTGAGTTATATTGACGACGTTTAGCATAATTTGAATTTTAGAAGCTGTTCTAAAGGTCTAGTGGGTCGCCCAACATCTGTAGGGTGTGGTCTATCCTGCGCCAGACCAGCGACGGGTATTTGAGTCTATTTCAAGGGCTGTCTGCCGACTGCCGCGCCCTGACAAAACAACCTCTAAGGAGTGGCGTTGATCGATTCAACCCACTGCTGAAGTTGCAGTAGATAGCGGGCAGCAAACACGCCGCTGCCGAAGCCAAAGGCATGACCCAGCCAGGAAACGCCGCGCCGAATCGGTAAAACTCCCCAGATTAAGCCACCGTAAAAAAAGGCAACCAGGCCAGAAAAAGCCAGTGAGACTAAATCACGCTCAAAGTAGCCTCGTAACAGTAAGAAGCCAAAATAGCCGAAGACGATGCCACTGGCTCCAATGTGGTTGGAGCGGGCGGAACCAAAGAGCCAGACCCCCAACCCGCTGATCAGCCAAACCACTGCGGTCACTATTATAAAAGCGTTGATATCGCGCAGCATGATGAACCAGGCCAGGGTGATTAAGGGCAGGGTATTGGTGGCTAAATGACGCAAATTGCCGTGTAACAATGGTGCTAACAAAACGCCTTGCAGTCCGCGAAAGGTGCGAGGACGGATGCCAAATCGATTCAAGGCACCTCTAAGAATGAGCGTGTCGAACAGTTCGAGTCCCCACAAGACAGCAACCATGCTGCCCAGGATGGTGGCGTGAAGCTTGAATTCGGGTGGAATGGCCTCAGATGCCCAAATTCGCTGAATGGCATCTAAAATTGCGTCGTTTTCCATAGTTAGTCTGCACCTACACCACGCATTATCCAGGCTTAATCCTACTTCTCACCCGGTTGAACAACAATGGCATGGGAGTCCGCAGGGTGCAGTATAGTACCCACCTGGATGAATCAGGCTCTTGCGGTTTGGCCAGATGCGGTTTGGTGTAGATGGTTTAAAGCCGTGGGTTCGCCGCTTCAAAGTGATCAACAATAGAAAGATGTTAGAACTTCACTGTCATACAACGTTTTCTGATGGCACGCTGACGCCAACGGAGTTGGTGAATGTTGCGATCGCAGCAGGTGTGCAGGCGTTAGCCATTACCGACCACGACACGGTTGCTGGATGGGATGAAGCCGTTGCCGCCGCTGCTCCACATGGGCTAGAGATTGTTCCAGGCTTAGAGTTAAGTACTGTGCATCTGGGGCGATCGCTGCATATTCTTGGGTTTTATCCTGAGCCAGGTCGGCTAGTTGAGCCGTTAAACGAGCGGTTAAACGGACGCAAGCGACGCGCCCAGCAGATGGTGCAAAAGTTGGCAGCGCTGGGATACCCGATTGAATTGCCAGAAAAGCCGGGTGGAATGGCTCCCGGACGGCCTCACATTGCGGCAGCAATGGTGAGAGCGGGATACGTACAAACCAGCCAGGAGGCGTTTACACGATTCATTGGCGAAGAGAAGCCAGCGCACGTTCATTATGAAAAATTTTCGATCGTAGAAGGAATTGACCTGTTGCGATCGTGCGGAGCCGTTCCCGTTTGGGCACATCCATACCTGTTTCGGGGTGGTGAGGTGGAAGATGTACTTAGCGAGATGGTTGCAGCCGGATTGATGGGAGTAGAAGTTTATCACCCAGGGCACACTTCAACCCAAAGTCAGACGTTAGAGCAGTTGTGTGAGCGATATGGTTTGCTTATGACTGGCGGCAGTGACTATCATGGCCCTATCTCGGATCCGAAAGGCAGACATGCTGATACATTGAACCGATTTCATCTACCGCTTCACTTGCTTGACCCGATTAAACAAGCGGCTCATGACCTGCACCGTTCCTTTGAGTCATCGGACTAAAAATCGGCTTGAAGCAAAGGCACCAGGGATTGCAAACGATGTCCATGGGGAACGTTCAGCATTGATCGTAGGGTCAACAAGTCGGTTAACCAAAGGGTATGCAAACCTTCTGGGTTGATCCGATCTGTCCTGCTGTTGGCGCATCCTGCCCAATCTTGTTGAAAGACACATCATGAATCCTCATTCAGAAATCCCGTCTATTGATGCCTCTTCATTTAGCTTGGATACCTATCGATGGCAAAACCGCCTGCTGCTCCTCTTTGCAACGTCAGAACAGACCCATGCTTATAAAACTCAGGTGCAGATGTTAGAAGAACACGCAGATGGATTTCGCGATCGCGATCTGCTGCTCGTACCAATTCTGTCGTCTCATCGGAGCAGCACCGGGGGCAGTTCTTCAGCGGATACGGCAGCGGCCAACCGCCTGAGAGAGAGTGCCGCAGAGAAGTTGCGGCAACGGTTCAACACGCGCAGCGATGACTTTGTTGCTATCTTGATTGGCAAAGATGGCACGGAAAAACGCCGGGAGCGTCAGCCCATTGAGCCATCCGACCTCTTTAACCAGATTGACTCAATGCCTATGCGTCAGCAAGAGATGCAGCAACAGAAACCGTTGTGAGGCGATCGCCGTAGCCCGCCCGTCATGCGGGCAGGCTACCGTTATACAAAATCAGTCCGCTGGATTTGGCTGGCATTGATACCGTTTAATACGGCCAGCGCGTCGTTGCCGACCCGAATCAGGGTGTTGTTGCCGCGTTGCAGAATGTCCAGATTCTCGAACCGCAGGTTACCCGAAAGCCCCAACTGGTCGCGCCCAACCTGATAGTCGAGAATGCGATCGCGTCCGGCTCCCCGCTGCAAGATGAAGCGATCGCGCCCCAGGCCGCCGGAAAGAATGTCACTCCCGTTTCCGCCCGTCAGGATATCTTGCCCACCATTGCCCACCAGCCGATCGGCTCCATTACCTCCCACCAGTCGGTCGTTGCCACCCCGACCGATCAGGGTATCATTGCCCCCCAATCCTGCCAGTCGGTTGTTGCCCGATGTGCCTGTAATGATGTCATTATCAGGTGTCCCCGTTAGCGACGCTGGACGGATGGGCGACCGATCATTGATGGCGTAAATCGTACCGTTGAAATAGTCGGCCAGGTACACATTTCCTGCTTCGTCTTCCCCAAAGCTGGAAATGCCGTAAGGCGTATCGTCTAATAGGGCGTTCTCCCATTGATTGCCGTTACGTCGCAATCCCCAAACTCGGCCATTGACAAAATCGCCGTAGAGATACACTCCCTGCAAGTTGGGTGCGGCTGTCCCCCGATACACCACGCCTCCCGTGACCGATGACCCCTGGGAGCGATCGTACTCAGCTACGGGGGGCGTAAATCCAGAGGTATCTGTATTAGGATCGGCAAATCGACGGCTCCCTTCCAGCACTCGCCAGCCGTAGTTTTCACCACCAGAACTGGTTGCAGGCTGAACGTTAATTTCTTCCACCGATCGCTGCCCTACATCCCCCAGATACAAATCTCCTGTTTGCCGATCGAACGAAAACCGCCAGGGGTTGCGAAGTCCGCTCGCCCAAATCTCATCACGGATGCGATCGCCCGGATCATTGACCTGGGTAAAGGGATTGCTGGCTGGAATGGTGTAGGGTACGGCTCCCGATTCCACATCAATTCGCAATAGCTTGCCCAACAATGATGTCGGGTTTTGGGCGAAGTTTTGCGGATCTCCGGCTCCACCCCCGTCTCCCATGCCAATGTAAAGAAAACCATCGGCACCAAAGGCCAACTGCCCACCATTGTGGTTGCTGGCGGGTTGGGGAATGGTGAGAATTACCTCCTCACTGTTTGGGTTGGCAATGTTTGGATTGCTGGAGAGCCGATAGCGAGCAATGACTGTATCGCCGTTGCGATCGGTATAGTTAACGTAAAAGTATCGTTTACTGGCATACCCCGGTGGAAAGGCGACGCTCAATAAGCCTTGTTCACCGCTGCTGCTAATCCGGTTGGCAATGTTGAGAAACGGAGTGGCTAATGGTTGTCCATTCTGGATGATCCGAATTGCACCTCCTTGCTCGACCACAAACAGGCGATCGCTGCCATCTTTGGCATTGGTGATATGAACCGGATTGGTGAGGTTATTGGCAACGGGGGTAAACGAAAGGCTGAGACTTGCTAATGGTGTTGGCATTGATCGATCTCGGTAATGGGCTTCAGATTTCCTCGCGTTGAAAACTGGAGATGCCCCTAAACCAGTTTAAGTTCCATCTGAATGTTGCAACGTTCATACGTTGAGGGTTGTCCAACTACTTTCCGGAACCCTAGTGTTTGATAAAGCTTGATGGCAGGCTCTAAAACCGTGTTACTTTCCAAACAAATTGTGTTTGCTCCCAATTCACGGGCTTTGGCAATGGCAGACTGCCCCAATAACCTGCCAATTCCTTTGCCTCTTGCTCTTTCTGCAACTGCCATCTTAGCCAACTCGTAGGTATCGTTGTCGATTTTGATTAACGCACAGGTGCCAACAATTTCATTATTGTGACGCGCCAGGTAGATGTGCCCTCCAGATTGCAGAATCTTTTGGTCTGGATGATTGAGCGATTGATAGTCCGATTCTTCTAGCTTGAAGTATTTCTCGATCCAGTCATAGTTGAGCTGTTTGAAATCGTTCTGAAACTCAGGCGAGTAATCAATAATTTCAATGTGATGGCGTTCACGGCTGTTTCGCACCTTTTGAACGCGATCGAAAAAGCTTTTGTCAGTCAGTAGAAACTCAACTTCTTCGATCGCTTTCCACAGGTCATGCTGTGCTTCGGATAAAAGATCGTCAACCGCCTGAGTTACATCAAGATACTGCGTTTCGAGCTTAGGGATAAGCTGTTTCCCAATGCTGGAGAGCCTTACAACACTCACTCTGGCATCATCAACACTTTTGTCCGTGTTGACCAGCCCGGCTTGCTTCATTTCTTTAACAATCTGGCTGACAGATGGATGGGAGTGACCAATGATTTGAGCAATCTCGGTAATGGACGCTTCGTCCTGATGCGAGAGGACATAAAAAACAGGAAACCATTTGGGGTCTAACGCAACATCATACAAGCTGTAGATTTTTGCTGCATCCTCTGCCAGCCTCTCGCTTAAGCGACGCAAACGGCTACCCAGCGCTAGCTTGCCAACCTGACGATAGAAGTCCATAAATATAAAGGCAATTACGTAAGTGGTTACATATTTATCATAATCCAGCAAATGTTGGTAGCAATCAGCGAGCCTGAACAGTTGCTACCGAATCAAGCTGACAGCAATCTATCCAAACAGCATGAGGCAGTAGCTGTTAACAGTTACTGCCTCATGCTTACCTATTGAATTTTAGTGCCATCCAGGCATGGGCTTATGCAGGAAGCAGCACTGTATCAACGATATGAATGACACCATTATCAGCAGCAACATCAGGGGTTGTAACTGTAGCATCATTCACCTTGACACCGTTGGAGGCATCAATTTTTACATCTGAACCTTCCACTGTCTTTGCCGATTTCAGCTTAACGACATCAGATGCCATTACTTTGCCTGAAACGACGTGGTAGGTGAGAACTTGCTTAAGTTTGGGAAGGTCTTTGAGCAACCCTTCAACAGTACCCTGAGGGAGTTTAGCGAATGCTTCATCAGTAGGGGCAAAGACGGTAAAGGGGCCTGCACCTTTAAGCGTCTCTACTAGCCCAGCTGCTTTAATTGCAGAAACTAGGGTGCTGAAAGAACCAGCGTTAACGGCAGTATCAACTACATCAGCCATGTGTTTTCCTAGTTTATTTTGTGTAGACAGCTACAATATAAACTACTTTTATGAAAAATGTGAGTTCTATAAATCGGATTAATCATTTTTGGTGATCATAACTCTATTCAACCGTCGTTAGCTGCTGCAATTATTTGCTGTAACGTTACCCAATCGCTTGAACACCAGATCCCCCCACTAAGAAGTTACTGATCTGTCTCATCGCTAAAGTCCTTTAAAGAAGACAGCAGCAGTTCAAGCCAGTTCAATTAGCCCAATATTTATTTCAGGACGGGTTGACAACGAAACAATCAGCCTTTCAGATCGTTTGCCACTCAATCAAATTCCTGTAGGATTGAGACGATCGCCTGAACGCAGACAAATCAGGTCAAGCAGTCCATTGACTAAGCGATCGCGTTCCATTGGTAAACTTTCCTGACCATGCAGTACCTTTTGCAACAGGACGAAGTGAACTAATGTGCCGATGAAGATCCGAGCAGACACCTCTGGATCAGCAAGCTGTAGTTTAGATTGAGCCGCGAGGTATTGGCTAACGGCTTCAATCCCCGGTTTTTCTAAACTGCGGATAAAGATGTGCGCTAACTCTGGAAACCGCCCCGACTCTCCAATGAGTAAACGCATGAAGGTGAGCATCTGTTCATTTTCCATAATGTTGTCCAGCATTTTACTGGCCAGCGTTTGCAGCACCAGTCTTGGTTCACTCTGAAGCTGCTCGGCCTGTTTGAGATTAAATACGGGTTGAAATTGGGTCTGTGCCAGTTGCTGAATCAGAGCTGTAAATAATGCTTCCTTGTTCTGAAAGTGCCGATAAACCGTTGCTTTAGACACTCCTGCGATCGCCGCTACCCGATCCATACTGGTTGCTGCATAGCCAAATTCGAGAAATTCTCGCATGGCTCCATCCAGGATGACCTCTGCTTTTTCGGGCAATCGTTGACTGTGACGGTGGTTGTTATCTGATGAATCCATCCTCGATCTCTGCCTGAAGTAGGATTAATCCCGCTAGACTGTTTGGTAGGTTTAAACGAAACTAAACGGTTTCGTTTTATTCCTGGCTGGTTTATTCTACTACATCTACAGGCGATTAGTCGCGTGTGGTGATGATTTTCAAATGTTGGACGCCTATCTCGACACCTGCCTGATCGACTCACCTGTGCTGATCGAGTAATTGGCTTAATGTTATGTGTCTCAACCCGTGACTGGAGATCTGAATCATGTCTTCTGATATTTTGATTGTGGGTGCTGGCCCCACGGGGCTGCTATTAGCTGCCGGATTAGCCCGATACGGGATTAAACCCCGTTTAATTGATAAAAATCCTTATCCTTCCAAAACCAGTAAAGCGTTATCGCTATATGCCCGGACATTGGAAGTGTTTGATGATTTGGGCATGGCTGAAGAGGCGATCGCCCAGGGATTCTCGCTCCAGGGATTCAACTTGTATGCCAACTGCAATCCCATTGCTCATGTTGATTTAAGCCAGCGTCGTTCTCACTTTCCCAATGCTATGGTTGTGCCCCAATCTGATACTGAGGCGCTTCTGGGACGGGCGCTGGAACGGTTGGATGTTCCGGTTGAGCGATCGGTCACGTTAACCCGACTGGAGCAAGGTACAGACTGCGTTACGGCAACCCTCAGTCATGCCGATGGGCGAGAAGAACGCTATCGGGCTGCATGGCTGATTGGGTGCGATGGTGCAGGCAGTACAGTCCGCAAAGCTGCAAGTTTGGTGGATGATGGAATGACGATTCCTGTCTCCTTTGTCCTGGCAGATGTTGAGATGAGCTGGGATTTATGCCCTCGGGAAGCGCATGTTTTCTTCACATCCGATGGTGTATTAGCAACATTTCCATTACCCCAGAAAAACAGTTGGCGAATCATTGCCAATGTACCCATTGAAACCGAACTCCCAGACGAGCTAGACTTGCAGCTCTTTGAGGAACTTGTACAGAAGCGATCGCACCTTACTCCCAAACTATCTGCTTTAATGTGGACAAGCCACTTCCGGGTTCGACAACGAATGGTGCGTCAGTGTCGAAATGGACGAGTTTTAGTGGCGGGAGATGCCCTTTCCTCCCACAGTCCAATCGGTGGGCAGGGAATGAATACAGGTTTACAGGATGCCTACAATCTTGCCTGGAAGCTTGCGTTGGTCGTTCAAGGCAAAGCATCAATTGATTTGCTGGACTCTTATGCCGCAGAACGATTGCCAATCTCTAAGTCGCTACTGCTGGCAACCGGATTGGGAACACAAATGCTGCTGCTCCAGCAACCTGGCGTGCAGCAACTTCGTCAGCTCGCCATTCAATTTTTGCTTGGGCTGGCTCCGGTTCAGGATCGCATGATTAAAACTCTAATTGAATTCGATGTGAATTACCGCAATAGCCCTATTGTGCAGGACGATCCGGCGTTTTTGCTGTCGCTCCACACCAGGCAACCCAATCTGAACAATTGGTTGGCATTCAGGAATGGGCCTCAAGCAGGCGATCGCGCCCCCGATGTTGAAGTAGAAACAGCAGACGGAACAAAGCGGCTCTTTCAAGTGTTTTCGGATGAGTTAAAACACACGCTGCTGCTGTTTGCTGGCACATCTGACCTGGCCAATGACGCCCGGTTGAACCAGAGCCTTCAAGAATTTGCATCTTTTTCCCACTGGATGACGGTTCATTTGGTGTGGCCGAGCCGTCAAATTCCTGATGCGATCGCCCCTGATGAATCGGTGCTGCTTGATCCGCAAACCCACTGCCATCAGCAATACGGTGCCACCGGAGAATGTTTGTATTTAATTCGTCCCGATGGCTATATCGGCTATCGTAGTCAATCCCTTTATCAGAGCCAACTTCAAGCCTACTTCCGTCAGCTCAGTATGACGAGTGAATGAACAGCGAACGGCTATTCCTCTGTCTTGAACGCGATTTGAACAGCGGCTCCGCTTCTTTTCTGGGTGATTTGAGTGATTTGATAATTGATCTGACCATTGATCTGACTATTTCTGACTGGCAAACCTAACCCTATTCCCTATGCTGAATGAGTAGGAAACCGCTACAGGTTTACTACACACTTGCTGGCTCCCTTGAATCAAGACGCAAAATGATAAAGAGATTCATCCGTCAATCAGGTAGCCAAGCTATGTTACACCCTTACAGCCAGGAGAAAGGTATGGCACCCGGAATGATGGTTCAAGGTAAATGGACAACCCAGCGGAATGAACATGATCAAAGCGGTCGGTTCAAGGCGATCCCGACCACGTTTCGCGATCGCGTCACCGCCGATGGATCGAGCGGATTCAAGGCCGAAGCCGGACGCTATCACCTCTATGTGTCTCTGGCGTGTCCGTGGGCGCATCGCACTTTAATTATGCGAGAACTGAAGGGATTGAATGATGCCATCTCTGTTTCGATTGTTGATCCGGTGATGAGCGACAAGGGCTGGATGTTTTCGGCAGCACCGGGAGTCATTGCCGACTCGGTGAATCACGCTCACTATTTACAAGAGATTTATCTGAAAGCGACTCCTAACTATACCGGGCGAGTGACGGTTCCGGTGTTGTGGGACAAACAAACTCAAATCATTGTCAATAATGAATCTCGCGAAATTGTGCGGATGTTGGATGTGGAGTTTGCTCCATTGGCCACCCAAAAAATAGACCTGTACCCAGTCAGCCTTCAACAGAAGATTGATGAGGCGATCGATGCAATGTACCTGCCCATCAATGTAGGTGTATATCGCTCTGGTTTTGCGATATCGCAAGCTGCTTACGAAGATGCCGTCACCGAATTGTTTGAGGGGTTAGATCGTTGGGAAACTGTTCTAAGCCAGCAGCGCTATGTATGTGGCAATCAACTCACCGAAGCGGATATTGGTATGTTTGTAACGCTATATCGCTTCGACTCAGTGTATCACGGTCACTTTAAGTGCAATCTGCGGCGAATTCTCGATTATCCTAACCTCTGGAATTATCTAAAAGATCTGTATCAGCGTCCTGAGTTCAAAGCAACGTGCAATCTAGACCATATCAAGCGCGGCTATCACATGAGTATGACTGAAATTAATCCCACCCGAATTGTGCCCAAAGGCCCCGTTCTCAACTTTGATGAACCGCACGATCGCGATCGCTTTGGCAACGCTTAGTGGCGTTAATTGTGGTCTTAATTGTGATCATTGAAAGTAATTTGAGCAGCAGCGAATTTCTCTTGTAGGGGCAATTTTGGGGTTGCCCCTACAAAGTGTTCAGCCTCTTCTACACCCCTTAACGGTTAGGTTCATGGTGGCCAAACAGAGTAATGCCCATAGCGGCGATCGTCACCAGTGCAATGGCTGCCAATGTTCGGATGCTTAATTGCTCCCCTAATACAAGAAAGCCTACCAAGGCTGCGATCGCGGGTTCAATGCTGATCAATACGCCAAAAATTCGAGGTGGTAACGACTTCAACGCTTTGAAATCAAGGGAGTAAGGCACTACTACATCAAACAGAGCAACAACAATGCCAATAGCACAAATAGAGGGCTTCAATAAAGCAATCCCACCTTGATGAATCCCCATTGGTAGAAGTAAAATAGCTGCAATTGTCATGGCTAAGGCCAACCCTGCACCACCTGGAAAGGCTCGACCAACTGCATTAGACATCAGAATGTGAATGGCCCAACATCCGCCAGACAGTAGCGCAAATGCAATGCCAACGGCGCTAAGAGGCGCACCACTGATGGGAGCCAGTAAAATGAGGCCAATAGCTGCCAGAGTAATCCAAATGGCATCTAACCACTGGCGAGAACCCAGCACAGCAACGCCCAACGGCCCAACAAATTCCACCGCAGAAGCAATGCCAAGCGGCACTCGGTCAACCGCTTCAAAGAAGGCAACACTCATGCCTGCGATCGTCAGCCCAAACAACGAAATCAGAATGTAATCCTCATAGCGATGATGGCGAAGCTGTGGCCGCCAAATCAGCAGTAGTAAAATAGCGCCCACTCCGGTTTTGAGGAAGGTTGCACCCAAGGGGCCGAGAACATCAAACAAGTCTTTGGCGATCGCCACTCCTAATTGGGCTGCAAAGCTTGATAACAAGATCAGACTACTTGGCGGCACACCTCCGGTCAGCGCTTTAAAGTGTTTGGTTCCATGTAACAGAAAAGCGGTTAACGATGAAAGACGAGCTTGCAATGGCTGGCTTTGCCTACCACTGGAAAGGATAGATTGCATGACTGTCTCAATTTGAAATGCTCTCGAAAATAGCACAACAGCATTGAGTCATGCTGCTCATTTCAAGCAATTGGGCTGAAAGCGCCACCGTTCTACATGGATTGACAACACTCTGTGGATTGAGCACGGGCAAACTCACATAAAATTAACCAGGCTCATTGGCTCGACCGTTCCGCGTAGGAGTGCAACGAACGGGCTGGGAGCGGACGGCAGTGGGTTAAGTATTACAGTTGTATTTATGTAGATGAGGCAAGAACCGCTTTTTATAGTGGAAGAAACGAGCACTCGCTTGATGCGATCGTCTCCAAAGCGACCAATGCAAAATTTGCTCTATGGTTTCAAATACCGGAAACAAAAGCTTCCAAAGGAGCTTTTGCAGTTCTGGAAGGCTCAAGGGGACAATAACCCCCGTGCTGCTTTGAAGGCAGCCATACTGCTGAGGAACCTCTCGCTGCTGTTGAATTTTTTTGGGGCACTGGTAGGGGTTCAATCTGATGACGCAACACAGTGAGAAAAGCTTGAGCCGCCCTGACTAAATTCATATGCCGATGCCACCCTTGCCAAGACCGCACTTCGTATTCGCTGAGTCCCAGTTGGTCTTTGGCAACGGTAAAACATTCTTCAATCCGCCATCGTTGACCTGCCACCCAAACCATTTCTTCGAGGGTTGTCTGAGCTGGTGCATACACCTGATAGTAGGTGATGGAGTGAGGACATCCGGTTTCTTTAGATTGCGACGAAACAACAACCAACGGCTAAATCCTTTTTCTTTAGCAGAGTTGACTTCAATCCATGCCCAATCGTAAAGCCGCTCTCCCTTGGTGCCATAACCACAACTGAGTCTTTGCCATTGTTGAGCTTGAAGTGATTGCGCTAAAACTTTTGCGCGATATTCTTGATAACCAATAAAAACAGAATGTTGACTATTAACGGTCAACAAATAAGGTCGTTGATGTTGTTGTTCTAACCACCACCAAAACTTGCCGTCGTTACCATACACTTCATCTGCAACCACCCAACCAGGACGCAGTCCTGACTCAAAGGCAGATTGCAGCATTTGTCTGGCGAGTTGAGGTTTGGTGGCAAAATTGACGGTATTGGGAACGCCTGCCTTTCGCCGTTTGCTGTCATCTCTTGCCCGGGACTGCGGTAAGTACAAACGTCGATTGATCAGGGTCTGCCCAGCAGGACACACATAGGCAAGAAATACACCCACTTGGCAGTTTTCTAATCGTCCGGTCAAGCCGCAATACGCACCTGCACCCCAACAGAATGATCTCCTTGTTTAATAAACCCTGTTTCATCAACTGCCAGAATGAAACCAACATGACTTAAAACGCATCAGATGTAGCACTAGTCTACTTATCTACAACTGTAAGACTAAGAGAATGCTTAAAAGTCTAATTTGTAGCCCGACATCCGTAGGGGCGCAGCATACCCTTCGGGAAGCAATCTACAGGCAGTACTTCTGGGTCTATTTCAAGGGCTATTTGCCGAATGCTACGCCCTTACAGGAGACATTTGATACTGCTCAAACAACCTTGAAGCAGCAGGTGAAGAGAGAAAGCATTACCAGTGGTTGAAGCGCCTAGTCTGGATGGGACTTACAGCCATTTTCGTTTGCATTCACCGCACCCCACACCGATCTTGGCGAGACTGTGGCTTGCTCGATTGAGAACTGCTGTAAGGAGCCGCTTTATCTTCTGCGATCCTAATCTGCATCCCTGGGAACACTGTCTAAGCAGCTTGCCGGAATTCAAAACTTCACCTTCAGTTATTTCTATAGGGGATGGTGGCGATCGCTACATCACAGAAATTGAAATAACGACCGTGATATATCTTGAATCCAACAAGCCTCACTCAGTCAAGGGATTCTCTTTAGAGTGGATAGCCAGTCCCATGATCGATTCAACAACAGCTTTTCTCACTGCCACCTCTTCGGTTTCATCCGATCATCATGACTTCTGGATAACAGGGTTTCCAGGGCTGAACATCATGGCAGATGGGCTACTCGCTCTGGCTTGCTACACCGTTTCTGTAGCGCTCCTATGGGTTCAGCAACACAATTCGTCCCTTAAACGGGTACTGCTGTTGTGTGCCGCGTTCACCATTGCCTGTGGCACTTCCTATCTAATACAGGTTTGGGCAGTATGGTACCCACTTCACTGGATAATCGACGGAATTAAGGGAATGGTTGCGATCGCTTCTCTAGTTGTAGCGATTGAGATAGTGCTGCGGATCTACAAACGTAACTCTGTAGAACCAGCCTTAAGCGACAGTAGGGAACAGCTCAGATTAGCAATGGATTTAACTGGAATTGGCAGTTGGGACTGGCTAATTCCCACAGGTGAGTTGATCTGGAACGATAACTACTTTCGACTGATGGGATTGGTGCCCGGTGAAGCAGAAGCAACCTCCGATACCTGGATACAGCGAATTTATCCGGATGATCTTGAGCGGTTTCAAACGACTGTCAAACTTGGATTGCAAACCCGCACTCCTATTGAGCATGAGTATCGAGTCGTTTATCCAGATGGCAGCATTCACTGGCGCTTGAGCAGAGGTCAAGGAATCTACAACGAGTCCGGTCAACCTGTGCGAATGGTTGGAATTATCATGAGCATTGATAAACGCAAACAGGCAGAAGCGGCGTTGCAGCAGCGAGAACAAGAGTTTCGAGCGCTGGTTGAAAATGCACCTGATATTATCATGCGGCTCGATCGAGACTGCCGCTATCTCTACATCAATCCCACCATTGAACGACACGCCGGGATTCCTCCATCTGCTTTTGTTGGCAAAACTATTCAGGAATTGGGGGCAACCGAAGCCTTACTGCACCTCTGGCAAACCACGATTGAGCAGGTGTTTGAAACGGGTCAAGAGCAACGCATTGAATTTGAGTCTGCAACGATCGCTGGGTTAACTCACTATGCATCTCGGGTTGTGCCGGAATTTGCGAGTGATGGCTCGGTGCAATCCGTGCTGGCGATCGCCCGTGACATTAGCGATTATGTGCGGACGCTGCGCGAACGAGAACAGGTTGAGGCAGCTCTTCGTCAACGGGAAGCCCAACTGCAAGCCGTAACCGACAATATTCCTGGTGCAGTCTATACTTACGTTTTGCATCCCGATCGCTCGTCTCGGTTTGAATACATTAGCGATGGCTGCTATGAAGTGTTTGGCGTTGAAGCCAACCGAATTATGGCAGATGCTCAAACGGTGGAAGCAAACTTTCATCCAGATGATCAGCAGGAGTATTGGCAAAGAGCGATCGCCTGTATGGAAACGATGTCACCATTTTTCTACGAATGGCGGCATGTTCGACCGTCTGGAGAGGTTGTATGGATCGGTGCCAGGTCTCGTCCAGAACGCCGGGAAGATGGCAGTGTTGTCTGGCAGGGTGTTGTGCTTGATATCACTAACCGCAAACAGGCCGAAGCCGCACTGAATACCCAACGAGCATTTCTGCGCCAGGTGATTGATGTGGTTCCCAATATTATCTGTGCCAAGGACGAAGAAGGGCGTATTTTAATCGTCAACCAGGCTGGTGCAGCCATGCATGGAACAACGGTGGATGCAATGGTTGGCAGACAGGAAATCGACTTTAACCCCAATGTCACCGCTGAACAGCAGGCACAATTTTTGCTCACGAATCGAGAGGTAATGCAAACTCGCCAATCTCAAAAAATCTCGGCTCAACCTATTCTCGATAGAAATGGCAACGTTCACTGGTATCAAACTGTAATCAGCCCCCTAACTACCGTAGACGGGCAGGTGAGAGGCATTGTGGGTGCAATGACGGATATCACCGACCTCAAGCAAATTGAACAAGCGCTACAACAGGCTAAGGAAGCCGCAGAGTCGGCTAACCTTGCTAAGAGTATTTTCCTGGCTAACATGAGCCACGAATTGCGGACACCGCTCAACGTGGTTTTAGGCTTTACTCAAGCGATGAGTCGCGATCCAGATTTGTCGGCACACCATCGAGAAAGTCTGCAAATTGTCCATCGTAGCGGCGACCACTTATTAGGGTTAATTAATGACGTGCTGGATCTATCCAAGATTGAGGCCGGACGGCTTACCCTGGATGAAACCAGCTTCGATTTAATTGATTTGCTGCGATCGCTAGAAAACATGTTTCGTCAACGGGCTGAGGCCAAAGGGTTACAGCTTTTCCTCTCTATTGAGCCAGCAGTTCCGCACTACATTACAACAGACTCTAAAAAGCTGCGGCAAATTCTGATCAATTTAATAGGTAACGCCATCAAATTTACAGAGCAAGGTCGTGTAACGCTGTGCGTTAAGGCAAAGCAGGATGCTCCCCATATCCTGAGCTTTGAAGTAACCGATACAGGTGTTGGCATTGCCGCTGATGAGTTAAACGTCATCTTTGATGCGTTTGTGCAAACTCAATCCAGTAGAGTGTTTCAGCAGGGAACTGGACTTGGGCTAACTATCAGCCAGCGATTGGTTCGGCTAATGGGAGGCGACCTGAGCGTTTGCAGTGAACTGGAGAACGGCTGTACGTTTTCGTTTACCGTTCCCGTCTGCATCGCCGAATCCACGGATGGGGCGATCGACTCCCGTCCTCGTCAGGTCGTACAACTGGCTCCCGAACAACCGCCCTACCGCATCCTGGTGGTTGATGATCAGCCTGAACATCGTCAACTGCTGATGACACTGCTGACCCGGTTGGGGTTAGAGGTACAGGAAGCCGTCAATGGACAGGAAGCTGTAACCCTATGGCAACAGTGGCAGCCTCATCTGATCTGGATGGACATCCGGATGCCTGTGTTAAATGGATATCAGGCCGTTCAGCAGATTCGGGCTTGTCCGGCAGGACAGTCAACGGTGATTATTGCCCTAACAGCTCAAGCCTCTATGAACGATCGCTCTCTGGCTCTCTTGTCCGGGTGCAATGATTGTGTCATCAAGCCGTTTCAGGAGGATGTATTATTGAGCAAAATGGCAGACCACTTAGGGTTGAAATATCTCTACGTCGATGAGGAGCAATCGGCAACTGGAGTTTCTTCAAATCGCTCAGCATCGCTTCATTCTGTCGATCTAACCGTGATGCCATCCCTGTGGATTGCTGATCTGCGGCAGGCGGCTCGCCTGTGCGACGACAGTGCCATTGAGCAGCTCATCCAACAGATTTCACCAGAACAGGTTTCTTTAGTTAACGGTTTACGTCAGCTCGTTCAAACTTACGAATTTGCTCAAATTATTAGTTTGACAGAATTAGAATCAACTAATGTCAGCATTTGAAGAAAACATCAGGGACTCCGATACTGCTAACCTTGACGTAAAACACGCCAACCTGCTGGTTGTGGATGATCATTTGGACAGTTTGCGATCGCTGTCACAATTACTAGACCAGGCGGGCTATCGCATCAGAAAAGCCACCAGTGGCAAAATGGCGCTAGAAACTATTCAGGTCGAGTTGCCAGACCTGATCTTGCTGGACGTACAAATGCCTCAGCTCAACGGATACCAGGTCTGTGAACAACTCAAAGCCAATGCCAACACTTGCACCATCCCCGTCATTTTCTTGAGCGCCCTTCACCATACAGAGGACAAGGTCAAAGCATTTGCGGTCGGTGGTGCAGATTATGTGACGAAACCCTTTCAGGCAGAAGAAATACTGGCTCGCGTTCGTCATCAAATTACCATCCTACGCCAGCAGCAACAGCTCACCGCTCAGAATCGGCAGTTGCAACGGGAAATTCAGCAGCGTCAGCAAGTGGAATTGATCCTTCAGCAGACTAACTTAGAGCTACAACAACTGGTTAATTTAGATGGACTCACGCAAGTTGCTAACCGTCGCTGTTTTGACGAGTACCTTGATCAAGAATGGCGACGGCTGAGGCGAGAGCAACAGCCCCTATCGTTAATTTTGTGCGATATTGATTACTTCAAACCCTACAACGATCGCTATGGACATCTGGCGGGTGATGTTTGTTTGCAGCAAGTCGTGTGGGCGATCGCTCAAGTGGTAAAACGGCCTGCTGATTTGGTTGCCCGTTATGGTGGAGAAGAATTTGCCGTCATCTTACCCAATACAGATGAACGGGGTGCGCTGACGATCGCTCAGGCGGTTCAGGTTGCCATTCAACACTTACACATTCCCCATGCCGACTCAACCGTTGCCGATTACATTACCCTCTCGGTAGGAGTAGCGTGTCTGGTGCCAACCCTCAACGCTTCCTCAGAGATCCTGATCGCCGCCGCCGATGTCGCACTCTATCAAGCCAAGCAGCAGGGGCGTAACTGTTACTGTGTTCACTCGCCCAACAGCACACCATTGACGAACTAAATGGGTTGAACTAGACAAATGGCTTGAACTAACAAATAGTGATTGACTAAATCCGTGATTAAACCAATTCAGCGGTTGCCGATACTCTTAATTTTCCTCTGGAGCGGAGTGGGGCTATTTCTTAGCGCCTGGATTATTGTTCCTGCACCCACTTCAACGCTACTCCCTCTGGGAGTGGGTGCCCCGGAAGTCAGCCCCTGGTTAACGGTAATGAATGCTGTAGCGCTCTTACTCTTGCTCTTGCTGAGCCGACGGCGGCAGGGAACAATTTACCTGTGTTTAATGGGTAATTTGGTAGGGCTGTTTATCAGTCTTCTGCCACTGAGCCAATTACCTGCAACCCAACAACGGGCAGCGATCGCCATGCAGCAAGCCTTAGGTGAGGATTACTTAACTCATGTGCCCCAATCTGTTCAAGCCCAAATGCGGCCTCAGCCGTTTGGGTGGATAGATGCATTGCGTGGCATTGCCCCTGCTGCGGTTCGTCATACCAGCAACCTTACGTTTGCTCATCCAGACGGTGTGCCCTTGACACTAGAAATCTATCAACCGCCGCAGGTGGGTCAATACCCCGCAATTGTAGTGATTTATGGGGGCGCATGGCGAAGCGGCAGCCCATCTGCGAATCCTGAATTTAATCGCTATATGGCGGCACGAGGCTATGTTGTTTGGGCGATCGACTACCGCCACGCACCGCGTTATCGCTTTCCCGCACAGCTCAACGATGTGCAAACAGCCTTACAATTCATTCGCCAACATGCCGCAGAGTACGAAACAGATGTGAACCGCATTGCCTTACTGGGGCGATCGGCAGGGGCACACCTGGCGATGTTGGCGGCCTATCAACCTGAGGCGTTGCCCATTCGGGCGGTGGTCAACTACTACGGGCCTGTAGATCTGGCCGGTGGCTATGCCGACCCGCCCCAACCTGATCCCCTGGATGTGCGAGCGGTTTTGAGGAGCTTTTTGGGCGGCACGCCCGATGAAATGCCGCAGCGATACGCTCAGGCATCGCCCTACACCTATGTCGCACCCTCTCTGCCGCCCACGCTGTTAATCTATGGCGATCGCGACCATATTGTTCAATCCAAGTTTGGACGGCGAATGTACGAAAGCCTGAAAGCTGCTGGCAATACAGCGGTTTGGATCAACATTCCCTGGGCAAACCATGCCTTTGATGCTGTGTTCAATGGGCTAAGCAACCAGTTCGCTCTATTTCATACAGAACGGTTTTTGGCATCAATATTACAGCGATCGCCAAATGCGGTTGATATCCTCAGCAGTCAGTATAATGACTCCGAGTGGTGTTTAACTGGCTTAAAGCAAGTCAAAGGTTACGCCTGACAGAGTACAAAAAAGATAGACTTCAGCTAGTACCCAACCAACCACACTCTAATTTTTTTAGAGAGGCGATGCGACCAGCGGTTAAATCTTCTTCCCACGCCCCGGCCTCAGCAATAAGGCAATCATGTTAGTGGGATGACGCGCATTTTGCCCTAGAATGAAATGCCCTACTCTTCTTGATTTAAGATTTAGATTCAAATTTGGCCCTTAGTGTTCAACCTCTCCATTCCATTCCCATGACCGCCGACCCCATCCAAGCCTACTTGCGTTCGATTGGCAGAACGCCTTTACTGACTGCCTCTGAAGAACTAGAACTAGCTAGATCTGTGCAGGCAATGCTGCCGTTGCTAGAGGCAGAGCATCTAACCCCGCAGCAAACTGCCATTCTCCAGCAGGGCAAACGCGCCAAAAATCGCATGATTCAGGCGAATCTGCGTTTGGTCGTCACCATTGCCAAGAAATATCAAAATCGAGGTTTGGAGTTGCTGGATCTGATTCAGGAAGGCAGCCTTGGCCTGGAACGAGCCGTCGAGAAATTCGACCCGGCCAAGGGCTACAAGTTCTCAACCTATTCGTACTGGTGGATTCGACAGGGGATCACCAGAGCATTACAAACCGACTCACGCACCATTCGCCTTCCTGTTCATATTCAGGAAAAGCTGAGCAAGATCAAAACAACAACGCGATCGCTCGTGGTGCAATTGGGACGCAAGCCAACAGCAGAAGAGTTAGCGATCGCTCTGGAAATGAAAGTAGAAGAACTGCGAAGTCTACTCAGCCAGCAGCGTCAATGCGCTTCGTTAGACGCATTCATCGGGCAAGAGCAAGAAACTCGCTTGGGCGACTTGATCCCTGATGAACAGCAACAGCAGCACATGGAATCCATCACCTTACAAGATCAGTGCCAGCAATATCTGTCCTGCTTAAGCGACAAAGAGCGAGAACTGATTGTGCTGCGCTATGGGCTAAACGATGGCAACAGCCGAAGTTTGGCAGAAGTTGGGAAAGTCTTTGGGTTCTCCAGAGAACGCGCCAGACAGATTGAAGTAAAAGCCATGCGAAAACTGAGGCAAACGGCAAACGCATCGGCTTAACGCGCCTTGTTTAAGGACTGCGATCGCTACAGTTAACTCAATTGCTCAAACCCAGACACGCAAGCTGAGTGAGATAGTTCACTCAGCTTGCGTGTTTTTAGCTCGATCTAAATAGATCCCGCGTTTGCCTGGTACAACAAATTGAAGCTCTCTTCGTCGTCACAGCACATCTCCCTTCTTCCACATACTCCCAAAAAACCTCATCCAGTCTGGCTTCAGGGCTTTGTAATCACAAACCACAAAAAAGTTCCAAACTTATTCTAATTTCCTTGCACAGTTCCACATTTGTTCTGCTATATTGGATAAGCGCCAGGGAAAAGCTCCAGACTTAGCGTCTTGAGACTTAAGCACACGCTAGATGTAGTAAAACGCAGCTAACGAGTGTAGAGCCCACCCCTTACAGGGTAAGTTGCAATCTCAGTACGCTTAAAAAGTATCGAGAAGACCAACTCCAAGCGTATAGAACCTGGACAAAAGAATAGTTTGAAAGCGTCAAAGCAAAACCTCGTCAAGTAATAGCTGAAGGGAAACCTGAAGCAAAAAGAAGAGGAAGACCAAAGAGAAGAGAGGGAACTCGATTTA
>NZ_JADEWO010000058.1 GCF_015207605.1 Oculatella sp. LEGE 06141
CGGTATTGCGTTACCAAAGCAACCAACCGCAGCAACCCTTCAATACTGACAATAGGCGAAGATCCTTGCTTGAAGTGTAGCGCGGTATTGTGATTGGGTGATGGAGCGAACGTTCGGCTGGCTGATGGGATGTCGGCGATTGGTGCGAGATTATGAGCAATTGCCAGCCACTTCAGAGACATTCATTTACCTTGCCATGATCCGTATCATGGTGAAGCGGTTGGCTTAAATCTCACTTCCAATTCCTTTTCAAACGTCCTCTAAGCTAACTGGTTGTGGCTGTAACTTGAATCTGCGTTGTCCTATTGAAGATTAGGCTTTACGGCACTCTTTACTTTTCTTCATGCATTTCTCATAGTGTTCCAGTCCACTTAACTATTACGCAGTCCACTTAACTATTGCTAGTCCACTTAACTATTGCTAGTCCTGTTAAGTTGCAATAGTTTTTTGGACTCACAATAGTTTTTTGGACTCACAACAGTTTTTTGGACTGTGCTTCTATTAGGCTGTCTCAATATAAGACAGTGCTGACAACCTCATATTGAGGGCAGTGTTTATAAAGCCAAATGGTGATAGAGGCGCGGAGTAGCTAGTTGCAAGCTTCGTGTATCAACGTAGATTAGTACCTTCAAAGTCATTTCTTCAGGATTACTTAGAGGGCGATCGCCACCAGATGGCCTGTGGTTTCGGGTGCAACGGGGGTCAGCCGTCCGAGTTCTAGTCAACGAAGAGTTCAGGAATAAATTTTTCTACAACTTTAGCTATTTCCTCAAAATCTTACAGAGTGGGATTTATCTCACCCTGTTCGACAACACTGCAATGAGTATTCTAAAACAACCAGTTTTGTATTGAATTATTGTCAGGATTGTTCAAGAACCATCAGGTTCGCGGGTGAAATTATGCACTGGTTTAAGTTGACATAAGGTTTCTAATCGGATTGGTAAGCCATAGCAATAGCCGTAACGACATGCATTATCATGATCACAGAAGGGCAATTTCTGATCGCTTTTTACTGCCGAATTGAATTTCTACACAGTCCTGGCGCAGGTACTCAGTGATTCTCTGGCAAAGTTCGCTTGTCAGCTGGGTCTCCTCTCCTTTTGAACTAGATCGTTGAACTTTCTTAGCTGCCAACTCTGCGTTGTACTGTCGCCTCAGTACTACGATATATCCTCGCAGTTGGGCGGTACCCAGTGAATTTTTGCCTTTGGTCTGCACACACCATTCCATGATTAAGGTAACTGCTTGGGCAACATTCAATGCCCAACCAAGCGAATTTCCACGCTCTTCCATTCCCCAACTAACGAACTCTGCCAATAATGCTTGATCAGTCAAATGTTCAAGACTGATCTTCTGCAAGTCTGTTGCCCGGATGTGGGCTAACCACCCCAGAAAACTTAGAAGATGCTTCCTGTAGGTTCTATAGTTTTTTTCTTGGATTGGTTCTTCCCGCCGTCCAGAGTTCTCGTTGCTAATCCAGAAGTCTTCTAGTTGATTGAGTTGTTCTTTTAGAGCAGGAGGCAGATCTTCCTCAGATATCGAATACGGTTTGGCTTTGGGTTGTTGCTTATCTTTTGGACTCCGCGTAGAACCCCCAAGGCTACTTAATGCCCGTGCCGCTTAAGGTTTGCCTTTACTGGCTTGAAGTTCCTGACTTTTGCCACCATATTATTCCACAGGAAGTTCGCATCAAGTACATCAGGGCAAGCTATTTGGAAGTTGGGTTTGAGAACCATCTTTTTGATGAATGCTCAAAGCCCCGAAAAGACTAGGTTTCAGCCTTCTAGAGTGCCAAGTCCATAATCTCACCCAGCGATAACCCTTTTTCTTCTTAAATTGTAGGTCTTTGCTGAGGACATCTGTAGCAAAAGACCCAAAAAGCTCATCAAAAGAGGCTTTCAGGTCTTTGGAATTGTTAGAATTGGCGGAATAAGGCTTTTGAAGACTAGAAGATCAAGGTCTTTTAGAGAAAATCAAGGAGTTTTTCTAGAAAAGAGATGGTCAAAATAGCTGTACTCCTTATCTGGCAGGTTCTTCAGGACTAGGGTCTTTTTAGAGAATGCAGAATGCTACTGGCTAACAACTTAGAAGGGTTGACATGACTGGCAGGAGTTAGAGGGACTGGAGGTCGAGTTGGAATTTGCAACATTTAGGAAGTGATGCTCTCCCGGCAGGTATAAAAGCTATAAACTCTAGATGCTAGACTTGAAGGACGTTTTAGGGCAAGGGTCTTTCTAAACTTGCAGAATCTAACCCTGCCTACCTAGAAGTCTAATAAGGATTTAAGAGCTTTACTATGCGGCCTCAAAACTCCTCCAGATCAAGAGATGGGGAGCTTTAAGGGGGAAAACCCTAAAAGACTTGGAAGCAAAAAGCTTGTATTCAAGGAAGCTAGAAATTCCACCTTTTACTACTCATCGAAAACTTGACTAGCTTTGCGGCTGGTCTTTGGAGTCTAGCTCTTCTTCTCGGAGGAGTTTTTCCTGCTGCTCAATCCAGGGAAGAAATGCCTCTTCCATCCCCTGCCCGAAGTCGATACCTCTTTCACTACAGATAGCCTTAAACCTGCGGGCTATGCGCTTTTGGACATGCCCTCTCACCTGAATGTAGTTTGGATCTTCTGCTTTGCTAGCCAAGGTTGCGGGGTAATAACACATGAAGTCACATGGGTCATTTTCCCACGTCATTTGAAAATGTTAAGTTTTTGCAAATTTGCAAAAGTGACAAATTTGCAAATTATACTTCTAGCAATCCCCATTGCTTGAGAATCGGCTTTTTATGGAACCTAGTTCATCTTCACAACCTTCTCGGGGTCATTGGAATCTGGTGTCTTTGCGGGTGAAAGACCTGGAGTTAGTCAATTTATCCGAATGTTTGCCTCAAGAATTAGAGGTTCCTAAATACGACATCGGATCCCGCTGTCAGTGGATTCCTCCCACTGAGCTGACAGACAGGGGAACAATCATTGGGCGAGCATTTGTGCCATTTGGGAAGACAGAACAGGTATGTCTGAGTTGGCGTTGGCTCTATTTAGTGTTTTTGGATTCCGATAGTCCTTCCCGCTCTTGGGTTGTAGCGGAGTGGGCAGGGGAAGATGACATCGAGGTACTACGAACATCAAACACCAACTCAACTTCCTCGACTACCTGGGAGGGTTCTCAGTGAGTCGTACACCTAGACCTAGACCTTTCGGTCCACAAGAAAGAACCCTGTTTCGGCTGTATGTCAACTGTGGTCTAGCTTTGGAGCATCCCCGGCAACTTCAGAGTGAATATGATTTGTCGTATGAAGAACTCGCTTTTATTGCAGGCTGCACAACCCGGACAATCGAGCGGTGGATGAGTCAGGGGCAAGAACCCAAAATGGTCAAAGAGGTGTACCTTCGCCGATTGAGTGAGTTCTATTTTTTGCTGCGGTGCTATCACCATATTCCACCGGACTTATGGAGCATTATTTGCCCTTTATCGGAGGCGGATCGGGCGATTCTTTATCCCCCAAGTGAGTAGCCGTAACTAGTTCTGGATCTTTCCGACAATTGTCGGTTTTTTCTGGAAAGACCTTGTTTGTTCAGTACAACCGATCTATCGTTGCCAACATCCGATACACCCACATCTACATGGCAGCGATGAACACACCCATTTCCGCCTTCGATCTGTCTAAGGAAGCCCTGCCGGATTTGCTTCTAAAAATTCAGCAGGGGTTTATTCAACTCCCCGATCTGCAACGCAGCTTTTGCTGGCACGATGACCTAGTGATTGACTTGCTGGCAAGTGTCAGTCAGGGATGGCCGATCGGCGGCATCTTGTTGCAGGAAGTCAGTCATGGTTCCTGGAAAGTGTGTTCACGATTGGTCGAAGGAGTGCAGTTGGAACAGGTGCCAACGCCGACAGAGTTGATCTTGGATGGTCAACAACGTTGCACTGCTCTTTTCATGTGTTTGTTTTCCAATCGTCCTGTACGGGTGCAGAGCCGGCGGAATGGCAAAATGAGCGATCGCTGGTATTACATCGCCATCGACAAAGCTCTGGATCCTGATGTTGAACGAGAACAGTCGATTCTAAGCTTTAATAACCGTCGGGTTCGCCCTGGTTTTGCAGGAAACCCTGCTATCAATTGCTCTACTCCCGAGCAGGAATACGAATTGGGGTTATTTCCCCTCGCTCGGGTATTCAGCTACACGGCTTGGCGTCAGGGGTACTCGAAGTATTGGCAGTACAATCCTGAAAAGTTGGAACTGCTCGACCGCTTTGAGCGCGAGGTCATTAAACGATTTGAACACTTTCAGGTGCCAGTCATTCGACTCAAACCTGGATTACCTAAAACTGCCATATGCAGAGTGTTTGAGAAGGTCAACACCCAGAGCGAACAACTCAATTTCTTTGATCTAGCAACTGCTTGCTTTGCCAGTCAGGATTTTTCACTGCGCGACGATTGGGTGAAGCGGGAGCAACGACTCAGGCAGCAGCGGGTATTACAGACCGTCAAGGAAACGGACTATCTCGCTTGTGTGGCACTGGTAGCTACCTATCACAAACGACAACAGGCGATCGCAGCAGGTGTGTCAACTCAGAAACTCCCTGCTGTTGCGTGTGGTCGAGCAGAAGTGTTGGATTTGTCGCTGGCGGACTATCAGAAATATGCGGATCAAGTAATTGTCGGGTATGAAGAAGCCGCACGGTTTTTATATGGGCAAAAAGTGCAGACGGCTGAGGATCTTCCCTATCAGATCCAACTGGTCGCGCTGGCTGCCATCTTGTCAGTCGTGGGCTACCCACAGGATCGAGTCCGTGCCAAGTTGGAGCAGTGGTTTTGGTGCGGTGCCTGCGCTGCCCTCTATACATCCTGGCATGAACGTCGAGCATCACAAGACATCGTGCAGGTTCCTGCTTGGTTGCATGAGGGGGGTGAGTTGCCGAACACCATTCAGATGGCACATCTGCAAGTTGAACGATTGCTGATGGTTAGACGGCGACATGGGGCTGTGTACAAAGCAATCAATGCGCTACTGCGAAAACATGGGGCGATCGACTTTGCGGCAGGAGAGGCATTGGCAGAAATTAACCTATTCAATGATCCGATTGACAGTCATCACATTTTTCCGGTGGCGTATTGCAAAAAACAGGGAATTGACAAAGATCGCTACAACAGTCTCGTCAATTTGACTCCTCTATCACGTTTGTCTAATCAGAAAATTGGTGGCAAGGCTCCCAGCCAATATCTACGGGCATTAGAGGCGGAGGGAATTAGCCGGCGGCGGATGGACGAGATTCTGCGATCGCACTTGATCGAACCCGAAACATTACGAGCCGATGACTTTGATGCTTTTCTTAACAAGCGTGCTCAAGCCTTGATGGAGTTAGTCAATCGGGCAATGGGAAAAGCACCTGCTAATAACTTGCTTGAAATTACCTCCTCGCCCGCACAACGGGAAAGTGCTTGATGAATGCGATTGCCCTCTAGACGGAGTGTTTTTCCATGTCTCAATCGTTGAACGATTATCGAGTTGCGTTGCTGGAGCGATCGCAAAACATCCGAGATAGCAATCAATCGATGCGGTGGCACTTTTCGCAAACGATGCAGTTAGCGGAAGAGGCAATCCTCTGCTTGTACTTGCTGTTGGTGGAGGCGATCGCACAAGATGTGCCATTGACCCTGCCACCAAGCCAAGAAGTGACATCGCCCACATTCATGGAAGATCTGAGGCGACAGTGCTACGAGTTAGCGGAGCAGTTAAATCGAGCGCAATTGAGCTTAACTCATCAAGTAGAAATGACACTGAAGCTTGTTGGTTGTATTGCCCAGTTAGTTAGTTTACACACTGAACAAGCCAAACAGATCAACACTCTTCGTCGATCAAGTTTGTCCAAAACCCGGGTAATAAGTCGTAAACGCAGATAGCCACCTAAGGATCTTGTATAACTCATGTTTAAGAGGCATTCATTGCGATTCCCATGTAAACGATATTTTTATGTTTCGATGTTTCTGGCTCAACTACTAGGCTGGAATAAATTCTTGCTTTTTCGGCAAATTTTGCCCTACAAACATGCGCTGAAAGTTCAAAGTTGGTTGCTGCAAATTTGGGCATTAGAACAGAAACGGTTATGCCGTGTGACATTTGATGTTTTAGAGCGATCGTTTGCAGAAGGGGAGATCTGTTTAGATGAGGACACTTTAGAATATTTCAAGGATCTGAGAGCACTCGAAGCTGAGGGACGCTACGAGGTTGTTCTGTATCTGTTATATGTACCTCGAAGCAAAACTCAAGAAGCTGATAGCAAATATAGGTCTGAAACATGAGTTTATTCTTGAATTCGTCATAATCAACTGTTTATGCGAGTTGTTGAGAAGACTTTCACTAGCCAGAGTTGCTATGCTTAGAAGAATTCTAGCCGAAACTTAAATCCAAGTGGGGAAGTTACAACAGCACTAACTTCATCAGAAAATGAACTCCAGAGTAAACTCTCTTGCGAGTTAAACAATGTCCTGTACAGCTCCCTTAAAAGTCCTCCAACTGCTTGGCTGTCACGTAATTCAACGAGTAAGTAATCTGGGCTACTAACTAGAAAACGTCCCTCCGGAAAGCGTGTTTCAATACTTGAAAACCGAAAGAAAACAGCTCGCGTATCAAATAAAACTCTAAATTCCTCTTCTGATGAAGTTTCTAGCCATCTGTCTATTTCACTACGTGCTGCTTCTGATAGCTCGATATCATCTGTTGGTGTTTCGGCTAGTACTTGAGCTAGGCCAGTTAAACCTATCAGGGATAAATGTTTTGCTAGAGCAAGCTGTAGTATAGCCGTGTTGATGTCATCCTCAGAATATTCGTTTAAAAACTCCTCCAATTCCTCCCATGTTGGATCACCGATAGAGATACACGAACTTTCATTACTAGACCATTGTGCAATGAACAGTCCTGCAACTAGTGAGTATTTGAGTTTTGTGGGATTAACGCTTAGATTATGTTTTTGTATTTTTCCACCAGTAACTGCTTTTTGAAGTGCCTTATATGATGTTTGGGTTCCTTTACATTCTAAAACGTAATAATCTAGATTAGTGTCGAAGCCAATATAGTCTGGAGATTTGCGTGGTCCCGTTTTTGTCGATTTTCCAAGATTGAAATATTTAGGAAAAAGTTTTACAAGGTGTAAAGTATCTACAAACCACAAACATTCCAGCTTCTCAATGAGTAGATGTGTTGTAAAACCTATGCTTAGTTCATCGCTAAGAATAGTTTTTTGATGAGGATCAATTGTTTCCCATTCCCCACGTAGCTTCAAAGCAGGGACATTAGAAATTGCTATATAGTATCGAAACCAAGCCCAACAATCACTTAAGTGAAATCCATAAGTTACAGGAGGACGAGTCCAAAGAGCAGTATAAATTAGTGAAACAAGCACGTTTGCTTGCCATGTTCCTCTTAGAATAAAAATTTGTAATGGGATATTGACTGGAAACCAGTTAGCGTAATCAACTCTAATTTCGATAGAACGAATCATTCATCAAAGTCTTCAATAGGTTTGTAGTCTATCCTGGTTAAGGGAAAGCGAAGTTAAAATTAGCAGTTACTTACAAATCAGGGTATTAAATTGCATATAATTCTCCTCCATTTTGTGCATCAATCAATGCATAACTGTAAATAGTTCTATTTCAAGGGAATATTCCCAGAATTCCTCGATTTGTCTTGCTACTTCGCCTTGTACTAACAGCCCCATCTCTAAATTCCTACCTAGTCCGGGTCCTGTTAAATTTGCACTACCAACATACGCCGATAGCCCATCAACAACGCAGAACTTTGCGTGAGACCCCAACCGCTGTTCATCGAGAATATTCTCTCTTGGTTGAAGAAGCCTTAAGTTTCCCTGGGCACCTTGTCTTAACCAAGCTACATCTATAGTTTGTAGTCCTCGACCAGTACTGACAATATCCACGTTCACTCCACGTTGCAAAGCTGCTTGTAGAGCATCTGCCAAAGGGCCATTAGATAGGCCATACCCAGCTTGCATGAAAGGTGCAGCAATTACAATGAACCGTTTTGACTGCGCGAGTAGTTGAGTCAATACTCCCAGCGTCATTCTGCACCGCATTCGGTGAGCCAGAGCCGCCCCATAGGGTTCTGGTACGGTGATGACAAGTTGAACTTGAGAATCTGGCATATCTTGATGGAGAGTTAAAGGGAAGGATCAAGATAGCCAACCTGAATATTGCCAAGTTGAGAATCCGGACCGCCAAATAGGAATGAGCGTCCCAAATTCAGGTTAAAAAAGCGACAACTGGTTTCAGCAAGATGGGTACAGGCATGGCAGCTAGATTCCCGTTCTCGGCAAACGGGGTCGTATACGCAGCGTCGAGCATTTCGCACAGCATTGAGCCACTCTGCCAGGGATTGTTCAAATAGGGCGGTTAATGCGCCGATCGTGGCTCCAAAGCGGTGATTGCAGTAAATTGCAAAGGTGAGCGTTCGAGGTAGGAGGTACTCTGATAGGCTGGTGCGATCGAGTCCGCAGAGCAAGGCGGCTTGGCGAACGCAGAGATGGCTGAGGGTGTGAAGTAGCCCAAAGACCATTCGGGCTTCAGGTCGATTACCCTGCAAGGTCTCACGTAGAGGCACATCCTCGAACAGTTGGACAAAGTAAGCACGACGAGCCAGATTGGGGTCGCTACCATTAGGTACAGTTGGCTGATAACCATTACGCTGGAGCCAGCTATAAACTCTGTCTGGATTGAGGCTGAGCAGTAGGGCATCGGCTTGAACTTCATCAACGTAGATAGGTAGCTTACCGCCATGATCTCGTTCTGGGGGAAAAGGATTTAAGCGGCATCGATTGGGGGTTGTTTCAGCACGAGTGTAGCCGTAGGTAGCAACGATCATGGGAAAATCCGTCACCAGATCTAATTGGGACAGACCCATTGATTGAGCAGTTTGTTGGGCAACTTGAGCGTTTTGGATTTCCTGCGTGGTTGGCGGTAGTTCAAGCAGCTTTTTAGGTCGCCCATTCTCCAGAGGCATGATGGTTTCCAAGATTTCCTGCCCTGCTTGCCGCCAAGTTGTTAGGGGTACTCCCGTTTGGGTGACAAGTTGTTGGGCGATCGCGTCTGGTGCGTGTCGCTGTTGGCTTTGTTGGTTTCTCTGCTGCATCTCTTGCAAAGCAACAGCCATTTGTTCTGGAGTTGCAAACTCTCCGCGTGCCTGTCGGCTCATCAACTCAGTTAAATCGTCATTTGATAGTCCAGGATTTAGAGTAGTTTGCTGACTAGAAGCAGATAGGTTGAAATCTTCTAAAGGACGGTTAGTGATTCTAAAGAACTTTGCAGCAGCTATACCCCCCCAGTCCGATAAATTGAAAAACGCATCAAGTTGACGGCGTGGAATATTGAGTAGAGTTGTCGTCTGAGTATAGTAGGTTCTTCCTGCTCGGTGAACCTCAATACTCATTTCGTTCTCTCTCCTATTTGCTGCTTGAGCATTGTTCGGCTGCTGAGCATTGTTCGGCTGATAACAAACCCTACACAAACCAGGATACAAGGACACTCTTCTGCCATTACATTGCGGATTACGGCATACCCAACGGAAATTAGAGATTCGCTCACTTCCACGGGTATCCAGCATCATGTGATTAGAGCTTCCACATTGCTGGCAGACAGGGGGCGCTAGTGGTTCTAATGCTCCACAATGATGAATCTTGACAAATCGGAGTTGCACTAATTTTCCAGTGCGACAAACCGAGCAGGTCACTTGTCGGGGTAAATCATCACGGTTGCTATAGTCAAAAACTCTGCCACATGAGCGGTTATCACACCAGAAAACCTTTGGAAACAATTCAGCATCTACATTTTTGGGTTCTAACAACACAAAACGGCTAGCATCACTCAGAACCCTATCTGGCAGACCCGGACGAAATTGTTCATCCCAACCTCTTGCCTCCTCCTGAATTTTCATTAACAACACTTGCAGATTTAAGTCATTGCGCTGTAACCCACGAATTCGGCTGATACGGGAAATCACACCACCCTCGAAATCAAATGTCCGACCGGGCAGGTAGTTAAAAAGTACCTGTTGCTTGCCACGGTTCATTTTACGTCCCATAAATTCCTCCACCTGTGCCTTTTAAGACCTTGCTGCCCATTGAGTTCCATTGCTATCTAGTTCAATAGAAATTGGCTCATCTACATCCCGTAAGCTCGTCATTGGTTGAGGAATTAGAACTCCTGAAATAAACTTTTCTCCTGAACCAGCACTGATAATTTGATCCAGAAACTGCTGTACTTGTAGCCGAATTTGATCCTGAAAAGCTTGTTCACTAACTGATCCAACTGCTTGAACGAGATAAGCTCTCTCCAAGATCGGGATAAATTGATTGATATCCAAATTACCCCTAGTAATTTCCTGCTTCACAAAATCCAGCATATAGTAGCTGTTTGGATTGTTTGCTCCAGAGCGGTTTGCAATGAGTTGGAGTAGTACACCCATGAACAAACCTGGTAAGGTGCGATTTACACTGAACTTCGCCCAACGATTAATTGCTACAGGTTCAACGAGCTGCCCCAGAAATTCGTGGAATTTTACAAAGTAGGTGTAATGACTCTGGTCTCGTTCTCTTGCGGGGTGTAAACAGTTAAAAACAATTCCAACATGGGAGCGCCCAACCCGGCTAGAGGCTTGAATGTATTCTGCATTTTGGCGAGGCATTCCATAGAAAATCATGCCATTGAAGCGATCTACATCCACACCGTGGCTGATCATGCTGGTTGCCAATACTGTATCAGCGGTTGAGTTTGAGATGGCTGCTTGCTCCAGTTTTTCCAAGATGCGGGTTACTTCATCGGTGCTAGTACCGCCTGTTAACTGAGAAATTTCCAATTCCAGGTCTGGCTGCAAATTGGGATTGACATCCCCATCTAGATCAACTCGGATAGAATCAAGTTCACGATTAGCCAGAAAATAGGTCAGGGAAGTGATGTAAAAGTCCATCAGACGATGCCATTCCGGGCTACCGGGACTCAAGATTCCTCCATAGGGATTGGGTTGACCTGCTGGAAGACTCTTTAAGTGATGAGTTTCACGGTGGTAGAACTCAATGAGTTCCAGAATGGTGTTGAAAATCGTTTTATTGTGAGGCAAAATTCCCACAAATAATCTAGACGGGTAATCACGGGTCTGGGCATAGAAAGACTCTTGTAAATTAGGTCCAAGACCTGGAAAAATTCTTGCCTGATTGCGTCTCCCATATAAATGTTCAACTTGCCGCTCAAAGGCTTCGATCGTCGCAGATGAAGCAATAACTTTCAGGGCTGGGGAGCTTGGGTCAAACTCCTGCTGGAGCTGCTGGGTAAAGGTTTCATAATGTCCATCAAAAGTTCCTAAACCTTCCTTGAGGAGATGCAGTTCATCCTGAACAAAGAGAGTGGGACCCGATAGCCCTCGTGGTCTTCCGGGTCGAAGTAGTTGCCCTCCAGAGCAATCTTTTTGGCAGCATTTACCTTTGTAGTAGCCATGCAGCGTACACCGTCCATCGACTTGCCCAAATACCTGAGACAACTTACGCTGGTTACCCAAACTAGCGAGTTTGTCAATTGTTCCTACAACTACGCAAGGTAAGTAACGGTAAATTTCATTGTCGATCACATAGATGGGAATCTCACCATTAGGAAAAGAACAACTGGGCTGAGTACAACGGTGAATAATGCGTGTTGCGTTGGAATCGAAATCTACTTGTACCGTCGAAGTACGACAGGACGGGCACGAAATCACCCGCTTCCACCGCTGACGAGCATTCCCATCATTAGCTTGACTCCAGGCAACTGAATCTTTAGGGTTTGCGTAACGATAAGCTGGACTGACAAGTTCATTAGGGGTGGCTTCTGCTCCGACGAAGTAGCCAACGGCAAAATTATCGACATCTCGACCACTTAAGCGAAGATCTGGCTGTTCCCTTCGCACTAAATCAGCAACGCCAATTACATCTGCCATCCGCTGAGTTTGCTGGAGTGTCAATAGTCGTAAAGGGAAGCGCGTCCAAGCTGTAACACCAGCCGTTTTCCCGCGCAAACGATCAAAAAAGCAATGGAAGACGATCGTGCCCAAGTAAGCTTCGGTTTTACCGCCACCTGTAGGGAAGTAAATGATATCTACCATTTCCCGTTCAGCTATATCGGGACTACTCTGATCAGCTAACGCAGCAATACCAGGAATTTGACTGATTAGGAAGACAATCTGAAACAACCGCCAACTTTCTTTTCGCTTTTCTGGTCGAGGGTGATTACCTAATCGCTGAAAGGCTTCATTGGTCAATCGAAACGCTAACTCTACGTCCGGATTCGTCCGAATCAATTCGCAACCACGACGAAAACGACGAATTTCATCTTCATACTGTTGAAAATCTCTATCAAACTCATTACCGAACTCAGTTTCCCAATTCGGATTATTAGCAATGTAGTTTTGGCGCTCCTGCTCCTAATTTTGTCGATAGTTCTCCATCTCAGTGACAATCGCTCTGAGAACTTGAAGAATTTGAGTACGATCGCCTGCTAGGTCAGAAAAACGAGCAGGAGGATTTGTTTGGGTGGCATAACGCATCTGCGTGTAGATAGGAGTGTGCGTCGTCGTGAATACATCTGCTTGCTCTCGTTCTACCGCACAATTAAATCCGCGTCCCCAAAGGTCTCGGTTATAACGAAATCCACGCGGAGCTAGTTCCAGTTCAAAGGGGTGTACTGTCGCGTTTGCGAATATAAATGTAGCTTGAGCATCGAACAGAAAAGCTTCAATGTTTGGGTTATCTGCTTGAGGAGAAGCATTGACAAACTCGATCGCCACGACTTGATCGGTTGAACCTAATTCGTCGTTGGGGCGAACTTCCGAAGCAATCTCCCACTGCCAAACTGGAACAACATCGGTTTGGAGCGATCGCAGAAAAGCTTCGTAGTCTGCTTCCGACGCAAGGGCATCTTCTCTCACTCTGATTTTGTCATCAGGTGCTCCAGCCGTTCGTACTCGATCAGAATCACCCAAAGCAACCTGCTGTGCTCTAGCTGTTTCCTGATCCAATGCTGCTTGTAAATTACTGATGTCACGGCTCCAATCACCAGCCGCATCACGCCGCAAAATGACTTCACCAGCAGCCGAACAGAGAATTTTACGATAGCGAATTGCTAGGGAATCTTGAGGAACCCGACCACGACGGCGATCACGGCTAGATTGCGCCACTTCAGGAGATTCTACTTCAGCCCGTTGTTCCTCTTGTTCTTGCTCAATCTCCAGGGAGTGGTCTGCATCCTCTGGTTCTTCCTGGGTGCTAGTCACCTGCTGAGCAGTCGAACCAGAAGCAGTTGTACTTGCAGTAGAGATGGCTTCAGATGATTCAGAATTATTCTCAGGCTCAATTACCTGCTGTTGATGCCTTCGTTGTTGGGGAAAAGTCGGAAATATTCGATAGTAGCATGACCACTGGGCTTTGACTTGAATGATGACTTCATCACTCCCAGGCTGAAACCGAAACTCTGCTCCAAACGCCATCGGTGCCAGCTTATTAATTAACTCACCCAAGTCGCTATCCATAGGGCGGGGGCGCAGATTGCCGATGAAATAGACATCGCGAGGGGCATTCCGCAGACACTCATCTTCAGATCGTCCAAGGGCGCGATCGCAGACTCGACCAGCAAGATACTCAGCTAGAGCTTTTTCCTCTTGTGAAGTCCAGGCAGTATTAGTCATTCCAGGTTAGTCCTCTCAAATCGCCCTAAACTACTGCGTAGAAACAATCCCATAATAGGCTGAACCTCTTGAACCCGCAGGATTAACAAAGAGTTGCGAAAATCACCAAATGTGATTCCCAGTTCAGCATCCAGCACATCGTCGTCCTTTGCCTTCACCGAGCCAGATGCTTGCTCTTCAAGCCAGCTATTCAAACGACGAGCCAATACCCGATGTAAGCCTCGTACTCTCTTAGCTGCCTGATAGATTCTCTGATGATGAGAGACAACAAAACTCATCTCCAGAATTTCTGCTAAACGGCGTAAGTCATCAGGATCTTCTGGGCACAAAATATTTCCTGATAGCCATCCTCTCAAAGTCATCGGATGAGTGAGAGTGCTTCCACGGCGCTGCATTTGCCAGAGTAACTCGTCTAAGTTCCGCACACCATGCAATCGCCATCTTCGATAGGCTAATTCCAAATCCTGTTGCCATCGCCGGATCAGTGCTAAATGCAACTCAATGGTGGGATGTCCATGAACCCGCGAGAGGATCAAGTCGTAGAGACTCTGACGTCGTTGATCAGGAATAGCAATTACGCGATCATCTGGCTTCAATGACCGTATATACCGCTTGTCAACCTGCTGCCCCTTTTCACCCGTCACAATGACATTAATCCTATCGTCAGGCGCAAAACAAACGTGCCAGTCATGCTCAAAGTGAACCTCGATAGCACTTTCACACCAAGATTCTTGTTCTAATGCGATGGTCGTCTCAGAATCTTCTTGAAACTGTCTTTCCGTGTCTAGCTCATCTTCAACCAGGGCTTGTTCTGATTCTAATAATCGTGCTATTTCACTAACAGGATCATCCGGTTGCCAAAGAGGTTTGATTCCAAGCGATCGCGGTTTTACAATATCTCCTGCATCTAGACCTGACAACTCAGTTAAATTTAGAGTTGGAGGCATCAAAGGGATGCCCTCTGGTACTTCAAGTCCACTTAGTTGGCTCAAAAGAGTAACTGTGTCTGAGAGATCAGGGTTAAATCGTCTTGCCCATTTCGTGGACTGACGAGCAAGTGCAGAAGTTTGATGACTATACAACAAGAAATCAATATTTTGCTGTGACAGTACAGGTAACAGCTTAGGTGTCAACAACGGACTAGGCAGACCGACAAAAACTGGATGATAACGTAATGTTTGATCAATAGTTAAGATGCCTAGAGGTTCCTCCAGATTTGCAGAAGCCCCATACTGACACCTCAGTTTCTTAAGTTCATCCAAACTGAAAACCTGTGTTCTGACAGCATGTAGATTTTCCTCAGTGCGGTTATATCTTGCCAGTAAGGCCAGCAAAAATAGTTGCTTCCTTGCCTGACTGGTAAAAATGACGAGGCGAGCTTCTCCGGCGGGTGGCTCGTTTACCACAAGATCACAAAGAACCTGCCATAGAGGGGAGCCTGAATTTTTAATATGTTCGGTTGCGGCTTCCAAGAGAGCATGAACCTGTTCCAATCTTGCAGCCAAGTTCGTCATGGTCTGGTTACAAGCTTTACGGAAATGTTCACACTCATCAGATAATTGCCTCAAGGACTTCAGCCCCCAGAAGTGTGGTGCCTCTGCTTCATAAAATTCAAGCGGAACCGATAATGACTCCAACGCCCTAAGATATTTCCAGTGAACTCGAATGGCATCCCTGGCAAACCTCCCAGATGCAACTTCAAATGTACTAGCCAACAGATGATTTGCTTCACGCAAGGAAGTTGCTAGTTTATTAGCACTTGCGCCCTCCAAAACGATAGGTTGAATCTGAGTAGTCCTATCAGGATAAAGATATGACTGAAGTCTGCATTCCGATTGAGATGGTGGGGCAATTACCAACGTTGGTTGTCTTGACCATGTAAACACGTGACCACATTCAGCGAATTCACTAACACACTCCGATAAAGGGTTTTGCCCCCACGCCAGTATCGGTATCTGCCTTTCTAAACTGTATTGTAGAAGTGGTTTCAGCCATCTTAGGCTCTCAGCATCACTACAGTCGATCGCAATCCATTGAGGGCTATGCTGTTCCACAGCAGCGACAGGATCAACTGGCGAATAGACAGTTATTACTTCTGGTAAAGGAATAGACCGAGATTCACTAAAATTGCTGCTTCTTGCCCGTCTTCCTCTTCCGACCCTTTGCTGATTTCTCCCAATATCCTGTTGCCGAAAAACCTCAGATAAGTCCAGCGTCCAACCGTTACTGTCTACCCTGACTTGTGAAATTTGTCCCCGAATCCCAATCGTCGAGCCAAAGTAAAGTATTTTCTGACGATGAAAGTCGCATTCACCATGCGTGTGACTTAATGATGCGTCATACCACGATCGAATCAGAGCGGTCGAAAATAGGAGAGAAGGTCGGCTCGCTTGGGAATCAGGAAGGACTATAAGTAAACAGGTGCAGTTTCTCAACGCTCCACACACTAAGCGGGCGCTATATTCATCAAAGTCATCAGGAGTCTGGTTTCCAAATTTCAGTCGTCTGCTTAGCCAAAGTCCCTCAAAGATGGCATCATCACATCCCGGCAACTTGGTAAATGCTTCTTCCAACCATGTCCAGAACATGAGCTAACCTAAATTTGACTTTTGGCACGTCTTCTGAGGCTATAAATATAGTTTTCCCCTTTATCAGAAGAAGAACGCACTTTTGTCAAATTCAAATCATATTACTGATATAAAGCAACGCCCTTTGAATTTATGTATAAACGTAACCGAGAGTAGTTGACGAAATTCGCAAAATGCGCTACCGCTTTTTCCCGCAGCTTGTATTAAACGATACTATTGTTACCCATCCATCAGCACTGAGGTCCGGGTAGTGCTCCAGTAAAGCCTTCTGTAATTCACTTAAACTTGTAAAACCATCCTCATGCGCGTCTTCTTCTGTAAGACACCGAAAGCGAGTGTGTCTTACGCCCGTAACGTTGACGGTCTCAAAATCCCCTGTTTTTGCACTTAGCAGAAGTAAACCTTGCTTAAACTTCAATCTTCCTTTTCGGGCTGTACTACGCTTTTGGCCGGAACGAACTAGAGGTAAGTACTTAGCAGCAATGCCTAAAGATTGCACAGTAAAATTAGAATATCTGGTGGGCAGAGATTCAAGAAATTGAGAACCAGGAATTACATGATGTTCCCAAGCAGTAGTTAACTGGATAATTTTATCAGGTCGTAATGCTTGAGCAAAAGATTCTGGTTGAGAAGAAGCTACAATCAATACTACCTTCAACTGTCTTGCAATCTGCTGTAACCGATTAGCAACAACATTAGCAGTAACTAAATCGAGAGTTGAGCAAAATTCATCAGCTATCCAAACATTATAATTACTAGCAATCAATTGAGCTAACTTGGCGCGATACTGTTGGCCATTACTTAATTCCTCAAAACGCTTCAAGTAAACAAAAGCGTCAGATAAACCAACTAATCCCATCAGGTGTAAAGTAGAGCGAATATCTTGTCTACTCAGTACCTCGATCAAGGCTCGCTGAGAGCGAATAGCAGAGAAAGATCCTGGACGATAATTATCTGGTAATTCAATACTTCCAGATAAACCAATTTTTTCTTTGTTTAGAAGAAGATCAAGAAAAGTTGTCTTTCCAGAGCCAGAAGAGCCTGTAACTAGAACGACCTCACCTGGCTCTATTGTCAAAGACAGATTGTGTATAATTTTGTGACTTATATCATCAGGAGAAATGCTAAACGCTTGATGGATCGCATGGCTCTGTTGTGTGCGACGAACACGAGAAACATGAGTTAAGGATACTTTTTCTAGCAGAATCTTATTGTTAATGGGTTCTGAATTGAGAGGAGAAGAGATGTAGCCATTTTTAGGGGCAACCTCCTCAATTCGCCGCTTTAAAAAATCTTCTGCCTCCAATGTTAATCCCTGAAAATAGGTTGGCTTAGGTAAACTAACAATATCGTGAAATAGATTGAAATCCCGTAAAACTGTTTCATGAGATAGCTTTTCTAAACGTTCTACTAATTCCTCAATAGTCCATCCTTGCTCTTCTATTAACAGTGCTGCCCTTCTCATTCGTGCCACTTGCTGATCCAAGATGCCGCAAGATTCTTCCTTTACAATTTCCCCCAACTCTACCCTATCAAGATTTTTGAGTAGATATTTCATATCTTTTGCAACACGCTTTAGGTTCCCCTCTGTTTCACCAATGAAACTCATTCCGGCTTTCTGTGCAAAAGGAACAAATTTTAGCATATCTGCAGAAATCTCTAGAAAATAGGGTTTTATACCAGACATTTGCCACCGATTGCGAGCAAAGTCTGCAGCATGCTTAAGTAGACATTGCCCCAGCCCTAAACCACGGAATTCTGGATAAACTACGCAACGAGAAATGCGAACTATTGTGTGAATATACTGGCGGCTTGTTTCCTTATCCCACCTGTCCCAAGCAATATCATCTACCTTAAATTGGGTATCTAAAATAGCCTTGCGAGCAGTATTCATGTAAAACGAAGTCGCTATCTCTATATAGCCAATTATTTTGGGATAGATTGGATGGAAGTTTCGTACAATTAAAGTTGCTTTACGTCCGTAAGGAATACGGCTTCGATAATGAAATTCTGCTAAAGCTTGGTATGCCTCAAACTCTTCCGGCTCGGTTATCTCTTTAATGAGAAACTCTAGTTCTAACCCTCCTACTTGTAATGTTTCTAGTACTGCATAGCAAGGGAAAATTTGGGCTAGCCCATTTTTACAGATGACTGCAGCACTACTATCTCCTAATTGCACACGATCTCCATTGGAGACACAAGCGGAACGAGGTAAAACTAACTTTGCCTCACTCTCAGCAAACTTAATCTCCTTTAAGTATCCGCGAGGAGTAGTTGATTTAACTGTTAGTTCTTTAAAAGTTTGGTGAGCAATCAGACTGCTTTCTATTTCTCTCTGTTGCTTCCAAGCATCAATCTCTTGTCTATCAAACTCCCAGTAATGTCCAGACTTTTCACCGGGAATTTTTCCTTGTTTGGCAAGCTTGTATACAGTGGGATAGGATAGCCCTACATATTCGGCTACCTCACTAATGCTCATAGTGCCTTCCGTTCTCAGCCGCTTTCCTTTAATTGCTCTATGTTCAGAACGGGTTGTTTCTTCTAATGCTTGTTGCTGTTTCCAAAGGTCAATTTCCCGCTTGTCAAATTCCCAGTATCGACCTGTTCTACAGCATGGAATCTTCCCTTCTTTAGCAAGCTTGTACACATACGGTTTAGATATATCTAAATAAGTGGCTACTTCCCCGACACTCATCGCCCCTTCTGGTCTTCGGGAATTTCTGCCAAGGTTTCTATGGTTACTTTGGTTTAACTTTTTCTGTTCCCTTTGCTGCTTCCAAATATCAACTTCTTGCTTGTTAAACTCCCAGTTCCGCCCTGATTTCTTGGCGGGAATCTTCCCTTCCTTAGCAAATTTATATATTGATAACAAACATAAACCGACGTACTGAGCTACTTCGTCGGCGTTCATGGTGTCCTTTACCACCTCGGCCTGCGGTGTATCTAATCGTAATTGAATTGCTTGTTCACCCCCACGTTGTAGCCGCATCAAATCACTTTGCCCAAGCCTTCCTAGTTTAAGCGATCCCTGACAAGTCTCTACTTTTGATTAAAAACTTGACAAATAGACCTTGAGTGACCTGCACCGACAAGCTTGCCCGATCGGTAGATGGCGAAAAACTGGATCCTCTTTACAACAGGCTAAGTTGAAGAGTTTTTCAGGGATGCTTCCCAAAAAGGTTGAACATCCCCTCGATCGCCTGTAATCAGAGTTTGGGTTAATCCTCCTTCCGAATCCCCTTAAAGGGTTTACCGTCCTGCTTACCATCCATGAACTGCCCAGTTTCAGCGTTTCGCTTTGTCCATTGCCCAGTAATAGGGTTTTGAACTTGGCTGCGCTTCGAAACTGCACCCCGACGATAGTTGTGGTTCGTATTCTTTGCCATGCGTTTAGCCTCCCTAGCTATATTTAGTGTGAACTGAGTAAGAATTTAGGCAAGTTACTCTATGGCTATAGGACTTCCCTGATTCCACAATAAACTGTTAAAATCAGAAGTGTCACTAGAGTAAAATAACAAATTGTTAAGATACCGATTCAGGAGGTGATAGTTGTGCTGAAAGCCACTGATCGTCCATCGCCCGAAATTCAATTGGGAGAAAGGCTTCGGCAAGCTCGTGAATTAGCAGGATTTGCACAAGGGGAGGCTGCACAAGCATTAGGAGTTACTTCCGCTGCTTTAAGTCAGTACGAGGGAGGCAAGCGACGCATTGAGGCATTGACACTAGACCGCATCGCTCGTCTGTATGCTGTACCCATCACCTACTTTTTTGCCGGTGCCCAGACCGATCAGCAAACTGATTGGGAAATGGCACTGCGATCGCTGGCAAATACGCTGTCTGCTGCTGGGAAGGCTGGGGTCGCCAAGCTGATCCAGCGAATTCATGATTTGGAGCATCTCTACGCGATCACAGGGCTACCCTTTCCCGGTAAGCCCCATCCACCCTTCCCATCTCTTCCCAAAGAAGGCTATGCCGACTATAAAGTGTCGGAATTCGCCCAAAAAGTCCGTCGCTATTACAACTTGGGTATTGCTCCCTTGCTGAATGTGAAATTATTTCTGGATGCTCAAGGCTACCAGGTGTTTGGCATCCCCTTTGGCAAAGAAGAGCCAGTTCTCTCTGGGTTGTTCTTCCTCCATCCGCAATTGGGCGCGATCGTCGTTTTTAACGAGGATCAATCCTACACAAGGGAACCATTTACGCTCTGCCATGAGATGGCGCACAGCCTATTTCACTGGGATCGTCCAGCAATTCTATGTCGTGACTCAGAACGAGCAGACTTGGTCGAAGACTTCGCAAATCGCTTTGCCTCCTACTTCTTGATTCCACGGGAAGGATTGCAAGAACGTTTAGATGTATTAGGCATCAAGACAGTCAAGCAGCCCGAAGAGGTCATTCACATTGCTCGCTATTTTGGTGTCAGCTACGATGCGACTCTCCATTCTCTAGATATGGAGCGTAAGCTAGGTGTCCCTCGTGACGCTCTAAAAACAAAACCAATTGCGTTAGCCAAAACCCTGGGTTACAAACCATCACCCTTTGAGTTTGGGGCACGTCCTCTACCGCCTGAGGAGCGCTTGCCTCGCATATTTCTCGAACTAGGATATCGCGCAATCGACAATGGGCTTCTCTCGCTTCGGCGAGTTGCAGAAATGATGGGCATCAGCGATCTGGAACTTGAAGAGCGACTTGGTGACGGGGAGGTTGAGGAGATGGAGGATGTCTACATCTAAGTGTGTTCTGGACACAGTTGTCCTGAGGGTGCTGACATTCGGACATTCTCAGGGCATCTCAATTTTGATGGAGGCGTTAAGCATTTCACGGGCTTGCTTTCCTTGCGAAGTCTACAACCAGGACGAAGACACCCTTCCTTTGAGTGCTTTAGATGACGACCTGAGCGAACTAGCTGGAGGAATCCGTTATGCCCGTCGCGGCGCAAGCAATCTGCCAGGGCTACAGGGACAGCGATTGCAGACTTGGTTAGAAAACGCGACCCAACTTCCCCGCCATCTTGGAGCGGGGAGCCTTTTTATTGAACCGTTAACACTGGAGGAACTGCCCAGGCGCGAGGAGTTGATGAGAGTTTACGGTATCGGTCGTGGAGAGGCTGCTTGCTTAGTTTTGGCTCAAAGAGACGCTGGTACTGCCGTGTTTCTCTCTAGTGATGAACGTGCTTGCCAAGCTGCTCAATCATTAGGCATCTCATTCCTAACGATTCCTGATATCCTCGCGCAGTGGATTGATAAGACAAAGCCTTCTCCATCTGACTTTCAAGAATTAATTGAGGGAATGCGAAATGTTCGCTTTATCTTGCCCGAAGACGTACTTTTGACCCTTCAAAGCAAATTACCTTGTACAGACTGAAAACATATTAATTTTGTACTAATCATATCGTCCTTGCTAAATTCCTTCTCTATCAGTCCTAATCATGGCGGTTCAAAGACAGCGATCCAATTCTTTTTCCCGAAATGCGAGTGCCGATAGGCAACTTGTGCTCAACTTTGCGCCTATCCATTTTGAGGATGCAGAAATTATTGTTGGTGTTACTCCATACAAAGACAGGGACTATCTTCGATCGCTTCGTCAGCAATATTCGGACACTCACCTGTTTCATCGAGAGAAGAACCAAATTCTATCGGTTGCGATCGCTTCTGAAGCTGAGGTTGTCGGCGAAACATCAGAAACGGTCAAACTCTCCAATAATCTCTACCTCTGTGCATCGTTAGTTCGTAATGCACTAATCAATTTTCTGTATGGATTAAACCGGAGAATTCTTGAGTATGACCCGATTGAATTCGTTGCGAATCCAGCTAAAGACAATCTGCTAGCAAAGGTCTTGCCACCTTTTGGTCTGGAGGCTCCTGATTGGTTGAGTGTTTGCCCTCGATACATTGCTGCCATCAGAACGGTATCCTTCGACCAACAACCCATGTCTTTGGGACTCGCTCTCAATGCCCGTACCAAAAGATGGATTGAACTCCCATGCAGCGCCCTTATCGAGAAAGGGATTTCGCCAATTGGCTTTTACGTAAGTCAAAGGGTTGAGTCGAGCGATCGCCGTATGGCTCCTTATCCAAAACTGTTGGGTCAAGTTCAGTCAATAGCTGGGGATGTTTTGACCCTGACAGATGCGCGATCGGGCATTATCTCAGTTCAAGCAAATGAGGTTTTTCTGGAACCGCGACGAGAAGCCTTTAATTACTGCCTTGATCGGCTTTTTAGAGAACAGGCAACCGATATTAAGGAATCCCTAGACAAGGAATTAGCAGCCTGACTGCCTGACAAATCTTTTCTAATTGAGGATAGAAACAGGTTTACAAACAACGGAACGAACTCGATGAAACCAAATGTGGTCATCGTAGTCGTGCTTGGCTTTGAGGGAGGCGAAACAAGCTTCAGGATCGTTGGGCAACAGCGGAACGCAAGGCAGCAAGGTTCTTCCTTTATAAATCACCCCTTGCAACCAGCGGAGTCCGATTTTGAGATAGCTAATGCCACGTCGCCAGTGCGGGTCTACTTGTTGCCGTAAGCCTGCAAGCTGCACCGCCATACCTTGGGTTGTGGCAAACAGCAGGGCAATGGCAGCGACTAGATAAAGGCGTTCGAGGGTAGCAGCAGAGCGCAGGCGCGAGTCTTCTAACTCAAATGCGCCAGACTTGCTATCCAAAAATAATTCCTCTACCCGAAACCTGAAGGCATATTGCCAGAGTGTCTGCAAAGTTGGAGGTTCATCGGTGACAACCGCCCAAGATTCTTTGGCTCCCTGTACCGTTGCCACCACCAAGTTACAACGATGTTCCCCATCGAGCCACAAGCCCACATTCTCGTACAGTCGGGCTTCGCCGAGCGGAGGATAGAGCACCCCAACCATCCAAGGATAGCGGCGTGTGGTGTGAATCAAAACATCACACGGTAATCGTAAAGCGTAATGCCAGTGACTCTGCCGTAACCATTTCACCAATTGCTGATTGGCAAAGCCTCGGTCGGCGAGTAGCATCACATCAGGATGATGCCGCAACAACCACCGAGCACGACGCAAGACGGGTTGGTACTCTTCAAAAGCAACGGTGGCACTACTATGTTCGAGGACTCGCCACAACAAGGGAACTGCGCGTCCACAGCACACCACCGACAGGTGAATCATGCAAAAGCGATCCCACAAAACCGTTGTATCCAAGGCTAGATACAATCGCTGTTGCTTCCATCCACTCAGAGCCGCCAGCACTAAGGGGACGTAAATTGCCATCACGCTAATGCGGAAATTGTCCATAAATCGCTGCCAGCGCCGCTCAGTACTTTGTGCTTTGGTCGCTCGACTCACCACATACGGCTCCCATGCAGCCAGGTTTAATTCTCCGCTGTAGAGTAAGGCACTCACCATCCACGCCAGAGCTTTCAAGTGGCGCAGATCGCACACGCGACTGTGTTGACGCAATTGGTCGAATAGTTGACCATACAAATGGGTAGAGGTTGTCATGATTTTGGGCTGTTGTGTAGTAACTCTAGCCTCTCATGACTCTCTACCTTCTTCGCCAATTTCCTCGTGTTTGTTGGGTTTCACCTATTTCTGTCAGGCAGTCAGATTAGCAGCTTTTAGAAATGGTTCAAATCGTCTTCGACGACTTCGGAGCGTTGTACAGTATCTCTCCAATCAATCATTGGAGTTACTTCCGGGTGTTCCCTTCACAATTCAGGCATTTCTGGCTGAAGGTTTTGATAATTTCCCAGCAATTCATAATGCTCCTGCTGTAACCTACGTCTTCGCTCCAACTGGGGAGAAGACAACCCGATGGAATGATGGTGGATTAAGTGAGTATGGACCCTATACTGCTCAAACTTTCACGCCTTCAACCCCACGAATATGTGTAATTTGCCAACGAACCAGGAAAGGTCGGGTAGAGCAGTTTCTTTATAAATTCCTGAATGGAGTCACAGTCCCGGAGCTAAACAAAGAGGGACCTCCGAAAAGGCAACCCTTTGCGAAAGGATTCATCCACAAATATGCGCTTGAGAATGTTGAGACAAAGTTTTTTCTAGCTGATGACAGCACTGCCGCAGCTTACGATCGAGCAGTCAGACAAGCACTTGCCCACCAAACGAAGGAGGGATTTCGATGGAACTTGGCGTTTGTCCAAACTGATGAGGCGTTTCACAATTTGTATGGGGATGAGAATCCCTATCTCACAACTAAGGCAGCTTTCCTGGCTGAGCAGATTCCTGTTCAAGAGTTCGAGATTGAAACCATTGACGCTCCCGACCGTAGTCTTTGTTATGTTCTCAACATCATGGCGTTAGCGACGTATGCCAAACTCGGCGGCATTCCATGGTTGATTAAGGCAAATCCGACGATCGCGCATGAATTGGTTTTCGGGCTTGGTAGTGCTTTCATTGGTAAGGGGCGATTAGGACAGAGAGAACGAGTCGTTGGCATTACCACGGTTTTTTCTGGAGATGGAAACTATAGGCTCTCCAACCTATCTCAAGCAGTTCCAGTTGCAGACTACCAAGATGCACTGCTGGAGTCTTTGCAAGACACGATCTCCAAAGTGAAACGATCGATGAATTGGCAGCCTAAAGACCATGTTCGTCTCATCTTTCATGCATTTAAACCGCTTAAAAATGCTGAAGCCGAGGCAGTTAAAAAACTCATGGATGAGTTAGGGGATTATGACGTGGACTATGCCTTCATCCACGTCGTGGAAGACCATCCATTTATGCTGTTTGATGAAGCACAACAGGGTGTGTGGGATTACGAGACACGTACCAACAGCAAAGGGATGTTTGCTCCAACACGTGGGTTATTTCTGAGACTATCGAGATCTGAGGTTCTGATGTCATTGACTGGAGCCAAAGAAGTAAAGCGTCCTCAAGATGGTATTCCATCTCCCTTACTCCTCCGCCTTCATCGACAATCTACTTTCGATGACACGACTTATCTTGCCCGTCAAGTCTATACGTTTTCATGCCACTCATGGCGTAGCTTCTTCCCTGCGCCAATGCCAGTGACTATTCTTTATTCAGAACTGATTGCACGAATGTTAGGCCAATTAGGAACGGTATCGCGATGGAATTCAAATGCAATGTTAGGGCGAATTGGTGAAACAAGATGGTTCCTGTAACATCCCCCGAGGAAATCCTCTTAAGTGATGCACGAAAACAACTGTCGCGGGAGTTGCAGAGTCTCTGCGGAAAAGGCAATTTGGATGAAGCGTTTGCAGCATGGCTTCTTCCAGCAACAGACATTGAATTTCGATTGAGAGAAGTAGCCCAAGCAGCAGCGGAACATACAGGTGGGCAAAGAACTTATCGAGATGTCGCGATTCTTGGATTTACCGCAGCAGCAGGTATTTTAGAAGACTCTCAACGGGAAGCACTTCAGTTTGGACTAGAGTGGGTTTCCGGGCGTGCGCCTCTTATTGATGGGCAACCAATGGACTTTTGCACCGATCCTGTAGGACTCTTGGGCATTTCGTTAGGGGCAAGGCTTGCTAGTGATGTCGCAGTTAAAGCCAAAGTCAATGAATGGTTAGACAGCGTTATCAACCAGAGTTTTCAGAGCCGATTAGACGATTGGCAGAAATGCTTACTCTGCGCTGTTAAACAGCAAGAAAACTCAAACGTAATGTTTCTACCCACTGGTAGTCAATCTGCTGACGTTCGAGTCGCCCTGCGTTCAAAAGGGATGCTGCCTGACGCTCTTGATTCAAACTATCAAGATTACATAGATACTCTTTCGCTCGTTAAGCGCAACTGTGGTGCGGATGTGCCACCTATCCGTGCTGCTCTTCGCCTTGCAGCACTTGACTCTATTCAGCAGATGGCCCCAGCAATAAGCCTATTTTGCCCTTCGATCGAGGATGTTTGCCGGATTTTAGCTCGCGTACCTGCTGCACTACGGCGATGGACATGGGAGGAAAGAGCACGAACCAGAGGAGGTGAACCTCGGAAGTGGCATATTGACAATGAATACCATGTTCAGAACCTTCTCTATCTGCTATTAGCTCCGGTCTTTCCTGATCTAACAGATGAAGACTACACTCCCTCAGTTGGACAGATGCATCCACGAGCAGATCTTGGTATCCTCTGTTTGAGGCTGATTATTGAAGTGAAATTTATGCGATCGAATGATAGCCCTCAAGACATGATCGAACAAATCGCTGCTGACTCTGGGCTTTATCTGGTTGAGAACTCCAGCTACAGCCAGATTATCGCCTTTATTTGGGATGACTCCCGCCGATCTGAGCAGCATGATCTGTTACGAGCTGGGTTGAGACAACTTCGAGGGGTTGTTGATGCAGTTATAGTTTCCCGTCCCGGAAGTATGACGACGTAGTCTCCCCTTTATGTTGTAGTTCAAGCTGAGGAAAGGATGTATACAATTGCAAGATGAGCGATAGCTTCTGTACTCCAGCTAACCTGACAATAGTTCAAAACCCATACATGATTAATGAGGCAGTAAAGTTATTGGGAATAAGCTCAAAGATTTTTGGAACCCTTGACTAGCGTGTGTCTGGGCGACTTTTACCCAGAACAGTTGAAACTTAGTTTGTGCAAGCATTTCGGTGATTTCTTTCATTATTTCCCAACAGGTCTTCTGAATGAAAATTGTCGAAATCTTTTCAAATGAAAAATATCAAGAATTTCCGAGATCATCAGCAAACAAGTCTATTACAGAGCTTTGGGCCGCCCTCCCCGCGATTTCAACTCCTAAGCTAGCAGACTCTGAGTCAAGCCAGACATCATAATACATTTCATTCAATTTCTCCAACGAATGGCTCGTCCAAGCCCCAAAATAAGGCACAAAATCTCTTTGAAATCTCTGACTAGAAATATAATTAGCAAACATTTGCCTGAGAAGTTCGGGAGTAAGGGATTCACCTGAAATTTCGTACGAAGAAGACTGTAGGAGTTTGTTAAAGTTACTGGCGTGAACAAACCGTTTTCCATTCCTCTGTGTAAAAACATATTCGTGCTGAGGATCGAACACTTTTCTTAAACCATCAACTTTCTCTATTCCCCTCGAAGTTTCATACTCGAACTCAAACAGCCACTCATTGAGATATTGATAGAAGCACCGACCGTCCTGGTACTGAATATTGGGCATTTTAACCAGCAAACTTTGGTAGGCTTTACTTGTTTTGTATTCATCCTTGAATAGATAAAGCCACCATTGCTCGTCCTCTTTGTAGAGATACCCACTAATCTCAGGATTTTGATTTGCGTAAATCTCATCCTTGCTTCTACGCAAACCAATAAAATTTAAATTGCGCCATACCTGTTGACGTTGAGGCGGCAGGTAACAGAAAAATGCTGCCAAAATGAAACATTGATAATTGTAGGCGATCTCAGCAAGTGCCCGGTGAGGGCTAGGATCAATATCACTTTTTCTAGCAGGGAAGGTATGAACTATTCCCACCGCACAGTGTTGCCTCATCTGCTCAGTTGTTGCTAAAAACTCGGACCAGTCCGGGATCTGCTTCGACTCCTGTTGAGCAGAACGTTGCTGCTTTGCCACTGATTGAACGTCGGCTAGATTCTGACGTAAAAGCTGCACGATCGGAACATCTTGATGGCGCTTTACCGCTAATGACTGGGGCTGTGACTGCGATCGCTCACGATAAATAAACTGAGCCACGATCAAGAAGATTCTGAAGGCATCTATACTGGTATAAAGATTTTTTGTCGTGCTGGACGCATCTGTTCCTTCTTCTCCAGTACTCTCCAGCCAGTGAATATATTCATTGATCAGTTCGAGATTTGCGAATGCTGCCTCTTCAGCCTCATCTTTGCTTAGGGCAGGGGAATCAATATCAACCCAAGAAATCATTTGTCTGAGGCTAAGGCTAGCTAGAGGAATCTCCTTAAATCGATGAAGCCATCCTAAAACAAGGCGAATTTGTCTCAAGTCCTTTTCAACAGTGGACTGCCGAACATCATTCTCATTTCGACGAAAGTCTTGAAAAGCCTCAAGTTCAGATTCAAGATCTTTCGATATGAAATCTCCCTTTACTGAGCCTAAAGCATATTTCGGGCGCTGCGATTTAGACTTCTTCGGCTTTTGATCCGTTCGAGGGTGGCGCTTAGGCGAAACATGCTGTACTTTAGATTTCCACCAATGTTGCTCTTGGCACCATCCCAGAAAACGGTTAAGAGCAGATCGGTAATTGCGTTGAACATCAAGCGGGACTTGCTGCGCCTCAAACACTTGTTGCTGAATTTCTAATGCATGCGAAAGTTGCGGCAACTCTACCCCCTTCATGAACGAAATGCCGCGATAGCTTTCCCAGGCAGTGACACGCCCGTGCTTAGATGGCTCAAGTCCCCAACCAGGCAACGTGTAACGAATTATTGCAGTTTTTGCCAGCGATAGGGTAACGCTCGCTTTTTGCTTGGGTTGGCTTTCTTGAACCTCCGACTGATATAGATTCCAAATATCGAATAACGATTTAGGATCAGAACTTGAAAATTTCATCGTGCAGACAATAACGTCAGAATTAAATGACAGCGAAGGATCTCAGCCATTTATCGACTAGAAATTCTACTGACGAGCAATTCTTCAGTTGTAGGTTGTGGTTGTTTTAGGATTTGGGCACATAGCGCTTGTAAAAGCCTTGCCAGCAACCTCGTTGGCTGGTGAAGTTACCGTAACAAATGGGGTTTGCTTGAGTGCAAGACGAACGGAGCAAACGCTACGTAATATCAGGATAGAAGAGCTTTCTGTTGCAACTAAAGCTAACAACTGTTTTTAGCGATTTAAACTTTTGTATATTTTTAGATAAATGAGCTGTACTTTAAATTTTGAATTTGGTACTTTTGGTCAGGATTAAAAGGGTTGGAGCAATATGCTTCTTCTCCTTTAGAAACATTGGTACATTCTTACCAGATAACTGCCATGACTTCAGAACAACAACCTCAACTTCCAAAATTGAATATTTATTACATTGACTCAACACGAGTTGATGTCTACTTAAAGCAGACTGAAAACCTCTCATATTCAGTCTTGACTGATAATTCAGAGGTATGTGGTGCAAAATCGAGAAAGTTCAAGACCGATCTCATCAGGGAGAGAAGTCAATCTATTAATCAGCACATAATTAAATGGGTCAAGTCAAGCACATGGTTTTGTCTTAAAAAAATTCAGAAGTTGAGATTGCTTAACTGGATCAAATCTATCGGTTGCCAAAAGATGAGTAATTCAGGCTGTAACCCTCAAAGACCTAAATTAACAATGCTGGTAGATCCATTCTCAAAAGTAATTACTGGATTCAGATTAGACTAAGTAGTCTTTCATAAGAACCATCCTTCACTAGAAAGTATCTCTCGAAATACATGAGGTAATGTGTTGTCATGCTGTTGCTTGCCAATGAGAAATACATAGATAGAGAGCAAGCTATTGACTCTTCTGACAACACACGCCAAGCTTATTTCCCATGTGGTTATTGGGATGAAACACTACAGAGTATTTTGTCACGTTGGTTGAACCATACACACCATCCGAATCCTAAAGCTGCTATCCAAGAGATCCTGGGAACTTCAGGCATATCCACACTGAATGCCCTGCCAAGTCATTTGGATAGATTAATTTCTGTTTTGCCAGTTGGACACAGCTACAATGCCGATCAGCTAATTGATCAGCATACCCCTCTACCATTCTTTACTCCCTTTTACCCAGTGGAGAGGGTACATCAATTGCGTGAAGATATGAAAGGTGGGGAAGGATTAAAAGCCTACTTGAGATCGGGAATTACAAGCGGTTGTATTCGTTTACCCAATTTTCTTCGTTTTTGTCCTATATGTGCGATCGAAGATAAGGAACGAGATGGAGAGCGTTACTGGCACCGTTTACACCAACTACCTGGTGTTATGGTTTGCCTAGATCATTTAGTTCATTTAGAGAACAGTACAGTTCGGACACAAAGTCGGCGCATTCGATATGAACTAATCTCTGCTGAAGAGGCAATTCAAGTAGCAGTGCCTCGTTCCTTAGATTTATCGAGCTTTTCACACCAATGCCTTATCAAGATCGCATCAGATGCAAATTGGTTACTCAATCATCCAGGTTTATTACCAGGGTTAGAATCCATTCATAATCGCTACCTATTGCTACTGATTGATCGTGGTTTTGCAAACCATAAAGGCAATGTTCGTACCACGCAATTACTGGAGGCTTTTCAAAATCATTACTCAGATGAGTTTTTAAGATCACTTCAATCTGACCTTAAAGGATCTGGTAACTGGTTGCTTCGATTAGTCCGACCACCGAAACACTCACAACAACCTTTGCACCATCTCCTATTAATTCACTTCCTAGGTCACACAGCGGAATCCTTTTTTCAACTTTCAGATGAACTGCATCCTTTTGGTACGGGTCCCTGGCCATGTTTAAACCCCGTATGTATTTACTATAAACAGCTACGACTAAAAGACTACGAACTTAAATATGATAAAACTCACGGTGGAAGATTAACTGCAACTTTCAAGTGTGAATGTGGATTCACGTATTCACGAATGGGGCCTGACTCTTCGACGGAAGATCAGTTTCGAGTTGGCAAAATCAAAGCATGGGGACATGTTTGGGAAGAGCTTCTCAAGAAGCTTTGGGAAGACTCAACCGTCACCCTACAAGAAATGGCAACTCGATTAGGTGCAGACTCCCAGGCAGTAAAATATCAAGCTGCCCGTTTGGATCTTGTATATCCTCGCCCAGGAAAAACCTCTAAGCAAATTCGAAAAACAACTGCACCACGGCCACAATTGGAAGAAGCAGTTGTTTCAACTAAGTTCGCACAGTATCGAGATGAATGGCTAGCCATCCTAGCAGAAAATCCCGATGCTGGTAGATCAGATCTGTCTGAAAAGCATCGACGAGTTCACAGTTGGTTAAGTTTCTACGACCAAGAGTGGTTGAGGTCTCATCTTCCACCTTTAAAGCGACGCAAACCCCTTTCAGCCTTCATTGATTGGCAGCAGAGAGATGCTGACATCGCTGCTGCTGTGAGAGCTTCTGCTGAAAAATTACGAAACACTCCTGGCAAACCACAGAAGCTCACAAAAACAGCGATCGGCAGCGACAGCGGATATTTAGCCCTTATTCAGAAGCAGCTCGATAGGCTACCGCTTACAGCAGGTGTCTTATCTGTAGTAATTGAGACAACTGAAGAATTTGCCATCAGGCAAATCGATTGGGCTGCTGATCATTTCCGCCAGAAGGGTATTCAGCCCAAACATTGGCAAATTGTAAGACACGCGAATCTCAAACCATACATTGCAGAAATGGCACAGGTTAAGACAGCAATTACTACTGTCTTAACCTCTTTTGAACTTATACACTCTATGGAGGTGGAGAAATGCTAAGCAAGGCAAGCCATAGTCATAAGAAAGTAACTAGGCAAACAATTTCTGAGATGCCAGTAAATGGTGGTTCACGTAGGTGTCTTGGCTGGAGAAAAAGTGAACCTAATTATTCAGCCAATCAGCAAAAGTATATTGAGTTTAAAGTTTTTGACCGGAATAAAAGCTCATATACCTCTGAAAAATTTGATTTAGCCTTCCCAATTGTAGATATTGATGGATTAAGTTCAGAACCATTGAAGAGTAATGTTTGCGCGCCTAATGCAAATTCTGTAACCGCTTCAAAATTTTCACACTGGAATTTATATTCTTGAATGCAACTATTTACATGGTGCGGACTCATTCAAATCATTAACAGCTAAATTTTCTATGTCTTTCCAAACAAGTAATAAAAATACCTTAGTTAGCTCTTTGGCTCCTTCATCTTTCAAGCTTTCGTATTTTCCTAATAGCTATCCAGGAGAAACGTTTCACAGCATCATCTGCCGTCTATTTGATCATATGAATTTTCCAAATCCACGAATTAACTTTAGTCTATTAAAGCTTAAAGGTTCTTTAGGAAACTTGTCTTGCCTTGCAAGCAACCTTGAGTATCTCATGACAATTCTACCTTTAGGACATCATTACACAGAAGATAGGATAATTAACCAAAATACCCTTGCTCCTTTTTATATACCTTTTCTTTCAGAGAGTAGAGCCAAAAACTTAAAGCAGGTTCTCATCAAAGGAACTAGCGCAGCTGTTAACTCTCTAAATGGAAGAATTAGACGGTCAGATTTTCTTCAGTTTTGCCCTTTATGTGCTGAGGGTGACGTGAAGATTTATGGGGAGAAATATTGACACCGAGAGCATCAAATTATTGGGGTTAGAGTTTGTGCAAATCATCATGTCTTTCTAGAAAACAGTTTTGTACAAATGAGAAGTTACTATCAGCTAGATAAAGTATGTTCGGCAGAGCAAGCTATTCGCATAACGCAAGTTAGACCAATCGATCAATCGAAGTTTTCGCATCAAATATTTCTCAAAATAGCACAAAATGTAAATTGGCTGCTTAACCAACATGATGTAGAACTAACTTCTGAATTAGTCCAAAGACGTTACCAGTCCTTACTGTTTAACAAAGGTTTAACAACTTATTTAGGAAAGCTTCGAGTGAAGAAATTACTTGAAGCAATTCAAGACTACTACCCTGGTCAACTGTTGAAGTCACTTCAATGTGAAATTGGAGAGTCAACTCACAGTAATTGGGTTCTCAGAACACTACGTCCTTCTTCTGCCTTTCAAAACCCTTTATATCACTTACTGATAATTTTTTTCCTAGGTTATAACATAAGTGATTTTCTCCAGGTTTCCGCTGAAATCAAACCATTCGGAAATTCTCCATGGCCTTGCCTCAACCCTGCTTGTCAGCATTTCTTAAAACGAGTAATTCAAAAATGTCAAGTTGTACAGAATACTTATGGAAATGCAAAAGGCATCTTTTGCTGTAATTGTGGTTTTACGTATAGTCGAGTGGGTCCAGATCGTTCTGAGGAAGATCGCTTCAGGTTTATTTCAGTGGAAGAATATGGAAGAGTGTGGGATAGTTCTCTGCAAAAGATGTGGCGAAACTCAGAAATTACATTGAAGGAAATGGCCGATTTTCTAAAAGTTGATTCACAAACAATAAAGCGCCAAGCTACTCGTTTAGAACTTGATTTTCCTCGTCAAAGCAAAGGAGTTGAAGTATTAGAGTTGAGTACTTCAATCAAATCCTCTAAAGTTTTTTCGCCACCAAGCGCTCAGGAGTATCGAAGCGAGTGGTTAACGATTCGTGAGCTTAATCCTGATTTAGGTAGAACAGCATTGCTGCAGCAGTTCGGACGAGTTTATTCATGGCTATATAAACATGATAAGGAATGGTTGAATGAACACCTTCCAACAGTGAGGAAGAGAGATTTCTCTTCCTCATCGAATTGGAATGAAAAAGATGCTGCTTTAAAGATATCTATTGAGGAAGCGGCAAAGCGTTTAAAGGATTCAATAGGCAGACCTATAAGAGTAACGGCGAGAGCAATTTCTATAGAGGTAGGAAACACAAGACTACGTCAAAATATTCAAAGATTACCTCTAGCAAATCAAGCCTTAGTTAGCTCAGTAGAGTCTCGGGAAGATTTTTTCATACGTCGAGTTTATTGGGCTTCTGATTGCTTTCGCCAAGAAGGTATTCATCCTACATATCGCCAGATTGCATGTCGGGCTGGTATACGCCCTCATACCGAGACTTTAGAGAGCGTACAGAAGGCTATTACTGTAGCGTTACAGTCTTTTACTCCCCAAAATATATAAAGTGAGGTTTATTTCTAGTGGCAAAACACAGATGGAATATTTCCAAAGAAAGTATCGAGCAAAGAATCAAAGAGGGAAGGGGACAAGGGGAGGGATTCAACTACCGACCTTGGCTAACCGTTTTAGATGTTACTTCTAGAGGTTGCTCACACATTATAGCTGGATGGAAAACTGATGGGCGAGATCACCATTTGCTTAGCGATGGAGAAAAGTATTGTTTTCTAGTTTATGAATGGTCTAAATGTATTCTCGATATTCGGGAACAGTTTCCCCTACCACTAGAAAAAACTTTAGCAATTGCAGAGACAGCAGGAATTAAACACCCAGTTCACCCAATAACAAAACATCCTGTTGTCATGACCACAGATTTCCTGCTTACAGTACTGACATCAGAAGGCATCGTCTATCATGCCCGAACATTTAAGTATCCTGAGGAGCTGAATGTTAGAAATACTCGGGTTGGGCAACTATTTGAGATTGAACGTCTCTACTGGCAGCTTGCAAATATCAATTGGAAAATTGTTACGCAACCACAATTGCCAGGGAAACTTGTCGATAACATGGACCACATTCACAATTTCTATAATTTAAAGAGAATCAATCTTACCAATGAAGATGTTACTGATATCTATGATTGGCTGACTCCGAAAGTTAACGCTAAGGATACACCTCTACGCGATCTCACGCGAGATTGTGATAAAGCTTTAGGCTTCAAAGGTTCTGAAAAAGGAGCTAGCTTGAGAGCTGCCTATCACTTTATTGCCAATAAACGTTGGAATATTGATATGAATCTTCTCATTGAGCCATGTAATATCCTGTCTATTATAAATACTGAAGGTGAGTATGGAGATTTATCGTAATCGAATTTTTGAATGGCTATCAGACTCAGAGGAGCATGAAATCTACAGAATTATTTGGATTGATGTACCACCTACTAAAGTAGTTGTAATTAGGCTTCATATTGAAAGCTTAGAAACAATTACGTTGGAGTACGAGAGCCTACAGAGCGCTATAGCCGCTCGCGAAATTCGTTTTTTAGAACGTGATCCGTATTCTTGTTACGTCCTTCCTGATCATGTTCTTTCTAAAAAAAGTTGTGCGCGAAGATATAAAATTTGGACTTTAATTGAATCTCTTGTTGTTAGTGGGATTCCAGATATTTTTGATTCCCGTAAAAGGGGAGAGATGATTAGAGATGTTATCGAAACTACCAAAGTATCAAAACAGTCGCTATATACCTATGTGCGTATTTATTTCCAGCGAGGACAAAGTATCAACGCATTAACCTTTGATTCACATAAGCAAGGAGGAAAAGGCAAAGAAAGAATTGCAGAACCAGAAGATAAAAAATGGGGTAGACCCAGTAGAGATGGTGAGCGTACAGGTATTAACAAGACTCAGGAAGTTGTTGAGGCTTTTGAGTACGCGAGAGAGTTGCTTGAGAGCGGGGAACAAAAAACACAAAAGAAAGCCCTTAGAGAAGCTAATAAGAAATTCTTTAATGTAGGGTATGAGGAAAGAGATGGAGAGCTGGTAGCAATTTTACCGCCTAAGGAGGAACTTCCAAGTCCACGGCAATTTCAATATTATTGCTCCAATCATGTTGACATTGTAAAACTAAAGAGAGCGGCTGTTGGTGAGAATCGCTTCAATGCAAACTGCCGACCTTTATCTGAGAATGCGACAGCAAGAGCCTATGGACCGGGTGCAATCTATGGATTTGATTTTACGGTAATTAACACTTATCTAACGAGCCTACTTAATCCTGCTGATATTGTTAGACGAGCGCACCTTTGTATTGGTGTTGATTGGTTTAGCCACATGATTGTAGGAGCCGTTTGTAATTTTGAAGAGGAAAGCTGGATTGGCTATCAGTTAACTATCGAAAATGCTGCATTAGATAAAGTTGAATACTGTGATGAGTATGGAATTGATATTGATAGGGATCAGTGGCCTTGTGTCGGAACTCCAGCCGCGGGTTATATCGATAGAGGCGGCGCATTTTCTCGAAACCTTGCACACGTCACGCGCTCAACAGGCATAAACTTTTCTATTGCGCCTCCCTATCGACCGGATTTCAAAGGAATTGTGGAAATATTAATCCACATAGCAAATTGCTTGGCTTGTGGAGATACACCCGGCTCGGTACCCAAAGTTTGCGGACGTGGGGACAAGGACTATCGGTTAGATGCCTGTCTAAACATATACGAGTTCAGACGGTTGCTTCTGAGAGCAATATTATTCTATAACCAGTACCAATATATTATTGACTATCCCAATGACTTGTTCATGATCGCTGATGGAGTTAAGAAAATTCCTCTTGAGCTTTGGAATTGGGGAATTGAAAATCGTGGGAATTATCTCACTTATCATGACCAGAGTTATCTTCATTCAAATTTATTACCTAGAGCAGAAGCTTCTATTACCACTTATGGACTGACTTTCGAGGGCAATTATTATAAATGTGACTTAGCTGAAGTGCAGCAAGAAATAGAAATAGCAAGGCAACGCGTTTCAGTTAAGAAGCGCCGTGAGAAGGTTTGGATATCTTACAATCCTCATGAAAAATCCACTGTAATTTATTTGGATTTGGGGCGTGGCAACCTAGCTCCTTGTCACCAAGTGGCAAAGAATAAAACAGAAAAGTTTGTAGGATTGAGTTTCCACGAAATTAAGGTGTATCGTGCAAATGATGCTCAGGAAGCTAGAGATCAAGAAGCAAGACAACAGCAACCTTTAGTTGAGAAAGAAACTCATCATAATGCAACTGTTAAAGCGGCAGTTGAGCGAACTGAGCAGGCTGTAGAAGAGAGTGGACTAAGTAGGAATGCACGCAAAAAGGGAATTCGCGAGAATACAAAACTAGATCGCGAATTTGAGCGTGAGCAGAGAAACCAAAATACCCAAAGTAAGACTGCCCAGGAAGTGGACACCTCTCAATCAATTCTACCTCCTAAACAGAGCCAGCAACCTACGATCGAGCAGAAGAAGTATGTAGCTCCCCCCAGTCACTTGAGTCTCTTACATCAATTAGCAAATGAAGATAAGGAAAAAACATGAAAGAACTTCCACCGTTAGTTCAATTCGCTGAATACCGTGAGCCAGATTGCCGTACACACAAAGGTAATCCTTTCATCGAAGCACTGTCTCCTGAGAGTGGTCAAATTTTTGTGTAAGCCTTTAGATCGTCAAAAGTTGAAGCGTCCTGGAAATAGGATAGCAAAATGTGACAACGCTGCCTTCCAATTTTGAATCGGTCGGTTCCACCGCTTGGCAATG
>NZ_JADEWO010000059.1 GCF_015207605.1 Oculatella sp. LEGE 06141
GCGGGCAGGGGCGGGCAGGCAACGTTCGCATCCGGGCTGATTCGATGGCAATTACAAATGGAGCAGCTATTATCTCCAATACGGGAGGACAAGGAGACGCCGGAACCATTCGCCTGTTTATCAACGATCGCCTCGAAATGGGTGAGCCTGCCGCTGATGGCACGCCCAGCGTCATTTCTACAGCGGTAGGACAAACAGCAATTGGCAACGGCGGCAATATTTTTATCACTGCCGATGAGCTGGCGATGACGCGATCGCTGATAACAGCGGCCAGTGGAGGTCAAGGCAATGCAGGCAATATCGAGATTGGGGCTGGCACGGTGCGGCTCAATGATGCGATCGTTGCCACAACCGGACGAACCGAGAACGGTGGCAATTTGGTGTTTCGCGGTCTAGATATCTTATTACTGGATAACGGCGCAAAAATCACTGCTGCGACACAGGTTACAGGCGCACAAGGAAACGGCGGTAATGTGTCGATCGACTCTGACCTGATTGTAGCCGTTCCAGATGAAGACAGTGACATTGCGGCCAATGCAGAAGGCGGTCGTGGCGGCAATATCAATATCACAACACAGGGCATTTTTGGGATTGAACCGCGCCCGGAGCGATCGCCACTGACCAGTGAAATTAATGCGAGTTCCCGCTTGAGCGTAGATGGAACAGTGACCATTACTCAGCCAGATGTTGAACCGACCGGAGCGATCGCGTTGCCAACTGAGTTTAGTCCGCCGCTGCTAGCTCAAAACTGTCTGGCACAAGGAAGCCGCAACCGCTTTGTCAACACTGGACGCGGAGGACTGCCCACCAATCCGGCTGATCCGCTCGTTGCCGAAGAACTTTGGCAGGATTTAGGTGAATCTGACCCCGAAGCAGCGATCGAACCAACCGCAATGCCTGAAGAAATCGATCGACCTCAAACCACCCTGACTGAGGCGCAAGGCTGGATTGTGGATTCTGAAGGAAACGTGATCCTGATCGCAGCCGCCCCAACTGCAACACCTTACATCGGAGTAGTAGCGGGATGCACCTCTGTTCCAGCACCCTTACGGGATGTCCTTGAATCATCGCATGAATAATCGCAGCGTCGGCACAGCATCATATCGATTCGTGGCATGGCTTTTAGTGGGGTTCCTGCTGTTTTGCGGCCTAAATTTTAGTCAACAGTCGAGCGCATCAACCCCGATCGAGCAACCCGCTTTGATCCAGCAGGGTCGATTGCACTATCAGGCTGGACAGTTCGCGCAGGCAGCAGAGTTTTGGCAGCAGTCTGCCGCCGCACAGAATGATCCACTGAATCAAGCGAGAATATTGGGCTACTTGGCTTTGGCGCAGCAACAGCTTGGCGCGTGGGACGACACAAAACGATCGATCGCCACCAGCCTTGACCTGTTGCAATCGATTCCTTCAAGTGCTGAACAGCAGCTTGTCCTGGCACAAATTTCCAACACGCAAGCCAGCCTTGAATATGCACAGGGGCAAACCGAGCAGGCGATCGACACTTGGCGACAGGCAAGCGCTTTATATGCCGCAGCAGGCGACCAAGAAAAACGCATCGGCAGCCTACTCAATCAGGTACAGGCGTTGCAGACACTAGGGCTATATTCTCAGGCACGGCAACTGCTGAGCGAGATTGAGCAATCGCTTCAGACGCAACCTGATTCTGCTCTAAAAGCGATGTCGCTCCGCAATTTAGGCAATGTGCTGCGAGCGACCGGAAATTTCACCACTGCGCGGCGGGTGCTACAGCAAAGTTTGGCGATCCTCCAGTCTGTTTCGCCATCAGACCTCGGTCCTAGTTTGATCAGTTTGGGCAACGTGGCGCAATCTGAACAAGAAACCGATTTGGCCTTGCAGTACTACCAGCAGGCCGCAACCAATGCTACGCCCCTAATTCAGCTTCAAGCAAATTTGAATCAGCTAAGTTTGCTAGTCAAAACTCAACGATGGGACGAGGCGCGATCGCTCCTACCAACCATTCAACCCTTGTTAAACCTCCCGCCCAGTCGAGTTATTGTCTATGCTCAAATCAACTTTGGGCGAAGTCTGATGCAGTTTGAGCATCCTGACCCAGCAGCGATCGTCCCGATTCTGACTCAGGCCATTCGGCAAGCCCAAAGCCTCAAGGATGTTCGCGCCGAAGCATATGCACTGGGCAACTTGGGCAGCCTCTACGAGCAAACACAGCAGTGGGACGAAGCGCGACGGCTAACTGAACGATCGCTCTTGCTGGCACAGACGGCAAACGCTTCAGACATTGCTTACCAGTGGCAGTGGCAGCTTGGACGAATTCTTAAGGCGCAAGATCGAGTGGAAGATGCGATCGTCGCCTATCAAGCTGCCTATGAAACTCAGCAATCGTTGCGAGCTGACTTACTGGCAACCAGCCCCGACCTCCAGTTTTCCTTCCGTGAAAGCGTTGAGCCAGTGTATCGAGATCTGGTTGAACTGCTGCTGCGTCGTTCGATCCCTTCAAGTTCTGCCAGTCAGGAAAACTTGCGGCAAGCCCGTCAGGTGATCGAGTCGCTCCAGCTTGCTGAACTCGACAACTTCTTTCGCACTGCTTGTCTGGAAGGACAGCGAGTCACGATCGACCAAATTCCTCAGACCAATGCGGCGGTTATCTACCCGATTATTCTTCAGAACCGCCTCGAAGTGATTCTCAGCCTGCCCGGACAAGCGCTACAGCAGTATACGGCGATCGTGCCTCAAGCCACAGTCGAATCAACCCTAAGAGATCTACGGCAAAACCTGGAAAAGCCATTCACCACAATACAGGGCAAGCAGCTAGGGCAGCAGGTGTATGACTGGCTGATTCACCCGATCGAATCTGACCTACAAGCTGGATCGATTACGACGCTGGCCTTTGTTCTCGATGGAGCGCTTCGCAATGTGCCAATGGCTGCGCTTTACGATGGCAACCAATATTTGATTGAAAATTATAGTATCGCCCTCACACCGGGATTGCAGATTTTTCGACCACAGACGCTAGAGCGCGATCGCCTGCGGGCACTTGTCGCTGGATTGAGCGAAGAGCGCGGCGGATTCAGTGCGCTTGCCAACGTCGAACAAGAATTGCAGGCGATCGAGGCCGAAATTCCCAGCCGCGTCTTGCTCAATCAAACCTTTACCAGCGAGGCGTTAAAAGCGCAGATCGATCGCACGCCAACCCCGATCGTGCATCTGGCAACGCACGGCCAATTTAGCTCCAACGCAGACCAAACTTTTATCCTGGCCTGGGACAGACCGATCGAGGTGCAGGAATTCGGATCGCTGCTGCGATCAGCAGATGATCGGCGCGAAGCGATCGAACTGCTTGTTTTGAGTGCCTGTGAAACGGCGGCAGGAGACGATCGCGCTGCCCTCGGTCTCGCCGGAGTCGCAGTTCACTCTGGCGCTCGCAGCACGCTTGCCTCGCTGTGGAGTCTCAACGACGAGTCGGCTGCCCGCTTCATTCGCCAGTTTTATCAGGAACTTCTTAATCCCGCCCTTTCCAAGACTGAAGCCCTGCGTCAAGCGCAACTGACACTACTGCGGAATCCCAACTATCGATCGCCTCTTTATTGGGCAGCATATGTCCTGATCGGCAACTGGCTTTAGGGAACTTCGAGGGTACATCCCAGTTATGTAGTGAGTAGAAATACTTGGAACTCCAGTTCAAGAACAGTTCTATTATGCTGAGGGTTAATCAATTCGTTATCAGGAGAGCCGAGGCATGGACACCGATAAACTGCAACCAATCCAAGCCCACGCTCGTGCTATGGCACCAGGGGATTTGAGTGAACTGTGCTGAGGTAAAGGATGCCCTTGAGCTTCGAGAAACAGACCCAACAAGGCTTGCAGGCTATCGCGTTAGTAAGTGGTCGGCATCAAGCCGAGCAGAGTGTAGACTAGCGCTTGGACGTGTACAAGAATGGGTTCCACTGTTCTTAGAGTTTTTTGTTACTTCACGCCCTTTTCTCCCATTGATTGGCCCTGAAGGGAAGCGATTCAAATGTACTGGTGAAAGATGTAAGTCAATAGACAACCTCTGGCTACTCCAATCAGCTATTTAGGAGATGGTTATGACGGTATCTGGAATCTATTTCGAGAGATTGCGATTCCAAGCCAGCGACAAGAGATTTTAGATTGGTTTCTCTAGTTGAGAATCTTCACAAGGTGGCAGGGTCACCGCAACGATTAGATGCAGCAGAGTCGCTACTATGGAGGGGAAATATCGATGGAGCAATCGAGCAGGTTAGAGACGGGTCCGATGGGCAGGTCGATACTTTCATTGCCTATCTCAACAAGCACCGTCATCGTATCGTCAATTACGCAACCCTGTTCCGATCAGTGCTAAGCCCCACAACCCACAGCTAGCTGCAATTGCCAGAGCCACCATTACCCAAAGTGTGGCGGCGGCGGAGGTCAGCCTTGCCACCGACGCTTCTCCCGAGCTACGGGTGGAGTGATGTAATACAATGACTCCAGAGCCGATAAAGCCAATTGCCGAGGTAATCCCTTGAAGCAGTCGGCTAGCGTCTCTGGTTCTGGTTGGCCAGCACTCGTTTAGGTTGAGATCAGCACAAACAAAGCAGCACCAAAACTAATAAGCCGGTGAGTTCTCAAGCCAGCTACTGTTGCACTTGATTCTCGTTCGAGTCCGATGACTGCGCCAACTAGCAACGCTAGGACTAGTCGGGCTGTCACTTCCATCCAGTTACTTGAACCAGTGCAGCCATCTTCAATCACTTCGCTACGCTCACATGGGATTCCTGGCGTTGCATAATAGAGGGAAGAATCAAGCAGGAATCGGGACATCCCAAAATCTCAAGTAGTGAAGTAACAAGCGGATCGAATGTCTCAGCATTTCCTCTGATTTGGAATAGCACAACGTCTTTCGATGTAATCGGGCTAGATAATGCCGCAATCGTGTATTTTCACCTTCAACTCGGGTCATGTAGGTTTTGCTCACAATCTGGTCACCTGGTGGGATAAATCCTGGATAGACACTCCAACCGTCAGTGACATAGAAATAACATTGCCATGCTCCAACAATTGCCCACAAGGGGTCAAACGTCTTTGCACTATGGTTAACCTAACACCCGGCCCAAGATACCTGCTCGAAAGTGGTCTACTGCTGTCCACAACCAGATTTTGTTTTTTTCTAAAGCAGCAAAATTAACTGAAGGAACTTGTAAGTAAAAACGGTTGATGTTGAGCGCTCGCCCAAATGCACCACTCATGCTACTCTCAACTTTAAGATCTTTACTGCGATCGCGCATGGGTAGCCAATCAACAACCAAAACCATCTTCCTTCTCGCCTCAATGGTGGGATGGCTGATTGTAGGTGCATCTCTGATGTATCTCTTTCCCCTCATTGCCGATCGATTGGTGTCTTCCGATCTGACTCATCAATGGATGGCAACCCTGAGTCAAAGCGGTTACAAGCCAGTGCTGGCTTGGGGCGGCGGCGGCATTACCCTGGTTGTTACCGTATTAGCGAACATCATCTGGCACCAGCGGTTTGAAGGCAAGATTTAAAGCGTTGCGGAATGGACATATGAATCGCTAAGGGGCATGGCTCCGCCCCTGAATTCTCTCATTCTGAAGGAGTTTGACGGTTCGGTAGTCCCCTGGAACGGTGGAGTGGACGACTTCATCATTCCTGTACTAGTGTTCGGTCAATTATTAATAGACGGGTAAAGCCGCTTTAATTTTACCCTGGCATCCGCCGTCGTAAAGCGCCAGTCAATCCAGGTTTCCTCATGATTACGGTTGTCCTGCCAAACTGCAACTTCCCGCTTGAGCACATCCATATCAGGAAGGCGACGATCCAAACATTGACGACTCAAAATACTCAATTCAATTTCAGCCATGTTTAACCAACTGCCATGCTTGGGGGTGTGACAAAATTCCAAGCGGCTCAAAATTCGCTGCGCTTCGGTTGGCTCAAAGGCTTTGTAAAGTGAAGCGGGTGAATGGGTGTTGAGATTGTCGGCAATGACGATCACTTTGTCAGCTTGGGCATAATCTACATCGACCAAGGTTTTGAGCAAGTGGGCATAATCGAGGGCTGTGCGTTGCTTTGTCACTTCTACCCGCCGCCATCCCACCATCGGTTCACTCACCATAAACAAGTTCGCTGTGCCGTTGCGTTCATACTCATAATCGACCCGTTCCGGTTGTCCCCGCTCTGCTGGAATGGGAACGAGGGTTTCTTTGACTAATTGCTTGGTTGCCTCATCAATGCAAACCACTGGAACGTTGGGGTCATAAGCTGTTTGATACACGTCCAACACTGCTTCCATTCGCCAGACAAACTCTGCGTTTTGCTCCGGTGGAATTACCCAGCACTCTTGCCGCCAGGGTTGCAGTTCGTTTTTTTCAGCACTTGTCGCACGCTTTCATGACTCAACTGTTCGACATACCCCAGTTCCACCATTTGATCTGCCAATAATCGCAATGTCCAGCGCCCCTTTCCCTCGGGAGCCTCACTACAGCGCAATGCGATCAAATGTGCCTCACTTTCCCCATCCAACTTTCGTTTTCGTCCTCCACCCAGACGGCTCTTAAGCGCAGCTTCCAGACCTTCTTCGACAAATCGTTGCCGCACCCGCTCAATCGTTCGCAAACTAATGTCAAAGGCAGATTTGATGTCCTGGTCACGCCAACTCCCGTTCGGTTGATTGCAATCCGCTTTCAGGAGAATCCGCGCATGATTGATCGTGTAGGCCGCTCGTTTGCCGGTCGTGACCAGTTGTTCGAGAGACTGCCGTTCTGTTTCGTTTAACTTAACGATGTACTTTTTGACCATGCCAGCACCTTTGAAAGGACTGACTCAATCTTACTCCTTCTACTCGTCATTTCTTGATTGACTGAACACTAGCTGCACCAACCAACGGTTGACTTTATGAAGCACCGTAACCCCGATTGCGGACTGCACGAAACATCCCGAATCGGCAAAGCCCTGTGCCAAATGCTAACCGCATCAGCAAGAGCGTCGGGACTTCTCGCAGAGATTTAACCAAGCCCGGTACCCCAAACCGTACCAAACCTTCCGGTCGAGCCACCCCCTGCCAGATGGAATCGAGCCAGGAGGGAAGAGTTGCTTCTGCCCAATCGGCAGTAATTACCTCTCCTGCAACGAAACCCGTTGCAGCTAACTGTTCTGCAAAGCCTTCAATACTGGCAAATTCGGGATGCGACCACTGATCCAGCAGTTGCCGCATCACGGATCGTTCCCAACCGTTGAGCGGCGTTTGCCGTGCATCTCGTTGGTTCCAATCGGCAACGACTAGTATGCCACCCGGCTTTAGCACCCGCATCAACTCTTTGGCAAAAACCGCTTTGTCGGGCATATGAGGCCCAGCTTCAATTGACCAGACCACATCAAAACTGGCATCTGGGAACGACATCGACATGGCATCGTCCACCTGAAACCGTACATCCAGTTCATTGGAAGTGAGTTCTTGGGCGCGTTTTACCTGCTGAGGGCTGATGGTAATTCCAGTAACGGCAAAGCCATAATCCCGTGCCAGAATCCGGCTACTGCCACCAATGCCACACCCCACATCCAAGACAGTTGTGCCGGGGGCAAGCTGGTCTAAACCACCCCATCGCACCATTTCGTGCACAAAATCGGCTTTAGCCGTCAAAAAATCCTTGCGCTGCGGGGGCGAACCATAATGCCCCAGGTGAATGTGTTCACCCCAATAAAACTCTAAAATTCCGTCTTCTGTCCATTGGTCATAGGAGTTTGCAACCGAATCAGACGATTGGTAACGACGCGCCGTGAAGAGATAGAGAGCGACGGCGGCAATCAACAGAGCCAAGACAATTCCCAGTATCAACCATAAACTCATGGAAACAACGCTAGCAACTACGACAGTCCTCCACCCTATTGTTGTAACCTTATTTGTGTGCGATCGCCCGATCACGGCTAAACAGGGAACTTACAGCAGTTCTCAATCGAGTCAGCCACAGTCTCGCCAGATGGGTTGGGGGTTGGGGGTTGGGATGTGGTGAATGCAAATGAAAACGGCTGTATAAACCTGATTGACACCGCCAATTATGGACAAACCGTTGAGACATTATCTATGTAGATGTTTATGGATACTCCGGTGGTATTGACAGCGATCGCGTATATCCTGACATGGATCGGTTAAACGTTACGTGGTGAGTTGAACGGACTCATACCCCACACCGCAGAACAGTAATTGGCCAGAACTGGCCTCAACTTAGACATTAGCAGAGATCAGCTTGGGTCAGGCAGGATGGCGCAACAGCACGAAACTCTAACCCCTATCTCCCCGACCCTCTCTCAAGGTGGGCTGTATACAAAGATCGTTTTAGCCCCCCTCTTGCTTCCTATTACTAAAGGGGATCAAGGGAGGCGAACCAGTGCTTGCTGGTTATTCTGAGATGTGTGTATACAGTAGCCCAACGCAGGACAGGGTTTAGGATGAGGGCTTTTGAGTTTTGTTGGTTAGGAATCAGTTCCCGCCCCCTAATCCCCCAATTCTGGCTTCGACGTGAGCGCTCAGCCGAACGGGGACTTCCGAATCAATTCTATTTCAAAGTCCCCCAAAATTGGGGGATTTAGGGGGCTAATTTAGAATGTTGAGCCATTCTCAGACACCCTCTAACTAAATATCCCGATCGGCTATCAGCTATCATCGCGGCCATGAACCTCAGCGGGTGGGCTGGTTGCTTCAACGGCGGTAAACGATTCCAGGATTTTATAGGTATGCTGTGAGCCTTTTGGTACGACCCAGGAACTACCGGGTTCTAGAATTACTTTTTGCCCTTCGATTTGTAATTCAGCTCGACCTTTGATCACATAGCCAACGGTTTCATAATCACGCTGAGCTTCAGGCTTGGCTTCACCGGGCTGTTCATCTTCCCACAGCCGCATCGATACATTAATGCCCGTTGCTAAATATGTCTGCCCCATCTTGCCATGAGGGGAATGCTGAGAATCGATCTTGATCACACTATTGTCAGCCATGTAACTATACTCCTTATACTGTTTTGTTATTTTGGGGCGATCGCCAACGTTAGACCCTCTCGTTAGCCAATCTCTAGCGTTTGGCAATCTTTGCTGCAATTTTTAGTAGCGGAACACCGCTGCTAACGGAGCCGACTCTGGCACTTGTTCCGGCTCGACTGCATACACCGTGCCGCCATTGAGGATCGTTTGAATTGCCGCCATGTTGAGCAGATCCTCGTCGCCCGGTTTCATGTCACTGTGAACTTCAAGTTGGTTAGTTTCAGTGTCGAACCTACCCCACTGCTGTTGCCCGTTTGCAACAAACAGGCGATCGACCCGTCCGTAATAGGCTGCTGTCACCGCTTCTTGCAGTTCAGTCGAGGTTTGTCCTGTCCCAGCAAGTTCCCGGTAAAGCTCGATCGCGGCATCTTGCGACTGTTGAAAGTGAGGTTCTACAATCGGCCAAACTTGTTCGTGCAGTTCTTCTGGTTTAAGGTTTTCAGAGTTGCCAGTAATGCCTTCCTCGATCAGATTGGGATAGGTATTGGCCTGACGATAGATAGGTAACAGGTATTCTACCCCTGCCAAAACTAGAGGAGCGTTCTGTCCCTGGAGGACAGTTTGCAGGCCGCGATCGACCTGATGGAAAAACTGAAGGATAAATTCTTTGTCACGATCCATATCAGGGTTGCCAACTCCATGATACGAACCAGACCGTGTAAAGCTATTGTCCGTGCCGCCTTTGGAGGTATTGACCCGGTATTGAATGTCCTCAGCGCGATCGTTCTGCAATGCTTCATCAACGCTTTGAGGCACATCCGTTAGTTCAACCTGGCTTAACCCGTGTTGTGTGCAGGCGAATAGCTGAATCTGCTGCTGGCTTAGTGTTAGCACATAAAATAAACCATCGCCGCTCAACAGCGGCATCAGCGGCTTGAGGTGAAACTGATCGCTAACGGCCACGAATTCTTCAAAGGGTAAAGGCAGTCGATAGTACCGGAAGAAACCGTCTGTAATGAAAAGCGCCAATCCATCATCCTGGTGTTGCCAAAACTCATCGCGATCGAGTTCATGGGCAGGCCGCAAAAAATCCAATGCGGTCGTGTGTCGCAACTGCGCCTGATCTAACTGCGCTTCTGCTTCCTTCATTAAATTTTTGAAGCGAATCGAGTTCTGCCGAGTTTCTCGCCCTAACTTTTCGGTGGGCATGTAAACCGAGACGCACAATCCCTTTGACTGTTCTACTAATGCCTTAATTTCATCGATAGACAGCAAAGTCATGTTCTTTTCCTTTCCTAGACTTTATATGAGAGCTTTATTAGAGCAAATCGAATGATGAGTCATGTCTCTTACTTTTCAGGCTATGATCTGCATCTCTGAACTACTTCGTTCTGCGGTGATAGATCAAGGTCATCCCAAAGAGGTATTCCCTGGGTCACACTGTTAAAGGGGGTTGGAACGAGCCAGCCGGTTAACGGTTCCAATCACCCGCCGCAGATAACCACACTTACAGATAAGCTCTCGGCGATTGGGTGCATGTTGTTGTGCTGCGCCGCTTACACAACTATCAGGAGCCTCCAACTTCGATTACTTCCCCTGGATCAATAGTACTCAGCACACTGCGAACATCAGGGATCAGAGGTACTAAATCTGACAACCTATTACTGCGTGCTACAAAGACAATAACTGCCACTCCAGCTTGCTTTAAGTTCTGCTGATACCGCAAATTTTGATCTGTCGTCAGTAGAATCGTGAAGCCCTCTTGATTCATGAGCTGCAACAATTCACCATTCTTTTTTCCTGACCATCCCATCTCAACAACTGTGCGTATCTCATAGTCAGCCAGTTCCCGCTTAAGGGGACGTGGAACACATTCATCAAGCGGGATTTGCATAGGCTGTCAGCATTTCCTTTGCTAACTCAAGGGCTGCGATCGCCTGCTCACGACAAACACTTGGAAAATGATCCAAGAATTCATCGAGTGGATCACCTGCTTCAAGATAGTCGAGTAACGTTTTCACTGGCACTCGAGTTCCAACAAAAACAGGGGTTCCCCCCAGGATATTAGGGTCACTATGAATAACACGCGCTACGGTCGTCATATCAGCTATTCAATAGTAGGAATCTCTTCGATCTTAGCCTACACTTCCTGTCAAAACGCCTATCAGAAGCGATCGCCAATTCTAGAGTAGCTTTCAACCTTACATTACAAACAGATACGCCTTCGGTACTGTCACCACTGAGGATTGAGCGGCACAACGACCGAGTTGAGATGTCTCTTACAGCTCCGGCCATTCCTTACTCCACTTCCGGCAGTTAGCTGCAACGACTTGTTGTGCTGTGATTGATACGTCGCGCATGTCATTTGAGCGTGCAATTACCTTTGCCTTTGACTGGTGACACACAACCCGTGAATACCAATGGCTGCAATGTTGGCACCCAGCAATGCCCACACCACATCAGCAAACAGATTGATACGGTGAATGTTTTGCTTGGCCTCTGCCACGAATAGAGTACTCATATCACTAGAAGTGCCAGCAACACGCTCAAAATTGGCATAAGCCCTTTGAAGTGCCTCCCAATCCTGCAATGCATAATACATGCAGACCAGGAAGCAAAAAACACCCGGTATGACGAGCAAAAGAAAAAGGAGCCATTGACGTAGATGCATATGAAACGAGAGTTTATTTTCTTTCACACTTGGATCAAAATACTTTGAGCCACCCGAACACTAAACGCCACAGCAAAACGGCCAAAATCAGCGATCGCAGATGATGTTCAACTTAACACAAGGGTACGGGACAATCCGCTGCATCGATCGCCCCCAACCTCTTAACTTGAAGCGTTTCATCGATCGCTTTCACTAACCTGTCTCCACCATTACCTTCCGGAACGGTTGCTACCAAACCGATCGCCTCAAAACACGGTCTACCCCGATCGCTACGGGGACGTTTTGGATATGAGCGATCGCCCTCAATGATGAGTGCAAGACCTTTGTGCGGAGCAAAATAACGGTGAAATTGAGCCGACGCAGATTAACTCTCGAACTCAACCGACCGTTTGTCATCGTTTGGCTCCAATGAATTGTTGTGCTGCTGGCTGGCAGCATCAATCTCGTACTGTAATTCTGCAACAGCATCTAAAATTGAGACAAAGCGTTGTCCCAAATAAGTTAGCTTGTACTCGACTCTTGGCGGAACTTCGGCGTAAGCAATTCTTTCCAAAATTCCAAAGCCCACCATTTTGTTTAAGCAATCTCCTTGTACTTTGGTCGTCAGTCCATTGATCGATCTCGTGATGGCTCCAGGACGATCAACTCCTTGACGAATTAACGTCAAAATTCGGATCGACCACTTGCAGCCCACGATGCACTCCAGCATGGCTGCGGCTGAGGTTGTGTTACCTGGTTTTTCTCTACTCATTATGCATTCATTAAAAAGCTTCTTCGCGTCCTGTCCTGATTTCTACCAAAAAGTGCGTACCTCACCTAAAAGTGCTGACTTTTCTACTTTATCTAGGTTGCTTAAAATGCTGTAGTCATAGCCCATCCATAATTCAGAACGGAGATTATCATGTACTCAGAGTTTAAGCAGAAACAAGCACTAATTGTTGGCGGAAGTAGCGGGATTGGACGAGCGGTTGCAGAAATCCTGCTTACCCAAGGAGCAACCGTCACGATCGTGGGACGCACTCTTGAAAAACTTCAGACAGCGGCATCTGATTTAGAACAGTATGGAAGCATTCAAATTTGGCAGGCAGATATCAGCGATCGTCAAGCTACATTGCGACTCGTTGAACAGATCGCTTCCGACTTGACGAATGTTCAGTATCTTGTCAATTCAGCAGGTGTTTTTCTGCCAAAGTCATTTCTTGATCATTCAGAGGCAGACTACGATCGCTACCTCAACATTAATCACGGCACTTTTTTTCTCACTCAGCAAGTTGTTCGTAACATGGTGCAGCAGGAACAGGGTGGTGCAATCGTTAATGTTGGCTCAATGTGGGCACATCAAGCTGTGCTCGCCACGCCATCCTCGGCATACTCAATGGCAAAAGCAGGGCTGCACTCTCTTACGCAGCACCTAGCAATGGAACTCGCTCAATACCAAATTCGAGTCAATGCTGTCGCACCCGCAGTTGTAGAAACTCCAATTTATGGAGCTTTTATCAAACCTGAAGAGATTCATACAACGCTACAGGGCTTCAACAACTTCCATCCAATCGGTCGTGTTGGAAAACCGATGGATGTTGCAGAGGTTATTGCTTTCTTAGTGTCCAATCACTCTTCTTGGATTACGGGTGCGACGTGGGATGTCGATGGTGGAGTAATGGCAGGACGTAATTCCTAATTTTGAAGCTGATAGATAGCCTTCAAGTGACTGCCGCAACCCGAAACGTAAGCGGCACAACGTTCCGGTTGAGCCTACCACTCATCAATATCTACTCGCTCACAATCTTGCTCGATCGCCTCACGCATTAATTGAATGTCATCAGAGGGAATTGAACCAGCGAAACGCAACAATTGATGCCCTGGTGTACCTCGAACTTCCGCTTTTACCAGCGATCGAGCGAACTCAAGCACCTTCCTTTGCAATGGCTGAGGCATACCCTTCAATTGTTCAACAACTTCGTCGATGATAAGAATACTCATACTGCCCTCCTTGTTACCATCCTACACTGCTTATCCAGAGAGCGGTAGAACAGCAGAACTTAATGCTAGTCGAGGGTTACAGGGATTGCCTTCACCGGGGACTTCAGCCGCATAACGATACCGTTCACCCGCCGCAGATAACTTCTCGGACTCAACCGACTATCTCTCAACGGTCGGTGTGCAACGGAATTGTTGGGCGGCTGGCACTTACTCAATCTCTCAAAAACTCAAGCACCAATTGATTAAACGCATCTGTATGTTCCAAATAGACCCAGTGTCCACACTTGTCAAACAAGTGTAACTTTACATCAGGAATTTCATTCACCGCAACTTCAGAACCACCCACAGGGGTAATTTGATCCTGCTTTCCCCATAGAACAAGGGTTGGCGCTTTAATTTTTGGTAAACTGTCGCGAATACTGCTTAGAAACTCTGGCTTCATCCCCCAGAAATTCGCAGAAGTGCGAAACGTGCGAAGTTGGAACTGTAACACTTCTAGAGGCAAGTTCCGCTCCACCAGATCGACAAATTCATCCGTTAAAAATGCCTTTGAATCATAAGCACACTGGCGGATGAGAAATTTTGCAGTCGAACGGCTTGGACGGTTTAGTGCTTCACCAATACCAGGAATGGCAGATAATCGCATCCCAAATCCAAGCTCTTTCCCTAAACCTGCACTCCCAGATAGAACTAATTTTTGGACTCGATGAGGCGATCGTGATGCGAGCTTCATCGCAATGATACCGCCCCCTGAAGTGGCAACCATGTTTGCACTCGACAAACTCACAGCATCCATAAATTGCGCTACAAACTGTGTCAAATCATCATAGGTGTATGTTGCTGCGGGCTTATCAGATTTCCCTGAACCAACCCAATCCAAGGCGTAAACTTGGTGCTGTTGTGCCAACGTGAAAATGTTTCTGTACCAATAATCAGCCGAGCCGCCTGCACCATGAATCAGAAGAATTGGACTGCCTACTGCACCAACAGACCAATAGCGCGTTTTGATTCCATCCACGTCAACGTATTGATCGGTTGGCATTTGCATCATGCCTGACTCCTTACTTCAGTTTTAATTCCTGAATCCTAACACTGAGTTCACGACATCAACCTAATCGACAGTCTCAAAATATCGCCTAAACCAGTGCTATGAAGCCGCGCAACGACTAAGATAAGCGGCAGCAGATGGTCATTGCAACTCCACCTAGATCTTTCAACCGTCCGCTTCATCGACTTGTTCGACTGCAACGCTTACCTATCGGTATAAGAATCGGTCAATATATTCTGCTTCGTTAAACGCATCAGCAACCAATCTTTCGAGGCATCGTAAAGATGATGCAAATTGCTGCCATCGTTATACATGATCGATACCATCTCTAAATCTAAATCCAAGTATGAGGACGAGGATGAGTTGAGCTTGAAACTGAATTGAGAGGGGCGATCGCAAATCACACAAACCCCTTTATATGGATAGATCCAACCACAATGTTGAGTCAACAACTGAAACGCTTGCCAATTAGCCAGGCTATGTTCACAATAAAGAACCGAAATGCAAAAATCTAGTAAAGCTCCATGTAATACCCATAGTTCAGGCTTGACACAATTTTTCAGCTTATTACGTTGCGATCTCGGTAAGGATTTGATTAAAGGGTATAGTAACGCTTGGTTTGCGAATTCAATGGGCAATACCTTAGTGTGCATCACCCACAAAAATCTTCTGTGCAATTCTTGATAAAGACGGTAGCTAAGTTGGCTGGTAACTTGTTTGAAGAGTGACTGCTTGTAATGATTTTTGATAGCCTTAGCCAGGGAGTTGCCGAACTGAGATGATGTAACAGTTCCTATTGCTGCACAAGGACTAGCTCGGAATAAGATTGCTGGCGTAGATAAATCTAGGACTGTATAAACAGATTGAACTGCTGTTTTAGCAAGTAAACGGTTAGTAGGTGCTGGAATTAGGGCAATTCTTTGCCATTTCTGTCGATATAACGATACCTGTTCTTCTTGAGTTTCCGTTAACTGCTCAATCACCTACTATTGTCCCACAAACAGGCTTAAATACTGTCCTACTGCTAGCTTCATAGTACCTTGATACTGAAGGCCAACAGACAAACTTGATAAACCGTCTCAACCAGTAATCTTGCGGTCGAACGGTTGAGATGAGCGGCTGCAAGTACCCTTTGCAACACTAACAATATCTCCCAACAGTCCGCTCCAGGCGGATTGTTAGGCCGTGCCCGTCTACTCCTCTGAGCGACCCGTGGACTCACGGTCACGCTCGTATTGTCTGGTGAGCGAAAAAGGGGGCAACCAAGATTCGCGTCGGATTGTCCAAAGTTCGTAAGTCGGCCTAAGTTGATCAGGTGCGTCCAGGGATCCTAAGTTCACTTCGATTTCGTCTGCGGTGCGTGAGTAAACAGACGATCCGCAGTGGGGGCAGAAGAACCGCCCAGCGTAGTCGCGTGTTTCGCCCGTGATCGTCACTGCATTCTGCGGGAACACCGCAGAAGCGTGAAAAAGCGCTCCATGATGCTTACGACAGTCGAGGCAGTGACAAAGCCCAACGCGATACGGGAGCCCCAATGCCACGATTCGGATATTCTCGCAAAGGCAACCGCCAGTGAATCGGTTCATGCTGCGTTTCCTCTAAGTCCAGCCGTCCAGAGTGCCCTTGACAAAACCCATCAGGCGTTCATGAGAGAGGCGACAGGGCATGCTGGGTTTTGCGCGTCCTAACGTTGCTGTTCAGCGGTTGCAAATAACTTTAACTCACCACCAGTAGATGACTCAATCCGTTGCAACAGCATTGTTATACGGTGATCGCCACTGGTAGATAAAAAGATCATACGGCACCCCAATTAACAAGTAATGACCATTGGCTGAAAACGTTGCCCAACGCCAGTCGTTTGATAAGTCAAAAAACTCAATGGCTTGTTTAACCTGTCCTTCGCCGTTCAAAACTACTAACCTATCCTGGTTGGGTTCTAGAGACAGTTGATCGCCAAGCTCATTGACCAAGATTGGAACGCCCCCGTACAGCCCTAGCAGTGGATAAACTTGTTCGCCAATTATCAAGAGGTTTCTATCCTCGTCAAAGACTTTATCCAACTCCTCCTCGCCATGCAAAACCGATAAAACATTAACCTCTGGAGCTAAAGTGACCTGAAACAACGCATCCCAAGCCATGACCCAAGCTACCTGTTGTTGTGGAATGGAGAATGCAACCATCCGTTCACAAATGAAAGGTAGTTCGAGCTTCTCCCACATAGCTTCCTGAGTGCTTAATTTTGCATCGTCTCCCCAACTTGAAAGCAGCTTAACGCCGAACTTCCAACTAGCGAGTTTGGGTACTGTCTCAACCAATAGCCTGAGCCGTATAACAATTTATTCTACAGAGCTTTGCTGTTGATCTACCCAGATTTGGATGGATCAACGGCTACTTTGCTGTAGATCCATCCCATATGACTAGATCAACAGCGGGGTTGCTGTTGATCTACCCTAATTCAGGTAGATCAACAGCAAGATTCCGCAGATCTGCCCAATCCATCTCTGTAGAACATTGGCACCATTAAGATGTATTTTATACAGGGGTACTACCGGATGCTGGAACCCCTCAATCCCTAACCGCTTAAAGGCTGCTCGCAAAATGGCATTGGCAGATTCTGGACAGATATGCCCTCGCCCTCACTGCCCTGGCAACAGATAGGACGATCGCTCCGATACTCCTCAACCATTCTCTCAACTCCGGCGACATCGGGACGGATCGTGTCTCCTGCTTCCCCTTTGTCGTGGCGTGTCGGAAGGTAGTGTGATCGCTACACCCGCCCATCTGCTCCATACAAAAGTCGAGTAAGTATCACAAACTACAAGTGGCCAGTCACTCGATCGCCCCCCCTCCCTCCATTCTCTGTATTGACTCTGCCAGACAAATCCCGTACCGTGATGAGTTAGGTTGTTTGTGGTGTAAACCACAGCAGAGCAACCAGACACCAAAAATCTAGTCAAGCGCTATCCAGGGCGGCGGCAACCGCCAAGGATAGCTGACCCCCACGTTGATCGGGCCAACGCGGAGGCTTGGGAGATCTTACCACTCCTGCAAGCCACCCTGCTTTGCGCTTCAATGATATGCGGGGTGGCTAGGTTTTTGGCTTTCCTTACCCGTAAGCCAAACAGGAGAAGTATCATGGCTGATTTCATTGCTCAGATGGAGCGCGATCGCACCGTAGAGTCACAACCGGAACGGCATCAGGTCATCCCGGTTGCCAGTGGCGATCGTCGTCCGTTACGAGTGCTATTGCTGGGAAGCAAGCAGGATGTGATAGACACCATCAAGAACTTACATCGACGGGGGTTTGCTGAAGCGGGAGACTGGACAAAGCCGATCGCCTCTCCTGAGAGTGAGGAGCAACGCCAGCGATTGTTATCAACCCTGCCGTCGGGGAGTTACATCAGCATCTTGACCAAGTATCTGCATCACGACGGTTCCCCTTCGAGGTAGGGCGATCGACTATCCCATGAACTGAGTGGCAGTGTTTACCGCTGCTACTCATTCCCCTGGTTGGGATGAGTGACAATTGTGTCTCGTTGTCCTATCCCGACTCAAAACACCCTCGATCGCAGCAAAATTACAGCAATTTTCGCCCAAATGCCCGGATCATCTGTATTAAAGTGCATTCGTACTGTTAACTTATAATCAAGTGCTTGGTCGCTTGGTTGCATGATCCCGCAATTTCTGTCGCTAAAAAACTTCCTGAGCTATCGTGAGGCCACGCTCGATTTTCGTGGTCTGCACGTCGCCTGTATCTGTGGCGCAAACGGTGCTGGAAAATCGTCGTTGCTAGAAGCGATCGCCTGGGCAGTGTGGGGACAAAGTCGCGCCTCATCCGAAGACGACATCATTCACATAGGCGCAACCGAAACAGCAGTCGATTTTACCTTCCAGTGCCATACTCACATCTATCGCATCATCCGCACCCGCTATCGCCGACAAACCAGCAGTTTAGAGTTCCAGGTCGAAACACCCAATGGCTTTCGCAGCCTGACTGAGCGCAGCATTCGAGCCACACAGCATCTTATCCTGCAACATCTCAAGCTCGACTACGAAACGTTTATCAATTCGGCCTATCTGCGCCAGGGGCGTGCCGACGAGTTTATGCTCAAGCGCCCCAGCGAACGAAAACAGATCTTAGCCGATCTGCTGAAGCTGAACCAGTATGATGCTCTGGCCGAACAGGCCAAGGAGCGATCGCGGCAACACAAAGCCGAATTAAGCTTGCTGGAGCGCACTCTGGAAACGGCTGCCACCCAGCTACAACAGGAAGCAGGAATTGCCGCCGAGCAAGCCACCCTGGAAGCGCTAATTGCTCAAATGCAGCAGCAGCAACAGGCTGATGCTGAGACACTGCGGCAGCTCCAAGGTGTACAGCAACAGCGGCAGACCTGGCAACAGCAGCTCACCCTACAGCAGCAGCAGCAGCGTCACCTTACCCAAGACTGCCATCGCTTGCAGCAGGAACTCACCGCAGCTCAACAGCAGCAGCAGGTTCTAGATACGATCCTGAACGACGGAGACGCGATCGCCGCCGGGTATGCCCAATTCCGCAGCCTCCAGGCCGAGGAAGAAGCCCTTACCAGCCGCTTTCAGGCGCATCAAGCGGCTCAAGCCCAACGGCAAGCGCTGCAACAGCAGCAGCTAGAAGCAACCAACCTGCTCAAAGACCAACTGCGGCAGGCTCAGGCGCAACTAGAAGCCTTACAGCAGCAAGAACAGGAGATTCAACACACCCTGAGCAAGGCCGCCGACATTGAAGCAGCCGTTGAGCAACTGCGGCAGGCACGCTTGCGCCTGAGCCAGCTAGACCAGCTTCAGGCGCAGGTTTCGCCCATGTTGCAACATCGACAGAAACTACAAACCCAGCTCGATCGCAGCCATGCCAAACTCAGCGCTCGGTTGGAGGAACTTCAGTCTGCGGCACAGCAGCTTCATATTCAGCGATCGCGCCAGCCTCAGCTTCAGCAAGCGGCTCTGGATGTGGCGGCACAAATCAAACACCTGGAAGAACGCCGCACCTACCAGCAAAAGGTGCGCGAGAAAGGGTTGGAGCGGCGCAGTTTCCTGGAACGGTTGCAGGAGCGGCAACGCGACTACGAACGGCAACTGGCCGAGCTAGACCACAAAATTCAAATGTTGAAGCGAGGAGTTGAGGGGCACAACTGGGGCACCCCACCTGGCAACGGCCAACCCAACGGCAGAAGCGTACCGCAACCCATCCAGGCGATCGAACAGGGCAACCTGTTATCCCAATCCCTCGCCTCTACAGTTGACCTCCATCCACCGTCTTCTACCCTGGCCTATCCGCCCTGCCCCCTGTGCGATCGCTCGCTGGATGAGCATCACTGGAACCTGGTGTTGGAACGGCATCAAACTAAGCAAAAAGAGATTCAGAATCAGATTTGGGTGATTCGAGAACAGCTCTCGGTATCCGATCGCGAAATTCAAATCTTGCGGCAGGAATATCGGGATGTCGAACAGGAATTAGCTCAGTACAACCTGGTGTTAGAGCGGCGAGGCCAACTGCAACAGCAGCTCCACTACGCTGGCAGCGTGCAAACGGCACTGGAACAAATTGAAATTGAACACGCCGAAATTGAGCGATCGCTGCAAGCCGGAACCGTCGATGCCGACCTGCAAGAAGAACTCTACTGGCTCGACCAACGCCTGAAGGAGCTGAACTACGACGACAAAAACCACGCCCTTGCCCGTGGAGAAGCCGATCGCTGGCGTTGGGCAGACATCAAACAAGCGGAAGTGCGGCAAGCGCAGCGGCGGCAAGCGCAGATTGCCGAACGTCAGCCCGCCTTAGCGTCCAAAATTGCAGCGCTAGAGCAGCAGCTCGGCGGCGTTGACCAGTCTCCTTTGCAGCAGCAAATCCACCAGATCGATCGGCACATAGCCGAGATTGGATACGATGTGGAACGTCACACTGCTGTTCGTCGTGCCGCGCGACAGGCGCAGTCGTGGCAGTTGCGCTATCAAGAGTGGGGACAGGCGCAGCAGCACTACCCGCAAACCCAGCAACGGGTGCTGGAACTGCAAGATATCCTGGCCAACCGCAAACAGGCTCTTGCCGCGATCGAGCAACACATCGTCAACCTCACCACGCAGCTCCAGCACGCTCCCGACCATCGGCACGACATTCAGCAACTCGAAGGCCGCATGCAGCAACAACGAGCCAGCCTCGACGAACAGCTTGCCCATCTGGGTCGCCTCCAGCAGCAGCAGCAGCAGATCGAAGCGCTGAAACAACAGTATGAGCAGCAACAGCAGCAGGTGCAAACGTTGCGGCGGCAGTGCCGTGTCTATCAAGAGCTGGCGCAAGCCTTTGGCAAAAACGGCATTCAGGCATTGATGATTGAAAACGTGCTGCCCCAGCTTGAAGCAGAGGCCAACCAGATTTTAGGGCGGCTCAGCGCTAATCAGCTTCATGTCCAGTTTGTCACCCAGCGGTCAGGACGGCGCAAGGGCACGGCTCGCAATCCAGCCAAACTGATCGACACGCTAGACATTCTCATTGCCGATGTTCAGGGCACTCGTCCCTATGAAACATACTCTGGCGGAGAAGCGTTCCGAGTCAATTTTGCCATTCGGCTGGCTCTAGCCCGCCTGTTAGCGCAGCGATCGGGTGCTGCCCTGCAAATGTTGATTGTAGACGAAGGCTTTGGTACCCAGGATGAAGCGGGGTGCGATCGCCTGATTGCCGCTATCAATGCGATCGCCAACGATTTCGCCTGCATCCTCACCGTTACCCACATGCCTAACTTCAAATCGGCCTTTCAAACCCGGATCGAAGTCAGCAAAACCAGCAACGGCTCCCACCTCACCCTCTGTGTGTGAACGGTTCCCCCTACACGGCAACCCTAAAATCCGTGTAAGATGAACCACGAATGTAAACCTCTCACACCCAGACATAACCATGCAGTTTTGCAAAGTTGCAGACATTGCAGATTGGCAAAAGCCTGAATTCCACGCAGCCTACACGCTGCTGCAATTTCGGATCAAAGATCGCAAGACGTGGGAATTTACCCAGGTGTATACCGGGCTGCAAACGTTGGGATTGCTGAATGAGCAAAGCAGAGCGTTGGGGTTGGGTTCTGGGCGTGAGCGGTTAATTTTTGCTTTTTCTAATGTTTGCAAGGAAGTAACTGCAACCGATCTCTACAGTTCACAATCATGGGCAACGGCGGCCATGAGGCCGGAGGAGGTGTTTGAACAAAGCCGCTTCCCCTATCGGCGCGATCGCCTCCGAGTCCACGTGATGGACATGACAAAAATCGACTATCCCGACAACAGTTTTGATTTTATCTGGAGCTGTTGTGCCATTGAACATGTTAATAACTTCAAAGACCTGTATCAGGTCTATGCAGAAATTCATCGGGTGCTAAAACCGGGCGGAGTGGCGGCTTTAACCACCGAGTTTAACAAGACCGATCGCACCTACTATGAACAAAACCTGCTGTATACCGATCAGTACTGGATGGAAAAATGGCTCACGGGTGATAATCCTTTAATTCAGGGATTTGAGCTAGTAGATGAGCCTAATTTCGCAGTCACCCCCATTCCGGAAAACGAGCCAACTCCCCGCCGTTTATCAGGTGACATCATTCAGGTTTACACCAAAGATATTGTTAACAGCAGCATTGCCTTTTTCTTGAGGAAGACTGGCGAGTTCTCTCGTCCCTATGATGAAAGCTGGTTGCCTCCATTTTGGAGTACCTACCTGGCTTCGTGCGATCGCTTCAGGGAGAAAAAACCAGAGGAGGCTGAAGTCCTGCTCAAATCCTTGCTAGAAGATGAGACATTAGAACCCAGACTACGAGTTAGGGTTGCGCGTCGCCTGATTATCTCACTCTACAATCGCGGTCAGGTTGAAGAGGCGATCGATCGCTGCAAAGCCATTTTTCCAGATTGTCAAACGGTCGAAGATGGCGATCAGTTACTACCTCTGGCGGTTCACTTCAGAAAAGTAGGACTGTTGGAAGAAGCAAGGGCGTTATATGAACGAGTGGAACACTTGCCGAGTTCCAGTCTGAATCAGACGGTGAAAAGTGTCATTGCCCAAGCCGAATACTATGAGCAGCAGCGTAATTACGACAAAGCATTAGAACTTTTAGCCAGAGCGCATGAGTATCATGCGGCATCCTCATCCCATAAACTCGACTTGCCCGTGAGAGGTAACGTCCATTTCCACCAGGGACTCTGTTATGAGCAGTTAGGGCAGTTAGATACCGCGATTGAGTGTTATCAGACGGCGATCGAGTTGGCTCAACCTAATTCTCCTTTTTATGTCAACTGTCAGTTGCATTTACGCAAGTGTCAGGCTCGTCAGGTGGCACACCCACAACGTTTGTGGAGTAAGGTTCAGGGCTTTTTCAGTAAAGGCTAAACCCATGCAGTGTGACGGTTGTGCTACTCAGATGGCAACGCTCAAAAGAGAACCCTACATGCCTTTGTCTACGATCTGCCAGAAATGCATTATTCTGAACCGCCGATCTAAAGTTCTTTTGTCATAAACACGCTGTTTGGGTCGTTTGTATACTCGCCAAAGGGATCTCGGTACTCAAACCCATATCGGGTATACAAGGCTCGTGCTGGGGCAAACTCCGGTAAAGCCCCTGTTTCCAAATTCAGGCGATCGTAATCACGCTGTTTGGCTACTTTGATGATGTGTTCAAGAATCTTTGAGGCAACACCCTTGCCGCGATGAGCCTTGGCGGTACGCATTGATTTGATTTCGCCACTGCTTGCATCTAGCGCTTTCAATGCTCCACATCCCAGTAATTCGTCGCCCTCCCAGGCTGACCAGAAAGTGACATCGGGCGATCGCAATGTCTCTAAATCAAGAGCATGAACGCTTCCAGGAGGAGTAATTGTATGCATCTCTTCGAGATGTTCTCGGAGAAAATCAGCGATCGCCTTACCTGTTAAGTCATCTTCCCGAATCTGCACTTCACTCATCTCCATCATGAGGGGTTACAGAATTCTACATTCAGGATAAACGTTCGTATGGTGGCAGAAATAACTTCTTACATTTTCATTTGCATTCACCACACTTCAAACCCTGCACCCCACACCCATCTTGGCGAGACTGTGGCTGACTCGATTGAGAACTGCTGTAAGATGTCAGGTTCGACGAGGGTAGTTCGTTGTATAACCACTCTCGTCTATTCTCGTCTATGGGTGTCCAGGGTTCCTCAATCCGCCAAAATCCTGAGACGTTGACAGCACGTTTATAGATGGGCATCCAATACAAATTTTAATATTTTAGCCACAGAGAAACAGCGTCCATTAGCATAGGGCTGGAGACTTAATGTTGGCTCAGGATGGTTCAAAGGTGCTGAATACAATCCAAATTGCCCCAACACTGGAGGGCTGGAGGGACTTCTGAGTCTGTTCGGTTTCAAAGTCCCCGTTCGACTGAGCACACGTCGCAGCCCAGAATGGGGGATTTAGGGAGCAATGCAGCACATTCGCTACTTTATAGACGACCCTCTTAGATTTACAATTTGCAACGAAATTAGAGATTTTCCGCTTCAATGAATGTAAGTATCTCTAAGGAAGCCAACGAGAGATACCGAGAGATCAACGGTGCCTCACTGAGAAAGGAATTCATGAGCAATGCACTTGTCATTGCAGCCGTTACTGCAGTGCTCAAAGATATTTTGGAGAATGGACTGGCAAACGACGCGATCGCCACCAGTATGGGTGATACATTGGTGACTGCAATTCCCCCCGATCGCATTTCGGTTGGCAGTGACGAACGGCCACAGCTCAACCTATTTTTGTATCAGGTGAGCCAAAATCGTAACGCCGACTGGATTGGGCGCGATCGGCCTGAGAGCCATCGTGCCAGTGCCCTGTCTAGCCAGCCACCCCTGGCTTTAGATTTGCACTACTTACTCACAGCCTATGGCGCAAAAGACTTTCAGGCCGAATTACTCCTGGGTTACGCTATGCAGTTGTTGCACGACCTGCCTGTAATTGGGCAAGAGATGTTTGTTAATGCGTTGCAGCGTGCGGCAGCCGTGAGCAGTTTTGGTGTTCTGTCCCAAGCTTTAACCACTGTGTCCATTCCCGATCTGGTTAAGGGAGTAGGCTCCATCAAACTCAATACTGAATTCTTTAACATGGAGGAAACCTCCAAACTCTGGTCTGCCCTGCAAACCCATTACCGTCCATCGGCAGCCTATCGTGCTTCTATGGTTCTCATTGAAAGTCGGCAACCGGGTCACACAACACCAACCCTGGAGGCAGCATTGCCGCAACCTCTCATCGAGAAAGTAACGACTCCCACTGGAGAGCCAATTACAGCAGGCAGTATGATTCTCCTCCAGGGTGAACGGCTCCAAAGTGATATTACGCAACTGCGTATGGTTGGGCGATCGGCACTTCTAAAACCAAAGGAGGTACAACCCCAAACGATTAGCGTCATTCTACCGTCCGACTTGCTGGCTGGCGTGCATGGCATTCAAGTTGTACATCAAACTCTCGGCCAGTCATTATCTCCACTGTCCGCACTGGAATCAAACGTTGCGAGTTTTGTAGTGCATCCCCTGATCACCGCTTCTGTAGACCAGGCTCAGCCCGATTCAGAAGACTTGTATGCTGCAACCATCATTGTGAACGTCAGACCCCGTGTTGGCAAATCCCAGCGTGTGTTTTTGTTGCTAAGCTGCGTTTCAACGCATCCAGCCCGCATTTACCCCTTTGCGGTTCAACCCCACGATGCCGATGCCGACATTCTACACATTCCCGTTACCGCCCTACCGGCAGGTACCTACTGGGTACAGCTACAGGTAGACGGTGCCCAAAGTCCTTTACATCCGGCTGTTACTGGAGAACCTGGCTCCCCTCAGGTAGAACTGAAATGATGACGGCTCTTGAACACTGGCAGGCTGCAAACCAGCGTTATCTCTCAGCGTCTTTGGCGTTTGTTCGCAATGCTCTGGCTGGCTATGTTGGGGCAGAAGCATTGATCTGTGATCAGCAACAGTTACAGCAGGACATAGAGGCAGCAAGAGCCGCCATGCCTACTCCCTCTGCACTCGATCGCCTCAGCCAGATGTTTGACTTGAGTCCCTTTGAACGCGATCTGCTGCTGCTCTGTGCGGGAGTCGAGCTGGATGCTACATTGTTCCGCCTTTGCACCGAAGCGCAGCACGATCCACAACGCCCCTATCCCACCTTTAGTTTGGCGCTGGCGGTGTTGCCGCAACCTCACTGGGAGGCGCTGACCCCAGTTGCACCGCTGCGTCGTCATCGATTAATTGAAGTTGGTCAGGGAATTACCCTGACGCTCAGCCCGTTACGCATTACCGAACGCATCTTGCACTACTTAGTGGGCACACGTTATTTAGACGAAGGCTTAGTTGGATTCATTGAACCGATGCCCGCTGTCGCCGAATTAGTGCCCTCTCATCAACACCTGGCCGAGCAAGTGGCGCTGGTGTTATCAACAGCGGCCACCGCAGCGGAGCCGCCGATTGTCCAATTATGCGGTGCCGATGCCAGCAGTAAACAGAGCATTGCTACCACCGCTTGCGAGTTATTAGGCTTTGGTCTTTGTCGCTTGCCTGCTGCACTGGTGCCCTCTACCCCGGCTGAAATTGAAAGCCTCCAACGGCTATGGACGCGCGATTCGGTTTTAAGTAATAGTGTACTTTTACTGGATGGCGAGGTGTTGGACAGCAGTGATGCGGCGCGAATGGGAACGGTGTCCCGGTTGCTGGAGCGCACGCCTGGGTTGCTGCTGATGACCTGTCGCGATCGCCTGCATCTGCCCCATCGTCCGGTCATTAGTTTTGACGTACAAAAACCAACCTCAATCGAGCAGCAAGACCTCTGGCATGACTTGTTAACCCAGCAGGTGCCTTCTCTCAACGGCGAGTTGCATGGGCCAGTACAGCAACTCGTTTCCCAGTTTGACCTGAACGCAACAGCCATTCGCAGCGCCTGTCATGCAGCGATCGGTCAACCGTCCAGTCCCTCTGCCGCACCAGACCTTAGCCGCCGTTTGTGGGATACCTGCCGCATTCAAGCCCGTCCGCGCCTGGATGAACTCGCTCAGCGAATTGAACCGATCGCCAGTTGGTCTGATCTGGTCTTGCCGGAGGCACAAATTAAGATTTTGCACGAAGTCTCTGCCCATGTGCGCCAGCGAGCGACGGTGTATGAAACCTGGGAGTTTGGTACAAAAGGGTCACGGGGGCTGGGGATTAGTGCTTTGTTTGCCGGGGCAAGCGGCACCGGCAAAACCCTGGCGGCGGAAGTGCTAGCTCACGAACTGCGGCTCGACCTGTACCGGGTTGATCTGTCGTCGGTGGTGAGCAAGTACATTGGTGAAACCGAGAAGAACCTGCGGCGCGTGTTTGATGCCGCCGAAGATGGCGGTGTGATTTTGCTGTTCGATGAAGCCGATGCTCTATTTGGCAAACGCAGCGAGGTAAAAGATAGCCGCGATCGCTATGCCAACATTGAAGTCAGCTATCTGCTGCAACGGATGGAATGCTATCCCGGTTTAGCCATCCTGACGACCAACTTGAAGAGTGCGATCGACACGGCCTTTTTGCGCCGCATTCGGTTTGTGGTGCAGTTTCCCTTTCCCGATGCCAGCCAACGCGCCGAAATCTGGCGACGCGTCTTCCCCAGCCGCACACCCACTGAAGGGCTAGATCCAGCCAAGCTAGCCCGACTCAACGTTGCAGGAGGCAACATTCGCAACATTGCCCTTAACGCCGCTTTTTTGGCTGCCGACGCCGGAGAAGCGGTGCAGATGAAACATTTGCTGCGATCGGCTCAAACGGAATACGCCAAAATTGAGAAGTCGCTGACCGAATCAGAAGTGGGCGGATGGGTTTGAACACTTTACCCTGAACGCTTGCTTCAAACTATAGACATTGGTCGAATATGCTCCGACATCAATTGTAGTTAGGGTTCAATTAGCGATCGTCTGTCTGTTGCAATCATATTCTCAAGTGCTGGTACATCAGCACTTCACCTGATCTACAAGGAGTTACTCGGATGAGTGAGCGCATCGAAATTAAGCGTCAGTCTACAAGTGTCACTAGTTTCACGCCTTTACCTCAGGCTCTAGTTTCTCCTGATACGTCAACACCATCTAACTTCAACTTCAGCCCTCAACCCAGTGGGGTTGCATCAGATAATGAATCTCTTAAAATCCCCTTTCCGGGTCATGATTTCAGCAAAATATCAATATCTGCGCCTGGCGACTGCATTACCAAACCAACCATACAGCGCAAGTGTGCAGCTCGTGACAAAGATACATTGCTGATGCGAGAGGTCAATGACACTGGCGATGCGTCAATTAATCCGCTTGATACCTCTAGCAATACGGCTGTGCCCTTAGGTGGAGGAAATGCTAGCTCTGGCTCAACGACGGTTCAAGATCCAAAGCTTCAGCACACTACTCATTCGGGTAAAACTCTGGAAGATGTTGCCAACAACTTACCGGACGAAGCAGGTTCCGTTACCTTTAGTTTTAGCACCAGCACCCAGGGTGATCCCGCGACAAAAGCTACATTAACCGTGACTCAAATTATGACCATGCCCAGGTGGGCAGAGCGTGATAAGCAATGTCCCCCGGTCAAAAAAGCGTGGGACAGCTTCTACTCTGCCCTGAAGAATCACGAAGATGGGCATGTTGCCATTAACAAACAAGAATTTGCGAATGCTCATCAACGCTTCATTGGTAAAACGTCTGGTGAAATGGATCAGGAGAGCAAAGCTTTAGAAGCATACGTCCAAGGAAAAAATAACGATTATGATACCAAAACCGATCACGGTCGCAAACAAACGCCTCCAACTGAAATTGATACTGGCGTTGAATGCGAAGATTCTAAGAAACAAAGTGCAGAAACTGGTTTTTTAGATACGATTCAAGACACGATCGCTAGTGTGTTTCTAATGCGATCGTCTGCGCCTGAACCTTTTGTCCCATCGATGCTGCCACTGCATCTGGCAAGACAAGTGCGATCGACAGAGTTAAACAATCCATTGAATTTCATCCCATCCGAGCCTGCTCATGTTTCAGCTCTGCAAACGTTCCGCATGGCAACCCCACCAAGGGCTGTTGGTGAACACAACAATGGAGTGGTGTGCCAAGCGGATAGGATCTCAATGCAGCGATCGAGCCAAACTCCTGGCAGCGCTCAAGCGGAAAATATTGGGCAACAGATTCAGTCTGCAATGGGCAGAGGGGGTGGTCTCGATCAAGGCATTCAGCAGCATTTGGAACACCAGTTGGGAACTGACCTATCCGGTGTAAAGGTTCATACGGATAGTGAAGCCGATCGCCTCTCTAAATCCGTCAATGCGATCGCCTTTGCTACAGGTCAAGATATTTTCTTCAGTTCAGGCAGCTATAACCCTACTTCAACCGAGGGTCAGCATTTGATTGCCCATGAGGTAGTGCATACTGTACAACAGGCAAATGGAGCCGTGGCTGGCACTTCCACCGCAGGCGGCATTTCAATCAGTGATCCCTCTGACCCGTTTGAGCAAGAAGCCGATCGCGTCGCCGATCAGGTGATGCGGATGCCTAACCCTACTGGGTCGGTGGGGCGATCGCTCTCTGGAGCCGTACAGCACAAATGTGCAGATGGCAAACAGGAAGACGAGGCAGTGATGCGGAAGGCGAGGACGACTACCTTCATACAGAGGGACAAAACATCAGACCAACTCAAGGATCTGGAAACACGAACTCAGGTGCTGGAGAAAAAAACAGCCGCCAATCAACTTGATCTGAAGTATCGAGCTTTATTCGGTGAAAAGATCTCAACTTACAAACAAGTTGTGTATCGACTCACAGCGGCGTTCCAAACGGCTATGAGCGGATATCAGGGTGCTCTAAATAAACAGGCGAGCCAAGATGCTGTTATTGACCAAATAATTACAACTCTAATTTTAGTTGCGGGGACAGCCGCCCTCGAACCTTTTCTGAGCTTTAGTCTTGGCAAACTTCAAAGTGCTCTCGGCAAAACCAGCCAGAAGATTGCCGCAGTTGATATTAAAGGCGTTGTGGAGAAACTAGAAAACCCAATTAATTCGGCAGCATCGGGGGCTGGAAATACAGTAACAACCGCACGCGCTGGAGATCGGGCTGCAAATTCACAAGCAGCGGGTCTGCCGGCCGGTGAAGGCAGAGGAAGTGGAGGAGGTGACCCGCTATCGTTTCTTGCGTCCAATCTGGAAGCCATCGAAATGCATAACCAGAAGTTTGAAGCAGCGTTTAGCAGTCGTGCAACACAGTATGATAGTTTGGTTTCAGATGACTGGAACAGGTGGAGTAAGGATAAGCAGGAAAGTGACTATAGCGCCCTTCTTAAAAATCTGGACTCTGTAGCATTAGGTGACATAGCCAAGCTAGATGGTTCCGAGACACTTGCCGTTAAAATTGAATTGTATCTATGGGCAGCCTGGATTAAGACACATCAGCCAGGGGTAAAGGGGTTACAGATTGGCAGCCAAGTGGCAAAACGGCTTAAGAGCCTGGGACTTGAAAGCTTGGCTAACGTTAAGTTGGACACTGATTCTTGGATATTTATGGAACATGATGTTCTATTCAAGGACGAACAGACTAACAAATCATGGGAGGATAATCTTCACGCTTGGGCGAATGGATGGTCAGCTCCTCTGCTAAAGTAACCTGATCGACTGCCTCGCTCTGTGTTGCGTATAGATTTTAGAGCCTGGATAGGCGATCGTATGATAACGGTTGCATATCGCCTTTTCCCTATCTTTCCACTCACACCCGCTGGTGACGAGTTCCCTATTTCCCATATCCCATAAACAACTAACTCAACCAGAATTTTGCTGCATTGAATTCAGCTATTGTATCGGTTGCAAGGAAATACCTGGAGCAGCGATCGCCCCAGGCTTGCTTCTCACGAAAAATAGGAAGCAGGACAATTCAAGCATCGCCCCTCTCCATATTTCTGTATTGGCTCAAAATCTAATCAGGCATGATGTTGAGCAGCGTTGGCTGTTGCTCTAAGAGAGTCCCCAGAACCCCAGGAAGCCCCGGCTAGAGAGTACTTCAATTAACAGAGCAGACACAAAGCCAATCATCGCCAAACGTCCGTTCCAGACCTCGGCTTGAGGAGTGAATCCCCAGCGCCACGCGTTTCTGTCTTTGGCAACGGGTGTAGAAGGCTCAGTGGGATTTGTCATCAGTAATACTCCAGCTTGAGATAGTGTGACGATTCAGCTCAACTTGATAAACACGGATCGCTTTCTGTGGTTACTCCGCTTCAAAAGCGGCATCCAGCTTCCATTCGTGTCTCAAAAACTCTTGATACATTGCATCTCGAAGCATCACCTGCTTCTGCAACATGACCAGAAATTCTTGAGCCTGCTCGCGGGACATCTGCTGCACCTGATCCGCAAAGTTTCTGAGGCTAAACTCTTGTTCTAGTGTTAGTTCGATCGCTTTATCCATAACTGCCTTTATATAGGGGTTAAAGTTAAACTCGGCGGCGGATGACTGTTACCAAAAAACCGACAAGCTTGTGTGTAACGTTATATGTACAATGTAACGCTTTATTTCAAAGTTGGGGAAAATCCAAGTCGAATTCTGCCTTAAGTTAGACTGGTGATGCCCTGATTCCCGAATGGCGATCGCCACTAACTCTTGTGGGTGAAGGCAGCAATCGCAACCTTCGTTTAGAATATCTATCGAGGGAAAGCTCCTACGTCTGAACGCTATTGGGTTACACCCGAAGTAAACTCGTCCAGGCGCAGGAAAATGGCAGCAGAAGAGTTCGTTAACGATTTGCTTTACCTGGGCACCAGCCGCACTACTGCGATTAGAGTAGGCGATGGTGACTGGAGTAGACGATCGCTCTAAGAGGATGTTTGAAACGTAGCAAATGTGCCGTTCAAGTTACAGTCAGCACTTTAAAGGCATCCTCGCCTAAACCACTGCCCGACCTAATAGAACCGAAGTTAATCTGGCGATCGCCGGACATAGCTTTATCAGCAGGCAAACGTCTGCTGACCATTGTCACGAAATTAATGAGATTTGAATCGATATGATGAACGTCCACAACGCACAACCCGCCCGTCAAGGTTTTCATTCGCTTCCTACACGGAACCAACTAGCTACCTTTTTGCAGTCCAAAGGTGCTCGTCCCGAAACCTTGAGGCAGATGACCGTCTGGGAACAAATTCAGTTGACCAAGGAATATCAGCAGGCGACGACTAGCTGATGTGAACACCCATCGCACAACTCGAACTGGGTTAGAGGATGTCTGAAAAGACTTCAATAATCTGGATTAGCCCCTTAACTTCCCTAACTTGAGGGACAGACCGACTTGGTTCGGTAAGTCCCCCAATCTGGAGAAACAGGGGGCGGTTCGAGTTGGGCTTAGCACGTCTCAGTCGTTCTCTTAAAAGCTCCCATTTCTCTCCTGGCTTAGACGACTGTACAGTTCCCTACGAGAGCGGCAGTCGAATGCAGAACTCGGTGCCCTGACCTAACTCAGACTGCACATGCAGGCTACCACCGTGTTGCTCGGTCACAATTTGTCGCGCGATCGCCAGCCCTAACCCCGTGCCTTTGCCCACGCCTTTGGTGGTAAACAGGTGATCAAAGATTCTGGTTTTCACCTCTTCTGTCATGCCAACACCGTTGTCACGAATGCGAATTTCTACGGCATTGTGGTCATCCAGCACGGCGGTTTGAATCGTGATTTCCTGCGGTTTGGCTGCTAAATCATCGAAAGACAGGTGCTGAGCGGCTTCGTCAAAGACATCGATCGCGTTTGCCAGGATATTCATAAACACCTGGTTAAGCTGTCCAGGAAAACATTCGACTAGCGGCAAATCACCATAGTCTTGGGTCACCTGAATGGTGGGCCGATACTCATTGGCTTTAAGGCGATATTTCAATATCAGCAGGGTGCTATCAAGTCCGTCGTGCAGATTGGCGCTAACTTTGTATTCAGTATCAGCACGAGAGAAGGTGCGGAGGCTGGTGCTAATTGTTCTAATGCGATCGGTTGCACCTTTCATTGAGTCCAACAGTTTTAGCAAGTCATCATGCAAGAATTCCAGATCGATGTCTCTTGCATTGGCTTGCACAGGCGCAGCCGCGTCGGGATGATGCTGTTGATAAAGTGCCAGATGATCTAACAGATCTTGCACATAGTCCTTAACGTTGTCGATACTGCCATTAAGGAAGCCGAGCGGGTTGTTCACTTCGTGAGCCACACCTGCCACCAGGTTCCCCAACGATGCCATTTTTTCGTTTTGTACGGTTTGCAGTTGCGCCATTTGTAAATTCTGCAACGCTTGTTCAAGTTCCTGCGATTTTTGCAGAACCGCTTCTTCTGCCCGTTTGCGATCGGTTATATCGAGCATAATGCCATCCCATACTGTTTCATCCTCACAGCGTTCTGGTTGAGACGCTGCTTTAACCCACTTCATGGTTCCACTGGGTGAAACAATGCGCCATTCGTGTCGAAAGGGAGTGAGATTTTGAGCGGATTCAATAACGGCCTGCAAAACGCCTGCTTGATCGTTGGGATGTTCAAAATCACGCAGGTCGTGTCTTCCCGCCATCAGATCCTCTGCCGCCACTTCATAAAGCGTTTGACATCCCGAGCTGACATAGGATGTTGAAGCTGAACCATCGGCTTTGATCCGGATCTGATAAATCAAGCCAGGCACATTGTCTGCCAGTTTCTGAAAGCGAAGTTCACTGATCCGTAACTTTTCCAGAGATTGTTCTAGCTGTTGAGCATAGTCTTGAGCTTTTTGATAGAGCTGGGCATTTTCCAGAGAAATGGCGGCCTGAGTGCAGAGAAAGTTGAGAATGAGAACGCGATCGTCTGTAAATATGCCACTGGTAGATTGGTTCGACAGGTACAGAATGCCGACTAAATGTCCCTGATTGAGGATGGGTAAGCCCAAAACACTCTTGGGGCAATGCTGATTCAGATACGGATCAACAACGGGTAGGCTGGTCTGGCACTGGTCAATGACAATTACTTCCTGGGTGTTTTTGACATAGTGAATCAGTTGAATCGGCAGGTCGGAATACGTGTTGAGTGCCTCTGAGCAAAGTTCGGTAGTGTCTGGTGTGGCGATCGCTCGTACCTGCCATTCACCCTGGTTCAACAGAATCAGGGCACAGCGATCGCCGCCTGAGTTCTGCAAAATGATCTGAGTTAACTGGCGCAGCAGGTCGTCGAGTTGAATGGTGCTCGAAAGGCTCTGGGACGCTTTGAGAATGGCAGCAAAATCTAGTGCGGTATTGATGCTCGTACCAGAAGAGCGGTTGGTGGTTGTGGAGCTATGGATCGAAAGCTTGGGAGCCGCAATGGACGTTAAGGTTTCAAAGGGGTTCAGGGTTTGGGCTGCTTGCTGGAGAATGGGGCGCAGTAAATTGGGGTATTGAATTTCCAGGTCATCGGTTTTGGCTCTGGCTCCCCAGCGGGCATAACAGTAGTACGCTTCCTGCATGTAGACGGCGGCAACTTTCTCTTTGCCCCAGTTGAGGTAGAACCTGGCAGCCAGTTCATTTGCTAAGGCTTCTTCCTGGAGATACCCATTCGTTGTGGCTTCAGCAATGGCGCGATCATAAAGGTCGAGGGCATCCAGGTGTCTTCCTTCCAGCCGCGATCGTTCCGCTTCAACCAACAAATACTTATGCAGGAAGTTTTCGGGGCAACTCTCTGACCAGAGTTGTAGTTGCGCTTGATTGCGATCGATCTGCTGCAATAGGTCGTTGCGTTCTACTTCTGGCACATTGAAATAGTGGCTGACCAGAATCAGAGAGCCATAGTAACAGTAACCAGCAGAGGTGGTAAATCCCGCGCACCCCCCCAAAAACTTACGCCCTTCTGTTACATAATGAACATCTGGCTTGAAACTCTGAATTAAGCAGGCTCGATGCATTTGCAAAATGTAATACGTGCCAAGAGCCGTATGGGATTGTAATGCCTCCGACCGCTCAACCCAAGCTTGCTCTGCGGTTTCCATCTGTTCCTGCTCATCCAGAGATTGAGCAAGCTGGTTGACAAAGAAACGGCAGGCGGCAAGGATGCTTAGCAAAAAGTCATGCTTTAGTTTCTCCCCAATTAGCCAAAAGTTATCAATGTCGATCGCAATATCGCTCAGGTTTTCACCTTGAAATAGGCGATTGCAGATATTACTGTACAGGTTGTATCCTGCATGGGGAATTTCTCCAGATTCCAGACCTGCGAGGAATCCTTGATAATTAATCTCAGCCGCTCCCTGTATTGGTTTCGCCCAAACCTGAATACAGCAACCTAACATAAAGCAAGCCCCAGATTGCTGAAACTTATTATTGAGCTTGTAGCTCAATTGCAGGGCAAGATCAGCAAATTCCAGGCCACGCTGATACTGGCTGTGCAGCAGCCCGATCAGAAATCCATAGGTGGCATACGCTTTAATGGATTCTGCCGTGTTGCCTTGTTCGACAGATAAACGGACGGCACGGAAGGTCGCAAAACTGTACAGGTCAAAATCTGAAACGATATAGGCCGGTGGTTGCAGGATAATTAATAGCTCGATCGCGGCTTGAACAGTTGGATCTGTTGCTGTAGGTAACTCTAGCAAAGTGGCGATCGCGCGATCGTGCAGTCGGTTTTCAACAGCAGCAAACTCGTCTTGAGCTAGTTGGCTCAAAGCCTCTCGTTCCACTGTAATTCCCAGATTCTGCAACCCTTCCAATCCGGCCTGAATTGATTCTGAAAACAGCCCTTGCAAGGAATACTGAGCAACTCTGAGAACATAAATTTTGGCGCGATCGACGGTTGAGTTTGCTGACTCAAGTAGGGTTATTACAGTTTCCTCCAATGACTGGAAGTCTCCACTCATCAACGAGGCTTCTGCCAAATGAAAATGCAGATCAAACGCGAGACGATAGGCAGCCGTCCAGGCATTAATTTCCAGTAAATCAATTCCAACCTGGAAATACGTCTTTGCTGCGTCATAGGCTGTAGAAGCTTTCGCTTTTTGACCCGCATTTAAATTAAGTTCGGCAAGCTGCTGCTGCTCACTGGGATTGCTGAGTAAAGGTTTCCCGATATTAATCTGGTTAACGATGTCAAAAATTCGGTCGTCCCGCTCTGCGGTAGATAAGTTCCCTAACAGCAGTTGGCCAATTTGGAGGTGAGTGGCCTGCTTCTGCTCGACTGGAATCAAAGAATACGCCGCTTGCTGCACACGGTCGTGCAAAAAGCGATAGGCAACCGTGGGTTCATGCCCCAGTTCTGCACTCGGCGTGGAACTCGCCTGCGCTTCATCCGCCAAATAGAACTTGTACACCTGAGTCTGTGGAATGACGAACCCTTCCTGCAACGCTTTCCACAGCGCCGTCGCCA